>CAZOEL010000015.1:0-95440 GCA_964578835.1 uncultured Syntrophobacteraceae bacterium | reverse complement strand
GAAAGTGGTTATCTCGCCCTTACAGGGCTTGGAGAATATGGCAGGATCTCTACCCGGGGCGATGCCCCGGGCTATGGCATTTCGCCCCTTCAGGGCTGATTCCAACGCAAAAGTGACTGGAATAGAGGTTAACCCAGCGTTTCATTTGTTCAATCATCAGAGAACAAGTAAGTCCTGGGCGCCTTCTTGACATGGTATGAATTGATACGATAATTGGAGACGAGACCTCTTCCGCAAAAGAGATCTCGAAGAAAGCCGATTGAATGCTCTTTGCCGCCAATTATCTCCGGTATGCAGACATGGTCGCCTACAGGAATTAGGGCGCGGTATGACAGGAGCAACCTATGCGGCGCTCCCCCTACGGGCCTCTGCTCAACAACTACCGGGATCTGATAGATGAAATTAAAGGAGCAGACGAAAACGCCGCAGAACCTCTCGCTGCGGACGAGCGCGAATAATCGAGAGGCTGGCTAATACTCGATGTTCAAGTTTTTTGGTTTGAGGTTTTTCTACCCCGAAGGGGTTTGATAAACCAGCCCGAGGCAGCGCAGCGCCACCCCGGGAATAGTATCGGGTATGGGGTTGTTCCCTGAAAGGGATACATGAAGCTGATCCTTATGTATCCCTTTCGCACATATGGAAGGTAGGGTTATTAACAATGATGCCTCCGGATGTTTATGGCGCTTACCTGGATAGCCTCCTCGCCGGAAGGCGAAGTGCATGCGCTGATATGGTTCAACGTCTTCTCGATGAGGGCATTGGGGTAAAGCAGTTGTATGTCCAGTTATTCCAAGAGAGTATGTACGAGGTAGGCCGACTGTGGGAAACAGGGAAGATTTCTGTCGCAACGGAACACCTTGCCACCTCTATTACTGAGTTTCTCATGGCCTTGGTCTATCCCGCCATTTTTTCTGCGGAACATATAGGGAAGACCGCGCTCGTTTCGTGCACTGCAAACGAGCTCCACCAGATAGGCGGGAAGATGGTGGCCGATATCCTGGAGTTGCATGGTTGGCATGGGTATTTCTTAGGGGCTAATACGCCAGTGGCTGCACTGCTGGATTTAGTCGGGGAAAAAAATCCCGATATGCTTGCCCTTTCCTTGAGTGTTTCCTTCAACATGTCAAGCCTGTTGAAAGTGCTCGAACTGGTGCGGGAAAGCTATCCCCGGTTGCCTGTCATCCTCGGAGGACAGGCTTTCAGGTGGGGCGGGAGGGAAATCGAGGAGCGCTATCAGGGCGTCCGGATACTGGCCTCCCTCCATGATCTGGAGTGCTACATTTCTGGAATGGAGCAGTGAGAAGATGAAGCGGGAGGTTATCCAATCCATCCTTTCCAGATACCTTCTGGAGCTCGGGACAACCCTCTACCTTTTGATTGACGGTCGTGGAATCGTCCTCGAGACCAACCGCTTCACATACAATCTCGTGGGAAGGGACATCATTGGCCGGCCCTACAGCGAGATCCTCATCGATTTCACACAAACCCTCTCTCCTTTCGAATTGGCCTTGCAAGAAAAAGGGGCGCATCTCGTAAACGTGTCCATCGCCACGGGCCTTCCCCAGACATTTTACTGCCACTTCTACAGCCTGGAGGAAACGGTTCTCGTATTGGGCAGCGCGGATTTTTCCGAACAGGAGACGCTGAGACGGGAAATCATTTTGCTCAACCAGGAACTGAGCAACCTTGCCAGGCAATTGCAAAAGAGCAATGCCGAGCTAACAAGACTCGATCGTTTGAAGAACCAGTTCATCGGCATGGCTGCTCATGACCTCAGAAAACCCCTCGGAGTGGTCATGGCTTACAGTGAAATCCTCCTGGATGAGATGAACCATACTCTTTCCGATGAGCACAGGCAGTTTCTGAAATCCATGATGGACGCAAGCGTGTTCATGCGACGCCTCATTGAAAATTTCCTCGATGTTTCACTCATAGAGTCCGGGCATTTTGAGCTTACCCTCGTGAAGACCCACCTGTTTCAGGTCGTCGAGCAGGCTTTGGAGATCGTGAGACACGTCGCCAGGAGGAAGGATATAGAAATAAAAGTTACCCACGATCCGAGAATTCCGCTTCTTCTGATAGATAGCCCCAAGGTCGAGCAGGTCATCGTGAATCTTGTGGCAAACGCCATCGAACACTCTTACCCGGGCTCCCCCGTCACGGTGCGAACCGTGCTAGACGATGCCGGGGCGCGCATCCTGGTGGAGGACAAGGGAACGGGTATTCCCGAAGAGATTTTAGGGGAGCTTTTCTCAATCTATGGAAGAGGTCATGGGAGAAAGACGGCGGGAGAACGGAGCACGGGGCTTGGCCTGGCAATAGCCCGAAAAGTCATAGAGCAGCATGCGGGCTTCATTTCTGTGCAGAGCGAATTGGGAAGCGGGTCCACATTTACGGTCACACTTCCCCTTCCGGCAAAGGAGAGGGCGGATTGAGCGATGACAGCGGATAAAGCCTCGATTCTGCTGATTGAAGATGACGAGCATCTTCGCACCATAACGGCCCGTCTGTTGCGCAAGGCCGGCTATGAAGTGAGAGAGGCCGAGGGAGTTGAAACGGGCTATGTCGGATGGCTGGAAGGGAAGCCGGACCTCGTGCTCCTTGACGTTCACCTGCCCGATGGAGACGGCAAAGATCTTTGCCGGCGGATCAAGACCAATGCAGACGTTGACGGCTCCATGGTGGTTCTGCTCTCGGGAATGGCCAAAGAAGCAGGAGACATTGTCTCCGGCTTGGAATCCGGGGCCGACGGCTATATAAGGCGTCCGATCGACAATCAGGAGCTTCTCTCGCGGGTGGGGGTCTTCCTGCGCATGCAGAGGGCCGAGGCGACTTTAAGGAAGATCAACAGGGATCTCGAAGATAGAATCGCCCAGCGCACAGCGGAGCTCGTCGAATCGAACGCCAGGCTAAGGGCCGAGATTGCAGAACGGGAACAAATGGCCCATAAGTTGACAGCGGCTCTTGATGAAGTGGGAAAGCTCCGGGACCAACTCCAAACCGAGAATCTCTGCCTGCGGGAAGAAGCGAAGATATGGCGCGGCCACGATAAAATAGTCGGTAGCAGTCAGGCGATCCGCACGGTTTTGAACCACGCTCGCCAAGTGGCGCCGACTGAATCCACGGTGCTCATCGCCGGGGAGACCGGAACGGGCAAGGAGCTTCTTGCCATGGCCATTCATGATCTCAGCCCACGATCCCGCCGGACTCTCGTTACCATAAACTGCGCGGCCATTCCTTCCACCCTTATTGAAAGCGAGCTCTTTGGCCGGGAGCGGGGCGCCTATACGGGGGCGCTTACCAGGCAAATGGGACGCTTTGAGATGGCGGATGGCTCCACACTATTCTTAGACGAAATCGGTGAGCTGCCTCTGGAAACCCAGGTGAAGCTCCTGCGCGCGCTGCAGGAAGGGACGTTCGAGCGACTTGGCTCTACAAAAACCATCAAGGTGGATGTTCGAGTCATTGCCGCCTCCAACCGCAATCTTGCCCGCGCTGTGAGAGAGGGGAAGTTCAGGGACGATTTGTACTACCGCCTAAACGTATTTCCCATAGAAATTCCACCCTTGCGCGATCGCCCCGAAGACATCCCGATCCTTGTGTGGACTTTTGTTAAAGAGCTCTCCAAACGCATGGGAAAAAAGATCCAGAGCATTCCCCGAAAGGATATGACCGGTCTTGTGAGTTACCCATGGCCCGGAAACGTACGGGAGCTGAGAAACGCAGTAGAGCGGGCAATGATTCTGACCAATACCCCGACATTGCACTTTGAAGCCCCCCATTCCCAGGGTGTGGAAGCCGAGGCTCCGGCGACCCTGGAAAATATGGAGCGAAACCATATTCTCGAGGTTCTCAAATCCACGGGCTGGCGCGTAAGGGGCAGGGGCGGAGCTGCGGAGATCCTTGGCCTCAAGCCGACCACCCTGGAGTCCAAAATGAAAAAGCTCGGAATAGTGCGGGAGAAATCGTTCCCACGATAATCCGTGCCCCACTACGAAATATCGTGCTATTTCCTTGCTTCCATCAAAGATCCAAAACATATGGCGCTGTGATCAAAGGGAATGTCCCTCAAGCATTCTCTTTCCAACTCTCGCCTGGATCTTGCAACTGCTTGTTAAAATCCACGGAACAAAGCAGGCTATAGGACATCTTTGTGCGATTTTCCGGCTGCCGGCCCCCCTCAGCCTTGTGGGGAAAACAGAGAGGCTTGGGAGGAGACGGATGTCTTGCTTGCTGTTCTTTATTCAGGCTTAACGCGAATGGACGGAGAGAGAAACATGTTTCGAGCCATCTTCGAGGTGGTCGTCAGGCCACCCCTGAAAGAGGAGGTTTTTCGAACGCTTCTGGGCTTGATCGGTCCCACCTCGGCAGAACCCGGGTGCAAGGGGTGCCGGATCTTCATGGAAGTCCCCCAAAAAGGCAGACTGATCTTCACTTCCGAGTGGCGCAGCCGAGATGATCTCGAAACCCACATTTGCTCGGAATACTTCAGAACCGTGCTTTCAGTCATCGATTTATCGTCGGAGCTTCCTTTGGTGCGTATTGAGGAAGTCAGGCAGACAGAGGGATTGGAATACCTGGCGTCCGTCCGGGGGGAGGCGGCATGTTAGGGGCCTCGGCGGCCTCGAGTCCGAGGAGGCGGAAAAGGCGGTCAGGCTACGAAATATTGGAGGCTCGAAATGGCGAAAAGGCCATCTTCATGGTGGTGGGCCAGATGCCCGGCCAAACAGATAGGGATTGTTCTTTGTGGCAAGATATACTGAAACTGCGTCTCGGCCCTCACCCCGATTGATGCGCCGAGCATAGCCCGCATAGGTGTGCTTGATGAAAACCCGTACAGAAGAGAAAGACCCTTCACCCGGATTAACTTCCGCACCCGATAAACCTGCCGCCATCGTAGGCGTTGGCGCTTCTGCAGGCGGGCTGGAGGCAATCCAAGATTTTTTCAAGGCCATGCCTTTAGACAGTGGCATGTCCTTCGTGGTGATTCAGCATCTTTCGCCTGATTACAAGAGTTTGATGGTGGAGTTGCTCTCCCGCAAGACGGATATACCGGTTCATCGAGCCGAAGATGGCATGCTCGTGCTGCCGAACAATATCTACCTGATCCCGCCCAAGAAAAACTTGACCATCTTCCACGGCAAGCTGCTGTTGGAGAATCAAATGCCCCGCGAGGGCGTCAACCTGCCCGTAGATATCTTCTTTCGCTCCCTGGCCCAAGATCAGGGAGAGCAAGCGGTAGGCGTCATTCTCTCCGGCACCGGCAGCGACGGCACGCGCGGTGTGCGCGCCATCAAGGAATGGGGCGGTTTGGTGATGGTGCAAGACGAGACAAGCGCCAAGTTTGACGGCATGCCCCGCGCCGCCGCCTCCACCGGGGTTGCGGATTTCGTTTTGCCGCCCGATGAGATGCCCGCTCAGCTTGTAGCCTGTATGCGCCATCCTTATGCCACGCGCCGGGATCGGCAACCACAAAGATTGGCTGACGAGACGGGCCTCACCCGTCTCTTTTCGCTCCTTCGAGCCAAGACCAAAGTCGATTTCACTCATTACAAGCCCAATACTGTCAACCGGCGAATCGAGCGTCGTATCGCGGTCACCCAGGTGGCTGATCTTGACTCGTATGTCCGGTACGCGGAACAGACGCCTGCCGAGATCTCCGCGCTCTATCGGGAACTGCTGATCGGCGTGACCAGTTTTTTCCGCGACCTCCAGGTTATGGAAATCCTCCAGGAGAGCGTACTGCCCGCTCTGTTCGAGCGATGGGCAGACCGGGAGATGCGGTTCTGGGTGGCAGGATGCTCGACGGGAGAGGAAGCCTACACCCTGGCCATCCTCTCTCGAGAAGTGATGGAGGCCATGGGTCTGGCAAGGGACATCAAGATATTTGCCACGGACATAGACCGTGATGCAGTCCTAAAAGCCGGAGCCGGCATATACCCCGAAAGCATTGCGGCGGACCTCAAGCCGGCTTTGCTCGCAAAATACTTCTACTGCCGGGATGATACATACCAGGTGGCCCGAACAATCCGCGAGATGGTGGTATTCGCCAGGCACAACCTTGTAAGCGACCCGCCATTTACCCGCATTGATTTGGTCAGTTGCCGCAACCTTTTGATTTACCTCCAGACAAATCTTCAGCAGAGAGCGTTGGAAATGTTCAATTTCTCGTTGAACCCCGGAGGCGTGCTGCTGTTGGGAACCAGCGAAACGGTGGGCGACATGGAGGATTGCTTCGAGACCATCGACCGCAAGGCTAAAATCTATCGTTCCCTGGGGAAAGCAGGCGCAGGGGCTTCTCTGAAAGATCTGGAGCCGGCGCGCAAGCAGGATATGCCTCTTCCACTGACCGTCAAAGGATACTCGCGCTCGCCCCGGGCGGCCTCGCGTGAACAGGATCGGCTGCTCACGCGCCTGGTCGAGATACTGGCTGCGGCGTATGTGCCTCTGGCTGTCGTGGTCAACGAACATCTGGAAGTCGTCTATACCGTGGGAGATCCGAGCGGCATTTTCACTCTCCCCTCTGGGCGGGCGGTCTACGATATTACCCGGATGGTAAATCGTGAGCTGGCCATCCCACTGGCCACGGGCATTCAGAAGACCCTTCGAACCGGTCAAGAGCTGGTTTACACCAATGTACGGCTGCGCGAAGGGGATAGCGCACGCACCATGCGATTGCGCATGCGTTTGCTGCCGAGCCGCAAAAGTGATGAACCTCTCATGATCGTCTTCTTTGAGCGCGTCGAAACAGCCAGCTCTCCTGCCGAAGAGATCTCCGCAGAGTACAATCTGGACGAAGAAACCAGCCAGCGCATGCAGGACCTGGAACAGGAGCTGCAATTTACGCGAGAGAACCTGCAGGCCACCATCGAAGAGCTGGAGACCTCAAACGAAGAGCTGCAGGCTACCAACGAGGAGCTGCTTGCAAGCAACGAAGAGCTTCAGAGCACCAATGAGGAACTACAAAGCACCAATGAGGAGCTCTACACCGTCAATACCGAGTATCAGAACAAGATCATCGAATTGACGGAAGCGCAAAACGATGTGGAAAACCTTCTGTCCAGCTCCCGAATAGGTACGCTGCTCTTGGACGAAGACCTGTGTATCAGGCGTTTCTCCCGGCAGGCCACCGAAGTGTTTCATATCGTGGAGAACGATGTGGGGCGGCCCTTGAAGCATATCTCCCACCAGCTGTTGAACTTCGATCCCGTGGCGACGGCCATCGAAGTCCAACAGAGCGGTCAGCTGTTCGAGAAAGACGTACAGGCTGAGGATGGCCGCTGGCGCCTTATGCGCATCCTCCCCTATTATGTTAGCCCACAGAGCTTTTCCGGGCTCGTTATCACGCTCATAGACATCACCCTTGTGCGAGATGTGTGCGAACGGCTCGAAAGCTTGAAAGAGTCCGAGGAAGATATCGTCCGCCACATGCCCTCGGGACTGTTCGTCTATGAAGTGACGCGGGCAGGCGATCTGATCCTGAGGAGCGGCAATACTGCCGCGGAAAAGATAACCGGTCTGGACATGGAATCGTGTGTCGGCAAGCGTTTTGAGGATCTGTGGCCTGGCGAGCAGGGGGCGCATTTGCAGGAGGTTTTTAAGAAAACCTTTTACGAAGGCCAGCCTATCTGCGAGGCGGATGTCTTTTACAATGATGATCGCTTCAGCGGTTTTTTCCATGTCCACGCTTTTCGCTTGCCGGGCAATCGCCTGGCGGTGAGCTTTGAAGACATCACTGAGCGCAAGCGCGCCAAGGAGCGGCTCAGAGAAAGTGAAGAACGGTTTCGCCACCTCTATCATATGCTTGCCGATGCCGAAAGAACTGCCCGGATGGGCAGCTGGACGTGGGATGTGGCAACCGATGCCGTGACATGGTCCGATAACCTGTTCCGGCTTTTCAGACTCGACCCCGGCAAGAAAGCGCCATCCTTTGCCGAGCACGACAAACTGTATGAGCCACAATCCTTGGACCGCCTCAAGGAGGCTGTGGTTAGAGCTCTGAAAGATGGTGCTGCTTACGAAATAGAGCTGACCGCGGTGCGCGCCGACGGCACGATGATGCAATGCATCGGGCGGGGGCAGGCGGAGCGGGATAGCAGCGGCGCCGTCAATCGCCTATACGGATCACTACAGGAGATTCTCCCATGAGCACGGCTGAGAGCAAGAAAGCCGATTATTTGCGCAAACGCGCCGAAGCTCTCCTTGCCATATCCTCGGAGGCTCTCCGACCCGACGATCTGAAGAGCGTCAACGAGCTCGCTCAAGAGCTGGCCATTCACCAAGCCGAGCTTGAACTGCAGAACGAAGAGCTCCGGGAAGCGCAAGCCGCCTTGCAGGAATCGAGAGACCGTTTCGCAGTCCTCTTCGAGCACGCGCCGGTCGGATACGTTGTACTGGATGCCTCTGGAATCATCCGACAAACCAACGCCACTTGGCTCGCCATGCTGAAGAGTGAAAACGACGACTTCAGGGGCGCTCCATTCACTTCGACTATGGTCGTCGAAGACGCACCGATATTCCTGGCCCGCTTCCGCGCGTTCTTCCGCAACCCTGCGGAAAAGCAGATCGTCATCCGCATGAAACGGAAAGACGGCGCTTCATTCCATGCCCGGATCGAGGCCGCGTCCCGTGAGCTGCGATTCAAAGACAGCGCCGCGACAGATGCATCGAACCGGGAGCTCATGGTCACTGTCAGCGACATCTCCGATCTCGTACGGGCGGAAGAAGAAAGACTTCAACTCGAACAGCGCCTCCATCAGACACAAAAGGCGGAGAGCCTGGGTAGAATGGCGGGAGCCATTGCTCATAA
This sequence comes from uncultured Syntrophobacteraceae bacterium, assembly GCA_964578835.1. Lineage (GTDB taxonomy): Bacteria > Desulfobacterota > Syntrophobacteria > Syntrophobacterales > Syntrophobacteraceae > CAZOEL01. The sequence continues at coordinate 86,631 of CAZOEL010000015.1, read as the reverse complement.
TTTCAACAACATGCTGGGCGCCATAATGGGAAACCTGGAGATGGCCCTGGACGAGGCCCCGTATGGCTCGGAGCTCGATAACTCCATCCGGGAGGCTATGAAAGCCTCACAACGAGCTTCAAAGATCAGCCGGTTCATGCTCACCTATCTCGGTCAAACCACAGGGAAGCTGGAACCCGTGGATCCTTCAGTTGCGATCAGAGAAGCATGCTCTCTTCTGAGCTCCTCACTGCCGGGGAATGTACATCTCAAAGCCGTCACTCCTTCCTGTGGACTCACCATCAAAGCCGATGGAGCCCACCTGACCCAGATACTCACCATTCTAATCGCCAACGCAATAGAAGCGATAGGGGAAAAGCCCGGAGATATCGATCTCACCCTGGATGTTGTTCCTGCAAGCTCGGTCAGGGGATCGAAGATCTTCCCTCTCGGATGGGAGCCAAAGGCCCAAGAATACGTCTGCATCTCGATTGCGGATACGGGCTGTGGGATTGATCCGAAACACTTCGACAAGATCTTTGATCCCTTCTTTACCACCAAATTTGCGGGACGTGGCCTCGGGCTTTCGGTGGTAACGGGGCTTTTGCGGGCGCTCGAGGGGGCGATCTCCGTAGAGAGCCGTCCGGGGAGCGGTGCAACTTTCAAGCTCTACCTTCCCGTATCCGGGCAAGCGCAGCCTGAAGCCCGCAGGGATGAAGCTCCGGTCGGAAGCCCTTTTAAAGAGAATGGATTGGTTCTCGTGGTCGATGATGAGTCCATGGTCCGAAGCATGGCGGAAACCATGCTGAAGCGAAAACTGGGCTTTGAAGCTATTACAGCCGCTGACGGCAAAGAGGCTCTGGAAATCTTCAGGGAGAGGAAAGATGAGATCAGCCTGATCCTGCTTGATCTCAGCATGCCGGGGATGAACGGATGGGAGACTCTTGCGGCTTTGAGATTGCTCCGGCCCGACATCCCAGTGATCCTCTCGAGCGGCTACAACGAGGCTCAAATGACCCGAGCGGAACATCTGGAAAGGCCCCAGGCTTTTCTACCCAAGCCATACGGGGCGATGGAGTTGAAAACGGCAGTGGAAGCAGCATCCCACGCCAATTCACCGTCCGATCCCGAACCAAGAGAGGGAGTGACTGCATGAAAGAGCTGAGTGGCCCGCCGGGCAAATTTCAGGAATTGCGCAATCGGGCCGAACAGATCCTTAGCCAACGGGAAGCTAAGGATAGGGATCTCGCCGGCGCAGATCTAATGGACCTCATCCGTGAACTGGAAGTGCATCAGCTGGAGTTGGAGCTCCAAAGTGAAGAGTTGAGGAATTCGCACAAGGAACTGGAAGAATCCAGAAAAGAATACGCAGAGCTCTATGAGCATGCTCCGGCTGGGTATGTGACCTTGGACAGCGCGGGGCTCATCACGCGCTTGAATGCCGCCGCGAAAGATATGCTTGGATTGCGCAAATCAACCGGAGGCGGCTTTTCCGTCTTCATTGACCCCGACAACCATAGAACCTACTACGAATTGATCCAGGAGGCTGCTCGAGAGAAAGGACGGAAGGTTACGGGGGAATTGCGAATTCTCAAAGCCATGACATACCCTTTTCATGCTCATATGGAAGTGAGCTCATCCTGGGGGGAAGAGAGCCAATTCCATGGCTGGAGCATCATTTTCATGGACATTTCAGTGCGCAAACGGGCAGAGGAGGCTTTGCGGGAGAACGAGAGGAAGAGTAACAAATTTCTAGCCGATCTTATCAGGTTGGGCTCTCAACCGGTCGGGGTGGGGTATCCCGACGGGCGAATCGGATTGGTGAACAGCGCTCTCGAACAGCTCACCGGCTATAGCATGGAAGAGCTCCAATCGATCCATTGGGCTATGGACTTGACTCCTCCGGATTGGCTGCCCATGGAGCGAGCCAGGCTCGAAGAGCTGCACCGCACCGGAGAACCGGTTCGTTACGAGAAGGAATACATCAGAAAGAACGGCGCCCATGTCCCGGTGGAGATCCTGGTTCATCTTGTGACTGACCCTGACGGCAAGCCGGCATACTACTCCTATTTGACCGACCTGACTGAACGAAAGCGCGCCGAAGACGCTCTGCGCCAAAGCGAGCGCCGCTTCAAGGCAATCTACGAGCAGGCGCCCTTGGGCATCGCTCTCATCGATTCACTCAGTGGAAAGTTCCTCGAGGTCAACTCGAGGTATTGCAGGATTGCCGGACGAAGACGAGAAGAGATGCTTCGCACCAACTTCCAGGCCATAACTCATCCGGACGATCTCCGGCAGAACCTGGACCATATGGCGATGCTTATCGCCGGCAAGATCCACCGTTTCAAATGGCAGAAGCGCTATATCCGCCCTGATGGCTCCATCGTCTGGGTGAATCTGACCGTCGAACCCGTGTGGGAGGAAGGACAGGTTCAAAAACGCCACCTTGCCATTGTGGAAGACATCACGGCGCAGCGACAGATTGAGGATGCTCTGAGATGTAGCGAAGAGAAATATCGGCGCTTGGTCGAGAGCGCCCATACACTGATCTTTGAGGTTACTCCCGAAGGGACCATCACCTTCTGCAATCAGTTTTCACTGGATTTTTTCGGCTATGCAAGAGAAGAGCTGATCGGAGCCCATGTCTTTGGAACTATTCTTCCGCAAGTAGAATCCAGTGGTCGCGACCTTTCCGCTCTTTTGAAACAGATCGCCTTGCATCCCGAAGAATACAGGTATTATGAAAATGAAAACACCTTGAAGAACGGGGAAAGAGTCTGGGTGGCCTGGACCAACAGGGCGTTTTTCGATGAGAAGGGAGAGCTTTCGGGGATACTCGCCATAGGGGTGGATATCACGGCTCGAAGGGAATTGGAGGATTACCTCCGTATCGAAAGAGACGTCGCCATCCAGCTAGGCTCTGCCGCAACGATCTCCCAGGCCCTCGAATCGGTCCTCGATGCGTGTCTTCTGATCAAGGGGATAGACTCAGGGGCAGTCTACCTTGCCGATGCCAGGACCAATGAGCTCAAACTGGCGAGCTATAAGTGACTTTCTCCCGAATTCATCGCTCGGGCCGGCGGTCATGGGTTCGAATCCCCCCAAAGACAATGTGTTTTCGAAGGAAAGCCTCTCTACTGGTCCATTCCCACCGGACGAGAAGGATCTGACGGTCTGCTCGAGAAAGAAGCAATCAAGGCTCTGGCTTCCATACCCTTGAAGATAGAGAATAAAATCATCGGCGCGCTGGATTTCGCTTCTCGTTCCCTTTCCGAAATACCTGGCAAAGTGAGATTACTCTTTGAATCTTTCGCCCAAAGGCTCGCGGGAGTCGTCACACGACTCAGGATGGGCGAGGAACTGCTCACACAAACAGAGCTTCTCCAAGAGACCAATGCAGCCATGAGAGCGCTCCTGAGGCAAAGGGAAGTCGACCGGGCCGAACTGGAGCAGACTATCATGGATAATGTGAGAGAGCTCGTCCTGCCATATGTGGAGAAGCTCCAAAAGAGCCGGCCATCCGAGCATCAAGGGCTCTACATAGACCTTTTGGCTTCGCATCTCAAAGAAATCACGACCCCTCTCGCTCGAAGGAGCAAGATCAGCACGATGCTCACCCTTGCGGAAATACGCGTTGCCGAGCTCATCCGCTACGGCAAGACTACCAAGGAAATTGCAGAAGCCCTAGGGACATCCGAAGGTACGGTCCAGTTCCACCGAAAGAGCATACGGCGAAAGCTGGACTTGAGCCACAAGAAGATCAACCTCAGATCCTATCTGAGTGATCCCAAGAAATGGTAGCCCATGCCCCTCCATTTTATACCCGATCATTTTTCACCTTCCTTCCAGTTTACTCGGTTATAGTCCAAAATGCTGGTTATCTGCCACCTTGATATTTTGATCTTCTTTTGGACCGTTGCGCCAAGTGGAGGAATGGGCGAAGGATTTGAAAGCAGCGATTTCCGAGGCCCAAGGATCTCACCGCCGGGACGGTTCTGGTGGAGCTCTCTCGCCTTCCGGAAAATATGCTGCGCCTGAGAGTCCATGACCATGGGGTGGGGCTTCCTCCCGACATCACTCCCGAGGGCGCTTCGACTCTGGGACTAAAGCTTGTTTTCGATCTGGCTTATCAGTTGCTGGGCCATCTAGCGCTGGATAGACCCATTGAAGGTGGAACCGTTTTTTCCGTGGTCTTCCCTATCGATGAGGACGCGCACCGTGGAGATTTGTCATGACGCCCTCTCGCATTCTGATTGTTGAAGATGAAATGGTTGTATCCATGGAGATCTGTGAGCGTCTCGAGGCCCTGGGCTATGAGCCGACGGGCAGGGCCATTACGGGTGAGCAGGCCCTTGGCATGGCCGAAAAACAAAGACCTGACCTCATCTTGATGGACATTCGCCTCATCGGGGAGATGGACGGCATAGAGACGGCTGTGGAAATCCTGCGCAGGTTTCGCATACCGGTAATCTTTCTCACCTCCTACTCAGAGGATGAGACCATTGAGCGGGCGAAGCTCGCCGAGCCCTACGGCTACCTACTCAAATCCTTCGAAGACCGGGACCTCAAATCGGCAATCGAGATGGCCCTCCACAAGCACCGGACGGAAGAGGAAATCCGGAGATTGAACAGGCTCTACGATGTCTTGAGCCAAGTGAACCAGACGATTGTGCGCGTCAAGTCCCCGGAGGAGCTATTTCCCGCCGTCTGCCGTCTCGTGGTGGAGCGAGGCGCAATAGATCTGGCTTGGATCGGCCGTCTTGATTCCGTCTCTTCGCGCATAGAACCGGCCGCCTGGTTCGGCGAGCGATCCGAGCTGACGGCCGGCGCGGAGCTTCATGCCGACGATCGGATCGAAGAGCGAGGCAATCCGGGCAGAGCTATCAGTGAGGGCCGGCCGTTCATATGCAACGAATGCAAGGGGACCGGCTGTCTCTATCCCAATGAGAAAGCGCCGGTGGAGTTTGGCTTCAAGTCCTGTGGCTCTTTCCCTCTGACCTTTCAGGGCTCCGTCTGGGGCTCTTTGAATATTTGTGTCTCAGAGCCGGGCTTCTTTCGGGAGAGAGAAATCGATCTCTTCAGAGAGGTGGCGCTGGACATTTCCTTTGCCCTCGACAAGATCGAGGCCGACGCCAGGCGCGAGCGGGCGGAGGAGGATTTGCGCAAAAGCGAATCCCGGTTCAAGTTGCTCTCCAAAACGGCCGGGCGTTTGCTGCAAGTCCATGATCCCCTCGGAGTGATAAACGAACTGGCAGGTGAGGTCATGGAGGAACTGGGTTGCCAGTTTTTTTTCAACTTCTTGGCAGATGACAGGACCGGAAGGCTCCGACTCAACGCCTATGCCGGCATTCCCGCCGAAGAGGCCCAACGGATTGCGTGGATCGATTATGGCGCCCATGTCTGTGGATGCGTTGCCAGGGACGGCGTCCGCGCTGTAGCGGAAGACGTCCCTGGCAACGCATCCATGGATGATCGCGCAACAGGTCTGGTCAAATCCTTTGGCATTCAGGCTTATGCATGTCATCCCCTCCTGGTCGCAGGCAAAGTAATCGGGACCCTTTGTTTCGGAACCAAAACACGTAGTAGATTGTCGTCGCAGGACCTCGACACCATGAGCCTGGTCGCCGATCAGGTGACTGTAGCCATCGAGCGGAAGCGGCTTTTGGAAACACTGCGGGAGAGGGAGCAAAGGTACCGTATGGTGGCTGACTACACTTACGACTGGGAGTATTGGATTCAGCCGGATGGCGCCATGGCCTACGTCTCCCCTTCTTGCGAGCGCATCACAGGTTATGCTGCCGAGGAATTCATCTCGAATCCGGCTTTGGTGGAGTCTATCGTCCATCCCGAGGACCGGGAATGGATCGCGGCGCATATGAGCGAATGCCGTAGTCTTGATCCCGGTCGCGAGGTGTGCCGGAAGGACTACCGCATCATCACGCGAGAAGGAGAGGTCCGCTGGATCAGTCACAATTGCCGGCCGGTCAGAACTGACGATGGGACTTATCTGGGTAGGCGCGCCAGCAACCGGGATGTGACGGATCGGGTGAGGGCCAGGGAGGAGAAAGAGAAAATAGAGTCCCAGCTCCGCCATGCCCAGAAGCTCGAAGCCATAGGAACTCTGGCCGGAGGCATTGCCCATGATTTCAACAACATCCTCTCCCCCATCATCGGCTACACGGAGATGGCTCTCGACGACATGCCGGAATCGGCCCCTTCGAGATCCGATCTCAGTCAGGTGCTTGCCGCAGCCGGTCGTGCAAAGGAGCTCATAAAACAGATCCTATCCTTCAGCCATCTGGGGGAAGAGAAGGTGTTGAAGCCGTTGGACCTGAGCCTGGTCGTAAAAGAGGTCATGAAGCTCTTGCACGCCTCCCTCCCGAGCAGCATAGAAATCAAGCAAAACATCCACAAGGTCGCTGTGCTGGCCGATGCCGGCCAAGTCCATCAAGTCACAGTCAATCTTTGCACCAATGCTGCGCACGCCATGGGGGAGAAGGGAACGCTCAAAGTCTCTCTCGATGAAATGTCTCTGAATGCTCAGGATATTGCAGCAATGGCGCTCTTGGACATCAAGCCCGGGCGCTATGCGCGGTTGAGCGTCTCGGACACCGGCCATGGAATGGATGTTGACGCCGTCAACCGCATCTTCGATCCCTACTATACTACCAAGGAAGTGGGCAAGGGGACGGGGTTGGGCCTGGCAGTCGTCCATGGGATCGTGAAAAGACATGGTGGCGAGATCCGGGTGCGAAGTGAGCTTGGAAAGGGAAGCGTCTTCGATGTGCTCTTCCCGGTTGCAGACAAAGAGGCAAAGGCCGAGATCAATCGTTCTCAGAGCTTACCCAGAGGCTACGAACGACTGCTTTTTGTCGATGATGAGCCCGCCATAGCCCAGTTGGATGGCAAGATGCTCGAGCAGCTCGGCTATCGGGTGAGCACTCGGACCAGCCCCGGGGATGCTCTCGATCTTTTCAGCTCAAAGCCTTCGGAGTTCGATCTGATCATCACCGACTATACGATGCCCCACATGGTGGGAACGGATCTTGCCAAAGAGATGATGAGGATTCGGCGGGATATTCCCATCATCCTATGCACCGGCTTCAGCGAAAGGATCAGCAAGGAGGATGCGAGCGAGATCGGGATCAAAGGGTTTGCCATTAAGCCCCTGGATAGAAAACAACTGGCCGAGTTGGTAAGGAGCGTTCTTGATGAGAAAAGAGGTGAAAAGACGCTTTCCTAGCAATGTTGAGCGACACCAATAGCTGTTTTCTCATTCCGGTGGAAGCGGGCCCCCTCTCCCTCAGGGAGAGGGTCGGGGTGAGGGAAGTATTCTTTAGAAATTGAGGGAAGTATTCTTCTATAAAGAGGATCCCCCCTGCCCTCTCCCTCAGCGAGAGGGAAAAACCGGAAAATTCAAAGTTGACGGTCCACCAGACCTTTCAGCCTAAGCCCTTGGATTTTCTGGCTCCTCGGGTTGCTGTCCCAGAGCGTGCTCTTTCCACCTCGGATATCCACGGCTGGCTGCGCATGATCGACAGAGACGAGACCGCAAGGGAGCCATTTGATTTTCTGGGCTTCACTCATATCTGTGAAAAGTCCTGCCCGATGAAGCGCTTTATCATCAGCGCCGGGTAATCGGCATTCCTACCGTAACCGTTTAAAACGGTTTATAAAAATCCAGCCCTTTGGGGTTGGCTGCCGCAGGGGTATCTCACTGCGATTGTTTTTAGGACAATTGTCCATACCAGTCTTCCAGCCAGAGATCAGATAGATTGATTTCGATTTCTACGAAGGGGACGGCTCGTATTTTGGCATTTCCTTTATGCAGACCGGCAACTACCCATTCGCCATCCTGCAATCGGAAAACCTCCAGTGTCTGGTTGACTGGATCGGCCAGCCAAAGGTATGAGACGCCGTACTGAGCATAGATAGGCATTTTATCTATTCGGTCTACTCTCCAGCTGCCGGGAGAAAGCATCTCACAAACCCAGTCCGGAGCAACCGATATCCAGTTATGCGGTTCTTTTACGGGAAATCGTTCTTTCTTCCAGCCGGCCAGATCTGGAACCAAGGTATTTTCCCCAAGTTTTACCTCCGGCTCTACGAGGATGACCCATCCGCCTGGACCACCACGGCCTAACTCATAGGGATTTCCTATTTCCTTATCAAGTCTGGAAGTCGCATAAACATGTTTCCTAGATGGTCGGGGAGTGACGATGAGCTCGCCGCTGATGATTTCTCCGGTCATATCTTCCGGGATGCTGTAGAGGTCTTCGTAAACAGCTTTCTTCTCCACCGGCTCGGACATAATGTTCGCCTCCATCTCTTCTCCAGAGTCGCACTTCCTCAGGCATATATCCGATTCTCCTCTCTAGGCCAAGCGCCAACCTGAGCGGCCGGCCGAAGAGCAACGAACAAGTCGGCCGCCACGAAAAATCTTGGAAGCAAACGTGATTGCCGATCCGCTCCAGGCACTCATGTACGCCCGGCATGATCATAAACTCATGGGATGCAAGTCCCCTGTACGTAGATCCTGCAAGTGCGCCTTTGCACATTTGCACAAGCACTAGCCGAAGGCAAGGGCGGAATCGTGAGGGACCGTCCGAAGGAAACCGGAGTGCAAAGCGATGGAGCCGACGGGGAGATTCAGCATACAAGGCTGAGTCTTCGGGCAGGTTAGCACGAATTAACAAAGCCCCGGGTCGGGAGATACGGTGAATGCCAGAGTTGTGTCGCCACAGTTCACGTTCTTATCCCACAAGATCTGCCCACGTGGCAATTGGGGGTGCTTATGCGCAAACCGTTCATGACAGTGCCGGTTAGAGCCACCGGTTGACCAAGCCCGCGATACTCGGGAGCGCTTCATGAGGCAACTCCTGAAGTGAGTGGGCGGAAGTCAGCATAGGTCATAGTAGCCAAAGAGCCAAATTTCTTAATCGAACGAAAGACGTTCTCGGTATCAAGCATTCATCAATATGCCTTCAACTTCTGGCAGAAAATTAAGGCCTCAAAGGCAACGGAAACTATGCGCAGGCTGTCCTCATCGTATGCGAATGTTTTGCGCAATGGGAGGATGGTGCGCATTCAAGCTGTGAACTGGTTCCGGGAGATGCCCTAGTGCTTTCCGAGAGAGAAAGCGTGTCCCCTGACGGGTGAAGCCAAGTTCGATATGCATCAGTCTTCCCTTTTGGGAGAATCTCTGCCCGTGCGCAAGGCGAGCGAATCGGTCATAGGGAAGAACCCGGCCAGGTGCGAAATCCCCAACATTGTTTTTGCTGGAGCCAATGCTGTCTCGGGTGTGAGAAAGGCCGTGATCTTTGCAACCGCCATGGACACAAAATTTGGAAAGATCGCACGCGCCCTTCGATTCCCTCGAATCAAAATGTGTGTTTATCGAAGTTGCTTTTGTCAGAGGTATCTGGGTTGAGGCCACTTCATATCGACCATGTTGGGCAAGACGTGAAGGAAGGTCAACAAGTATGCCTCGCAGATCAGGGTCGGGGCATAGCGTAGTTCCGGTAGATCGGGATTGAGGGTACCGAGTGGGAGGCCATCCGAATTCTTCTGTTTGACGGTTGGAAATACGGTTGGAAAGATTTCCAACGCACAAATAAAAAAGGGCTCAGGATTTCTCCTAAGCCCTTGGATTTTCTGGCTCCCCTTCGTAGACTCATTTCGCAACCAAGTCATGGACCTGCCTATCGACGTTCTTTCTGTCATGGCGGCTGACTCCCATATTGTTTCCCCACCATTCAATTGATCCCGATGATATAGAGTGCAGGAGATCTCTTCCCATGGAATCCACACCGTTATAGCCAGCTCCCCTTGTGGGCTGTTTTGAAATGGGCATTTTACGACAAGCGATCATTTCTGCCTTTTGAAGATCGTACATGGAGCATGCAGGCGACAGAGTTCATAAAAAACGTCTCTGTCCCCCGTTGGCTGTGCTTGCACTGGATGGTCACCGTAACACCTCACGGAATGCGAGAGAATCCCGTCTGTCCTTCTATCACGGGAGTGTGGCGTCTTATGAACAAGAATCCGGTTCTGCTTCATGAAATGAAGCACCCTGCCCTCAAGATGGCCTGGGATCCGATCGGTCACTAACCACGAGCGCGGTGATTTTTCATCGGGTATAGGGCCTACCTCTTATTGCTGGTCTCTCCCAAAGATATCTCCGAAAAGGTTATCCACATCATCTGCACCTTCAGGAGGAATGAGCACATCCCGGCTGATCGTTCGCTTTCGTTCGAGCAGCGCGTGCAATTTCAAATCAAAACTGCATTCCGAGATCGATGGATCAGGATGTATTGCAAGAGGGTAGTAGACATGTACATCGCGGTCCTGTCCTATCCGATAAATCCGGTCTGTGCACTGATCCTCGACGGCCGGGTTCCACCATCTCGAGAGGTGGATAACATGATTTGCTGCAGTAAGGGTGAGCCCCACGCCACCTGCCTTGGGAGAAAGCACCATCACGTCGAACACGTTTCTGGACTTTTGGAATGAATTGACGGCATCTTGACGCTTGGGACCGGCCACAGATCCATTGATGAGCATGGGGGGACGGGGTAACTTGTAGCGACGCTGCAGCATAACAGCCAAAACCTCTTGCATCTCGAGGCTCTCGAGAAAAATGAGAGCCTTCTCCCGACGAGCGACAATGGAATCGAGGATCTTGAACATACATGAAAGGCGCGCTGACCAGGAGATATATTCATCTCCCAGTTCATGCCATTGCTGGGGATGAACCGGGTGAAGCGAGATGCTGCGAAGCCCGTGAAGCACCTTTAGAATCGATTTTCCACTTGCGCCCATGGCGCTTCCTATAACTTCCGAATAAGCTTCTGCCTGCTTCTGAGGCATCGGTTCCTGGAGCGCTTCCACATGTTTCTCCGGCAAGCCGGGCAGGTGGTCAAACTTCATGCGCCTGAGCATGATGGGCGGTTGCTCCCCTTCTGACTCCATGAGATGTTTCTTGAGGTGTTTCAAGGCATCCATGTCGTCTTCCTTGAATGAATGGGAGAACCCTTTGAGATCTCCCAGATAGCCGGGATAGATCACATCCATGATAGCCCAGAGGTCTTCGAGCCGGTTCTCGATGGGGGTACCTGTGAGACCAACCGTGAAATCCGCATTGATTGTCTTCGCTGCCCGCGATAGCTGCGATGCCGGGTTTTTGACCTTCTGCATTTCGTCATAAACTGTAACGGCAACGGGTACTGCAGCGAAGCTGAGGTGATAGTCTCTCAAAGTTTCATAGGTAGTAAGTATGCAGTCGGCTTCTCGAAGACGCTCCGTATTGAGCTGTGGGCTCCCGAGCTCTGTATCCCGCCCTGGTGATCCTTTCGACGTGCGCACGTTGCGAAGGTCTCGCCCATAGGCGCAGAGAATCTCTCCCAGCCCCGGAGGATGGAGGTGCCGATCATGTTCCTCTTTCCAGTTAATGAGCAAGCCAGTTGGAGCCACTATCAGAAAGGGCTTCTTCCCAATCCCCTGTGACAAGCACATGTCTCGGACCCAGCCCAGAAAAGCCAGCGCGGAGAGCGTCTTACCAAGCCCCATATCGTCAGCAAGCAAAACCCCTGGGAGCCCATGGCACCATGCTTTCTGTATCCATGCAAGACCGTCTTCCTGGTGAGGTTTCAGTGTGGATCTGACTAATGGCGGGATGATCCGCTCAAAGACTGCCCGGGCGTTGCATTCACGGCGGAACGCGAGATCTTCATAATTTTCGTCCACAATGAGAAAGGCCGGCGAAGAACCTTGCGCTTCGTTCTCCGGTCGCAACTTTTCACCTTGGGTTTCCAATGACTTTGTCTCGGGATGTGAAACACCCTGAAGCTGTCCAAGGGCTTCCATCGTACTTGTGGATGCCGGCACCTTCTGCCCATTGAACTCAACGTCTGGAACACCTTTCCGGACAGCCTGAGCAACCAGTTCTCTCAAGCTGGTAGCATCTTCCGGGCTGAGCTCCAGCCTGGTGTCTCCAACCAGTATGCCGAATCGTTCAGGAAGCCATGTATTCGGTTCACGCTTGATCCACGGAAGCACCACCGGCTGCCATATACCAAGATCTCTCACCCGCTCGGAATACTGCTCGGTAGGAATGAAGAGTTGTTCGATAACAGGCTCATCCAGCTCTTCTCCCAGCAATTCCTTCAGGTATGCCTGTGGATTTCGAGCAAAAGAACGACGCGTTTGCGCATCGCTATCCTGAGCCTTTCGGACTACAGTGAGGGCTCTCTGAAGAGAGGGCTCAACGTAAACGTAGTACCCGTCGCGCAGGGCATAGCGGTCCCTGCATTCCTGGTATTGTGTGAATCGATGATGTGCGAAGATTTCCTGCATAGCCTCAGGAAGAAGGCTCTCGGCTTCGCTAACAGGTGCGTCTTCTCCTGAGGATTCCCTGCGGGCCTGCACCCTGCGGCCAAAAAGGACGGGGTCAAAATGAAACCCTTTTGAATCTGTTCTCAACCGAAGTGAAAACGCAGAAGCCTGGGCAATCCGAATACGGGTGAGGTAACCGTCTGAACGGATGCGGTTTTGTTCTTCGGAAGGAAGCCTGTCCAGAATATTTGCAATAAGCTTGAATCGTGTCGTATCATCGGCAGTATCGGTCGCCCGAAATGCGCTTATGTTCTCGTAAATGGAAAAGAGCGGCTCCGGGATCCTCCAGGAGTTACCCCCCTGAAAGAGTAAACTTCCTTTGGTCTTGGCGCCCACAGCAGGTATAGCCCCTCCGGAGAGCCACTGAGCGCGTATGCTGAAATCCGGTTGACTGATTCCACCTCTGCAGTCAATGCCAAGGATCATCAAAGTATTAGGAGGCAGCCCCAAACTCCGGGCAATATGTTCCTCAAGGCCTGCAACGAGTTTGTGGGTCAGAAAGACACATGTTTCCTCCTGGCGAGCAGGAGGAAGATCGTCGTCAAGATGCTCCCCGACAAGGGCAAGCAACCGCGATGCGGCAATCATTTGGGAGGCGTCCACTGCGCCTGCCCACTGGTCGGGAGGGATGACTGCCTTCGTACCGAGCCAGGATCGCTTTTTCAAGAAGAAACGTATACCTTCACCGAGGAGCTCGAACTCAAAAAGCATGGAAGTCATTCTATGCCCAATCCTTTTTCAGACGTATTCGGGCCTGTGCATGAAAGCCTGGGTATGCTTCAGGACAAAATCATACACATATACTTGCCAGACACCTAAGTGGACTTGCTGAAAATCCGAGTTCTTGGACAAATCAAAGCGATCGTACTCGGTACGATACAGATCCGGCGCCTTGGGGTTGTCACCCAGCCATATGTGGCATTTACCCATGAAGTTCCAGTCCGCTATCGTTAGATCTCCAATGCGCATGAGCAGGACAGCATGGTTACTTCTCGCTCCGCCCTGGATCCTGCCAAAACTCATAAAACTCGCAGCATCTTCCCTGCTCTTCGTCGATAGCCTGCGGGCATGTTCACTTCCTGCCCGTCCAAAGACAACCCATGCTTCCTGCATATAACCACGTGTGTAGTATGCCCCCCAAAACTTTCGACGAGCCGGCCACATCCGCCTGGAATCTTCATCTGTGGCGGTTTCGTCAACCACGTTCAGAAACCAGTCCAGCGAAGCCTTGGTCAGCCAGCGTCGCATGATGCGCCTGGCATCTTCACTCACATCATTCCACCTTGCATGATTGATGCGTAAGTCCTTGTAGTGCGCGAGGATGAATCGTTCAGTAAAATCTTTTACCTCTTGCGGTGGGTCCCTTTTCTCCCAGGGGAGCAGAAGCGCCTCGGCCAGCTTTCCACGCGCACCCGGTATATTCCCGTAGCGAAACTGCTTGTTTTCGTCCATTCCCCACGCCGCCACCCTCTGGATCCAAGGCATCGAGGGATTTGTTAACAATTCAGCGTAAAGCTTCTTCAACGCTTCGAGGAAAGCATACCCGGCAAGCCGCGCAGAGGATAGAGATCGATCGAACCCCATCCCGGAAAGAAAATTGATGGGCGGCTCTTCGGCCTGCAGAGCTTTGTAACCCAACCGCAGGGGAGCCATGTCAGGGTCGAAGAGACCAACCTTATAGTGGCGGTCGCTCCACTCTTTACCCCACTGTTTCACACCTTCCGCCAGGAACTTCCCAATGAGGCGAATACCGGAAACGCCGGGGTCGAAATGGTTCAAGTAAAACCTTATGAGATGCCTGATGGTCAGTCGATTCGTCTGTTGCTGTAGACGGCGGACATAAGCCTCCATGAATCTTGTTTCCTCGATCAAGCGAGGAGCGCCCATCAGAAGGCACAAGGGGACATACCGCCATTCCGCGTTGGAGAGGGAACCTAACTTGCCGGCTGCTAGGGCTCCGCGGATACGATTATGCAATTCTTCCAGATCAAGGCCTGAAGCTTTCGCGTATACAGCGTCGAGACGTTCTTCTACGATCTCTCTCATTTTAGCCATGCGGGGCTGTTGTGGGAGTGCTGGACTGGGCACAACGGTTCGACTACCAACCCACTCGATAACGTCCTTGATGCTCATGGCGAAACCTCAAGCCCTGCAGGCACAGATTGTTGCGCCTTCGGCGGCGCCATGATGAAGCGTAAATCTATGCGCCGGTTGAGGCGTTTTGAATCATCCGTGTCGTTCGGAAAAGCCGGGCGTTGCTTTCCGTATCCTGAAATGCTCAGGATGGGCTTCCCATCTCGGTTCAACAGTTGGGCAAGGACGGCTTGGACACCGGTGAGCGCCTGGTAAGTGCGGAGGGCTCGCTCCATAGACAGACGCCAGTTAAGGTCCGCGTCGCCGTCGCTATCCGTATGTCCTTCAACGAAAATGGACTCTATGCTATGGATAGAAGCAGCACAATCATATGGACGCTCCATCCCGGGAAGAAAAGCATAGCATCGGAGCGTTTGCTCCAGCGAAGCAGCCAGCTTCTGCAGAGCAGTCATGCCTTGATACGTCAGTTCGGACTTGTTCCGGTCGAATAGAATACTTTCAGGGAGGCGTAGAATTCCGTTTTCTTCGTCAATCCTGACTGCCACACCCTGCATTTCCATTGACCTTTGAATCTCGGTAAGTATCTCTCCCCGCGTCTTGTCCGACCCAAGAAGATCCTGGACGGTTTCGTTATGTTCCACGGCCGCTTCATTGAACTTCAAAGCGAAAAACATTAGCATGATGATGAAAAGGAAGAGCATTCCAACCATCATGTCTGTCATGGAGACGAAATAGCCCTCCTCATGGTCCGTTTGTGCCTGGGTCTGTTTCGTAATCGCCATAAGAACCGGTCCTCCCTAGCGAGCGGTTTGCCTCAATGCTTCATTGGCTTTTCGAAATTCCTCAGCTGCATAGGCCAGTTCCTGGATGTTTCCCGCAAGCTGCTCGACTGTGGACGCAAGATTGCTGTCCACCTGTTTCACATATTCGGTGAAACTCGATGCATTTCCCTTTAGATTGTTGATGATGGTTTCGACGGTTTTTCCAAGGCTTTCATCCACATCCTCGAAGCGTCTTTCATACTGCGCCCAGACGCTTTGAAGCTTCTCCAGTGTAACGTTCGTTTGAGTCGACAGACGTCCAAGCTCTTCCTGAATGGATTGCATCCTCTCGAAGACCCGCTCTACAGATTGCCGAAGAAACTCGGCAACGCGGGAAAGCCCCTGCTGCGTTTGGCCGAGTGGTATCGTTGCGTCCGTGAGCGATGTGGCTGTGCCCGACAATGCGGTCACTGTAGACTTCACCGAGTCGTCCAGTCTCTGAAAAGAGATTGCGTGGCTGGCGAGTCTGGTCTCGATATCCGCCATTTGAACAACCATCCCGTTCACGCCCGCATTCAAGCCGCCAACAGTGGCGGAAAGACGTTGGATCACAGCGTTAGCCCCAGCAACCAACTCTGTGGCGGCTTCTTGTCCTTGCTCATCCAGGCGAGCGCTCACTATTTTTACTGCCTGGTCTACATCTTCGCGAGCCGTACTGCCGGCGCTGATGATCCCTTCAATCGCGTCCTTAATCTGCAGGGCGTTCTCTTGAGTTGATTTACGGATCTCGAGCATGGTTTCCAGAAGGCGGGAAGTTAACATCCCGGATGCTTCAGATGCTCCGGACTTCATCTGCCGGGTCGCATCGTCCATGGACGCGCTCATGCGTTCGACCGCCTGTTGCATGGCCCGGACTGTTCCTGCGGTCTCGGCCGCCAAGGATCCGGTCGTATCCTGCGCCGCATTGCGAAGACTTCCAACCAAAGCATCGAGGGAAGCGGCCCCGCTCTCCGCGGCCGCTTCTATTCGCGTCACTGCCGCTGCGATCTGCTCGTTGAAGGCGGCTGCCGCCTGATGCGATGTGGTTGTGAGTTGCCCTCCCATGTCCGCAATGGAAGCTTTGATGCCATTTGCCAACGCGTTGAGGTTCTGCCCCACCGAATCCAGCTGCGACTGGAGCGCCTCCTGAGTGCGAGAAAGATCTGACTCCACACCTTGAGACAACTGGCCGATCTTCTCCACCAGAGTGCTCATCACTGAGCGAAGCTCCCCGGTTGCCCCCGCAAGCTGGTTCGACATCGCATCCCCACTTCCTGCTACATGTTGAGAAACAGCTGTAAGGCTCTCTCTCACCTGCCCCAAGGCGACGCTAAGCTCCTTGAGCTCGGTCCCCGCGCTTGCGGTCACCACATTGCCGAACTCTTCCGTCAATGAGTGCAGAGCAGACTGGTTCATGGCGCTGATATTCTCGGCCATGTTGCCGATCCTCTCCGCCAAAGGGGTGATTGCACTTTCCATAACGGGCGGCATCGCTTTGCTCAGGGCGTCTTCGAAGGCCGGTCCATTGCTCTGCTGTAGATGATCCAACCGCTCCACCACTGGGGACATTGCAGTAGCCATCAGGTTGGGCATCGCCTGTTGAATGGCCCTCTCCAGCGCCTGCCCAAGCGTAAAAGCAAGTTGATCGTTGAAGTTCCGAAGTTGGTTGGATTGTTCCTTAAGGACTTCGTATTGGCGGTGTGCAATCCACTCGGGCGTCACCGTCTGGGTCAGTTCCTCGATCCGTTTACAGATGACGCCAAAGAGCTTGCCAATCCGAAGAGACAGATATTTGTGAAGGAGCGTTATGGCTATGGAGCAACCAAGACCGGCGATGGATGTCCAAAATTTGAACGTAGCCGTGTTCAGAAGTTGCACCAGAGCCTGCTGCATGGCCTGCTGAGTATCCCTTCCCGTCCCGACGGAATCTCGTATGGCCGACGCGGCGAAAAAGAGAGCGGCAACAAGCCCTAAAAATGTCAGCAGGAGCCCTACGCCGACAAAGATGTTTGCCCAACCCAGGAAACGTTTCAGCCCGATGGACTGTTCGGCATCAGCCATATTCAGGAAAATGGACGGCCGCACAGTGATCCATACGGGACGGCTTTCACCCTCGCCCGGAGGAATAATAGTTTCGCCAAACTTCCTCCATCCGTGGCGAACTATTTTGACCCTTCTGGTTACGTAGTCCTCAAATTCGCTGAATCCTTTAGCGAATGCTTCAGCATTCTCATATCCCTTTAGACGCTTGGCGCAGCTCCAGAGTTGAATCCATGCCGGCAAAAAACGAAAGGCCAGGAACTTGGCTGTTATGAGTCCCGCCAGAATGATAATGAGCACAGCAAGACCGGGTGCAAACGACTCGTTCTTGAACCAGGGGAACAGCTGCATCGCATAGCGGCTAAACCACTGACCCAGCTCCGTTACTGAAAGGTATTGCATCGGGATCTACCTCATTTCAGAAAAAATCGAACGCGCCAAAAACAAAAAGAAAAGGCCGGCGCTGTTTCATGTGCCTCCTCTACGCCGTTCCTGAATCACAATTGGGCTTTCTGCGGCAGCGTCAAAATATCAGCTTCCTAGGAAGCCGAGAAACCTCATGAAGCTTTCTGGAAACCTACAGCAGCGCTGTACGCCTTCACCTTTAGTGTAGCCGCATCGCCAAACCATATCCTTCTGAGCCGCTTTTCCATCTCCTTTTTGGTATTTGCATCCCACTCTTCTTGTTTGTAAAGCTTGGAGATCTCCACCTCATTGGAGACGGACATAATGTGATCGGAGAAGAAGGTGATCGTGTTATAAGCGCTCCAAAGTGTATGCTTGATTTCAGGAGGGTCGTTTGGGCGCCCAGCATCACCCATATCAACTTCGAAAAATTCCAACACTACGTGATCGCACCGGTGTTCCTCCCAGGTACCGCAGCCACAGTATGGGTATTGAGGCGCCTCCTCAATAGCACCGCTTAGGTCTATGTAGTGGGCATTAGGATCGAGATCATAGTCCTTTTCAATGCTCGAACCCTGACTTGGTGATAAGTCAATTAATCTCCATGGCTTTGTTAAATCGATGTCTTGATGGCTCATGGAACTATCCTCCCACCGCCGTCTTCGTACTCCCGCCGTGCCGGGTTACCCTCGGCCGACATCGTATCTTCACTGCTCCCCTCGTGAATCCATCATCGCTTGCCTTGCTTGACCAGACATACGCTTCTCCCGGACCGAGTTGGCTCATTCTTTCCGGGGTCAACATGTTCAGAGCGGCGTTGGCTTTCTGGATGTGCTTGAGCCAGGCCGGGGAGTTGAACTTGTGCAGAATGATCTGGCTTGACAACTCAATTATCGATACCGGTACT
The DNA here is from genome assembly GCA_964578835.1 of uncultured Syntrophobacteraceae bacterium. Classification (GTDB taxonomy): domain Bacteria; phylum Desulfobacterota; class Syntrophobacteria; order Syntrophobacterales; family Syntrophobacteraceae; genus CAZOEL01. Next base: position 68,013 of record CAZOEL010000015.1, on the reverse strand, counting down.
GAAGGGGGATCCTGGGAGGCGACCATGATGCTGGTTCCCTTGTGGCGCATTTCCCGAACGACCTCGATCAACCCTGCGACAAGGTCCGGGTTTTCGATGTATTTGTGGGCTTCATCAAAGACTACAAGTTTGTTAAAGGAGCACCCATTGAATGTCGCTTCCGAGAATATCTGCAGCATCACCACGAACAACCCAAGCGCTTCATCCTTTTCGATATATTCGTCGCGAAGATCCACGATGATCAGGCGCCCCGGGCGAATGAGATCCTGAAGGCGTTGACGGTCATGGATGTATTCGCCGGCAAACAGCAAACGTGTCTGCGCCAATTCTTTCAAGTGGTCGGATATCCCCGAGTTATCAATGCTGGTTCGAAGTGCATCCAGGGTCAGGTTCTCTCTAAGCCCCCGCAGGATGAGATTGATCTGGCGCATGTACATGCTCTGGCTGCCGATCGCTCCCATCAGGAATTTCCAGTGAGCGGCCTTCAGCTCAGATGGGGAGAAACCAATGGGCCTTACTTCGATCTCGGGATATTCGACTCTGCGTTGAGCGACTTTATTCGCAGGCGCCAGAATCAATATATCCTTCATTGCTTCAGGGTTGGCCGCGTAGCGCTCGCGGAGAATCTGGATTTCCTCCTGCACCGGGTTGGCATGGATCATCGAAGTGAACTCGGGCGCATAGTCTTGCGTCGGGCTGTAATGGAAAATCACCGTGGCAAGGGGACTTGGCAGCACGTTGATGTGATCGATCGGCATGGAGGCCATCTCGATGACCGTCCCGAGAGTATAGCTCTTCCCACCGCCCTGGACGCCGAAAAGACTGATCGTGTGCGTGTGATTCAAATCAAGAGCGATCTTTCTGCCAGAGACCTCCCCAAGCAATCCGTACTGGGGCGAACCGCCGTTTACGCCAAGCATTATGTCGTAGCCGATCTCGGCAACAGGCTTGGGCTCCAGCGTTGGTTCTCGAGATTCTTCCTCCGCAGGTTCTAAAACCTTTTCCGTTACGCCCACTACGCCCGGCTCATCGTCCTTCTCATCCACTTCCGGAAAGGCTGAATCTTCGGGGGATTGATCGACTGGTTCGGACTGCTGGTTTGCCTTTTCTATATGAGGGAAGTCATTCTTATCAGTTGAGGGTAGCATCTCCGGCTTGTCGTCCCAAGCTTCATCCACGGTCCAACGAGTCGATCTCTCACGTCTGGGAACAATGAAGGAGGCCAACTCCAGTTTCGGCACGTCCGGAATGAGCTGTTCGCTGAGAAGACGCGCGGCGGGTTTCTCCTCGGTTTCACCCGACGCAGGCTTGCGGCAGTTCTCCAGCAATGCATGGATCAGATCCTTGCCGATGCGATGGAATTCGATACCGACTTCCTTGTCGGGAGCCTCGGCGCCGTTCTTGGCAAAGTCAAAAATCAGGGCGCAGCGTCTGAACTGAAGCGAGTATCCCAGTTCAATAGATTCCAGCAAGCCTCTGGCTTCCTGTGCCGCATTCATGTCAAAAATGCCATAGCGTTGTGAGCGCTCGTGATAAAACCGGAGGATCTGCGCCAGCTCTCTACTCTTGAGCAGCCTGTCTGGCCGATCCGGCTTTTTGAGAGCAGGATCGAAGTGGCGCTGCAAGATGCGCTCGCTCTGGTTGATTTGAGAAGAAATCCGTTCTTTGAGATGGTTGAAAGCCCCAAAATCACCCACCTGCGAGTAGCATTTCACCTCGACCAGATTGCAGGTGATCGTTCTCGAAGCCAGGTTGAGGTCGAACAAAGCCAGATCGGTGCGCTGCAGGCTGGTTGCTTCGTCGAGATCTTCCGCCTCGCCATTCGAGCGGTAAAGGTCCGTATGTGCATCCAGAGGCACAATGATTTGGTTGCTCAACGCTCCCTGATATTCGAGATAGAGCCGAGCGAGGGCCAGCCCAAGCGCTTCCGCCTGCTGCGTTGGGGCGGAGATAAGTTTGAGCGCAAGCTGCCCTGAAAGAGACCTGAGGTTCGCCAGAATTTGAAGAGATTGTTCGCCGTCCGCCGACAGACCTTGTGCGAGCAGCACCGGCTTCAGCATGGCCTGGAGCTCATCGCTGGAGCGGGAGGAAATAATCAGGTTATGCGTCGTTTGTGAACTGGATCTGGGAACAAAGTCAATGAGGTAATCCGGCCTGTCCTTCCGTCCCCCATGATCGAAAAACTCAATCCCCATGTTGCGGTCAATTGTGAACACCCAATCGCTGATCTGATGGATTTCATAGATCAACTCGCGTTGAGCCACATTCAACCCCAACGTCACGACCGGAACCGCTTTGAAGCTGGCCCCGGATGCCGCGACAGCCGAAGTTGCAAAACACAGGCGCCGGCTCAGAGATGACAACAGCCCAAAGCAGGCTGCCTGGCTATCCGCGGTGAGCGAGCGTCCGACAACGGGTCGCTTGTTCCAGAGAGTTCCCGAGTCGTCGTCAAAAAATTCGGTGTCGAAATCCTGTACCAATCCATAGAGAGGGATGATCCCCTGCGGCTTCTCGGCAATGGAAAGCTCCTCGGCGGGAAATACGTCCAGCAGGATGCTGATATGTGCGGAAAACCGCTTCACATCTACATGAAATTCCGACAATGAGTGCTTGGCCAGCTTCAGCTTTGAGAACAGATGACTGCCGGTGGAGGCTGCAAAAGCATCGGCTGCCTCGTTGACCGTAGATCCCGGGCGAACCATCGATTCCAGAGCTTCGCCAAGGACCGGCGAATCGGGGTCTGAGGAAAAGAGCCGAATGTCATAGCGCAGATCTGCATGCTCGCGCTTCTGCTGCAGCGACAACAAGGTATCGGCTATGACCGAAGCGGCGCCGGGATTGAAGACGTTCAGTGACAGTTCACGCACATAAGGGTGCTGGGAAAGATACCGCTCGATCTTGTCCGCAATCACCTTGCCGGAGATGTCCGCCCCGGCCGTCGACGGTTCGGCGAGGCCGAGAGCGGAGCAGATTTCGGCCATCAGGCCGCGTGAGTTTTCCTCGGTAGTCGGCGCATAGAGAGCCCAGAAAGCATTCATGTTGTCCACCAGAGTGAAAATGCGCCCATCTTCAACAGGAATACCCACCGGGAATGCAGAGGGAACAAGGCCATCCAGCAGTGTGGATCTGACATGAGGAATGTGCTCTTTCCCACCCGACTTGATCTTTTCAATCCAATCCCTACCCAACCTCACCCAACTGCTCAGCCACAGGGCGCGAAGCGGGTGCGTCGGGGATACCAGAACCGCCTCGCGATGTTTTCCCCGGAAATCGGTCTGGATGACGTGAATGGAATCAACGGCCAGCACGTTGCGCAGGGATTGGAGATGCTGCTGCCGCTCCGCGCCGGAAGTGGTTTCCGCCTGTCGAAGGAGACTCCTCACCAGATCAAGGTAGGCCTCGGCATATGTAAGAGACTCCTTTTGGACGTCCTGGAACGATAGTCCCTGCATGATCAGTTCTGCGGAATCCCTGCGAACCGCTTTAAACAGCTCTTCTCGGGCCGCCAGGAACGACGCCATGGCGGTTGAGGATGGCAGCGTGAGTCCAACCCTGGAAGGCGGCTCGGGGGTATCCAGGTTGATCTGCATTCTCCAGCCCACGGGATGTTTCGGCTCGGCCAGAATCCGCTGCTCGATGGTTTTGAGCATACGAGAAACAAGGATCTGCACCGCGCCTTCACGGCCGAATTTGGCGAGCAAGGTTTCCTGTCGTGAGGTCTTCTTGGATCGTCTCCCTTCAGCCCAGGCGACTCCGCTCACGGCTATCTCATCGGGGTCGCGCTCGTCCCCCAGGGCGGTAAACTGCAGGCGGAACCGGGCGTGCTCAATACTCTGCTCGATAGGGATTGCACGCTGCGGCGGCTCTTCCTCGATATTACCTCCGGGCATTACATAGAAAGGTTCGCTTTCATAAGATCGCATGGTCGATTCAGAACTTGAATCCACTTGAAGGGGAATCGGGTCGCCATCTGCCGTCCAAGGAAGAACACGGATAAAATGCCAACCCTCCTCGAACTCTATCTTGTTCAACTTCAAAAGGCTGGCGGTTGCCCGGGTTCGCTTCGCTGTCCAGGTTTTGACTTTCTTGGATTTTCCGACCGGGCCACCAGCCTGCGACACTACCTGTACTGTAAAATGATCCAGACCGGTCACTTTATCGGGGTGGGGGGTGACATCGAAGACCACGTTCATTCTGCGGCGTTCGCTTGGAACCAAAACCTGCTGACCGATAAGGCCGGACAGCTGATCGTCGGTTTCCCCCTCCTGCACTACGGGCAGGTCCGTTTCCACAACCTTCAGGTGAACCTTGTCCAGTGAGAGCTCTTCCTGGAATGCCCACTTGTCGAACGAGATACTCCACCAGCTTTTTTCAGTCGCAATTGGAGACGTCCATGTCTCCGGCTCCTGGATGTCGTATTTCTCAAAATAGGTAAACAGGCGCGACTCGAGGGCCTTGTCGCTCAAGCCCAAATCCGCGATGCGTCCGCGCACCGATTTATGAGAGACGATCAGATTTCGCACGCTTCCGAGATTCCGCCGAATCCTCCCGCTGACGATTCCGGGGTCGGCAAAGAGTTTGAAATCGGGAATCAGCGTCAGCTCATAGAGGCTCGCTCCGAGTGTTTCCCCGTCAATGCCGTTTTCCAGCGCCGTGAGCAGATACCGCACGCGGGAAACATCGTTGGCAAAAAGCCATTCCTCTTCTGAGAGGATTCCGAAAAGATCGCGCACATGACCAACCAGACTTGCAGGAAGTCGCTCAAGCAATAAGCCGACAAGATCCTCGTAGATGGTTATGAAAGCCAGCTCTTCGAAAGTGGCAATGCCAAAGGAATCCTCCGCACTGGTGCGAAGGGAAGTCGGGATGAAAACGAGCAGCGGTTGACGCAGTTCACCATTTTCATCCGGATTACGCAGTTCCACCAGCTTGGTGGAAGTCACGCGGAAAGGCAGGTTTTCCTGGTTAGAGCTCCCAAGGATGAAAATGTTGCCGTCTTCCCGGGTGCGGCGCAACTCCTTACAGACAGATTCCATGATATCGCTGTCGAGGTCGGTCACCCGCATGCAGTGGCCCGGACCCCGATCGCCCAGGATCTCTTCAATCCGGGGGCAGAGTAAACCAGCAACCTCCGCGTTCAATTTATCCCGGGACAGCCTTGTGAACGCGTTGCTCATGCGTACCTCCCGTTTTTGTCCGTTCCGTCTTTTTTCTCAATGGCATAGCGTGGTGAAACCTTCTGGGTGACGTAGGCGTCGGACAGATCCTCATAAAACCCGATCTCACGCAGACGGCGCTTGAAGGCTTCAATATTCAGACGCAGCGCTCGCCCGTCGAGTATGCTGCTATTGGACCGAGCGTTCTCCGGAAGCCGGTCGATATACAGGCCGTAGCGGTTCCTTAGAAAAGACAGCAAATCTTCGATACGAACTTCCTGAGTGATGAAACGCCCTTCATCCTGAGTCAGCACGGCCACCTGCAGGAGCACCTCGAGCAACTTGCTTCCAAATGAGAACCTGCGCGGGCTTCCCTTGGCGCGGGATTGAGCCAGAAGGCCGTTTTCCTTGTTCTTCAAAAGCAGGGAATCCAGACATTCCGTGATGTATTGGCGGTGATACTTGCCACGATACGCCATCAAGATTTCAATGAAAGACTCGAACTCGCCGAGCCCCATTGCGGTGACCTCCCGAATTTCCGGGTCCAGGTCCTCGTTTCCGGACGTCGACTCCTCAATGAGACTGGCCAGGCGGAACTTGAAGTAGGCTTCCCTTTCGGCATCATGCTCGGGGTTCAGCAGCGAAACCAGGTCTCCGACGCCAAATATGCCATTGGCCGGCGCAGCGAGCTTGCCGGTTTTCTTGCTCAGGTATTCCGCCATCTCATCGAGCTTCTTGACAACAAAATTGGCCTGCACGAAAGCGGGAATCTTGCTGTAAAGGCGGTCGGTGAACTTTCGGGCCAGCTCAGCCATGTGACGGTTGTTGACATCGCCCATATCCACCACGACCGCTATGCGGTAGGGACAGCCATCCAGAGCATCGTGGAGTCCGGGATTGATCGGGCATTCCTTGATGCTGCAAAGTTTGTTGCCCGAGCGCTGTTTCACCAGCCCGGGAAGAATCTGCAGGAGCTTGAGATGGTAGAGCGCAAGGTGGAACGTCAAAAGGGTCTTGAGGTAGTCCACCAGCACCGAGCGCGGGATGAATGGCTCATAGGCAAGCAGCCGCAGGATATCATCCGCCATTATATCCGCCTGGCCGATGCACAAGGGCTGGAAGCGTGACGGATCCTTGGAATCCTTCATATCCTGGGTAACCTGATGATCCAGGCGCAGAATCGCCTGCGTTTCCACATCAACGGAGGCGCCGGGATCATAACGATCCGTTACGAAGTCCACTCCTGTGAAGAAGAATCGTTTCAGAGCATCGCGGGCAGCCTGGCCTTTGCCTTTGCGGGCGTAAAAGAGCATCCAGTAGATCTGCTCCGCCGCACCGTAGTCACGGGTGTGCTTTGCATTACGGAATTTGTAGGTATTGCCATGCAGCGGTCGTGGCGCCGCGACGGCCTGATTGGCCTTGCCCCGGTTGACCATATCCATGAGGTCCGTTTCAATCCAGTTTCGAACAACATCGGGATGCTTGTCAAAACCCGAAAACCACTCCGGATGCTCCAGAAAATCCTCCATGAATTCATCGATGGACAGATCGCCACCCCTGGGAGGACGCCTGCTCGCATAACCGTCATATTTCAAGCGGGGAAACAGCATTGTGAGGACACGATCCATCTCGATATGCTTGAAATCCAAATAGCTGACTTTTGGAATTCTAAATTCCTTGTCCCTACCTTTAATCGACACTGTATGGGGCTCCTTTTTCCGATACCTGCATCGTCAGCACTCCGCTGTCATCGCGGTTGATTTCATAAAACCGGCGCCCGGTTTTTGTCAGCAACACTTCTTTGTAGGGAACAGCGGCCAATCGATTCTTGAACACCGCCAGGCTCAGATAGAAGCCTTCCTGTTCCTCGATGCTCGGCCGGTAGCCGTTGTTCAACCGCATAAGCATTTCGTAAATGTCGAGGGTAAGGCGCAGGCTCGCCTTGTGTCCGTCACCGGAGTCATAGAGCAGCACCAATGCCTGGGACAGGCACTCGAGGAAGGGATGAGCCGTCGTTTCCTGCTCGGTGCGGAGCACAAAATCGTCGCCTTCAAATAGACGGTAGCTGCGGATCGTGCCTTTATCCACCTGACGGACACGCAGCGCCAACTGATTGCCCAGCCGCGCCGGGTCGCTCAGCCCTTCCCCCCGGTTGATGGCCTGGAGGATAGCGGTTAGTTCTTCAAGGCTCTTCTTGCCTGGTTGTTGTATGGCATTCAGGAAGGGATCGATGCTTCCGTAGGGCAACATCTCCTTCCAACCGATGTCGCGCCGCTCGAAGAAATGACGGCGACGCATGTGGGCGAGGTGCTTACGGTGTTTGGCAATAAGCCGGGCGCGGTTCTTCGACGAGTAATCGCGGGGCAGGTTGCGGAACAGCGTCTCGACCAATTCATCATCATATCCGGCCCGTTCGGCGAACGAGAAACGACTCATGGCCTTGGTTTTGGGATTGAGAAAGCCTAACTCCCGATCCAGGTCGGGATTGCTCACCTCGGCGACATCGATCTCGCACAGCAGTGAAATCAGACGATCATTCGAACCTTGCGCCCCGCCAAGCCAGGAATTGAAGTAGAAACCGTCCAGGATTCGGTTTTGGTTCTCCTCACCACCATTTTGGTAGAGCTGATGGATGCCGTCGCAATCCCGGGCGCCCACCAGCATGAAAGCCAATGCGGAGCGCAGGTCGCGCATGGTGATGTGCAGGCGGCCACGCAGATGGGTAATAGTGTAGAGCGTTTTCAGACGCTCGATCACCTTGGGTCCGGCAACCGGATCTTGGAAAGTCCGAGCGTTGTGGTAGGCATAACACTTGCCCTTAAGATCGCATTTCTCACAGGCCTGCCAGTATTCTCGCTGCGACATGCGCGAGATCGAGCGCTCCAGAATCGAGGACTGGCCCCCTTCGAGCTCGGCCACTACCGAACGCAGGTTGAGATTGATCACGGCGACGCCACGCTCGGGAGCGGCCCCGGCCAGGCCTTGCTGGATCTGCCTTGAGAGCAATGGGAGCTCCTCCTCATGCTCCAGGAAGAAATCAACCAGGCGGCCCTCGTTGATGGCGATCAGACGAGTCTGATTCTCGGGCCATCCGGAAGCGTCCTTGCCCGCGAAGGGAGCAAAGAACTTCTGCAGTACGACATCGTTGCGCTCGTCGCCTTCATCCTGACTGCCGTCATAGTTGCTCTGGTAGGTGTGCCCCCCGAGCTGGAAAACAGCACCGTTCGAGCCACGCTGCATCTGCGCGCCCTTGCTCTCGGCAAAAGCCTCGAACTGCTGAATGAACGCCGTTTTGCCATCGCCGGCATTCCCACTGATGATCACCAGACGGAATTCGCCCTTGAGCAGCGCGGGCTTGAGCTTCTCGTCCAGGTAGGTCGGCACGTAGGTGGCCTTGCCAATCTCGTCCAGGCCGCGGGTGCCGGCGTTGGAAAACTTGCTCTGGCTGTAGAGCGTCAGCAGATGGGTGACAAAAGGGTTGGTGTTGGGCCTGGTCGGCTCCAGGCCCAGCTTCGCCAAGACCTTCGGTCCGGCCTCCAAATTACCCGCAGTCGTCGCCGTTCGGTAGTTTTTGACCTCCGCCAATGCCGTCAGGAGCTCCTCCGCCGAGACAAAGCGGTCCTTGCGCTCCGGGGCGATCATCTTCACCAGCACATTGACCAGGGGAGCGCTCAAGTCGGCGCAGCCCTTGAACTGCCCGGGGTCCTTTGCATGGGTCTTGATCGGCGGCGCCTGCTCGTCGAAGGGATACTTGCCGGTCAGACACTCGTAAAATGAAATTCCCAGGGCATAGAGGTCACGGTCCGTGCGATCCGAGGCAGCCGGCTCGGAAGAGTAGTCATAGTCCGGCGGCAGGTAGCGGCGTGTCCCACCGCCGCCTTGAATCTCGTCATTCTCCGAGACCGCCACGTTGAAGTCGATGATGCGGACCCCCTTGTCTGTCCACAGCAAATTGGAAGGTTTGACGTCCTGATGGTAGACCCCGTGTTTGTGGAGATGGGCCAGCCCCTCGGTCGCTTCCCGCACGATGCGCACGGCATCCTCCAGGGACAGGGCCTCGGCATCGATGAGATCCGAGACGTCCAGACCTTCCACATACTCGAATACGATGTAAGGCGTTTGCTTTGCGTCGGCCATGCGATCCGCCCAGATCACTTTCACCACGTGCGGGTGTTCGGGCAGATTGGTCAGGGTTTTGTATTCTCGGCGCAGTCGTTCGTATACGCTACGGCGGTCCCTGGTCACCAGCTTAATGACCCGCACCACATCGCCCAGGGAATCAAACACCTTGTAGGCCACGCCAAAGCCGCCGCTGCCCAGTTTCTTCTGAATGCGAAACCGATCGGCCAAAATGAAATCCTGCGGAAGGTTGGTCAGATCCTCCGGAAGCTGCGGCACAACCACGGCTGGGCCGCCGACATGCGAGGCGGAGTCGTTTTTAGCCTCGGGCAGAATCAGGTCATCCAGGGCCTTGCGGGCTATGGCGGCGCTGGCATGGCGATCCTCGGGGTCAAACTCACAAAACCCTTGCAGCCACTCATCGATGCCTTTAGGAAGATCTGCCTTGTGCTCGGAGGGCTTCATCGGAAATTTGCCATCGGCCTCCATCATCTGGTCCACGCCTTCAAAAGGCAGCTCTCCCGTCAGAAGCTCGTAGAAAATGAGTCCGGCGGCATAGATGTCGGAAGCGATGCTGGCCTGAGAGGGGTCCCTGAAGCACTCCGGAGCCTGATAGGCCGGATCCAGGTCATCCACCACCTGATCGGCAATGGTGGACGTCCGGTTCTTTCCCACCCGGGCGAAATCAAAAGCGGTTACTCGGGACTGGCCGCCCTTGGTCACCAGGATGGCGTCCGGGGTGAGATTGCGGTGAATCACTTCAAAGTGGTGAGCATGGTCCAGCGCCGACAGCACATCTCGCATCACCTGGAGCTTCTGGTCAAAGGTCAGCGCCAGCGAAGCCTTTTTAATGTGCAGGCGCAGGGCCTGGCCGGGCAGGTCCTCGGTGACCAGCACCACCTTGTCTTCATCGTCCGAGACGAAGAGATCCTTCACCGCCAGCACATTGGCGTGGGCCGGCATGTGCGCTACGGCGCGGTAGGCGTTGCTGATCTTCTTGAACTCTTCCTTGCGGGCGGTCTCCTCCTGGTAGGGGTCCGCCTGATAGACGCGCAGGCGGGCCATGCCGCCGCTCTTGCCCAAAAGATTGTGCCTGGCGCGGTACTCGGTGTAGCGGTCGGCGCCGCCCAGCTTCTCCTCCACCTGCCAGTCGCGGAATACCAGCGCCGCGCTTTTGGGTTTGGCCTTCCCGGTGATCGCCTTGGCGATCTGGGCATGGAAGCGGGCGATGTTATCCAGCCGGTTGTCGGGGATGCGGCTCGCGTCGTGGAAGTATTTCAGGCAGTGCTTGAAGTCGGTCACGTCCGGGCTGTCGATGCCTGTCTGGTCGAATACTGCGGCATCATCGGCGGTGAGCAGCACGGTGGCATGCACATGTGCCTTGCGCAGCTCGATCAGGCCGGTGTTGCTCTCGCGGATTATGGCGGCCATGGTCTTGGCATGGCTGCGCAGCTTGGCCAGCGGCGAGAAGAACGGCTGTCGTCCCTCGGGATACCACTTGGAGCCATACACATCGATGTTGCCCCGCGTCCCTTTGACATCCACCAGATACACCGCATGAGGCGCGAGGATGGCGATGTCGATTTCGAACACTTCCTCACCCTGACGCATCTCGAAGTTGTGGAAGATAAGCCAGCTTTCGGGTAGATGATCCCGAAGGAAACCGATGGCCTGGCGTTCAGATTCGTTTGCGGGTTGCCCGATGGGTATGACTTTCGCCATTAGCGGCCTCCTCCCTCGATAGCACTCTCGACGAGGGTGCGGGCTTCGTCTTCTAGCTTAATGGCCTCATCTCGGGCTTCATAAGCCTCCATGACTAGGTTATGGCACTTCGCACGAACCGCCCGATCAGGATATGGGATTGGTAGTGACGGCAACACAGCATAATGGAAATCCTGGAGTTTGCTTCCTGTCGAGGCTGAGCGAAGCATTCGGAATGCAGTTTCTGAGCGCATAAATGAAAACAACGCTCCGCGTTCGATAATAGTCTCATCTCCAATAACTCTCAGAAAGTGCTGGGAGTACGCTCGCTCCAGGGTGGCTCCAGTAATAAATTCAGAGCGACAAAACAACTCACTTTCACCCAGAGTTCCTTGGGCAGCAACAAGGATAGCTCCGTCCGGTACAAGCACTTCAGTTCCGACAGATTTCTTTGCAATCCAGCGCCCTTCAGGCCTCAACCAGAATATCTGCTTTTGGCCTATCAACTGATATGCATATTCAGGGTCTGCATCGATCCTTTTGAAACGAGGTCCACTCTTTAAGGTGCCGTCGAGACATAATTCCGCTAAAGGCTTCCATCGCCCCTTTTTGATTCGCTCACAAAGCCGATTAAGCCGGGGATTAAAGTTTAGGGCTCTGAAAGATTGAACGCCTGCGGTAACTGCGAAGCCAAGATCTGATCCCCATGAGTGCCACTCGCTTGGTGTAATGTCCTTCAGATCAACCGCGTCGAAGTACAGTTCTGTCGCCTCACTTAAGTTGGCCTGGTATTTGGCGAGCAGCGCAGCAGATTCGTCAACAAGGTCATGGGCCTTCTGCTCGATAGTTTCTCCAAGGCGGGGAACCAAGAGATCAGCAAAATGCTTTGGCTCGAGATGAGTAATTACCGAGCCATATTTTCCGGAAACAATAAAGGGCACTCCGAATCTCGTGCAGAGATATGCATTCAGGTACCCCGAGAGTATACGATTTGGATCAGCAATGATCTTCAGGATATCTTGGTTGGACCAAACGCCATTCATGTCTGAGCGTGCATAGATGGTCCTTCCCACCGTTCCGGAACACGTAATTAACGTCATCCCCTCGTGAACCCGCAAGTAGTTGAGTTTTCTGGAGTACGCATCCTTCTTGCTCAAAAGAGGCAACCGGCTCAAATCAGCCTGCATCATGAAAGTGGTTGTTAAAAACGGAACACCGTATTGCGCATCATCAACATAATTCCGTTCAAACTGAGGGCCGTTGTAAATCCCCCCATCATGACCTGCTGTCAAATCTGGAAGTACATCAGTTTTATGTTTTTTTAGGAGTTCGCGAATCTCTACCGCACCAGACATATATGGACCGCAGTCGAGCCGCCGTCCATTGCTTTCCAGCCAGGTGCTTGGAACCGCTTTTACTTGGAATTTTCTGCTCATAACGTCACCTCGCCGCTTGCGCGAATTTCCTTCTATTTCACTGCTACCAGCGGCACTTCGTCATGAATGCGCCGGTTGTGGGGGGTACCACCAATAAGCCTGGCATCTTGGAAAGGCCTCTTCCTTGGTTACGAAATCAAGATATCGCTGAAAAAGTTATCCGGGCCGCTCTCTTCGGCAGCGTCTTCCGGGGCTTCAATCATGTCGCCTTGATTGCTCATTTTACTGTTCCCTGGGTTTGTGGCTCACAGGTTCATCAAAAGCACATTTGTGGCTCATTTTTTACGATCTATGAGCCACAAAACTCCTTGCAATTATTCCATGAGCCTCAAAATGCTTGATACCCTTCCGCAATGTTCAGCAAATCGGTAAACGCCAATACCGCTGCCTTGCGACCACTGCTTTCTTCAAGGGTTTTCAATACGTTTTCGCTTTTCAGCACGTTAATGATTCGTTGGGCGGTGGGTTTTGGAATCGAGGCCGACCGGACGAAGTCCGAGCTCTTGAAGATGGGCCGCTCGAAAATCCAATCCAAGGCATGGATCGCGTACTGGGAGTGGGTAAGGTCGACGAAGCGCGCCTTCATTTCATTGTAAAGCTCTATGATCGCTGTGGCTTTGCTGAGGTTTTCCTCCGCCTGCTGCTTCACCGCGGTCAGAAAGAAGGTGCACCAGCCGGTCCAATCATTGTCGCGGGAAACTGCAAGCAGTTTGTCATAATAGGTTTCTCGATTGGCTTCCAAGTAGGCGCTGATATAGAACATGGGACGGTGGATCAGTTCAGCCTGGCACATGTAGAGAGGAATCACCATGCGGCCCAGCCGGCCATTGCCATCCAGAAAAGGGTGCAAGGCTTCAAACTCGGCATGGAGAAGAGCCAGGTGAACCAAACGGTCGGGGGTCTCTTCATGGATGTAGCGCTCCCAGCGGGACATTGCGTCAGGCAGCTTGTCCGCTGCAATGGGAACGAACCTCGCACAGTCTATGGCGCACCCATGGGGGCCAATCCAGTTAGGTAGCCGACGGTATTCGCCGGGAGTTTTCCCATGGCCGCGCACGCCTGACAGCAGGACTTTGTGAGCCTCGCGAATAACCCGCTGCGAAAGGGGAAGCTCTTTCAGCATTTCCTCGGCGGCGCGCATCGCCTTTCGGTAATTGAGAATCTCCCAAATATCCGCTTCCTTTGGCGAGGTTGGGTCGTCGGTGTCGCCTTTAGCCTCGTATTCCAAAACTTCACCCATGGTGGCCTGGGTTCCCTCGATACGAGACGAGAGCACCGCTTCCTGGGTGGTCAGGGGACTCAACAGAACCGATGCGTTGGGGATCGCTGAAAGCAAGCCGTCGTAGCGAGCTACCGCCGCATTTGCCGATCCGATCAGGGTAACTAACTGCGCCCAGTCCAGGTCCGTTGGAGGAAAACGGCCTTCGTGGTAGTGAACCGGCGTTGTCATCGGTTTTGCTCCTGAAGGAATTCCCGATACTTCCGGGCTATGACCGGCAAATCATTGTCCTCGATCTTCTCACTGCGTGTCAAAATCCGTTCCACGGTGCGGCCACCGATGCGGATGCGCTCAATGTGCTGCCTGGGCTCGACGATCTCTTCGCCATCGGGCGTGCGCTTGTAGAGCTTGTTGCCACGGCGGTCGAAGCCAACCTTGTCGGCCACGGCCATGAAGATCTGGTATTCTTCGGCGCCGCCAAGAGCCTCGCGATGTTTTTCCTGGTCGTCCTTGCGGCGCAGGAACAGCAGGCTGGTGAGGATATTGACGTTGGCTTCGGCGATGAAGGCTTCCACCGGCAGGTCGACGGAAGCAAGCACTTGCGTTTCGCGCATGATCCACCAGCGGATGTATTCCGCTGCCGGGTTGCCAAGCACGCCGTCGGGCAGAACGATCCCCATGCGGCCGGTGCCGGGCTTGAGCCATTTGATGCAGCGCTCGATAAAAAGGATCTCGGGAGCAACGCTGCTTTTAGGAACCCCCGTGTTGCGGAATCCGCCTTCGCCGTCCGACTCCCAGTTATGGGCCAGTTCGTATTGCTCCAGGATGTGCTTGTCGGTAATCGGAATGTCGGAGCCGAAGGGCGGATTGGTAGCGACGATATCGACCGACCCCAGAGGGATCTCTTTCCTGGCAACGGCCAGATCGGCCAGGTGTCCCAGCGGGAACTCCAGTGAATTGATGTTGTAAATGTGCCCGCGGCCATCACCCGAGAGCACCATGTTCATCTGTGCGGCGCGAATCAGGAATGGGTCAAAGTCGGCCCCGAAGACATTCGTTGCGGCATACTCTCTTAGCCGTTCGTGGAGATCCGGCGATTCCGTCGTGTCTCCTTTCCCGGCCTGGTTCTTTTCCCTCTCGCGAAACTTCTTGAGCATGAGCCCAAGGGTCGCAACCAGGAAGCCGCCTGTGCCGCAGGCCGGGTCCAGAAGGGTCTCGGTTTCCTTCGGGTCGAGCATTTCAATGACCAGCTTCACGACACCCCGGGGAGTGAAATACTGGCCCCGATCGCCGCGAAGATTGACACCTACCAGTTCTTGATAGGCGACACCCTTGGCATCGACATCGGTGCGAGTGAAATCGTATCTGGCCAGCTCTGAGACGATAAAGGCCAAAGCTCGATCGGAGAGGGTGATCTCCTCGTTGCCACGGAATATGTTCTTGTATTTTTGCTTGACCTCCTCAAAAAGCGGCATGATGCGGCTGCGAATCTGGGATCTCCCTGCGTCGTCGAACTGCTCCTTTGGTCCCGCCCAGAAGCGGCGGTTGCTCCGGGGCGCACTCTCATCGTGCATCTTGCAGAAGATGAGATAGAGGAATTGCCAGAAGGCTGCATCCTTCGGCATGCCTTCGTTGCCGTGGATGAAGTTGTGGCACCTGCGGAAGGTGGTCTTCAGCATCTCGGGATCGGCCCGCCGCGTTTTGGCATCGGTCACAACCTCTTTCGCGCCAAGGGACTCTTCGGCAAGAGGCCAATCGCCGATGGGCTCGAACTTCACCTCGAAGCGGGTTTTCTGCTTTTCCAGGTAAAAGAACTCGAGGCCGTTGGTCCAAAGCCCATACTGGCAGGATTCCACGGCCTCCATGATGCTCTTGAGCTCCTCGAGGTCCTTATCCGCCTGCTCGTAGTCCCGCATGCGGATGGCGCCACGGCCAAGCTTCGGCTCCGGTCGACAGAGGACAGCCCTGCTCAGGTGTTCCGCCGTATGAGCGCAGCCATGACGGAAGATGGCGATATCCAGCTTTTTTCGCTTCCCGTCCGCGGTTACGGGGAAATCGGCTTCCATGTCTTCAACGGAAATCGCGTACTCATGAAAGAGCGCCCTGGCGATCCTTTGTCTAACAAACTCTTTCGGACTCTCCTTGAGGTGCTTTTTCCCGCTTATGAAATCGAGGATATAGCCGTCGGCTATGCTCGCTTCTTCACCTGCATCATCTTCCCGCTGCAAATCCTCGAATGCTTCCATCGGCTCTTTTGCTCCCAAATCCCTTCTCCTCAATGATGTATTGAAAATTCTGCCATCGGTCTGCCGAGGCAGTAATCACTCCATTGAAACCAGTTCTTCCAGTATGGCCCGGGCTTCGTCTTCCAGGCTGCCGTGGGGAAAGCGCCAAAAAGCGTCATCGGAGCCCTGCCGCCGCACATATGGCAATGCCCAATCCGATTGATCGCTCGGATGCGTGCTTCATCCTCATAAAGGTGTATCCGAATGGAGTAATGCGTGTAGCCACGCTTATCCGTCCATCCGTCGATCTCAAACTCGGTCAGGCACATTTCAACTACCGGGTTTTCGGCGAAATTCCCATAGTACTAAACCTCTTCCTGGTTGAGTATTTCGTCATTTATGGCCTTTCCGATAAAGTCTTTCTTTCTCATTTCGCTCTCTCTGCGCATCAAGCCTGAGCATCATCGTCGCAAGGCAGCAGAAATACCGCCCAGGATCGAATTTTGATCTCTGGTCGCCACCCAACGGAACCACCTAAAAACCTTATAAAATCAGAGGAGGGCGCCCAATGTCGCTTCATCTCAACATAGAACTATTAGAATTCCGCTTCAAATAAAAACTTGACAAAAAGATAGCAGGTTGTTTAGTGTTATGCAACACAGAACAAGGAGATGAAATGAATAACTTTGGTGAGACCCTTCGAAACCTTCGAATCGCACGAGATATGGGCCTTAGAGAGACTGCCGCTCAAGGGGGGATCTCCCCTGCTTACCTGAGTCGGATCGAGCGCGGCAAGGAAAGGCCCCCGAAACCGGAAGTCATCAAGAACCTTGCGAAAGTCTTGGCTGCAGACCCGGATGTACTCTTCCGGCTATCAGCTTCCACAGATCCAGAAATATCTGAACTCATGAATGAAAATCCTAAGGTGCTCGAATTTATTCGTTTAATTCACAGATCCGATCCTACGGAAGAACAACTCGATCGCATTATAGACTTTGCTCGTGAAATCTTGGGACGACGAACAAGTGGACAGGAGACATAGAGGTGCTCTTCAGATTGCCCCAGACAACGCCAGAGAGTTTTATGAGCAGAAAAGTAGCCAGTAGAGGAGGAAATAGGAAGATATACCAAGCAAAATAGAAAAGCATTAAACGTCAACCGAGCATAGCTTGATGAAGGGATTCGGTTGATCGAACTTACGCAACATACTGTATTACTTTATGAAAAACAAGATCCCCACGAAAAGCGCCGTCTACTGAATTTTGTGTGCTCGAACTCCATCTGGAAGAACGGTAAACTCATCCCCAATTACCGAAAACCTTTTGATTTACTGGCGTTTACAAATATTGAGCGCCAGCAAAAAAAGGCCGCTTCCCTTTCGGAAAACGGCCTTATTGATTTCTGGCTCCCCGGGACGGACTCGAACCGCCAACCTAGTGGTTAACAGCCACCCGCTCTGCCGGTTGAGCTACCGGGGAACACGCTCAAACGAGAAGCGTTTTCTATCAAAGCATCCTTCGTTTGTCAAATAAAAAGATCATCTTTTTATTTTTGACCGCAACGTTCGAGCAACTCTTCGTACTCGGCGTCCACTCTTGCCTGGATCTTGGCTATTTCGGCGTCTGTAAGGTGGCGGAAGCGTCGCTGCCCCTTGAAGTAATCGGCAACCGTCACCTTCTGTTCGTCAAAGCGGGTAATGCCGCAATTGAGGCAACAGCGCGCTTCCTGGACGGCCTGCTCTTCGGTGTATCCGACATGCACTTCTTCACGGGTGCGCTTTCGCTCTTCTCCCGGAAGCTTATCCATCGCGGATCTTCTGCCGGTCATCGCGGATTTGGCCATCGGAAGATTCAACTTGTCGCCGGTTGTAGCTCTCCCCTTCGCAAGATCTTTCCTGCCAAGGTAGCGATCGATAGAGATGGCGACTTCTTTTCCTGCCCCTATGGCGCCCACTACCGTGGACGCTCCGGTCACGACGTCGCCGCCTGCAAAGATGCCGGGAATGCTCGTCTCATAGGTGACCGGGTCTACAGCAATGGAGCCCCAGCTTGTGATCTCGATGGCGGAATCCTGAGAGCCGTTCTCGAACATGGAAAGATCGGCAGAAAGACCGATTGCGGCGATAATTGTGTCCGCCTCGACTTCGAATTCCGACCCGCCGATCGCCTCGGGGCGGCATCTACCGCTTTCATCAGGCTCACACAGCTGCATCTTGATGCATCGAACGCCCTTCACTTTTCCGTTCTCATCGCCGAGAGCCTGGAGAGGAGCGGTAAGAAAATCGAACTTGATCCCCTCTTCCTCAGCCTCGACGATTTCTTCCTCGCCCGCGGGCATTTCCTGACGGCTTCTGCGATAGAGCACCCGAACCTCCTCAGCTCCCAGGCGAAGAGCCATCCGGGCCGAATCCATCGCCACGTTTCCGCCGCCGACTATGACCACGCGTTTTCCAAGACCTTTGACCGCACCCATATTGGCCTGCTTCAGAAAATCTCCGCCCGCGAACACCCCCCCGAGATCTTCTCCGGGAATCCCCAGCTTCAAGCTTTTCTGCACGCCCACGGCGATGAAGAAAGCCTTGAATCCCTGGCTTCTGAGGTCATCGATCGTCACATCGGCTCCGACCTTTATTCCCGTCTTGATCTCCACGCCGAGCTTGCGAATGACGTCGAATTCGGCGTTCATGGTCTTTCGCGGCAGCCGGAATTCGGGTATCCCGTAGGTAAGCCATCCGCCGGGCTCCGGCATCGCCTCGAATATGGTTACCTGGTAGCCTTCCACGGCAAGATAATAGGCGGCGGTAAGCCCTCCGGGGCCTGCGCCTATGATGGCCACTTTTTTGTTCTTAGCCGTCTTCTTTGTCGGCGCGTACGTTTCAACGCTATTGAGATCGAGATCCGCGACGAATCGCTTCAGGAACTCGATGGCCACAGCTCCTTCGGTTTCCGAACGGCCGCAGACGAACTCGCACGGATGATGGCACACGCGCCCGCAAATGGCGGGGAGCGGATTGTCCTGCTTTATGTGCTGGAGCGCTTCGCCGAAACGCCCATGCGCGATGAGAGAAATGAACCCTTGCACATCTATTCCTGCAGGACATGCAGCTCCGCAGGAGGCGCGCTCCGACATGGAGAGCACCCACTTTCCGTTGATCACCTCAAAGAGTGGAAAAACATGACTCAAGACGGCAAGCCTCGCAAGCTCGACGCTCATGTCGGGGGTAGCTCTCCAACCGGTCGGACATGGCGAATAGATGTGAACATAGGCGGGACCGGGCATCATGGCCGCTTTTTTCACCTTGTTCATGAGGTCCACAGGAAAAGCGGGAGAAGCCGTGGCGACGTACGGAATCCCATGCGCGGCGACGATGGCCGGCATATTCTTCTTCCAGGTGGCCTGACCGATACTCTTCTTCCCGGGAGGCGACGTGGTTGTCATGGCCCCGTAAGGGGTGGAGGAAGAGCGCTGGATGCCCGTGTTCATATAGGCTTCATTATCGAGGCAGACATAGACGAAGTTATGTCCTCTCTCGAGCGCCCCGCTGAGAGACTGAAGCCCGATATCCGCCGTCGCTCCGTCTCCTCCGTAGGCAAGAAACACCACATCGTTTTTGTCGATTTTTCCTTTGCGAGCCAGCGCCTTGTAGGCGGACTCGACTCCACTGGCCACAGCGGAAGCGTTCTCGAAGGCCACGTGAAGCCACGGCACTCTCCACGCCGTCTGCGGATAGGGAGAAGTCACAATCTCCATACACCCGGTGGCGCTCACAACGATCACATTCTCGCCCAGAGCCTTCATCACCATGCGCAACGCCAGCACTTCACCGCATCCCTGACACGCTCTGTGGCCGGGCGAGAGAGGCTCGCTTTCCGGCATGCGGGCCAGTCGAAATCCCTTGAAACCTTTCAATGCTTCAGCTTCGGGTCCCATATATTCTATTCCTTGTATGGCTTTATTCTTTCACATTTATGATCTCATAGCCCATCGGATCGCCCTTGGCCGCCGCATCGGCCGCGCCTGACGCCATCTGAATGAAGTCGTCCCTCGTGACATCCCTGCCGCCCAAGCCGGCAATATAATTCTTGATGTATGGATGCAGGCCGCGGTCGTAAAGCGTAGCCTTTATTTCAGCGCAAACAGGGCCGCAAATCCCGTTCAAAGTGAGAGCGCGGTCGATTGCAGCTAACGTTTTAGCGCCCTTGATGGCTTCGAAAAGCTCATCGGCGGGAAACGGCCTCCACAAACGAATGCGAACGAGCCCCACCTTCTTCCCTTCATCCCGCATCGAGTCGATCGCCGTCATGGCCGTTTCCGAAATGCTTCCCATGGTGATGAGGATGATTTCCGCATCTTCGGATTTGTAAGTTTCAACGGGCTTGTAGTAGCGCCCGAACTGATCTCCGTATTCTTTCCAGGCCTCAACAATGACAGCCTTGGAGCCTTTGAGAACCTCATCCTGGGTCTTTTTCGCTTCGGTGTAAACGTCGGGCATTCCCACCGGGCCTATGCTCACGGGATTCTTGGGATCCAGTCGAAGCTTCGGCTTGTACGGCGGGAGGTACCGGTTGACTTCATCCTGGTCGGGCATCAGAATGGGCTCGATCATATGGCTCAAGATGAACCCGTCCATATTGACCATAACCGGAAGCAGCACCCGATGATCTTCGGCCACGCGGAACGCGTGAAATACAAGGTCCACAACTTCCTGCCCGTTTTCCGCAACGGTTTGAATCCAGCCCGTATCGCGAGCCATCATCATATCCGAATGATCGTTCCAGATGTTTATGGGAGCGCTCAGGGCGCGGTTGGCCGTCACCATGACTATCGGCAGCCTCAGGCTTGCGGCGATGTAGCAGATCTCGGACATGAGCGCGTAGCCCTGAGAGCTTGTCGATGTGAAGGTTCTCGCTCCGGCGGCGGACGACCCCACGCAGGTGCTCATAGCGCTGTGCTCGGATTCCACCGGAACAAATTCGGCATCCAGATGGCCGCTCGAAACCAGCTCAGAGAGATGCTCCACAACGTGGGTTTGCGGCGTAATGGGATATGCGGCGATCACGTCAACGTCCGCGAGCGCCACTGCCTCGGCGGCGGCGATGGAGACTTCCATTCCAACTCGTTTGGCCATTCTAATCGCCCTCCTGCACCATCTTGATTGCGTCTACAGGACATTCCTTGGCGCAAATCCCGCAGCCTTTGCAATAGTAATAGTTCTGCTCGTAATAGCCCTTCTCATTCCGGCTGTAGACCATATCCGGGCAGAAAATGTAGCATCGTCCACACTTGATGCATTTGTCAAAGTCCGTCACAGCGCGAACGGAACGCCAGTCTCCCGTCTTCAGCTCACAGGCCGAACCGGGATCGACAATGGCAATTCCCAGCTCCAATTTTTTCCATCCAATAATACCAGTCTCTTTGGCCACGGATTATTCCTCCACGAAAGTCTCTTCATAGGCTCGTTTGCAGGCGGCCAGGTTCTTCTCCGCAATGGGACCGAAGCGGTACTGCACGGGAGCGCGCAGCGCGTTCATGCTCATGAGGCCCGCCGCTTTCAGCAAAGCTCCGAGCATGGTCGTGTTGGTGATTGGAACGCGCATCGTCTCCATTGCGATCCTTGAGGCATCCACCAAAGCAAGGCGAGCCTTGATGCCGGTTTCTTTGCGAATGTCCTCTATGCTCTTTTTGGTGTTGAGAACCACCATGCCACCATCCTTGAGACCGGCTTCGACGTTGACGATTTGCAGCAGCGACGAGTCGAGAACGACAACAATGTCCGGGTTGTAGACCTTCTCCCGGGAGCGGATCGGGCTCTCGCTCACCCGCACGAACGCCGTGACCGGCGCCCCTCGGCGCTCCGGCCCGAAGCTCGGAAAGGCCTGCGCGAATTTTCCTTCCTCAATTGCGGCCAGCGCGGTGAGCTCGGCAGACGTCACTGCTCCCTGGCCTCCTCGTCCATGAAAACGAATTTCGATCATTTTCACCTCTCTGCTTTCAGCATTCCTCATCACTGCATTCAGCTCGAAGGAGTCCATCTCCTTCAGGCGCAGGTCATGCCGGTTGAAAGCGCTATGTAATAATCTCAACATCTGAGCATGATTTCGACAACGCCGCATCGGCGCGAAAAAGCCCGCAGGGCGAGCTCGCCTGACGATCATGGTAATTTTAAGGGCTAACGAGCGCGATTCCAATGAGCTGACATAATTTTCGAGCATTTTGACAATGCAAAAAAGCATTTCTCTATTCGTGAGCAAACCGGGGAGGAAAAGCGAACGATAAGCGGGGCGCGAGCTTTGGCGGAGCCTGGATTTTTCGCCTCATGATCTCGCCATCCGGAGCGAAATCGGTTTTAGGCGCCACAATCCCGGCTCCCCCATTGTGTCAGAAGGACCGATTAAAGAACTATCTTTGCTTCATTTCACATATGCCGACACTCCCAGCCTCGCATGACTTTCAATCCGCCCCCTTGCAGGAATCAATCGAATGACTGTCTTCCCTTCAAGGCGCGCTCGACAGTGATCCGATCGGTATATTTGAGATCGCCTCCCATCGGAATGCCATAGGCAATGCGAGAAACTCTCACTCCTTTATCCTTTAAGAGCTTGGATAAATAGTGGGCCGTCGCCTCGCCTTCGTTGCTCGGATTGGTTGCGATGATGACTTCCTTGACCTTTTCTTCATTCAGACGATCTAGAAGCTCTCGGATCCTGATGTCTTCCGGTCCGACCGCCTCGAGTGGCGCCAAGACTCCCTGAAGAACATGGTAGCGCCCTTTGAAGCCCCCTGATTGCTCGATGGACAGGAGATCGGCAGTGCCTTCCACGACGCACAGCACTCCTATGTCCCGATTCGGGTCGGCGCAAAAGGAGCAAAGCTCCGCATCGGTAAAATTGAAGCACCTCGAGCAGGTGCGGATCTTGGTCTTTACCTGTTGAATCGCCTCCGCCAGGGCGTCCGCGTCTTCCTTGGACGCCCTCAAAATATGCATGGCTATCCGGGTGGCGCTTTTTTCCCCAAGACCGGGGAGTCTGCTCAAGAGTCGGATGAGATTATTGAGAATCGATGGATACGCGTTCATGCGCCCGCCTTAGCCGATTTTAGAAGAGCCCCGGCAACTTTAGTCCCGGGATATTCAGACCGCCCGCCAGTTTCGACATTTCCTCGGAGGCAAGCTCCTGCGCCTTTCTCATTCCGTCATTGATCGCAGCGACGATGAGATCCTGCAACATTTCAACATCCTGCGGGTCCACCACCTGGGGCTCGATCTTTATGCTCAAAAGCTCTTGCTTGCCATTGACGACCACCGCAACCATTCCGCCGCCGGCTGTGGCTTCTACGGTTTTTTTACTCAATTCTTCCTGCATCTTGGCCATTTTATCCTGTAAAGCCTTGACCTGCTGCATGGGATTGAATCCTTTAACCATGAATATTCCTCCTGATGGAAAAAGTCAGCATCGAATCAGCTTCAATTCACACTTAGCACAAGCAATCGGAACAACAACAATTTTTCTGAGCTTATCCGCGATTACAACTAAAATATAAGTCCGATAGAGAGCATAAACGGCGGCAATCCTCTCCTTCGGCGCGCAGAAAGCTTGCGCCGTTCTCACCGATCTCCCGTCCCTTTGAGAATACGAATGTCGATCAATTCTCCCCCCAGGATCTCCATAGCCTGCTGCACCACGGGATTCTCCATAACAAGGCGCTTTGGGTTCACCTTCGAGGGCTTCGGCTTATCGGGCTCTTCCACCGCGGGTTGAAGAGAAGATCTGCTGCGAACGGTCCAGGCGAGCCTCACCCCGAAATACGCTTCCGCAGCATCGGCAAGCAAAGCAAGAGCATGAGGCTCCTTGACGGCATCTTCATAAACATCCAGCACTTCAATGTCCAGCGCTGTTTCAGAATTTGAAACTATCCTGCTGTGATTGAGCTTCGCGGCAAGAATGGGCTCCCTCCCGGAAAGCCAGCGAAGGAAGGCCGGCCATCGATCTCGGGCTTCGGCAGGTGAAGCCGGGGGAGCAGGCGAACCGGAAGCCTGCAGCTCAGGATCGAGCGAGATCGGACTCTCCTCCGGCGGCCGAGGGGGCTGCGGAGTCTGAGAAGCCCGTTCGGAAGCCGAGGGAGTAGATATGGCAGGCGCGTCGATGCGCGCGAAATTGCCGTCGCCCGAAGGAGGTCGGTTAAAAGAAGCATTAGGGGGAGGCGCAGGCGAAGGCTTTGGGATCAAAGGGCGCACATCTCCAGCGATCATGCTCTCGACCGCGGAAAGTCTTTCCAACACCGCATTCAGGGATTCCAGGCGGGGCAGCTGCGATAAACGCAGCAAAAGCATCTCGAGGCTGATCCTCGGCAGTGAGGAGCGCCGGATCTCCTCTTCGCCTTTCATGACCATTTGAAAATAAAGGTAGAGAGAATCGGGAGCAGCCTTACCGGCCTGCTGCCGCAGAAGCTTCCATTCCTCTTCGGGCAGGTCCGAGCGCGCGCCATCCTCACTGCGTCCGAGCGCCACAAAAAGGAGGTTCCGGAAATGGTCGCACAAATGCTGACAAAAACGCCTGCTGTCAATTCCCCGCTTGTACAAATCGCCGACCACATCGAGACAGGTTCGCGCATCCCCGGCCAAAACGGCTTCAGCGGCGCGATGAACGCTTCGCGTGTCCACAACGCCCAGAACATCGAGGATCTCCTCGTCGCCTATATCGTCTCCAGCAAAAGCCATAACCTGCTCGAGAAGACTCTGAGCGTCCCGCATGCTGCCGTCGGCCTCTCTGGCGACAGCATAGAGCACCGATTCCGAAAGCTCGACTTTCTCCTGCGCGATAATATCCTGAAGGTGCTTGACAAGCTGCGGCGTTGGAATGCGACGGAAATCAAAGCGCTGGCACCGGCTCAGAATGGTCGATGGGATTTTGTGCGGCTCGGTGGTCGCAAAGATGAAAAGCACATGCTCGGGCGGCTCCTCGAGCGTTTTCAGGAGAGCATTGAAAGCCTCTGTGGTGAGCATATGCACTTCATCGATAATGTAGACTTTATAAGCGCTCTTTGCCGGCCGGTACCTCACGGTCTCGCGAAGCTCCCGGATGCTGTCTATTCCACGATTGGAAGCGCCATCGACTTCGAGGACATCCACCGAGCTCCCCTGGGTGATCTCCCTGCAATTGGAGCATGCATTGCAGGGAAATGGAGAAGGCCCCTGGCTGCAGTTGAGAGCCTTTGCAAGAATTCTGGCCACCGAAGTCTTGCCGACTCCACGGGAGCCGGTGAAGAGATAGGCATGAGCGATGCGTTTTGAGCTCACCGCGTTTTGAAGCGTCCTGATGACGTGAGGCTGACCGACTACCTCTGAAAAGGTCTGAGGACGCCATTTTCTTGCTATTACGAGATAGGACATGATCTTATCGAGAAGCATCATCCCTCTCTCTTCTAAAGCCGGGCTCGAAAGGGCGGGAAACGCGCCCAAACGATTTTGGAGCATCTATTTAGAAGAGTGGGGAAAATTAGAGGTCACGGGATCGGAAGGAGCTCGCCGGCGATATGCGCGCTTTCAGCGCTACCGGACGGCGGCGCGATTCTTTGTAGCTGTGGCGGAGAGAGAGGGATTCGAACCCTCGGTACACCTTTTGGGCGTACACACGATTTCCAGTCGTGCTCCTTCAGCCAGCTCGGACATCTCTCCGCAAAAAGCATTCTATAGACAAGAAGAAATACCAACCGCCGATTGCATCTGCGACAAAGGCGGCAAAACCTGATCTTTACTCTCCACCGCCATCTAACAGCTTGATTTTTCTTGCCTCAACTAGAGTCCCATTTCCGTTCGACTCGCCGCTATGTATACTCGTTTTGCACTAGCCTGTCAAGCAACTTGCGGCTTTTGCTTGTGACGCTTGTTGGAGGCAAACAAACATGCCATTAGAGCCGATATTGATCGGAGGATGATTTAGCGCCACGGATATCCTTGACCAACAATACTTGAACTACCTATTCATTGGAGCGACGAACGATTTCGGGGATTGCCGAAATCCCGTCTGCCCTTCAAGGCGCAGCTTTCAGTGAGAGGCCTGCAAATGAAGAGGATATTATGGAAGATGCTATGCTGGCCACGGGGTTTATTGCCCAAGGACTTTTTTCGGCAAGATTCCTGGTCCAATGGATCGCGGCGAACGAGCCAAACGCAGCGTGGCGCCTCTTGCTTTTTGGCTCCTCAGCGTGGGTACCGGCGTGCTTTTTCTGGCCTATTCGGTTTGGAGAAAGGACCCGGTTTTCATTGCCGGCCAGGCTGCAGGCTTGGCTGTCTATTCGAGGAATCTTTGGTTGATCTATCGGGAACACCACTCCATAACTGGATAGGCTTCAAACGCAGCATTGAGGCTTCATGTCCAAATGAAGTTTCATAACAATCGAGCGCAAAAACTGGATACCAACCAGAAACATGCCCGATTGATGAAATCTTTAATCGCATTCAGTGGGATTATGGCGGAGAGGGTGGGATTCGAACCCACGTGCCCTGCTCTTCACAGGACAAGTCGATTTCGAGTCGACCCCGTTACGGCCACTTCGGTACCTCTCCAATAATCAGCACTTTCTTGCTCGACGACGGTCTGAAAAGAACCGCCGTAACAACTCGGCGCATTCATCGCTTCGAACGCCGCCGACAACTTCCATATAATGATTGAAAAGCGGCGCCGCTGTCAAGTCCACAACGCTTCCCGCCGCACCGGACTTCGGATCGGAGGCTCCATACACAAGCATACGAACCCGCGCGTGCATCATCGCCCCGATGCACATGGCGCAGGGCTCAAGCGTTACGTAGAGCGCTGAGCCCGGAAGGCGATAATTGCCGACCCTAAGGGCGGCCTGCCGCAACACCAGTATCTCCGCATGCGCAGTGGGATCGACAAGCGAGATCGGAGCGTTGTGAGCCCTGCCCAGAACCTCGCCGCTGGATGACACCAGCACGGCGCCTACGGGCACTTCGGACCGGGCGGAAGCTTTTATCGCCTCTTCAATCGCCAGCCCCATGCATACGGCCTGTGAAGCAGATGACCACTCTTTTCGCTCATCCAAAGCATCCATCGGGAATTGAAGCTAACATAATCCGTCAGCATTGTAAACAGGTCATACAAAAAGCCCCAGGGCTAACTTGTTCTGCGATGGGCGCGGCCCTCGCCCATCGGTCATTGAGAACGAAGGCGCCATCTTATCAGATCTTTTCTCTTGGCTGCGAGGCATCCCGATATTATAGTTAAGCAGTTGCTCCAAGAGCCATATCAGTATTTCTCTTCCCTAAATATTTTGAAGGAGGAGCCATGAACGATTCAAAATCAACTACCGACAGCAACTGCTTCACGCCTGTCGCCGGCCTGCAAATGGTTTACGAACCCGGCTGCGGCATCGCGCCGGCAAGGAAAAAGCATCCATGCCCGGACTGCCATTACTGTCAATCCTGCAGCGAAGCCCGCTGTCAATCATGTCGCGTCGAAGACAAGCGCACTGATAAGCCGTCCTTTCGGAAATTAAGTATGCGTGAGCAAATTCTTCTCTTTGAAAAAATTAATAATAAGAGCTACAATACGGGCTCTTGACTTCAGTATAATTTAACAAAAGGAGACCGATCGTCGGGAAAGATATGATGAATAGGAAAGTTAATCTCCATAGCATACCCATGTACATCCTGCTGCTGTTTGTTCTGTTCGGCTGCAGCCACGGCTTTGCACAACCACTCGCATCCGTTAAGGAGACCAGTTCTCCAGGAGATGTTGAAAAGGATCGCCCAACGGTCGGTCAAGAAGACTATGCCACGGCAACGTCTTCTCACTGGCAACGCTTCATCTGGGAGGCCACTCCCGCTGAATGGCTCACCGACACAAATAAACGCCCCATCATGGAGGCTTACCAACAGCGCAACTGGAAGCCGTTTTTTATCGATGGTCGTTTTTCCCTCACTAAATCAGCGCGCCTTTTTCTAGCAAGGCTTGACAAAGCTGAAGATGACGCCGTCGACATTAAAGCCTACTCGCTTCCTTCCATACAGAAAGGCATCAAGAAGCTGGATCAAATGCGGGCTGCGCTTGAAAGCGTCGACCCGTCATACCGGGATGCCTCCGCTGTTTTTGCCGAAGCGTCATACAATCCCGACAGTTCGTCGCAAAAGCCCCAGAACGTCCAGTACGCCACTGTTTCTCCCGACGCTCTCGTGCCCTCCGCCGCTGATCGCAGCGAACTGGAGCGTCACTATAGGGACGTCTTTCGAGCAGCCAGCGAGACCGACATCCGGCTCGTTAACATCTTCGCCCGATTTGCCGCCGAGATGAATCCTTATAGCAAGGAAAAGATTACAGAGGCTCTAACGGGCGCCGTTCCCATCGAGGAATTTCTCGATGGTCTAGAGCTGAAATCGCCTCAATACGTAAGCCTTAAAAAGGCTTACGTTACATACAAGAGGCTTGCCGGCGAGCACTCCGATCAAAGACAGATCCGGGCCGGTTCATCCTTACGGCTTGGAGCTTCCGGCAATGAGATTCGCGAAATCCAAAAGCGCATGCAGCAAGAAGGCTTCTATCATGGCAAGATTTCCGGAACATTTGATTCGGAAACCCAGGAAGCAGTCCGAAGATTCCAACAAGCGCACCTCATCCCCGCCGATGGAGCGATAGGGCAGAAGACCACAGAATGGCTCAATGTCACTTATGAGCGGAAGACAAGAATGCTCGCTCACAGCTTGAGAACGGCGCGCCAGAGCCAGACGCGCGTGAGTGACGCCTACGTTCAAATAAATATTCCTCAATTCAGTTTATCCTACTATCGGGATGGCAAAATCAAAAATACTCACAGGGTAATCGTTGGGAAGGCCTCGGGCAAGAAAGTGAAGCTCAACGGACGCGTCATGGGAGAAAACCAAACGCCGCCCATATCCAGCGCCATCGAGCAGGTAGTGGTCAATCCGCGTTGGTATATAACGAAGCGCATTCTGGGCGAATTAGCGGATAGCATGGCAGCCGATCCGAATTATTTCGCAAAGCACGGCTATGTGCGCACGACGTCGAGTCTTGGAGAGCAGAGAGTTTTTCAGCTTCCCGGACCCACCAATCCCTTGGGGAGCATTAAATTCGAGTTCCCAAATGCATATGCTGTTTTTTTGCACGATACGCCCAAAAAGCAACTATTCCAGAGATCCAGACGAGACTTCTCCCATGGATGCATTCGCATCGAGGGCGCCAGGCAACTCGCCCAGGCGATTGTATCGGATGATCAAAACCCCGCTGCCGATAAGATCGACCGCTACCTGGAAAAGAAGTCCCCCACACACATACGGCTCAACCAGCCGGTGCCTATAGTGATCGAGTATTTGACGGCGACAACCGACGAAAAGGGCCACGTCATTTTTTATGATGATATCTACGGTTTGTTCAAAAACGACTCCTCCTATCAGGGATAAATGCTATCCCGGCAGGCGAAGATCTCGGGAATTGCGACAGGCAATTCCCGAGATCTTCTTTCTGTGTGCGCCTCAACCCGCTTTTTGCTTACCGCCCAATCTTCAAACCCCTGGACCGCGCGCGCCTTCTTCACACCATAGAAGCCGGCGCTTCCAAGTTTAGAGCCCAGCCCGGCTGATTCACATCCCAAAACCGGCAACACTCGACATTCAGGCAGTCTTCAAGCCGCAATGTCGACCTGAGCTTGTTTCCCTCTTCACCAGCATAGTCAAATAGGAGATTGTCGCTATAGCAGCGCAGTCATTTGATATACATTCCCATGCATATTGTAAGGAATTAAAATATCACTATATTAGTCTAACATTCATAAAAAGCGAAAAGTCTTGTTATCATAAAGAGCACGCCTGATCTAACTTTTGCAAACAAAACTCATACAAAATTTCACAGAGACGCTCAAGAGCGTATTACTCTGTTTATTCCGATGGATACACGGCATCCACGGTAGACAGCTCTGAGCCCATCATAAAAAAGGTTTGACACCAGACCGTTTTTTCGCTAGTTCAGATTAACCTGCGCTTATGACTATCATGCAAACCACAAAAGTAATGAAGGGTTTGGTTTTTGGCTGGGATTTATTTAGGAGGGGATAATGCGGCGGTATTATTTCTGCCTTGCGTTAAAGCTTTGTTGTGTGATGTTTATTATGTCGGCCATTCAATTCTTCCCACTCAACCAATCAGCCCAAGCGCTTACAGCCTCGTTCGGTCCTCCATACCGCGGCCGCCTTGAAAACGGCGTTCCCTTTCCCACTCAGTTCAGCGGTTATCGCTTGAGAGAGCAAGACCGGACCTACGCCACACCAGAGTTGGTGGGCGCTATTCTCGATGCCGTTGACGCCGTTCAGAAACAGTTCCCCGATGCCCCGGATCTTTATATCGGCGATTTCTCCAACCCGTCCGGAGGCCCGATGAACAACCACAGATCGCATCAAAATGGCCGTGATGTCGATTTGGGCATGTACGTCAAGGGCGATCGCGCCTTAACTTCATTTATGGCCATGAACGAAGAGAACCTTGATGTGCCTAAAACATGGGCGCTCGTTGAAGGCTTGCTCCGTTCTCAGAGAATTCAATACATATTCGTTGACAGAATCGTTCAGAGACCGCTCTACGATTACGCCGCTTCCCGAGGAGTGGATATTGAATACCTGAATCGCGTATTTGGATGCGCCGGCGGCAAAGTTATCAAGCACATCGGCGGTCATCAGGATCACATACACGTTCGCATTTTCTCCCCATGGTCCACCTTGGCGTCGAAGGTGGGCGAAGGCGAGAGCCAGAAAAGGGCCATCATCGAGATGGCTCAACAGGCCTATATGCCTAAGAAGGTTCTTTATTACGCTAAGGGAACGGAAAGGAATCTCGATTCGCTGGCTCGAAGCTTCGGCGTCTGCCGCGAGGACCTATACCGTTGGAACGGCCTGAGCGACAGCGAGGCGCTAACTCAGGGAAATTGCCTTGTGTTCTATAAGAGAGGCTTCGAAATCGAGCCCGTTCATCTGGCTCAATCGCTGCAAGCTGATTTTTTTGCGCCGCTTCCTCCTGTTCAAGTGGCGTCGCTTCGCGCCGGCCGGGAAGATTCCGATATTCGAGCATCGGTTCTCGATTCAGCAGAGAGGGAAAAGCAACCCGACGCCTCAGCGCCATCGGTTGTTGCGGCTCATAGCTCGCGTCGCGTCGACGCCCGCGAATCGGATGTAAAAGAAAAGCAATCCGAGCCCCCTGCAGCATCGAGCCAAACAATTTATAGCGCTCGGCGCGGAGACACCATTCAGAAAATCGCAAAGAAAAGCGGCGTCAGCGTCGGCGCGCTTTGCGAACTGAATGACCTGAAGAAGAACAGCAAGCTCTATTCCGGGCAAAAAATCAAGGTTGATTCCACTGAAAGTCCAATCGCCAAAACCAACATTGATAAAATTGTGCAAACTACCGGCAGAGCCGCTGATTTGATCAAATCCAAACAGCAATCGACCGTTTTACGTTTTTACACCGCCGAAAAAGGGGATACGCTGCAAAAAGTCGCAAAGCTCAGCGGTTTGGACCTCGATGCTTTGTGTAAATTGAATGGGCTCAAAAAGAACGAGGCGCTGAAACCCGGGCGTCAAATCAAGCTTGCCATGGTGGATAGCGGCTCGAAAACCGCTTCCGACGTGACAACCGCGACAGCCGCATCCGAATCTGGATCTAAAGGCTCATCAAGAACCGTCTCTTCTTCCAAGAAAGAGTCCAAAGCAGCTAAAGCGACTGGTAAAGATTCCAAAGCAAATGCTTCCAAGATCGCACTTACGTCGAAGAAAGCTTCCGCAGCGGATTCAAAAGCGCATCAAACCGCCAAGATTAAGATTGCTACAGCCGATACGCCCAAAGCCTCCTCATCAAAAGGCGGAACAAGCAAGGTAAAAAACGCAACTCTGAGCTCCTCCAAATCGGAGGCGCCCGCAAAGAGCGCCAAGTCCGGCCAAACGGCTCAGATCAACACAAAGCAAAAGAAGAAAGCAGCAAAATGATGCTTAAATAATGAGCTTGCTCCGGGCTGATAAGCGGTGATTAGGACCTGCAGGGTCTTTTGATTTTTTTTCTTGTCGCCACTTTTCTTTGCCCTTCATCCCTGTTATATGGTTGTTCTTAAACGGGCGCCTGGTATGTGCCCGTTTTTCTTTTTTGAGAATACTGAAAGGAGCATCCAGGAAGGAAGTCATGTTGAACGATCTGACCAAACTACGGAATATTGGCATCAGCGCGCACATCGATTCCGGTAAGACCACTCTTACCGAACGCATTCTTTATTATACGCAACGAATCCACGCGATCCACGATGTGAAAGGCAAAGACGGCGTCGGGGCCACCATGGATTTTATGGAGCTCGAAAAGGAGCGGGGCATCACCATCCAGTCCGCCGCCACACATTGCACATGGAAGGATTATTCCATAAACATCATCGATACTCCCGGGCATGTTGATTTCACTATCGAGGTGGAAAGGGCTCTGCGCGTTCTTGACGGCGCAATCCTGGTGCTTTGCTCGGTTGGCGGCGTTCAGTCCCAGTCGGTGACCGTCGATCGTCAGATGGTGCGATACAACGTTCCCCGACTCGCTTTCATCAACAAGTGCGACAGATCGGGCGCCGATCCCATGCGCGTCGTACGGCAGTTGAGAGAAAGACTCAACCATAACGCGGTGCTCTTACAGATCCCTCTCGGGCTCGAGGCGGATCACCAGGGAGTAATCGATCTTATCACCATGCGCGCCATCACCTTCGAAGGCGATCATGGCGAGACAATCACTGAAAGTCCCATCCCGCCCGAGCATCTCGATCTTGCCAAAGAAATGCGCGAAGAGATGCTCGACGCCATTTCTCTTTTCTCCGACGATCTCACAGAAGCCATTCTTGAAGATCAGGTCACCGAAGAGCTCATTCATGAAGCGATACGCCGCGGAACGCTAACGTTGCGGCTCACCCCGGTCCTACTCGGCTCTGCATACAAGAACAAAGGAGTTCAAATCCTTCTCGACGCCGTTCATCGCTATCTTCCGAGCCCTTTTGAAGGCGAGAACATCGCTCTGGATTTGGACCGGGAAGAAGCGAAAGTAACTCTCGACAATTCAGCCGACAAGCCTCTGGTTATGCTCGCCTTCAAGCTCGAAGTCAGCCGTTACGGACAGCTCACCTACGTTCGGCTATACCAGGGGACGCTGAAAAGAGGCGATACGATCATCAACGTCCGTACGGGCAAACGGTCCAAGGTAGGACGGGTGATCCAGATGCATGCGGACCAGATGGAGGACATCGAGACGGCTGTTGCAGGCGGCATTGTCGCTCTCTTCGGGATTGACTGCGCCTCAGGCGATACCTTTACGGACGGCCGGGTCAATTACGCAATGAGCTCGATGCATGTGCCCGCGCCTGTCATCTCTCTGGCGATCAAGCCCAAAGACAAAAAGGCTGAAGTCAACGTGGGAAAGGCGCTGAGCCGCTTCACCAAAGAAGATCCGACTTTCAAGAGCTATCTTGATGAGGAGACGAGCGAGACGATTATCTGCGGCATGGGCGAATTGCACCTTGACGTTTACGTAGAGCGCATGCGCCGTGAATACCAGGCGGATGTCGAAACCGGCATGCCCAAAGTCGCATATAGAGAGACGATCACTCAAAAGGCCGACTTCAATTACACTCACAAAAAACAGACGGGCGGCTCGGGTCAATACGGGCGCGTTGCCGGCTTCATCGAGCCCTTCGCTGAAGGCGACTACAATTTTGTGAACAAGATAACCGGCGGCGCAATTCCATCGGAATTCATCCCGTCCTGCGACAAAGGATTTCAAGCTTGCCTGAGCAAGGGAAGTCTCGCGTCTTTTCCCATAGTTGGAATCCAGGCGACCATCAATGACGGCGCAGCCCATTCGGTCGACTCTTCAGATCTCGCGTTCCAACAGGCCTCGATAGGAGCTTTCAGAGAAGCCTACGCCAAAGCCGGCCCCATTTTGCTCGAGCCCGTAATGCGCGTTGCAGTCGAAACTCCCTCCGAATTCCAGGGAACGGTGCTCGGTACGCTCAACCAACGTCGCGGCATGATCATAAGCACGTCGGAAGACGGGGCATTCTCGACCGTCGAAGCCGAAGTTCCTTTGGCCGAAATGTTCGGCTACTCGACCACGCTGCGCTCGGCGACACAAGGCAAAGCCGAGTTCACCATGGAGTTCGCCCGTTACAACCCGGTTCCGAAGGGCATTGCGGATGAGATCATAAAAAAGCAGAAAGAAGAGCAGAAGACCCAGAAGAAGTAATGCGCGGGAATGGACGCGTCGATTTTTTACATGTCGCGGTCCAACTTTGGTGTATGATTAACATGGGAGTATGAGTGATAATAGTACTCTATTTCCCTGTAGATGGATAAATTGTCTGTTAAGGAGATAATCGCATGCAAGAAGGACAGGCAGCGGATCAGGGCTCCATGGGAATGGTGCGGGGCGCTTTGGGAGGCCCTCTTAAGCCGGGAGAGATCGGCGTATTGATGGCAAGGGCGGGAGTTGGAAAAACGGCATGCTTGACCCACATTGCTTTGGAGCGACTGCTCAGGGGACATGCGGTCCTTCATGTCGCCATCAATAACATGCCGGATAAAATAAAAGCCTGGTACCACGAATTCCTGAAATTCGCAGCAGAAGAGCTCCGGGAGGACATGCCGAAGCTGCAGTATCGCGTGGAGCCTTTGCGCTTTATACTTGCATACCTGCACAACTCGTTCAGCACGTATAAGCTCGCGCAAAGTTTGCAAAATCTCAAAGAGCAAGCCAAATTCACACCTTCCATGGCCGTCCTGGACGGTCTGGATTTCGACCGGACTTCTCGCTCGACGATCGAAGAGCTTCGGGAGATAGCGCAACGCTACGAGCTTTCGTTGTGGATGTCTGCAAAAACTCACCAGCACATCTCCACAGTGAATGAGCGCGGCATTCCATACCCGTGCCATGAAGCGGATGATCTATTCGATTCGATTGTATTGCTTGAGCCCGTTTCGAGCTCCATCCGTGTGAAGACGCTCAAGCACAATAATGTCTATCAGCCGGAATCGTCAATGGTTCGTCTGAACCCGCAGACGTTTCTCATCGAAAAAGAATAAACACTTTTTTCCAAGCGAGGAGAGATCTTCATGGAAGATGATCTGATCAGCAGTCTCACTCGCCAAGTCAAGGAAGAGGTTGTTGAGAATTATTTAACGGAACGCTCGCTCATAGAGCTCCAAACGGAAGATTTTCAGAAGCAGGCCCAAGCGGCCGGGCAGATGGCCGTAAAGACCGGCAGACGCTTGAGCCGTATGGCCTATCTGATGATCCAGCCGGGAATGGTCGAAAAGCTGACAGCTCTCCTTCATATACATCCCGATTCCTTCTGGAGCGGATGTTTACAGAAGCGGCTGGTGCAGGGCACCCGCTATATCAAAGTGAGAGCGCTAACGGACAAAGGGAAATTCCGCAAGCTCGTGCTGGAAGCTTATAATCGCCTCGATCAATGGATGGAAAAATACAGGAAGTCTTATGAAAATCTAGAGGCGGAATGCCGTGCGGTAAACAGCAACATCACCAAGTTTCATAACAACTTCGACCTGCTGGCTCTCCTGAGCTTTCTCAAGAGCCTGGATACGGCCGCTCTGGAAAGAAAACAGTTTCTAGGGGAGAACTTCACCGCCGAAGAGCTCGCTTCAGTCGATAAAAAGCTGTACTTGCCTCTGGTATCTTTTGAAAAGCTGGACTTGCCCCCGCCCCTGAAGCTTCCAAAGCCTGAGGCTATCGAAGACCGCTTGAGCGAGCTGGCCAACGAAATCTACGGTAAATACCAGGATAACGTGAAGCGCTTGATGCAATAGGCGCAAGCGCATTCAGATAAAGTCCAACAAAGCAACCCGGCTGGAATGAGCCGGGTTGCTTTGTTTCTATCCCACGTCAGCTCGCTTGACGCTCTGAATGAGAACCGGCTTGGCGGGCACATCCTGATGGGGACCGAAAGATGTGGTCGGAGCTCCTTTTATGCGGTCCACTGTATCCATACCTTCCACAACTTCTCCGAACACCGCATATCCGAAACCCGCAGGCGTCTTATTCTTCTGATTGAGGAATTCATTGTCTTCCACATTGATGAAAAACTGGGCAGTGGCGCTGTTGACAAGATTGGTCCTGGCCATTGCAATGGTTCCCCGCTTATTCTTCAATTCCGGCGACGCCTCATTCTTTATGGCGGATCGCGTCTTTTTCTCCTTCATGTCAGGGGTGAGCCCTCCGCCCTGAATCATGAAATCGCTGATCACCCGATGGAAGATCGTGCCATCATAGAAGCCGTCATCAACGTAGCGCAAAAAATTAGTCACAGTCGTTGGGGCCTTCTCTTGCCATAGCTCGATCTTGATGGTCCCTTCAGATGTCTCCATAATGACAACCGGGTTTGCTTCTTCTGTTTTCATGTTTCTCCTTTTATGAGTATGTTCCTATGATCCAGCAATCAAAATGAAACTAGCAATTCAGCGCCCCTACAGCAAGCTCTTTCATAAGCCTCATCCGGTCTGGCTGGAAGAGCAAGCCGCTATCCGGATTCCGATAAAGGGCTGATAAGGAATAAACATCGACTGAGGCCCCAATATAAGGTATTAGATTGCAACCGTCGAAACAGCAATAAGGAAAGGGAGCCGCATACGAATAAAAACGGCAGCAAGACCAGGAGGAAAGCTTTTGAAGCGTTTCACCAAAATCGCTTTCGTAACGTCAATATACGCTTTCCTCTACATCCCCATGATCGTTCTGATAGTCTATTCTTTCAACCAATCAAAGTATTCGCTCGCATGGAAAGGGTTTACATTCGAGTGGTATAGGCAACTGCTCTCCGACAGCTCCCTTTGGGAAGTCGCGCTGAATTCGCTCATGGTTACAACGTCCTCAGCTAGTTTGGCGACAATTATCGGGACCATGGCGGCGGTAGCCTTATACAGGCATGCTTTTCCCGGAAAAAGATTTCTCTACGGCTTGATTTATATTCTCATCATGTCCCCGGATATTGTCATGGGCATCTCTCTTTTGCTGCTTTTTGTGAGCTTGAATATACCGCTCGGTTTTCTCACCTTGCTCCTGTCTCACACAGCCTTCTGCTTACCTTTCGTTATTGTAACGGTCTACAGCAGATTGAGCGGCTTTGACAGGAACATTATCGAGGCAGCCAAAGACTTGGGCGCAACGGAGCTCACAGCATTCCGGCTCGTAATTATTCCGCTCCTGCTGCCGGGAATCATTGCAGGATGGCTGTTGAGCTTCACTCTGTCCATGGACGACGTGATCATCAGCTTCTTTGTCACAGGTCCGACATTCGAAGTGCTTCCACTTAAAATCTATTCTTTGGTCCGCATCGGCGTAAAGCCCGAGATCAATGCCCTTTGCACCATTCTATTCGCCATCTCGCTTCTTTTCACATTGATCGCTCAAGCTTTGCAGAAGGGGAAGACATGAAAAAGTCATCGCTATCGCTGTTTCTCTTCGTCCTATTCCTTTCCTTCGTTCATCCGGTTTGCGCCAAGGAAGAGAAAACGCTCAACCTATGCAATTGGGCGAATTATATGCCGGATGCTGTCTTGAAGGCCTTTAGCGACGAAACCGGCATAAAGATAAATTATTCCATTTTCGAGAGCAACGAAGCGCTCTACGCAAAGCTCAAGGCCCTGGACGGCAAAGGCTACGATCTGATCGCGCCTTCCACCTACTTTGTAAATCGTATGCGCAAAGAGGAAATGCTCATAAAGCTGGACAAGTCGAAGCTGCCGAATTTCAAGAACCTCGATCCCAAGCTCCTCAATCATCCCTATGATCCCGGCAACGACCACAGCATGCCATACCTCTGGGGCACAACCGGCATCAGCTTGAACAGCAAAATGGTTCAGCCCGATAGCATTAAGAGATGGATGGATCTCTGGGACAGCCGATACCAGGGATCTCTTCTTTTGCTCGACGATGTGAGGGACGTTTTTTCAATGGCGCTCAGAACGCTTGGCTATTCCATAAACGACACAGACGAGGCTCACATACGCGAGGCCTATATCAAGCTGAAAGAATTATTGCCCAACATCAAGGTATTCAACTCTCAGACACCCGCCGCCCTTTTCATAGAAGAGGAAGTATCATTGGGCCAGACATGGAACGGCGACGCATACAAAGCCAGCCAGGAAAACCCAGCCATTCGATATATTTACCCCAAAGAGGGCGTCATGCTTTGGATGGACAGCTTCGTCATTCCCAAGGGAGCGAAGCATGTTGAGAATGCCCACAAGTTCCTCGATTTCCTGCTTCGCCCGGAGGTAGCGAGGACCATCTGCGAGGAGCTCGGCTACGCCACGCCGAACATCGAAGCCGTAAAGCTGCTTCCGGAAAAACTGAAGCAAAACCGCATCATTTTCCCTGCGGAGGAAGACATACGAGAAAGCGAGTTTCAGATGGATTTGGGAAATGCCGTCACAATCTACGAGAAATACTGGGGATTACTGAAAACCGGGGGCAAGGATTAGGTTGGATGCTGGATATCTCCAGCATCCGGCCATCCTTTACGACTTCGCGCTTTTCGCCCGCTTTTCCACCGATCTTCTGATGCGAGTCATGGCGCGATCCAGTCCCATCGCTTTACGAACGTCCCGCAAGGTTTCCGAGGCGATCTGCCGCATTCGTTGCGTTCCGTTCCAGAGGACTTCGTCCACGAGTCCCGACTGGCTTTCGTAGTGGCGCATTCGCTCTCTTATCGGATCCATGAATCGATTCAAAGCCAGAGCCAACTTCTCTTTCACTTCCGAATCTCCGACTTTTCCCTCACGATAGCGAGTCTTCAGATCCTCGACTTCGTCTTTCTCATCATTGAATACATCATGGTAGATGAAGACGGGATTTCCTTCCACGGTTCCGGGAATGTCGGCATGAATCCTTTTGGGGTCCGTGAACATGCCGCGCACCCTCTTCGCCACCGTCTTTTCATCTTCATAGAGAAACACGGCATTGCCGATCGACTTCGACATCTTCGCCTGCCCGTCTGTTCCTACTAAGGTCGGCACGTCGCTCAGAAGAGCTTCGGGCTCGGGGAAAACATCTCCGTAGAGCCGATTGAAGCGCCGAGCGATCTCGCGGGTTACCTCTATATGCGCTAGATTGTCTTTGCCGACCGGCACGAGATGCGCTTTTGGCAGCAAGATATCGGCAGCCTGCAGGACCGGATACCCCAGCAAGCCGTACGGAAGCGTCTCCTCATCCATATGAGCCGCCTGAGCCATCTCCTTGATGGATGGAATGCGCTGCAGACGGTTGACGGTCACAAGATTCTGAAAGATGGTATTCAGTTCGTACACTTCCGGAATAGCCGACTGCAGATATATGGAAGTTTTATCAGGATCTATTCCCGATGCGAGATAATCAAGCACCAGACCGCGCGCGTTGCTGGCAATCTGCTCTATGTCTTCCCGAGCGGGCTTTGTCGTCAGCATATGCAAATCAGCAACGATCAAAATGGTGTCGTATTCGTCCTGGAGCTTTACGCGATTTTGAAGGCTCCCCACAAGGTGCCCGAGATGGAGCCGTCCCGTGGGACGGTCACCAGTCAGGATGCGCTTTCGAGTTTCTATTTCTGGGCTCATATTTATCATCATCTTCAGGCTTGGGTTGTTGGTGATGTCCTTTGGCCGTTGTTCCCCCATCTATTTCCGGACAATATCAACTCCCCGTTTACTACTCAAGAAAGGCGCTTTCAAGCATAAAGAGCCCGGACGAACATCGCCCGGGCTCTTTGCGCAGCCGGAAAACCGCTACATGCCGATAGAAAAATCCAACTCGCACGTCAGGCGTGACCCAATAGCCTCATTCTTTCTTCCGCCGCAGCAACCCGTTCTTCCTCCAGGCTCGCTCTCATGCGACGCAACTCCGTCAGTTCCCTCATCGCCTTCCGCTTCGGCTCGAAATCTTCAGGCTCGCCCTCGTATCGTCTCATATCATTCTTTAAGGCTCTAGCCATTTCCGAAGCCTCCCGGATACGCTTCAAAACAGCCTGCTCTCTTGGCGTAACAACGTATTTGCGGTCGTTACAGCCATAATCCTCCAACCCGATGTT
Organism: uncultured Syntrophobacteraceae bacterium; assembly: GCA_964578835.1. Lineage (GTDB taxonomy): Bacteria > Desulfobacterota > Syntrophobacteria > Syntrophobacterales > Syntrophobacteraceae > CAZOEL01. The sequence continues at coordinate 28,047 of CAZOEL010000015.1, read as the reverse complement.
TGAAGGAAGCTCACAACACCCGCAGTCCGAAGACGGCGCACTTTTAAAAACAAGCTCTGTTTCCATAGGATGCCTCCCTCCGAAAGAGACAAACAGATCCACAGGATAGCGACTTGCACAATTGCTATTTAATCTGCCGCATATACTTAAAACGCAGACATAATCTAATGCATGAACCAATGATAAGAAACCCTATGCCCGGGTTTTATGCTGAGAAAAAGTGAGAAAACCGATTTTGTCGTTCAAAGGAAAGGTCGGCCCGGTTAGGCCCGGACAAAGACGGCGAGCCGTTCTCTGGAATGGCTCATCCGAAAAGGACAAGCGCGTTTATCTACCAGCCGTTTGAAACCGGCGGCAACCCGTCAAGCACAATCCGGACGGAAACAGCCCCCATCTCAAGCCATAGCGGGTAGAGGCAGAAGACATATCTCGCGATACTTGCACGCGTACTGATCGCAATAACCGGAAGATCTTGCGAAGCAATCGAAGCTCCCCTCCTGCGCCTGCCTTTTTCTATACAAAGGGATCAGAGCCTCTTTCAAGCAAGAGACGCACAGACCATGCGAATAGCCATCCACTTCAGGATTGCCTTCGCCCCACGTCGTTTTGCATCGGATACATTGGTACTTCATTGCATCATCACCCGTTATTGAGAGCGCTGTATTCCACCAAAAACATCTGCGGGCATATAAAGCAATTTTTATACCACTCTAGCACAGCCTCACTTCTAAATCAAATCCTTTTTCCGCATTCCTGATCTCAAGCGGCAATTTGTTACATTTTTTGCGCCCCGGGTTACCATCCTTGCGCTTTTGATATCCTCCTCCCCCCTATTGTCTATTCTCAGGCGCTGCGCTCGACTACTCTCCTTCCACAGGAAATGTCAACTTGGCGCCAAGCCAGCCGATGGCGGCGACAAGCGGAGAAAGGGACATAACAAGCAAAAAATACACGACGCTCTCCATGCTGAAGGAATCGAGAACGTCCGGCGCCGCCAAGCGCCATATGAGCGTGCTGAGACTAACCAAAAAGAGGGCGAGAGAAAACCTCAATTTGAAATCGATCGTACTCAATGGCTTTGCCATATAGTTCAGCCACCAGGAAAAAAGTCCGGTCAGCATGACCAACGGAATGAACAAAACCCCAAGCGCCAGGCAATGAAGACCGGTGATCTCCAAGTGCTTGTTTCCTGTCAGCAGGTAGAGAAGATTGAAAAGAGAGGCGGCAAACATGAATACGATAGGAAAATGAACCGTCATCGGATGCGGATGGCGCCTCAACATGGGATACTTTTTGAGAAGGAGGTGGAGGGATTCAGGCAGACGATTCTCATCCACACCCTTTTCCATGATGACTCCAACGCAGGGATATCTCTCGAGCACTTCTATCCCGTGCGGCGCGGCTCCGATGTCCGTGGTCAAATCTTGTCCGGCATGGTGGCGCTTCATGTGGAGCCCACCCTTCCACAACCGGCTTCCACTCACGTCGTAGACTTTGCCTTTGTGAACAATATAAACCGGCTTGCCATCCTTTCCGTCGAACTGCGCTGCCTCTTCCAGACTGAGCTCTTTCATCTGAGACTTCCCCCCTTTTATTCCGTTCTTGGCGTCTACTCTCCAATCTTTTCGCTCATGGCCCCCCGCTCACGCAACGCGCGTTTAGAAGATTGTAGACTATTACATATTTGTCAAGAAAAGGCGAGCTTGCCCGGCAAGCTTGACGGCGAATGCCTCTGTTATTATCACTGGATGCAATGCGAGAGCAGATCCGGATAGACTTGGCGTCCATGCAAACTAATGAAGATGGCGCGCATAATAAACATCCTGCCCTTTATACGCCAACCAAAGGAGGGCGTGAGTGGATACTAGATCTCCCGTTCGAAAAATGCAGTTATTGCTTTTGACGATCTTCGCACTAGTTGCCCACAGCGAAGAAGCCGTTGCGGGAATTGCTGAAAACGTTCTTGAAGCTCAGCTTTCCAACGGTCTCAAAGTTATCCTTCTCGAAAATCCTAAGTCGCCTATGGCCACGTTTCAGGTCTGGTATCGAGTCGGATCGAGAAACGAACAGTGGGGTAAGACCGGAATAACTCACCTAATCGAGCATATGATGTTCAAAGGGACCGAGAAGGTGAGCGGGAAGGAGTTCACCCGCATTGTCCAGGAAAACGGCGGAAACTTCAACGCCTTCACTTCCTACGATTTCACGGCCTATTTTGAGGAGCTGAGCGCAGAGAGGCTGCAAATCCTGCTGGAACTGGAATCCGACAGAATGCAGAACCTTCAGTTCCGCGACGAAGAATTCCGCACGGAGCGCATGGTCGTGATGGAAGAGCGAAGGATGCGCATGGAAGACAACCCTCAAGCCCAGCTTCTCGAGCAGCTCATGGCCGCCGCCTTCACAACGCAGCCTTACCACTGGCCGATCATCGGGTGGATGGACGATTTGGCGCGCATCGCCATCGACGATCTCCGTGAATACCATAAGACCTACTACAGCCCCAATAATGCGTTCATCGTGGCTGTTGGCGATTTCAAGAAAGAAGAGCTGCTCTCCGCGATAGAAAAGGCCTTCGGCTCCATTCCGAAGGGGTTGTCGCCGCCGCGTTATTCGTACAAGGACCCTCCACAGCTCGGAGAACGGAGAATACTGGTGCAAAGGGAATCCCAATCGCCTTATGCAGCCATGGCTTTCCATGTCCCCAATCTAAAAGATCCGGACAGCTATGTGCTCGATGTGATCGCCACCGTTCTCTCTGGCGGGAAAAGCTCAAGGCTTTATGAGAGACTCGTGCGCAAGGAGCAGCTCGCGCTCTCGGCGGATGCTCAAAACTCCCTCGTATCCGTAGACCCCTCCCTTTTCTACATAACTGCCGAGCTTCTTCCGGGAAAGGAGGACTTCGCAGCCGTAGAGAGAATCATCGACGAGGAGCTCGAGCGGCTCCGGAAGGAGCCTGTGGCGGATCGCGAATTGCAAAAGGCCAAAAATCAATTGGAATCAGCTTTTATCTTTCAGCAAGACTCTCTTTTCGTTCAGGCGATGGTTCTTGCCCAATACGAAACGGCGCACCACTGGAAGGCGGTGGACGATTACATTCCCGCTATTCGGAACGTCTCGGCCCAGGATATACAGCGTGTCGCCAGGAAATTCCTCACTTCATCGAATCGTACGCTGGGAATCCTTAAACCGACTCAAGGAAAGGGAACTGGAGAGGACATGGCCCCCAAGGTCGAGGAGAACAATAATGGGAAAGCCGGAGAAAGCTCATGAAACGAAAACCCGCAAAACAAGTCATTAAGCTGTCTATTCTCTTCGCATTCATATCCGCTTCTGCACTGCTTCCAGATAAAGCCGTCATGGCGATGCCTCCTGCGGACCGGATGGAGCTATCCAACAAGCTCGTAGTCATCATTTTAGAAGAGCATTCCCTTCCCTTCCTCACCTTCGAGCTTCTCGTGAATGCGGGCTCAAAGCATGATCCGGCAGGGCTTGAAGGGCTTGCAAATATCACCGCTAATGGACTGCTTCTCGGCACACGGCGTCATTCCGCTACCGTGATGAACGAAGAGCTCGACTTCATCGGATCGACTTTGAACGCCGAATGCAACCAGGACTACGCCACTCTTGACATGCGGGTATTGAAAAAGGATTTGGACAAGGGCTTCAGCCTCTTTTGGGAGGCGGTTACCGAGCCGGCTTTCTCTTCGGAGGAAATCCAGCGGGAAGTGGAAAAAACGCTCGGCTCCATTCGCTCCTCCGAGGACCAGCCGTCGAAAGTCGCTCAAAAAGCCTTTCAAAAGGCGCTCTTCGGATCGGGCCCCTATGGTCATCCAGTGGAAGGCTGGGAAGAATCTCTGGCAAAAGTAACCAGAGAGGCGGTTGCCGAATTCTACAAGACCCGCTATCGCCCCAACAACTCCATACTCGTAATCGCAGGGGACATTACCGTCAAGGAAGTCAAGGACAAGCTCGCGCAACGCCTCCAGACATGGCCGGCCGGCGACGTACCCGGGACGCCTGGACCAAGCGCATTCACCGAAGGGCCCGAAACGGTCTCGATCAACCGCCCCATAACTCAAGCAAACGTCATACTCGGCCACAAGGGCGTTTCCCGCGACAATAAAGACTACTACGCTCTTTCTGTGATGAACAACATCCTCGGAGGTGGAGATTTCCTATCGAGAATGGTTGAAGAAGTCCGTGTCCGCAGAGGCCTTGCCTACGCCATATCGAGCTTTTTCATTCCTCGCAAGCACTCCGGCATGTTCGAGGTCATGTTTCAGACTCAAAGCTCATCCACTCGCGAGGCCATCTCGCTGGTTCAAAAAGAGATGAAAAGGATACAGACTGAGCCCGTCTCGGACGAGGAGATGGAAACAGCGAGGAAGTATCTCATCGGCAGCTTTCCGTTGCGCTTCGACACACAAAAGGATCTTGCGGAGTTTTACGCGCAGGTGGAATACTACGGCCTCGGCCTGGACTACCCGCAGAGATACCCATCGTTCATAGAATCGGTCACAAGAGAAGATGTGCTCAGAGTCGCAAAAACATACCTCCACCCGGACGCCTGCATTCTTGTGGTCGTAGGAAACCTGGAGGAAATCAACCTGCAGTGACAGCCGCCCAAGGCTGCTCGGCCCTACAAGGACATGGAAAGCACGCTTTTCTACCACTTCACGACGCGGACATTGGAGAGGGTGCGCCCGAGAAAGCGCTCGCCAATGCTCTGAAACCGCAAAGGCACATCGGTTACGAAGAAGCGGTATTCGGGCGCCTCACGCTGAGGATTCCACAAATGCTTGTCGCTGAGCACCGAAGCTGTTTGCTCGGCCATAGCCTCGGCGGAATCGACGAGCTGAATATCCGCTCCCGCCTCATCCTGGAGCAGGGGCTTGAGCAGCGGATAATGCGTGCACCCGAGCACGAGCGTATCGATGCCATGACAGAGAATCGGCTTGAAATACTCCCGAGCTGTGAGCCGCGTCACGGGATGATCCAGCCAGCCTTCCTCCACAAGAGGCACAAAGAGGGGACAGGCTTGGGAAAAGACGCGGATATCCGGATCGCGCCTGTGGATGGCCCGAGCGTAAGCATTGCTGTTTATGGTCGCTGGCGTGCCGATAACGCCGACATATTTTGCGCGCGTTAAAGCGATGGCGGTCCTCGCGCCTGCGTCTATGACGTCCAGGACGGGGACTGGGGAGAGATCGTCCACAACCTGGTGCGCCACGGCGGCCATGGTGTTGCACGCAATGATGAGCAGCTTGACCTGCTGCTGGAGCAGAAATTCCGTAATCTGACGGGCATAGAACGCGATGGTCTCCACCGACTTCACGCCGTAGGGAACACGCGCCGTATCGCCAAAATATACGATATTTTCAAACGGGAGCCGCTCCATGAGAGCGCGGACCACCGTGAGGCCCCCCACTCCTGAGTCGAATACGCCTATCGGGCTTTCAAGATTCCATTCCATTCAAGCATTACCTTGCTATTCGCTAAAAAATGAAAAAAGTGACGGATAATTATGCTCATGAAAAAGACGAGCGCAAATCCAAAGCCTCAAGCTTTATGGCGGCAAGAAGCAATTCCTGCAAGGGAAAAATGGAAGGGCCAGTGGGAGTGGGCGCCAGTAAATACATGTCACTCGCTCAAAAGATTCCCAATTTTCTCTGAAGAGGCGAAAAGATTGGTGATACTGATAAATGAACCGGGCGCATCACCCCACCTCGCCGTGAGGAGCTGTGCTCTGGGGGAAGAGAGAACCATGGGCGGAACAGTTTCGATCTCTTCGGGGCCGCCTTCCTGGATCGATACCACGAGCACGAGGTCCTTCTCCCGGACCATGTGCTCGAAACCGCTTCGGATGTTTCCGGCAAGATCTCGGACGGCGACGGGTCATAGCTCTATCTCGATTCTTCCCGCCTCGATTCTCGACAGCTCGAGGACTTCGTTAATGAGCGCCAGCAGGTCTTCTCCGCTGCTGTGGATGATCCTGGCCGATTTCACCTGCTTGGGGCTCAGGTTTCCTTCCCTGTTCTCTTCGAGAAGTCTTGCCAGGAGGAGCAAGCTGTTGAGGTAATAGTTCCCCCGGCGCACGCAGAGGTCGAAGAGAGAAGAGCGGGTGCTTCGAGGCCAAAAGAGGAGATCAACCGAAGCCGCTTCTTCCGACGCCGGCAGGTAGCCAGGGCTTTTGACAAATTCGCTCAAGGCTCCCGCTCTTAGCGAAAGACCGCCTGAGGCCGTGATGGTCTGTTTCGGCGCCACGGCATGAACAGACGGCGATAGATGTCGGGAGACGCATGTTCAGGCGATGGAAGCATCGGCTGGAGCAAGGACGATCAATGAGGCGGGAGGCTTACGAAGGAGGTTCTGGCGCAGCAGCGTCGTAACCCTTGCTCAACTCGTTGGATGGAGACTCCTAAAGTGTCCGTTCACGCGGGTATCCGGGGAAAAGCTCTTGGACGGTGATCTCGAGCGCGATGGTCTCGATCATGAAAGTCTCCTGCTTGCCGCGCAGGAGAGGCCCGCCATAGCTTCCGGAAGCGAGGGCGTACTTCTCGATGAACTCCGCTTCCGTATTCACGAGGAAGTATTCGCTCACGCCCGATTTCTCGTAGATCTCTCTTTTCTTCTGACGGTCCTTGAGCTCTGTGGAGGGAGAGAGCACTTCAAAGACGGCATCCGGAGCGCCGAAAATGCCTCGGCGTTGAATTTTGCTCCTATCGCAGACGATCACAACATCCGGCTGCACCACATCTTTTTCCGAAAGGATGACATCGACCGGAGCGATGAAGACCTCGCAGCCGAGCCCCTTGCTGTCCAAATGATTTCGGATGAAGTTGTAGACTCTGCCGGTGATATACTGGTGATCGGTAGTCGGCGCCGGCGTCATATCGAAAATCTCGCCGGCTATGATCTCGCAGCGCAGTTCGTCAGGGAACCCAAGATAGTCCTGGTAAGTGTAGCCGTCTGGTTTTTTTGCCGGAACTGCAGCCATAACGCTCTCCTTTCTATTGATCCACTCCTGCAACTATTGCCCGCCGAGCCCCATCCTGTCAACTGCTTTGGTTGGGTTTCGCTCACCGCTCAACCTTACCTATCTATTTTCATCACTCATTCATTATTGCGCATTCATCATTTTTGCAGGTAGTTTCGATTGGGTGGAGACTTCTCTCCTTGTTCTTGAATTTCAAAGCCCTTAAGAATTGCAAGACATTCAAATCATATTTGGACATTCTTCTGCCGAATTCAAAAACGCTATATTTTTAATTCTCTCCTATCTTCCCCACCCCCATCCAAAAGCATAGCCAACAAGAGGGAGCTTATTATACTCCGAACGGATGAAAATTGGACCTTTCCGGGAGCGAGGCCAAGATGGCCGCCTCTTGCGGGCGGGACGCCCGCGCTCCCGGAAGATACGTAAAAGTATAGATCCAAACCATTCGCAGTATATTGCCGCTGAGGTCGCATGCATCCCTTGAAGTAATTGACCATGCGGCGCCGAGACTGTATCATTTGAAGGCTGGAATCGGCGTTGCCGCCTGATGGCCTGACAGACGAAGACTCTTGGAGAACACGCCGGATTATGAAGCTCACTTACCTCCTGGTGGAGCCCTGAAATGGTCAAATGCAGGCGCGCTGATGGATGGAGGGTCAGATATCCCGAGAAGCCCGTCATTAAAGATGAATACTGGGACAAGTACAGTCGGTTCCAAGAGAACTGGAGATTTTCGTACGACCGGCTCGGGGAGCTCAACTCGATGCTCAACGAGCGATTCAAGAGGGATCCCGGTTTCTCCGTGTTAGTGGCGGGGTCTTACGGGCGCATGGACGCCCACGAAAAATCCGATCTGGACTTTATGATCGTTCATGACGGAAGCCTTCGTGGCGACGCCGATAAGATCGACGCCATACGAGAATCGGCTTCCACTCTCGGGATTGATTTGCCTAATCCCGAAGGAGCATTCTCAAAGCCCATCCGGCTCAGCAAGATGATCGAAGCCATAGGCTCCAAGGATGACGATCTGAATGCAACGGCTCAACGCCTGCTGATATTGATGGAAGGCAGAACGATTTACAATGAGGAGTATTACAAATACATTATCGATACAATCCTGACTCGCTATCTTAGACTCGTTGTTGAAGAGCCCGGGAAGGAAGCATTGGTTCTTCTAAATGATGTCATCAAATATTTCAGAAGCATATGCGTCAACGTCGAGTTCAATTTTTGGAACGATGAAAGCAAATGGGGCATAAGGAGCATCAAGCTAAGACACAGCAGAGCGCTTATCTATGCGGGGCTGCTGCTGCTAATCCTCAATTCGAGCAAGTACGGATATGAAAAGATCCGTTATCTGTATGATCATATTTATTTCTCTCCTATCGAGAAGGTGTACCTTGCTTACGTTGACAACGAAGACTCCAATTTCGAAAGGCTGATCGCACTCTACAACGCCTTTCTATCCAAGCTGGCCGACGATGAGGTGAGGCGCGAGCTCAAGGAGCTGGAGTATGCGGGCAGGTTTGAAAGCAGCCATTACATAGAGCTCAAAAACAACTCGGATTCTTTCCGCTCGGAACTGACAAGATTTGTTCTGGACAATAGATTGAAATGGACTTCGAAGATCTTCGAGTGCCTGATTTTTTGATCGACAGGTTCGCCGGATAGGCATAAACGCCTTTATACAGCAAACATTCTCGACTACATGCTTTCATGAATGGATTACGAGACGTCTCCATGAGAACCAACGATTCCAACTCAGCGCCCATGCCTTTTCAGCTCTATTTGAAGCCCCTATCGAATCCCCTCGCCAGGCGCCGGCGCGAAGCGCTATCGTTTCTTCCCATAACTCTGCCGCACGCTGTCGAGCTTCATGTGATGCGGCATGGAGAAAGTGACGCCAATGCAGGGAGTCTCGTCACGGGGGCGAAAAACGTGGCCTTGACCCCGAGAGGCAAGCGGCAGGCAAGATACGTTGGCGGAAAGTTGGCCGGCCATTATGATCTGGCCTTTACATCCACTCTCTTCAGATCGATGCAGACGGCGGATATCGCGATCAGAGCCGGAAAGGTCCAAGTCGAAAGCATCATGAGGAGCCCTTCCCTCAATGAGCGGGAGCTGGGCGATCTGGAGCTTCGACCGAGCCGCCCGATTCCGGATTACGCCAACGGCAACTTTTTGTACGCCCCTCCAGGCGGAGAAAGCTACTCGGCGGTCACCGAACGACTGCTGATCTTTTTTGTGGAACTGGCGAAGCTGATTTGCAACGAATGGGCGCTTAGAGAAAAAAAGATCGAGCGGGTCCTCCTGTGCACTCATATGGGCCCGATGCGCATCATAGCCGGAATCTTGAACGAAGATGACGACCCGGCTCTCGTGCTGGCCAGATCCTTCAAGCCAGCTCATTTGATGAAGCTCGTTTGGGAAAAGCTCTCATATCCCCCTTTCCATCCCGGCATCCCGGAATGAATCGCTACCTGATCATGGGCCTTCTTGACCCCGCCCTATCCGGCATCGTGCGTATGCAGCAGCACCGGCTCTCGAGTCTTACCGGAGACGACAGGGCTCTTCGTTTTCCGGTCCACATTACTTTGCGGGGGCCTTTCCGGGCGCAAGACGCCTCCCTGTGGCGGTTATGCGAAAGGCTGTCCGACATATGCAGCGGCTTTCATGCCGTATCGGTCGACCTTGCCGGACCTATTTTTGTAGATCCGGATCTGTGCTGGCTCGAAGTAGAAAGGAGCGCGCCTTGCTTTCCCGAATTGCTTCGCCTTCATAGGTCGCTGGAGCAGGCCGCCGCTGAGTGGATCGCTGTCGATGACACGCCGGTTGAATTCAAGGCGGATGGATATCGACCGCACGTCACCATCGGATGGAAGGCTGTCGAGGATTGCTCCGATCATAACGAAGCATCCGCTGTTTTTACGGCAGTCGGGCCTCTGTACGGCAGTCTGCAAAGCGTTGCTATCGGCGTCTATCCCGACTCTTGGCCGTCCGAAGGGGCAGTTTGCGAGGTGATCACGGCGCCTCTGATTGCCTGAGAAATTGCAGGGAGGCCAATGAAGTCATACCCCTTTCGATATCCGGAGAGCGGAAAGCGGGGGATGCCGGGTCCAAACACTGTTTGACAATCAGACGGCCAGAAGCTACTATTCATCCGAACAGCCGTTAGGGGCGCCCTGCTGAGGCGGGGCTGAGAAGAAACCCTTATACACCTGATCTGGGTAATTCCAGCGGAGGGAAATGGCTGAAAAGGCGCTTCGTTTTTTCAGACCGTTTCCTTTCAGGACTCGGTCTTTTTTTATTGGGATTAGTTAAACCGATCATACTGGCGAAGGGATCGACGAGCGAGATAAGGAACATATGTTCGGTCGTTCTTTCGAACGGCTTTTTTCATTTCCACAGCCCCCGAGTCGATCGCCTCAACGCCAATCCATTGAAGAAATGAGCAGGAGGAAGCATGGCGACACAACTAGACAGCGCCAGAGCCGGCATTGTCACAGAGGAGATGAAAAAAGCCGTGGCCGACGAGCCGATGAGCGCCGAGGAATTGCGAGCGCTCATTGCCGCTGGTCGTGCGGTGCTCCCAAAGAACATCAATCATTCCTTTCCCTCCATACACGCTATCGGACAGGGTCTGAAGACGAAGGTCAACGCAAACCTCGGGACCAGCGGGCCCTGCTGCAGCATGGAATTGGAGGCCGCCAAGCTCGAAGCTGCTTTGAAGGCAAAAACGCACTCCATAATGGATCTTTCCACTGGCGGCGATTTGTCGAATATACGCCGCTTTTTCCTTGATGAATCCACGGTTATGGTTGGAGCGGTACCCATTTATGGACTCGCTACAGAGATGCTCCAAAAGGATCAGCCGTTAGAGAAGATCGAGCCGGATCAGCTTCTCAGGAGCATTGAAAAACAGTGTGCTGAAGGGCTCGATTACATCACCGTCCATTGTGGCGTCACGCAGGCGTCCATGAAGAAGCTCGAGGTTTATGAACGTCTCATGCCATGCGTGAGCCGTGGCGGCTCCATCCATATGTACTGGATGAGGAAGAACGGCAAGGAGAATCCGCTTTATGAATATTTCGACGATCTACTCGAAATTGCTCATAAATATGACGTAACTTTGAGCCTTGGGGACGGTTTCCGCCCGGGAACAATCATGGATGCGGGCGACGGCGCGCAGATCGAAGAACTGATGATTCTTGGAGAGCTCGCCAAGCGGGCTAGAAGTCGGGGTGTTCAGGCCATGATCGAAGGCCCCGGCCATGTGCCGCTGTCTCAGATACAGTTTCAAATGCAAATGCAAAAAAGACTGTGCGACGGCGCGCCGTTTTATATATTGGGTCCACTGCCCACCGATATCGCTCCCGGTTACGACCACATCACGGCCGCCATCGGAGGCGCCATCGCAGGAGCAGCGGGAGCGGACTTTCTGTGCTACGTCACGCCCGCCGAGCACCTTGGCCTTCCCAATATTGAAGATGTGCATCAGGGCGTGATGGCCGCTCGAATTGCCGCCCACATCGCGGATATCGCCAAAGGGCTTCCCGGAGCCATGGATGCGGACCGACGCATGTCGGAGCGCCGCCGGAGCCTTGATTGGGACGGGATGATAGCCGAAGCGATCGATCCGGTAATCATAAAGCAACGGCTTCAGGTGACGGAGGACAGAGACGCTTGCAGCATGTGCGGCAAGTTGTGCGCTGTAAAGATCAGCGGTGAATCCGTGATTGATGGGTTGTCGTAAGCCCTGAGGCGAATAGTAGCGTTTGATGCGCGAAAAGCAGCCGGACGCCGGTGCAACATTCCGGCGTTCTTTTTCGATCTCAAGTCGTCCAAAACGATGGAGCTTCCCATGAGTCGTTTCAGAACCATCTCCGAAGATTTATCGAAAAGCCTGGACCTTCAATATGAACCAGTGGGAGTGAATCTCTACAGGGAGGAGGCTTCCTTTCCCGCCGGCATTCCCTTCTATGGAGAGAATCTAAAGAGCTATTGCCAAGCTTTGGCGCTTGCGGGAAAAGGCGGCGCTTTTCTTCTACGGAAGGAGCAGATGGGCTGTAAGCTTGGGACTTCAGTACTGGGCTTTGAAGAGGAGATGGATCGCTATCTTGATGACGGAGTGCTCGAGAAATATGGAGTCGGGCTCTACGAAAGCGAAGAAGCCTCTTCAGAAACCATCCTCAAGTCCGCTTATCTCGAAAAAGGAAAAACCCTCGCCGCTCTCATAGCGCCTCTATCATCCTTTTCGGAAACGCCGGAAGTGGTGGTTTTCACTGCAAACAGCGAGCAGGTCATGTGGCTGCTCTACGCTGTCAACTACGAAAAGGGAGGCAGACAGGATTTGCCCCAATCCGGAGGCGCCCTGGGGGGCTGCGCCGATATCACCGCCATACCGCTTCTGCAAGGCATCCCGAATGTGACCTTTCTCGGGCTTGGATGCCGCATAAAGTCAGCCCTTGACGCTTGCCATCTCATGATGGGAATTCCGGGCGGCAGCCTCGATTCGGTCCACGCCCACATTCGCGATATGGCGAAGCCCATCGCTATGCTCAACAATGCGCGTGCGACAAGCGTCAAAAGCTGACAATATCCAGAATTATGCAGGGAAGGGGCTTTTATCGATTTCGTCGCAGGAGCCGTGCTGAGGTCGAGTTGTTATGATTTTTCGAACATATTCCATGGCGATACGCCATGGAATATGTTCGAAAAGAAGCCTGCTTGAAGTTATAAGCGCTTATCCCGCAACGGCAGACCATGGGAGAGCATTAGCAGTGGCCCTATCCTGCAGCAAAGCCCGCAATTGAGCCTTCTGATCCCTGGTGAGCTTCCCAAAGCGCACGGAGCAGGATCGGAATTCCAAAAATCCGGAAGCCTTCTCGGAAACTGGCGCATCGTCGATAATTTTGCAGGGTATGTCCTTCAATAGATGGTCCGGAGAATTGTCGGAGAGAATCTGCAGCAGGGGCAACTCGTCAGGGAATTCCCCATATTTCAGATACCTGAACGTAAGAGCGTCCTTGGTAAGATGCATGATAGAACCCAAACGAACAAATCGCCTTCCCCGTGTGTAAAACAATACAGAAAAATCCCTTTCAGCAATATACCGAGGATAATGAAATTGAGCGCTCTGAAGCATAATTATCCTCCTGTAAATGGGAAACCGAGAAATATTCATACACAATGCAGATCAATTAAGAGGCAATATTAATCACACTCAAATTTATGTCCATAGGGACGTCACTCATTTATCTAGGGAAATCACCCTCGAATCAACGGTTCACCAAAGGCGCTATCACAGAATCTGTCGTTTCTCACCAAGGCGACCGTAGGGCGTTTAAAAAGGGTCAGGATTGCCTGGATTCTTTGAACGGTTATTGGGGTTGTAGGGGCGAAAGATTTTTCGCCCCTACCGGAGAATTGGGCGGCCGAAAGGCCGGACAAGATCGAGAAGGCGATCTAGCAGCCTGCCGGAGAATCCCTCATAGAACGTCATTCCCGCGAAGGCGGGAATGACGGGATGCAGCAGAAAATGGGCTCTCCGACAGGCTGCTAGACCCTTTTTAAACGCCCTTACCGTCGCAATCCGGGAAGAGGGTAAAAAGCGTTAAAGGAGACGGCGCGGATATCCGATAGAACAATGCAAGAAGATTGAGCAAAGCCTCACACCCTTGCAAGAGAAAGTCATAATGGATATGGAAAGCGCGATTATGCCGATCCGCGATTACGAGCATCTGGCTGAGCCATGCAGTCTGGGAAAAGTATTCGGCGTTTGGAGCTCCTTTCAAGACGAGGTGTTGACTGAATGCCCCAACTGCCTGAAGCCGGTCCGAAAGGTGGATTTGTCTTCTAATGTCTGCTCATCCTGCGCGGCGACTCCTGGCTCAGTCGCCATTTCAAAGGCCCCTGGCTTCTGACGGGACGGAAAAGATCGCCTGCCCACGCGCTTGATAGACGCCGCATCTGCCGTCAACAGTCTCCCGGCCGACAACCATGCCGACCGCGGCGGCGCATGAATCCCACACTCGGTATCGAAGATCGCCGTCGCCCAGATCCTCAATTCTCAGCCGTTTTCCGCAAATAGATCGGAGCTACTTCCTCCTTGCGCTCATCTCCGCTCTGTGCATAATGAATAAGCATTCTTTGCCGTTGTGAGCCAGCGTTGCTGTAAGCAACTCAAAGCCATTGCAGGGAAACGATAGGCAACCCATGGTTGAAGGAGGTTTAATGAGGATTGCATTGGTAATCGTTTTGATGCTGTGCATGCAGTTTTTTTCACCACCAAACTCTCAGGCGGATATATCGGAAGAATATTCGGTCAACCCGTTGCTCAGCCAACTTCTCGAGCAGGAAGAATTGACGGTGGGCATGCCCAGACCGGAAGCAATCAAGAAGTATGGCTTGATAAGACAGAGAAAGAATGATTCTTTCAATCCGTCTTTAGTCAACATGCTCGAGCAGCCTACAGGTATCGGCGTGTATAGAGGGACGTTTGGAGGGGAAAACCAGGAACTGCTGGAGCTCTTCAAGTGCATTGCGGTAGAATCAAAAGAAATAAGTTATGAAGAGGCCGTAGAAGCTTTTCAGAAAAAATACGGCCAGGCATTGAGCTCAACCAAGGCCTTAACCTACCGGATCAAACATAGAGGCCGTTTTATAACATTTCAGCACACGGTCAAGAGCTATGGCTCGGATCATTATACCATGGAATACCACATCAAAGACGACTCAGCTAAAGTGCAAGCCGAATTGGAGGCGAAGAGCAAGGCCGGCACTTTCATAGAGAAGCTCAAAACCAAATTCTAGAGGACTTCCAAACATGCGGCAGCAAGCGCGCAGGATTGTGGAGGCGCAATGAAAAAGCGCATTATTCTTTTTGCCATGGCGATGTGCATGCTTCTAGCTGGAGCCTCGGCCCAACCCAAAGCGTTTGCCCAATCTGAAGACGCCCTTCATCCGTGTGAGCTTTATACGCGAGCAGACGTGAACGCGCTTTTCGAGTCAAGCGTCTCAGCAGGAAGGGTGCGCGAAGCGAAGTTTCCCGCGGGTGAGATATGCGAATATGCACTGATGAATAGAGGAGGGACGCTCGGGCTCAAGATCAGGATATCTACGAATGCAGCCATACGCGAAGAGGACGCCCATGGCTCCGCGCTGGATGTCTTCACAAAACAGAAATCGGCGAGCGCCTCGCACGGGGATGCGGCAAAGAAGTTCAAAGCCATTCAGGGTTTGGGTGACGAGGCATTCTGGAGCGGCGCCGATCTTTGGGTGCTCAAGGGAGATGCGCTTGTTGTCATTACCGCAAATTCTGCGCTGAAAGGCTCCGCCAAAGACAGGGAAGCCATTGAAAACGCCCGCTCCGAGCAAAATCTCGCACTCTCGCAGAAGGTGGCGGAGACGATGTTATCGAGAATGAAGCAGGAAGAGCCTGAACAGGCCGGCGAAGGCGAAGCCGTCATAGAAGCCGGGCAATAGGCTAAAGACCATCTCCACACATTTATCCTCACAGAATGGCGAATAGCTTGCCCGACTAAAGACTATGCTATTCAGTGAAGGTTTAGCGTGTTGAGAGGATCTACCGAGGAGCGACTTCGATTTTTCGCCGATCAATGTCCTCCGTGGCTCGATGCCGCTTCCAAAAAGCTATCGATCTTGTCCTCGGAGATGAAACGAGCAGGATCTTTATCGAAATTCCACTTGCACTGCCTGGAACAGAAATAATATGTCCTGCCGGCGTGAAGTGCGGTGAGTCCATGCCCACTGGAATAGGGCTCGGGGATGGGCATATTGCAGACAGGATCCCTTGCGATCCCGGTCATTGCCTGTTCGGCCTTTCCGGTTTTATCCCCGCCGGAATTCACCTGTTGCTTCGCTTTCCCGATCGAGCGCCCGCTTTTCGCCTCCAATCGCCGATCAGGCAAGGCGTCTGTCTCTGTATTCCGCGCTTTTGGCGTGAAACGCTCCGGCTGGCGATCGAATTCTCTTCTGCAGTCGTCAGAGCAGAAGTAATGGACCAATCCTTTATATTCGCTTCTTAGCCCCGCCGCAGCCGACTTTTCGGAATCTACGTTCGTCTGACATACGGGATCTTTCGCTATCTCGCCGTAGAACCCCGAGGCGGCAAGCTTCATCCTGCTTTCGGAATCGATGAGAAAATTCCCGGAAACTACTATCCGCTCATTTTCCTTTAGTCCTTCCACTATTTGCACCTGCTCTCCAAAGGACCATCCGGTTTTCACATTACGAGGCTCGAACCAACCGTTTCCACAGTCCACATATACGATCTTTCGAGCTCCGCAATGAATGATAGCGTCGATGGGTATTGCGACGGCGGGAGGAAGCTCGAGATTCAATTCGATGTCTACAAACATATCCGGACGCAGCTCAAAGCCCGGGTTTTCGGCCTCAAGGCGGATCTTCATCGTGCGGGACTTCGAATCGAACTGGGGGAGTATATGGCTCGTGACGGCATGGAATTCCTTTCTCAGGTCGGGGGAATAGACCCTGGCGGTCTGGTCGGGCTGAATGAAAGGCATTTCGCTACCGTAGACATCCGCAAGAATCCATATCTTACTCAGATCTACAATTCGATATAGCTCTTCTCCAGCTTCGAAGCGCTGTCCGACAGTGATATTCCTCGCCAGGATGAAGCCTGTCGCTGGAGCCGTTATCGTGACAAGCTGCGCGGACTTTCTGGAGCCGGCCAAATCATCGAGCTGGCTCTGGCTCACCCCGATGTTCAGCAGATTGTCTATCGCGGTTCGCAGCTGGGTATGCTTGAGACTCAACTGCTCTACATCTTCCTGACTGAGGAGATCCATCGAGTTGAGGATGTACATGTATGTCTGCTGAGCGGTGATGAAAGCGGGCGTGTAAAAAGCTGCGAGAGGTTCGTTCTGAGCCACCATATCGCCCGTGGCGTCATCGTATGCCTCGCGGATCCATCCATCAGAAGAAGAGTTGATTCGATAGACGCGCGTTTCATCCGGAGCGACCACCCCTGCGCTCCTGATTTTAGGGCTCGCGGAGGATCTCTTTACTTCCAACAGGCGAATTCCTATGAGCTGTTGCTTTTCGGAAGCTATCCTCACAGCCCCGGGAGCATGCCGCTCCCCGCTATCATCTGCCGCCCTAGTACTGCTAGGCGGAAGTTTAGGCGCAATTTCGGTGGGCAACGCTTCGCTTTTGCCCACCCTACGCTCTTCCAAGCTCATTGGAGCCGTAGGGTGGGCGCGTCTTTTCGCGCCCACCTTAACTGGCTGCGCATTTCCGCCAAGCAGTACTAGGCTCTTCCTCTGCATAGACAGGCTCCATTTGCATGCCGCAAGGAGCGTATCCCGGCCTATCGGATGTGTGAGCAGGATTCATGGGGTCGACATAATAGAGAATTCTGCTGGAATGCAAGCCGGATGGATTGGATCCGGGTTCTCCCCGCCAGAGCCAAAAATAGAAGTTCAGCAGGACTGACAATAACAAGATGGAATAGAGCAGTTTCTTCATAGAAATCCCATCCACTCTATTATTTTCCGAAGGAATGCGCTCTCCAAAATGCTCGGAAACTTATGTGTGGGCGCTTAGACCGATCTCGAGGGATTAACCTGTTTTTATTTATTTCCCCTTGCGCTTATCATCGGTGTATATTTTTTTCGTATTCAAGGCTGGCGGCTGTTTTCTTTACCATTGGCACAGGATTGAGAAGAGATGGGAAAAAGTCTAAGAGAAATGAGAAAATTCGCTGCTCCATGCTGGGGAATGGCCTGTTTGTTCAGCCTGATTTGCGGCTGCTCCACCAGGGTCACGCATGCTCCACCTTACCCTACTGCCCCCATGGATTCGCCTGGTCCCTCTCTAACCTCTGTCCCACCCCACGCCCCTTCCGAACCGGTAAGACATCCCGATGCAGGATGGACCGAGCGCGTGATCACCGAGGATGAATTGGCGGACCTCTACTTGAAAGATCCCCAACTGACTCCTGAGGAAGTCAAACGAATTCTCGCCCGTCTCAATATCCGCGAGCCATGCCACATTGGCGAGGACATTCGCCAGCATCGACCGATGAAGGTCCCCAACGATTTTCGATCCTATAGAAACTGGAGCCCTTTGCCCAAATCGAAGGCGGAGTTGAAGCGCTGGCCCAAGAGCATCCTGGTGGTGAAGAACCTCTTTTATCTCGGCTGGTACGAACACGGTCAACTGGCTGGAAGCACCATGGCCTGTCTAGGCATGAGCGGGCAAGAAACGCAGGCGGGAGTCTTCCCGGTATTGGAGAAGGACTCCAACCACTACTCGAGGAGTTACAACAACTCTTATGGACAAGCAGCTTGGATGCCGTGGGCTTTGCGCATTTACGAGGCGGTATGGATTCATGCCGGAGATGTCACGAGCAAGCTCTGCTCTCACGGCTGTGTGACTCTGCCATTGGATGAGGCTGAAAGCCTCTTCCAATGGGCTGACGCCGGAACGCCCGTCATCATTGTTGAATCTCTGGAAGACCTGCGCTCGGCGCTGAATAGAGCCACGTGATGTATTTTATTAATGGCCTTTGGGCAGCTCATACCCATACAGCGTCGGGTTGCTCAGGACCGCCTTGATCGCCAAGATCCTGAAAACATAGCGCTCGGTCTCCTCCGGCAGCAGCATGTGGTAGAAATCTTTCTTGCCCTGTGCCCGGAATTCGTCCGTAACGCATTTCTCGCCGCAGTTGTATGCCGCCAAGGCAAGAGACCAGCTCTCGAAAGTGCGGTAAAGATCCCCCAAGTACTGGAGAGCGCTTTCGGGGGATCGCTGAAAGTCATAGCGGGCATCGGCCGATCTTCTCCTCCCCGGGGCGTTTAACGGCGGCTCGATTTCCGCGATGGCGACATATTTCAGATCTTCTGGAAGGTTGAGGCGCCGGAGGTAATCCTCGATCCAGGGGAAATGCCGCTCTTTGCGCTTTAACCACCAGTAAACCTGCGCATGGTTGTGCACGACGAGAGTGAACTCTTTATCGAATCGCTCGAGGACCTCCCGGTTTTCCAGAGGGACCGGCTCCCCGCAGAAATCGATCCCGGCGGGCAAACGATAATAGGCGACCACGCAAGCACCCTGATTTGCCCGTCCGGAGGCCGCCATCTCTTCTGCTTTAGCCTCCCGGCCCGTGGGGGCCGTCTCTTGCGTGGCTGCACAGCCAAATACGCCGGCCGCCACAAAAAGAGTTGTCAGTATGTAGACCAATCTGCTGAGCCTGGAGCAATCTTGCATAGGGCGCCTCCAAGTTTGATAAAGGTTAAGCGCCTTGGGCGGCCGGCCATTGCTTCATTGTCGAGGTCGTCAGCGGCGCCAGTTCATCAACGTTATTTGACTTCGTAATAGGACGCAAAGACTTCTTTCACAGCCCGGACTTCCGGCAGCACATACACGATGCCGACCGTCCCGGAAAAAGCTGGGCTCACAACATCATCGAAGAACTTGGCTGGAACATTGATGCAACCATAGGAAATACGGTTATCGAGTGGAGTTGGAGTGGCCAGACGCTCCAGACGGCGTTCCTCAGGCTTGGCCGTAACAACGCGATGCATGGAAACGGCGCCGTTGTAGTCCACCCAGAGGACGTCCTTTCCTTTGTAGTTGTATCCTATTGAGGCCACGAAGCGGCCAGCCGGAGTAGTGCGGTCATTAGGGGAAATTTCCGATAACTTCCGGTCGCCTATGCCAGGTATGGCTTCATCGCCGCGCCCCAGTCCGAGCAAAACAGGAGCTGCGCCGCGAAGTCGCCCATCGGCGTAGAATACAAAAACTTTGGCGTCTGTCTTATCGACGATGGCAAAGGTTATGCCGCCATTATCGCCCGAATCGACTACCCAATCCGCAAAGCACTGGCAGTGCTCAGACTTCAGCTCCTGCTCGAAATTTGCCCGTTTGGGCTGTTTTGCTGCAACTTCCTGCGCGGACAACGCACTGTTTTGGTTCAACAAGTGCGCAGTTTTCTCCCCGCCGAAAATTCCAAAAGAAGAACAACCGGTGGTCAGCAGACAAAGACATAATCCTTTTGCCAAAATCGCAGCAAACGAGCGTTCGATTCCCGAGCGCTTTAAGCATCGCAATGTTTCACAGACGCGCAGCTGGATCTTCTTTCTATTCATATTGTTTGCTCTCTCCCGCCTCACTAGCATGTCTCTCTTGTCCAGAATCAATGTAATATATACCCGCCCCATTTTCGTCAAACAGCGGCCGTGAGTAACGATTCAGTTAATGTCTTTTCAGGTGGAGCCGGTCGGTTTGGCAGTGAAGGCGGAGGTGTATAGTTCTTCTCGATTCCTGGCGGAGCGACCTCTTCCCTCAACACGCCCCGGCCACGCCATTCATCGGATTGCATGGCGGCGCGACCACCCAAACATATGCCCACGATGCCTACCAAATGGTATGATCCCAAACTATTCCGTCTTCACATATGCGCCCCTTTTGTTTGATTATTCCACCTATTCCACTTTCCTCCATTGCCGACCTTAAAAAATGAAGAGCGCATATTTTAGCATAAAGCATCGCATCGCCGCGAGAAATTTAGAGGGACATGCTGGCGCGATGAGCTTGATTCTATAATGTGAATTAAGGCCTCAAGCTCAACAGAAAAAAGTTGTTGGCGCGCATAAGGGTTGGCGTACCCCAACCCTTATGCGCGCCAACAACTTTTTCAGCTTGGCGTTCAGCAAAGATCAAACCGCTGTCCCGAGCTTTTCCTCTAATAGCCCGATCTTCCGGCGCATATCTTCAACCGATGCAGCCACGAACCGCTTGGAGCTCTTCGGGTTGGCGAGCCATTCCTCGAGCTGTCCTTCTTTGTCTGGAGTAATAAAAGGCTGCCACAGGTCAAGATGCGGCTCCTTGTCAAGCGGTTGGAAATCATCGGGCAGAGCTTCCAGGTTAAAAGATCTGGTCTGCATCCCGAGAAGCATATGCTCGATCCTGACTCTCTTGTACGTTTTTGCAAGCGCCGCAGCCTGCAGGTAAAGGCCTTTTCTTTCGTTCAAAGAGGAAAAAAAGCTCAGCCGGTCATCCAACTGCTCCGAGGTCATTGTGCCGGAGCTATAGACCTCTACCAGATCAGATGTCATAAAGATAAACTCCTTCAAATATGGAGAAGCATGGAACCAACAACCTCAAAAAATCTCTGCGCATCGTCCGGGGAGCTCAGGCTGCGGCTCAAAAGGCCAAATTTTCTAAGCCTCTGGCCCTTCCTTGATCGCGCTCGGACAATATTGTCTGCGTCGATCATCATGGGAATGCTGCAAGTTCGCAGCCTAACTAGAATTTCTTCACATCGCGAGGCGCCAGTTCCGTCATGCCGGCTTTCGCCGGCATGACGGATAAAATGTAAAAACTAATGGTTTGGGGCTTGGCAACAAACGTCCAGTTATTCGGTCTTCCCACTCTGTGACGGCATCGTGGTCTGAGCCTCCATGAGCAACTCTTTCATGGTGGGCCGAACCGCCACTCCCTTCCTGACCTTCTCCAGCTCCTTCTTGCTTTCTTTCTCCACCGCCTTTGCTTTGTCCTTGTTGATCGGCATGGGGCATCCTTTTGCTGAAGATTCTCGGAGATGTTAAGGGATTGCAACCTCGATCGGGATGATTGTACATGAAAAGCCGGCGAGTGTGTAACTCTTTCCTCGAGAGCATTCACTTCTCGATGTCCTTGCCGGGAACGCACATGACAGAAGGATAGGATCTCCCATCAGTTTCATGGCCACAAGAAAACCAAGATGACGATTCGCTTACCATTTTTCATTGAGGCGACCCCGTGGGCGTTTTCCCTGACGTCCCGACAGACAGCAGCTCAACTTCAAAGATCAAGGCGCTGTTGGGTCCTATGCCTCTAGTGCCCCTCTCGCCATAGCCAAGCTCGGGGGGAATGTAGAGCTGCCACTTGGAGCCTTCTTTCATGAGCTGCAATGCTTCTGTCCAACCCTTGATCACTTTATCGACAGCAAATTTCGCAGGTTCATTTCGTTTGTAGGAACTGTCGAACTCGGTTCCGTCGATATGCGTTCCCTTATACTGCACCGTTACCATGTCGGAAGACTTCGGCGTTTTTCCTGCTCCTTCCTTCAGCACCTTGTACTGGAGCCCGCTGGGAAGGACGGTCACGCCCTCTTTCTTCTTGTTCTCCTCCAGAAATGCCTTCCCTGCGGCGAGGTTCTCTTCGGCCTTCTTCTTTTGTTCGGCTTGACGGGCAGCCGCAGCTCTTTTCTGGGCTTCCATCAGGGTCGCCCTGATTTCCTCCTGGCTCATGAGGGGGGCTTTACCTTCAAGCGCATCCTTGATGCCGGAGGTATAAACGTCCATGTTTATCTCCATGCCCTGCCTCTTGATAGTCTCGCCGAACTGGTACCCGAAGCTGTAGCTCTCCCTCTCCTTCGGGTCCGTGAGCTTTTTGCCCTCGTCCGCCAGGCAGGAAGAGAACAGAAAAACGGCGCCGAGGATAGCGGCCGGCGCGCATCTCATCAACTTCACACGGAACTCTCTCGCACGACTTTCCATTTTCCCTCCGTAAATTCCGTAAACGTTGGCAATAAAGGGGGCTGGGCTCCCTTGCGCATTGTGGCGACGACATTTTACCAATATGGTATCCGATGAGCAGTTGGTCAAGATTCCATCCCGTATAGCCGCAGTTCTGAGTTTGGTCATGCTTGTGAATAGGGAAATAAGCTCGGCATCCCCGGTTATGGCCTATCATCAAACGACGCTAATGAGAAGTGCCGAGACAACCAACTTCCACATTGACACTCGGCGGGAATTGGTCTACATGGGCATTACCGGGTAGCTGAAGCTTCCCAGCGAGGCCATGAAGCGCCTAAATCGAGCTCCCTTCCAGCAATCTCATTCTTTTCATAATCGTGAGGTCATGAAGACCATTGAGCGCGCCGCTCCCGCGGGGAGGCGGTTTGAAGATTTTCGCCGCTTTTCGAGCGGCGCACTTCCATGTAAGGAGGAAAGCATGATGCGATTTCGTACGGTTGGTTTTCTGTGCGCCATTGGGCTCTTAGCCTTCGTCCCCTCAGTGTGGGCTCATTTTGGGGTGATCACCCCTTCGGATGACATAGTCACTCAGGAAGATCCCAAGACAATCGATCTGGAGGTGAAGTTCATCCATCCCATGGAAGGGCATTACATGGAGATGGAAAAACCGAAGCGGTTCGGCGTCCTGCACAAAGGAAAAATCCAGGATCTCCTCGGTTCTCTCAAGAGCTTCCGCGGGAAAGGCCCGGATCAAAACGAGGACTTTTCCGCCTGGAAAACCAATTTCACCATAAAGAGGCCGGGCGACTACACTTTCTTTGTCGAACCGGCGCCATACTGGGAGCCTGCCGAGGATAAGTTCATAGTGCATTACACGAAGGTTTGCGTGAATGCCCTGGGCCTCGAGGAGGGCTGGGACAGCCCGGTCGGACTTGAAACCGAGATCATCCCGCTTACCCGTCCTTACGGCTTCTGGACCGGGAACATCTTCACCGGGCAGGTGCTTGTCAAAGGAAAGCCCGTTCCGAACGCCGAAATTGAAGTGGAATATCTCAACGAATCAGCGGGCGAGAAGGGTGAGGTCAAGGCTCCGTCCGATCCGTATGTGACCCAGGTGGTCAAGGCGGATAAGAACGGGATTTTCCACTACGCCATGCCGAGGGCCGGCTGGTGGGGCTTTGCCGCCCTGAACGATGCGGCCTGGAAGCTCAAAAAGGATGGAAAACCAAAAGCTGTCGAAATCGGAGCCGTCTATTGGGTTCGAACAATCGATATGAAATAACGAATTCGGGAGCCGCGCCACGCATCTATTTGCCCTAAGCGTTCCGAGCGCAAATCCCGGATCAGCCGTTTTCGCCAAGACGAGGAAAGTTCCATGTACCTTAGACTTCTGAAATGTTATGTAGTGGCTTGCCTCCTGGTTTGCGCCGCTCTCGCGGGGCCGGCCTATGCGCACAAGGTCAATGTCTTTGCTTACGTAGAGGATGGCAAGATTCATGTTGAGAGCTATTTCCCGGATGGGAAGGCCGTCGAGAACGGGGCGATCGAAATCCTGGACAGCCAAAAGGCAAAAGTTGCCGAAGGGGTTACCGACAAGGAAGGGAAATGCGTGATCCCTATCCCCAAAAGAGATGACCTGACCATTGTGATCAATGCGTCCATGGGACATAAGAATACTTTCGTCCTGAAGAAAAGCGAGCTCGGAGAGTAGGCGATGCGATCGAAGCACAGGGCGGTTCTGCGATTCGTCTTCCTTTTGTTCTTCATACCGGGTGTTGTGCTTGGAGCGGCGGAAGAAGGCGGCGAGCCCGCCCGGGAGAGCCTGCCGCAGGCTCAGGGTGGAGCAATCGCTCCAGCGTTCGAGAATCATCCCTCCTCGGTAGAATGTAAAGAGCTCGTAGAGCTTCTTCAGCAGCAAAAGAGCCTGATATCGAGAGAGTCGGGCCAGCTCAAGCGCGAGATCGCCGCGCTGAGGGAGGATATTGCGAAGCCCGGTTTGAAAGAAATTTTCTCCGGGCTGGGCTACATCTTCGGTTTGGCCGGAATCGCGCTCTACATCCATGGCTTGAAAGAAAGGCGCAGATAGCGGCATTGTCCCCGTTCATCATGAAAGGATTTAAAGGCTTCAGCATGAAAAAGGCAGCGTATGCATATCTCTGATGGCGTGCTCCCGACCTCCGTAACCCTGGGTGGATTTGCGGCCAGCGTTGCGCTCATAGCCTGGACCGCCAGAAAAACAAATCCTCAGGACTTCCCGAAAATCGCCGTGGTGACTTCCGCCTTTTTTGTGGCTTCCCTCATCCATGTTCCCATAGGTCCCACGAGCGTGCATCTTCTTATTCCCGGACTCGTCGGGATACTCCTCGGCAACAGCTCGTTTATTTCCATTGCGCTTGGAATTGCTCTGCAGAGCCTCCTGTTCCAGTTCGGCGGGATCACCGCCATTGGCGCCAATTCGGTGATGATGGGCATCCCGGCCCTCATTGCCGGTTGGGCGTTCCGAAAGACGAAAGGGAGCGGCATTACTCGGAATGTGGTCGCAGGCGCTTTTGCCGGCGCGCTTGGAATTGTTCTTTCCGTCCTGCTTCTGGCGCTCCTTCTCGTTACGGGCGGCGAGGACTTCTTTGGAGTCGCCAAGATCGCGATGTATGCGCATCTTCCCGTTCTGGCGATAGAAGCCGCCATTTCGGCATTCGCCGTTTCTTTTCTCTACAAGGTGAAGCCGGAGCTTCTCAATGCGGCTTTTCCCCCCATTACGCGGTAAGAACGATGGAGACGTCTATCAATTTTCGGGAGCTGCCGCTTTCATACCTGTTCATGGCGTTGGGCCTGCTACTCCTTTTATGGGCAAGCGCCTTTTTTGCCCTCAGAACTTCCCGGCCCCCTCGAGACAATGGAGACGGAAAGGAAAGGGAGCGGGATTGGAGCATTCCCGCCATCGATTCGCAGGCGGCCCTCGAGTCGCCCTTTCATCGGTGGGACCCCAGAATGAAGATCGTCTCCCTTCTTTTCTTCATCTTCTGCATGGCCTCGATTAGTCGAATAGAAATTGCGTGCGCTGCGCTCCTCATTTCCGTCGCGTCTGTCGCCGCGGCGCGCATCCCATTCCGCTATCCGCTGAAAAGGCTTGCCGCCATGGGAGCGTTCCTTGGGATGTTTCTCGTGGTCATGCCCATCACCGCGCCGGCAAAGAGCGGAGACACTCTGTTCGTTTTCACTTCCGCAACCTTCGTTTCGTTCAACCTGAGGGGCTTTCTCCTGGCTTTGCTCATCTGTCTCAAGGCTTCCGCCATAGCGATAATGGTCGAGCCGCTTCTTTCCACTTCGCCTTTCTCGGCCACCATTCACGCCCTCGCGAGCCTGAAAGTTCCATCCGCGGTCTGCCAGATGATTCTGCTTTCGCACCGGTACATCTACGTTTTCCGGCATGAAGCGAGCCGGATGAGCAAAGGGATGGCCGCCCGGGGATTCAAGAAGGAAACCAGCCTCGATACGCTGAAAGCAATGGGAAACTTTCTCGGCATGATCCTGGTCAGGAGCTTCGAGAGAACCGAGCGGGTTCATGACGCAATGCTCGCCAGGGGCTATGACGGCTCGATCCGAGGCCAAAAGGAGCTGCATGCGCGAAGAAGCGACTGGCTGAAGGCGGGCGCCTGGATGTTCGGCGGCATTCTCCTCCTTGCCGTTGACCGCTTCTGGGGTGCGCTATTAGCGCGATTCCTCTGAGTACAGGTCCACACAAGAAAGGGGAAGAAATTTGTGGTTGGGTTTCGCTCTGCTCAACTCAACCCACCTTATCCGCCTTCAAGCCTGGGCATCCATTCCCGTTGCGCGAAGCCGCACCGATACGACGAGACCGCCGTCAGGCGCATTGGAGGCCGCGACTGCGCCGCCGTGCAGCTTTATCGCACGCTCGGCGATGCTGAGCCCAAGCCCTACTCCTCCTCTCGTGCGGTCGCGCGCTTCACCCACTCTATAGAAAGGCCGAAAGAGATCGGAAAGCGCTTCCTCCGGAACGCCCGGTCCGTGATCTTTTACTTCGATGATTGTAATCTTTTCATCTGCTTCTTCTTTCGATTCGACGGTAATTTCCACTTCCGTTCCTTCAGCGGTGTAGCTCACGGCATTGCGGACGATGTTTTCGAACGCGCTTCGCAGAAGGTCTTCCGAGCCCAACACGGCGCTTTCTTTCTCTGCGATGATGCGTATGGAGCAATTGCGGCTTTGAGCCTCGATTTCAGCATCGGAAGCTATTTCCTCCAGAAGGCGCACTAGAGGAAGGGGCTCCATCTTTATCCGCTCCTCCTCACTTTCCAAACGAGAAACCACGAGCAGTCGTTGAATGAGCTCGTTCAGGCGGCCTGCTTCCCGTTCTATTCTATCCAGAGCTGCGTGGGCTTCAGCGCCTTCGCTCTGTCTCGCCAGTTCAAGGGCGATTCCAAGGCGCGCCAGAGGCGAGCGCAGCTCATGGGAAATATCTTGAAGCAAGCGATGCTGAGCGCTCATCAAAGACTTTATCCGGGAAGCCATGATATCGAAGGCTGCTCCGAGATCGGCGATTTCATCCTTCCTGTTTCCCAGCTCAGCCCCGACGCGCACCGTGAGATCGCCTCCGGCGATTCGGCGCGTCGCCGTCTGCAACTTGTGAATAGGCGAGGTTATGTAGCGCGCAAGCCAGTAGCAGACAACTCCAGCCGTGAACAGAATAGCCGCGAGATGCATCAGAAGCTCATAAGGCTCGTAGCTGAACAAGCCGAAGCGCCTATCGGGCAATCGGCCGACGATGACGTATTTTTGCATGCTCGGCCCCCGCACCCGGTGCGCCAGGAGCAAATAGCCGCCGGATCTCCTGAGCTCCGACTCGCCGCTCCTCCACACTTCGACGCCCAGTTCCTCCACAGCTTCGGGAAGCGGCCTACCGGATACTTCTTTGTTCCGGTCATCGAGGAAGAAAAGGCGAATGCGGGTCGATCGCTCTATTCGTCCAACGTAGCTGGAAAAAGCGGACAGGCCGTTGCGCTCGAATATCTCTGCGGCCGTATGGCCGGAGAGCTTCAACGCGCCTTCCGTCACTCGCATCCATCTGCCGGCTGAAGAACGCGAGTCTTGGGATTCTCTGCTTTCTTTTATCGACTGCACCAGGAATCTGAGCCATCCCGGGGCGAAAAGAGGATGAGATTCGGTTGTTACCGCCAGCAGCAGAGACGCGACTGTGATCGACGTCATCGCCAGCCAGAACCAGAGGAAGATTTTCGCAAAAAGACTTCTCATGACATTCCTCGGAATGGGGAGCGCGGTCTTGAAAGATGATTCTCTCCTGCAACGCAGAGCCTGATGATCCCAGGGCTAACTTGTTCTGCGATGATTGCAAAATCCTAACTCCGGCTTAGCCTCTATTCCAGTCACTTCTGCGTTGGAGTCAGCCCTGAAAGGGCGAAATATCATAGCCCGGGGCAACGCCCCGGGTCATAGATCCGCCACATTCTCCAAGCCCTTGTATGTTAAAGAAAAGGGTAAATGGCAGTAAGGAACAAGTTGACTAGG
>CAZOEL010000014.1:0-95795 GCA_964578835.1 uncultured Syntrophobacteraceae bacterium | reverse complement strand
AAAGAGCGGTGAGGAGATCCTTGTTCACGGGATAGCTCAGCACTGGGTTTTGGGAAGCTTGACGATCGAGAGCCAGAAATCTTCTATCAGACGAATCACCTTCAGGAAATCCTCGAGCTGGACCGGCTTGGTGATGAAGCAATTGGCGTGGAGCTCGTAGGTCATGAGGATATCCTGCTCTGCTTGGGATGTGGTCAAAATCACAACGGGGATGCTCTTGAGACAGTCGTCTGATTTGATCTCAGCCAGCACCTCTCTCCCTCCTTTCCGAGGAAGGTTGAGATCCAGGAGAATGAGATCGGGCCGCGGGGCCGCGGCGTATGGCGCCTCTCTGCGCAAAAAAGCCATGGCCTCCACCCCGTCCATCACGACACTGATGTGGTTCCCGACCTTTCCCTCTCTCATGGCCTCGAGAGTCAGCCGAACATCGCCCGGATTGTCCTCAACAAGCAGTATTTCGACGGGGCTGTCCGCCTCGTGCAAATTCATTGAGCTACATCCTTTCTTATGGGAAGCGTGAATTGGAAACAGGAACCCCGACCCGGTTCAGACTCCACCCAGATGCGGCCTCCATGACGTTCCACGATCTTTTTACATATGGCAAGACCAATGCCCGTGCCAGGATAGTCCTGTTGGCTGTGGATTCGTTGAAAAACCGCAAAAATACGATCAAAGTGGTGAGGCTCGATTCCAATTCCGTTGTCCTTGACGGAGAAGATCCATTCATATTCCTGCTCGACTGCAGTGATTTCAATAAGGGGCGGCTCGGCGCCATGGAACTTGATTGCATTGGCGATCAGATTTTGAAACGCCTGGGTCAGCTGAACTTCGTCCGCCATGACGACGGGTAATGGACTAGAGGTTCGAACCCTCGCCTGATGTTCCATTATGGCTACGGCCAGATTGCGAACCGCCGAGTCCAATGCGACCTGGCAGTCTGTGGGAGCAAAAGCCCTGGCTTTGGTTCCAACCCGTGAATAGGCCAGGAGGTCGTTAATGAGCGCTTTCATGCGGTTCGCGCCGGAAACCGCGAAACTGATGAATTCGTCGGCGTCACTGTCCAGCCGCCCTTTATAGCGGCGGGCGAGAAGCTCCGTGAAGCTCGCCACCATTCGAAGGGGCTCTTGGAGATCATGGGAGGCGATATAAGCGAACTGCTCGAGATCGGCATTGGAGCGCGCCAGCTCTTCAGCCCGCAGGGCCAGCTCTCTTTCGGTTCTTTTGCGGTCGCTGATATCCACTGCCGTTCCGATGAGGGCGGTTTTCCCCCCATGCCTCGTTACTCCGCCGAACACCTCAACGTTGAAGAGGGTCCCGTCTTTCCTGCAGTGCCTGAACTCATAATTACTCGTGTTTTCCTCACCCGTTTCCCGCTTGCGAAGATTCTCTTCTATCAGGGGGTGATCCTTATAATAGGCAAGATTTCTCCACGGCATGCCTATCAACTCGCTCTCTTCGTAACCATTCATTTCGAGGAACTTCGGATTTCCATATTTGAAGACACCGTCCTGGATCATATAGATCCCGACGGGAGACTTCTCCGCAAGGATTCTGAATCTGTTTTCCGACTCGAGCAAGGCTGTTTCTAATCGTTTCCGCTCGGTGATATCGAGTTGTGTCCCGATGGCGGTCGGTCTACCTTGTATGATGTCAAAAAAAGTACCGATGACTGCTGCTTGCCCCTTGTAAAACGTGCGATTGCCGAAAAGCTCGACCTGGATGATTTCCCCGTCTCTTCGAACCCCTCTGAATTCGAGGCGCACGGCGTTCGTTTCACCAGACCCCAGTCTTTTCATGTTCTCAGCGACTGCGGGAATATCTTCGGGAAAGACCAGGTCCCGCCAACTCCTGTCTACCAACTCCTTCGCCGAATAACCGTATGCCTCGGCAAAAGCAGTGTTTGCGTACTTGAAAACGCCGTCCTGGACTATGCAGATACCGGTCATCGGACACTCTGCAAGACTCCTGAAGAGCGCCTCCGATTCCTTCGCCGCTTCGCAGGTTTCATCGGGTTCTGCAATGCAGCGCGATCTCACCACGAATTCGATCGTTCCGCACGGTTTGGCGAGAGCTTTGACAACCCGCTCCATCAGTCGCCACGATCCGTCCATGTGTCGCATTCGAAGGGCAACGGGCGCAGCGGCAACGCCTGGAGTATCTTTTGCCCTGGAAAGAGCCTCGTTCCACAAAGAGCGATCTTCGGGATGGACAAGGTCCTCTGAGCTTGTTCCCGCGAGGTCATCCGCCCGATGTCCCAGCCAGTGCAAAATAGAAGGGGTCGCGTACAGGATGACTCCATTCCGGTCAAGCGCCTCGATAGCCTCCGCGGCGTTTTCGAGAAGCATCTTGTAGAGAGATTCCTCTAACTGAGCAGACCCGCTGGAGCAGCCTTGATTCATCGGTCCAACACCTTTCTCACCGTCTTGAGAAGAAGTTCCGGAGACACGGGCTTGGGGATGAAATTGAAGCGGTGCTCTTCAATGCCTTTCTCGAGCACCACATCCCGCGTATAACCGCTCGTGAAAAGCACTTTGACGTCCGGGCGCTTTGCGGAGATCTCATCGTAGACCTGCCTTCCGTTCTTTTTCGGCATCACGGAATCCAAAAGCACGAGATCGATATTTTCATGGTCGCTGAAATGCTTGACAGCCTCTTCGCCGTCCGTAGCCTCGATGACAGAATAGCCAAAGCGTCTGAGCACCGTGCCCATGAGGGTTCTGACCACATCATCGTCTTCCGCCAAGAGAATTGTTTCCGTCCCGCCCACGGGTGGCGGCGGAGATGTTCGCTCGTGATCCGTTGTGGCGTCGATCAGCGGAAGATATACGTGAAAAGCCGCACCTTCGTTCTTCTCACTGGTGACCGTGATGGCCCCGTTGTGTTGTTTCACGATCCCGTATACGGTGGACAAGCCCAGGCCTGTACCCTTCCCAACCTCCTTGGTCGTGAAAAACGGCTCGAAGATGTGGTCTCGGGTCGTTTCGTCCATGCCGACGCCGGTGTCAAGAATCGAAAGAAGAGCGTAACGTCCGGGTCTTGCCAAGCCGTGTATCTGCGTGAAATCCTCTTCCAGTTCAACGATCCGGCTCTCGAGGGTGAGCGCGCCTCCATTCGGCATGGCGTCTCTTGCGTTGACCGCAAGGTTGAACAAGATCTGATCGATCTGACCGGCGTCCGCGAGGACCATCGTCTTATCGGGCGTCAAGTTGGTCACCAGCGCAATATCTTCGGTTAGAAGCCGTCGAAGAAGCTTCTCCGTTCCTGTTACGATTTCATTCAGGTTCACGGGCTCAAGGGTAATGGGCTGTTGCCGGGCGAAGGCGAGAAGGCCTTGCGTCAGATTGGCGGCCTTTTCTGAAGCTGAGAGAATGGCATCCACGTAGGTCATCCTGGCGCGGCCACCTCGCTCCATTTCCATTTTCAGAAGGCTAGCGTACCCCGCCAAGGCCGTGAGGATATTGTTGAAATCGTGGGCTATACCCCCCGCCAGGGCGCCGATGGCTTCCATCTTGAGGGACTGACGGAGTTGGCGCTCGAGGGCCTTTTCCCGGGTTGTATCGATCAAGGTTCCTGCCGCCGCAGGCTTCCCCTTGTACAAAATGGGGCTCATGAGGGTCTTGACGTCAGAGACTTTCCCATCTTTTCGGATCATTCTGAAATCGTCCACGATGGGAATACAGGTTTCCGAGAGACATCTGACAGCGTCTTTCACTCTTTTCCGATCGTCAGGATGCACGTACTCCAAGGCATCGCTTTTCGCCAACATTTCATCGAAAGAATATCCTTGGATCTCACACAGCATCTTGTTCACGAACTGAAAGCGCCCATCCTGAAGGATGAACACCCCCACCAGGGAATTCTCCACAAGGCTGCGGTGCTTCATCTCCGATTCCTGGAGCGCGTCCTCGGCTCGTGTCCGTTCCGTCACATCCCTCGCATTTACGACGGCTTTGCCAACGCCTGGAGCGGTCTCGGTATATTTGGCGAAGAGCTCCAAGTACCGGTAGGTTCCGTCTTTGTGTCCGGCCCGCACCACCAGCGGTCCGGACGTTATGCCGGGATTCGAGATGACTTTGGCATGGAATTCCAAAGCCTTCGGAAGGTCTTCGGGATGAGCGTATTCAAAGACGCTTCTTCGTAGAAGCTCTTCGGGAGTGTAACCCAGGACCCTCTCAACCGAGGGGCTGGAGTAGGAAGGCATTCCATTTTGGTCATCGACGAAGATGAGATCGGAGCCGTTCTCGATAAGCATCCGAAAATGCTCTTCGCTTGCCTTCAGCGCAGACCGCTCCCTCTCGACCTGGACCCTGTTGAACGCATTTTCAAGGATGCTCGGAAGCTGGAAAAGATAACCGCGGTTCTTTGCGATATAGTCGTCTGCGCCCAACCTGAGAGCCTGCACCGCATTTTCCTGGTTCCCCTCGCCCGAGATGATCACTATCGGAAGATCAAGACGCCTCCTCCCCCTAAGCTCTTTGAGAAGCTCGATGGCATTCATGTCGGTGAGCTGAAAGTCAAAGAGCAGAACATCCCAAGGGTGACCATTCTCATTTCTTTCAAGATCCGTCCATGGAAGGCGGCGAAGCGCCTCCCGTCCGCCTTGAACCGGCTCGAGCCGAATGAACGGCGCGTACTGTGCAAAGTGCTTGAGCGCGGCCTCAATGTCATAAGGATTCGGATCTGCGTAAAGCACATGGAGGCGTCTTGTGTGGCGAGCCATTTCATTTCTGTACCTGCGGAACGCCAGGTCGAGCGTATCCGGGAGGCGCGCAAGATAGTCGTCGCGTTTCACCACATAGTCACACGCACCCGCTTTGAGCGCATTCACGGCAGACTCTTCATCCCCCAAACCGGTGATCACCACCAGGGGCAGAGGCAGACCACGTTCCCGAAGAAAAGCAAGAAGAGAAATGCCGTTTCCGTCGGGGAGATTCATGTCGGTGAGCACGAGGTCGTAAATGAGTCGGCCGGGAGTTGCCCGGGAAAGCCGCTCAACCGCTTCGCTAAAGGATGGAGCCCATTCAATCTGAATGGAGGGAGCAGATTCTGCAAACTCGTACTGAAGAAGTCTCACATCGCCCGGGTTGTCCTCCACGTAGAGAATCTTCATAAAAGTCTCCACAGTTTCATTGGCGCTGCGTAGAAATTCGGCCGGATGGCTCCGAACTTCCCTTGGATGATTGGACATGAGCGTTGAGCTTGTAACAAGCTGAATTTTAGTAGCTCTTATATACCAAACTCCTCCCTTGTCGGTCAATGATATGGACCATGACAAGCAGCCCACCCGCCAAAGAAGACATGAAAGAATTCATTGCCGGCCTTGGCGCTTAGCAGGGCGAGGACAGGAAAGGCGCAATTTGAGTATTGACATTCTACATCATGATCATATAAACATTTACTAATATGCTGGTTCCATTGCATGCCGCTGCAGGAGCGTGGATCGAGATCGGTCAAGATGGATTTAGCCGGCGCGCCAAGCTTGGAGAAGAAAGAAAAGGAGCTCAAAGACATCTCAAAACGCATTCGATGAGGTTGGCTTTGAAAGCGTTACGCAAGCTCCTGCCGGCCTGAAAAAGAATAGAATGGGTGATGATTTTATGAAAAAGATAGTCCGAGAAGAGCCGCTAACTGGTCTCGATGTTGCGGAAGAAAGCGAAGAGCGTCCGGCAGAAACGGAGCAAGGGGCGCTGGTGCTGCAGAATGAGCACTACCAGACAGTCGCCTTTCTCGCAAAGAGCCTTTCGGACGAAAA
This sequence comes from uncultured Syntrophobacteraceae bacterium, assembly GCA_964578835.1. GTDB lineage: Bacteria > Desulfobacterota > Syntrophobacteria > Syntrophobacterales > Syntrophobacteraceae > CAZOEL01. Next base: position 90,043 of record CAZOEL010000014.1, on the reverse strand, counting down.
CAGGCTGCGGATCATCCTTTGTGTGAGCAACGGCAAGAAGTCGGTCTCGAGCATCGTCGAGGAGCTCGGCCTCTCTCAGCCCCTCGTCTCCCATCACTTGAAGGAGCTCAAACGCTCGCTTCTCGTCAAGATAGAACGCAGCGGCCCCTTCATCTACTATGAGCTCGTTGACCCGAGAATCCTCGATGTCATTCGAACTCTGAGCACTGTGGCGACAGACTTGTTGACCGCAAGGAAGACCTTTTGAGCTATGGGGGAGGTGATCAGAATCCACATGGAAGAGATACTGAAGATAGTCGGCCGCATGGACCCGGAGGAAGCACTGGAAGAGATAAGCAAGGCCTTGAGGGTTCTTTTCTCCGCTCTGGGTGAAGAGGCGCGCTCGCAGTTCCTCTGGGAGCTCATGGGAGAATCGAGAGGCGATAAGGTATCGAGCCTGGTCCATCTCTGACTCGCAGAGTGCATGGGCGAAGGTGTCGACCCGACGCAGATGTGCCAGAGACTGGTGGATAAGGTGGCTCAATCGAAGCAGCTCATGGCGATGACCGACCCCGATCTCCTCGTGCTCTTTGAGGACTGGTTTGAAGAGTTGGAAGAGGAGATTGTCTCGCTCGCAAAAGAGCATGGCTCGCTTGATCCGGAAGAGCTTGCCGAGAAAACCGGGCTTTCCCTTAGGGGAGCAACATTTCTTCTCTCAAAGCTCGAGCGTGAGAGAAAGCTCTAAAGAATCCGGCAAATTCTCATCTGGCAAAAAGGTAGTTCCGTGCAGAACAAGAAGACGGCATTCATAGCCTTAGTGGCGGTATTGATAACGGTTTTAGCCCAGTGGTTGCTGAACCGCGCCGTTATCCCAAAAGAGGCGACATGGGATGATGTCCTGGCCGAAGCAAAAGCCGGAGGCTATCGGATCATCACCACCGAGGAGCTCTCCGAGAGATATCTCAAAGATGCTCAAAGCCTTCTTCTTGTGGACACCCGCCAGGAGTGGGAATACCGCACAGGGCATCTTGAAGGGGCGGTGAACTTTCCCATCGAGCCCACCGCATGGTCGAGATGGCGAAAGGCAGCGGCCCTTGAAAGCTTCCTGGGGCCGGATAAGGATCGCATTATCATTTTCTACTGAGCGGGCCTCACTTGAGTCCGCAGCGACTCGGCGGCCCGTGTGGCCGTAAAGCTCGGCTACAAAAACGTCTATCGCGACCCGCACGGCTATCCCGAATGGCGGGCAAAAGGCATGCCCGTTGCCGGCAGCCCGGCCGGACTTGCACAAACCGGCGAAGAGCCCGAAGCGCCGGGACCTCTGTCTGGTTTGGCCATGATTTGGACGCTTCTCGGGATCTTTGCAGGCGGCATGGCTTTAAATCTCACCCCATGCGTCTACCCTCTCATTCCCATCACCGTCTCCTACTTTGGCGGCCAGGCCACGAAGGAAGGAGAAGGCCGGGGGAAGCTGGTTACGCACGGTTTATGTTACATGATGGGCCTCGCTCTAACCAACTCCGTCCTCGGAGTGGCGGCATCCTTTACCGGCGGTCTCATGGGATCGATGCTTCAAAATCCCATTGTCCTCATGGCTGTGGCGACGGCGCTAATCCTTTTCGCAACGAGCCTCTTCGGGCTCTGGGAGATGCGTCTTCCGAGCGGCCTCACTCGGGCTGCGGCCAAGTCCTATACCGGCTACTTTGGAAGCCTCTTTATGGGGCTTACCCTGGGGGTGGTTGCAGCGCCCTGCATAGGCCCCTTCGTGCTCGGGCTCCTCACGTGGGTTGCGAGCATGGGAAGCCCATGGCTGGGTTTTTTGCTCTTTTTCACCTTGAGCCTGGGTCTTGGACTGCCACTCTTTTTGCTTGCCATGTTCTCAGGACAACTGGATAAGCTTCCCCGCTCGGGCGGCTGGATGATCTGGGTTCGATTGCTCATGGGCTGGGTGCTCGTCGGTATGGCTGTGCATTTCATAAGGCCTGTTCTTCCCGGCCAAGGAGGAACGATATCCCTTGCCACGGTCGCCTTGGCCGCCGGACTGCACCTGGGGTGGATCGATAAAAGCCGGGCCGGCTTCCGGGCTTTCCCCTGGCTCAAGGGTGGAGCCGGCGTGGCGTGTCTGGCGCTTTCCGCTTTCCTCCTGACGTCATGGGCGATGCAAGGCCCCGGCGTCAATTGGAGGCCCTATTCGGATGAAGTGTTAAAAGAGGCTCAGACATCGAAAAAACCTGTAATTATCGACTTCTATGCGACATGGTGCACGCCGTGTCGCGAGCTTGAAGAAGCAACATTCCACGATGCTTCCCTCGTGAAGTACGCGGATAGCGACTTCATCATGGTCAAGGTAGACGTGACAAAGGGCGGCAACCCGCTTCACGAGCGACTGTTGCAGCAATACGAGATTAAGGGGGTTCCAACCATCGTGTTTGTGGATGCCGAGGGGAAGGAAAAACGAGATCTGCGCCTGGTGGACTTCCTCCCGGCCGATCAGTTCATGAGTCGTATGGCGGAGCTAAAGAAAAGCGGCAGCTAAAGAAAAGAAAGGAGAAGAAGAGATGCTGAAGGTGAGGTTTTTCTTGAACGAGCCCAATGGCAAGCCTTGAAAGAATTTCATCCAGATGATGCCCAGGTTGGGCGAAAAGTACAAGGATATCGAGATAGAAGTCACATCCAAGCCCATTGCCGAATACAACACGGATGAGTACTTTGAGCTGGAGCTTCCCGTGGTGCCCGCCGTCATGGTCGGAGATGAGATCGTGGTCGAGGGCTCCAACGTCTCGCAGGAGAAGGTGGAAACTTTCATCTGCCGACATTTGGGGCTGCCCGAGCCAGAGCCGAAAAAGAAGGGAATCCTGGACCGGCTCTTTGGAAACTAGCAAGGGAATCGGTGCTCAGAGACCCGAAGGTGTAAGGGAGCTTTTATGGAATCGGAGAAGAACCGCAAAGGTCCCGCCATCAAGGCGGCTCTTTTCATACTGTTCCTCATCACCGCTATCGTGGCCATACGCTTTACTCCGCTCAGGGAGTACTTTGCGGCCGAACGGCTGGGGATGCTCCTGGAAACGGCGGGACCCTGGGCGCCTGCCGCATTCATAGTCGCATATGCCGCAGGAGTCTGCCTTTTCATCCCGGGGACGCTTCTTACGGCTGCAGGGGCTGCCATATTCGGCCCCTACTTCGGATTTCTCTACGTCTGGCTAGGGGCGATGATTGGCGCGAGCGTCGCTTTCTTCATCGGCCGCTATTTCGGGAGGGACTTTGCCGCCTCCCTCATCGGCGACAAACTCAGGAAATATGATGAGGCCATCGAGCGAAACGGCTTTGCCACGGTCCTCTACCTTCGCCTGCTCTACTTCCCCTTCACCCCGATGAACTTCGGCATGGGACTCACTCGAGTGCGCTTCCAGGACTATTTTTTCGGCACGGCGCTCGGAATCATCGTTGGCGCATTCATCTTCACCTTCTTTGTGGGAACGGTAAGGGATGTCTGGTCAAGCGGTCAGTGGGAAGGGCTCATTTCCTGGAAAGTCTTCTTCTCCCTCGGACTATTTGTATTCTCCTTCTTTATTCCGAAAATTGTTGCGAAGCTCAAAGCCTCACACAAACCGGAGAATGGTGGGTGAGTGGGTGAATGCGCCACACCTCATATCCGATTCCAGATCAAGAGTCCTGCGCTTTTGAATTGGGCCTCCTCCGAACCCCGCCTCGCGATGACGCCCTTGCCCTCATCCTAATCTTCGGCTCTGCGCCATGCCAGGCGCGCACACCGCCGATAACCGGACAAGCAACCACGCAGGAAAGAGTTGCATAGTGCCGATGAGCTCGACGCGTGGTTGCTTATCCGGTTGACTGGCGCGTTAGGCTTTTTTTTCAGTCAGTCGGCCTGAGATATACTTGTGGAGATTGCTTGAAATAAGAGTTTGGTAAGGAATACCTTCCGCCAGAGCCTTTATTTCATTGACTACCGAGTCAATGATGTTTCGAAAAGTGGCAAAGGTGTCTCCATCTCTAAACGGGTACAGCTATATTCCTCCTTGGTGGCTAATGTGAAGATCAGCGGCGGCGAGCCAACGGAGAAGAAGAGAAAGAAGAGAGCGTCCCTCGCCGCCCGCTTAAGTGACAGGTTAGGAAAAAAGAACGATGAGACTCAGTGAGTGAGAGGCAAAATACGAGCTCTGGATTTTATCTCATCGACAATCACCAATGCTCCCTGCTCAAGCAGCGATCCGTGCTGACGCAGCACCCCAAGTATAAGCCCCGCCAAATGATCCGGAGTGACATCCTGGGTGCGAACCTGCAGAACGCTTGGCCTTGGGCGTGAGTAACAGCCAGAATGGCGCCGAAATCCAAGTCATGCGTGAGGATCGTATATCCATGGCGCCCGCGGTCACTCGAAGACCACGGATGCAAGGCTTGCCTCCCATGACTTCTGGATCCAGTGTGATGCGTGCCAGCCGATGCATGATTGAAGCCACCTTTCTATTGTTGATGTAAAGTGGACCCCATGTGGTCCGAATGTTTTCTGGTAGGAGTTAAGCCCAATACAGCATTGCGTATTTTTTACTTTACAAGCTTCGGGAATTTCGACATATTAACTCAATTACCGATTGCCAATAATTGGCGAAGCTGGTCTGACCATCAAAAGCAAGGCTATCTTGAGACTTAAGGCGATTCGCCCGCTCTACGTTCACTGTGGGAACTGTGGTCTACATAATGAAGCACCCGAAGCTAATCGCGACTTTTCTTGTTCTTTTCTCCCTCTGCATCTATCTTTTCTATTCAACCTATGAGGAAGTGGAAAAGAAAACCATCGATCAACTCAACCTCCAGCAAATGGTGCATGCGAGGCAGGCAGCCAATGGCATCCAGAGCTTCTTCGATCATTATCGAAATCAGCTCAGCTACCTGGCAAGGCTGGATGATGTCGCATACCTGAGCGGAAAAGGAGAGGAGATCCTTCGCCTTTTCTACGAAAGCAATCGCCATGAAATCCTTGCTGTCTCCTTAGTCGACTCAAACGGCATCATTCAATTCTATACCCCCTGTGAGCAGAGTCTCATAGGAAGAGACCTCTCGGAGCGGGATCACATCAAGAAAATCACTCAAACCCATAAACCAGTTATAAGCGATGTTTTTACATCCATTCTTGGTTTTCAATGCGTAGCCATGCATGTTCCAATATTTGAGGCCGATTCATATCGGGGCTCATTAGCAATTCTGGTCTCTTTCGAATACATCTCGAAAAAATTCCTCGAAGGCATAAAGATTGGTAATGACGGATACGCCTGGATGATAAGTCAGGCGGGGATTGAGCTTTACTGCCCGGTTCCGGATCACGTTGGCCATTCGGTTTTCGAAAACTGCAAGGATTTTCCCTCCATTCTTACTATGGCCGAGGAGATGATCAAGGGCCGGGAGGGGATCACGACATATGATTTCCACAAAATCCGCAGCCAATCGATTCAAACGCGTGAAAAACATGCTGTCTACCTTCCGATTTGGCTGGGCGACACCTTTTGGTCGATTGTCGTTGCAACACCGGAAAATGAGGTGCTTGGCCTACTTGAAGGATTCAGAAGCCGGTGGTCTGTCCTCATCCTGTCTCTTCTCGTTGTTGCAGGCGTTGCCTCCTACTATTTCCTTCGAGCCTTTCTCATAGTGAGGGAGGAGGCGAAGCGAAGGGAAGTCGAGAATGCCCTTCGGGCGTCGGAAAAGCGGCTTCGGTCCCTTGCCAGACGTCTCTTTTCAGCCCAGGAGGAAGAGAGGAAAAGAATCGCAACCGAGCTCCACGATAGCATCGGGTCTTCTCTGAGCGCTGTGAAATTCAGTCTGGAGGCTGCCTTGCAGGAGGTGAAGGGCGATGGAGCGATGACCGGTTCCATAAAAAGAGCAGTCAGCCTGACTCAACATACCATTGACGAATCCCGCAGGATCATGACCAATCTACGTCCATCCCTGCTTGATGACGTGGGGCTCATTGTAACGATTGGCTGGTTGCTAAAACAGTACCGCTCCGTTTACTCGCAGGTCTACATCGAAGAGGAAATCACCCTGGAAGAGGCCCAAATTCCGGAGAACCTGAAGATCATCATCTTCAGGATCATTCAGGAGGCTCTGCACAATATCATCAAATACAGCCAGGCAGAATTGGTGGAGATCTCACTGGTCGCCAGGGATGGTCGAATCGAGCTCAGCATTGAAGACAATGGCGCAGGATTTGACGTCGATGCGGTCTTGAATCAGCGAAACCATAGCAAAGGGATTGGATTGACCAACATGAAAGAACGAGCCGAACTCTCAAACGGCGACTTCCGGATTGCCTCCGTAATTGGAGAGGGAACCACAATAAGAGCCTCATGGCTAATGGGTTAATCCGGTAGGCACACAATGCAGAAAGGGGAAGAAGTCGTAGATTTCGGGCAGGGGGACCGAGCGTGGGACCGGTCCCCCACCCCAAGCCCGGCGCCGTTCGGGCAAAAAAAATCCCCCTGTTGGAGCAGGGGGACCAAAAGGGGGACCGAAGGGGTCCCTTAAGGCAATTTCCTTCAGAACCTCCTGGGCCTCAGACAATTTTCCCTCTATCTCACCTTGCTGGACCGGCGCTCTGCAATCGTTGTCATGGCTACCTCCTCAATGATCGGATCCAAGCGGTGCATGATCTCGATGAGGTTATTCCATTCAGTCTTGTCTCTTGAATAATATATGTAGCGGAGAATAGCCTCAATATATTCCAGGCCTGTCTTACGGGAGCGGAGCTCCAACAGAAGGGGGAATACTTTCAAAATGGGCAAGGGATCTCTCATCTCGGATATCATACACTCCGGAAACCCTGCAAAGCTCCCGTCTATTCCAAGCTTTCCAGCGCTGCTTTCAAATGGGCGTAGGATATCCGCTCCTGCTCCAGACGTAATGCCCACGCCCATCGATTGCTTGTGAGATGCTTATACATAGCGGATTCATCTCGATTCAGGCGTGACAACATCCGATTCACGGGCGACACCTCGCTACCCCAAAGCAGTTGGTGAGCCATCAGAGTGGTGGAGTCCATGAGGAAAGAGCGGATCTTTGGGAAGCAGTGACGGATCTGGTCCAGCATAGCGAAACCGTGCGTATCGATATCCCCCCAATAGTAGATCTCCTTGTCATGAAGCCACTCCGCCCCGGCCAACCGGTCCAGACCATAGCCCAATCCGAAGATAACCATGGATTTTTCCAAGGCTGGAAAAGCCAGCCCGTTGATGTCGTTTTCGGTGATGAAAACGCGCCGGGCCCTGAGGTCGAGCCCGGCAAAGGCTTCAGCCGGGATCTCGAGATCCGAGAGCCGCTGAATATAGAGATTGGGATCGAGCAGGCGAAAGCGTATTTGCACGGGCTTGGTCAGGAAGCCGTACCGCTGCTCGAAGCCGGTCACACCCTTCGCACACCCATCGATGGCGCCTGCGGGTAAAATGATATCCAGCAACTCGCCCAGAAGCTTTTTGTGGTGCTCGACAAACTTGGTATCGACTTGGGATATCTCCAGCTGACGAATATAGATTCCCGGCCTGGGATGGGCCTTAAGCCACCGGAGTACCGCCAACAGCCTGGGCCAGTGACCGGAATGGGCCAGTACGGTAAGGGGTCTGCTCTCCAGCCATGGCTTCAGTTCGGGAAATGCGCACAGAAGCTCACGGCATAGCTCACGGAAAACACCAGCTTCTTTCACTCGGCCGATAAACCGCAGTCCATCTTCTGCCTGCTCGAAAACAGCGGCCACGGGCAGTCGGTTCTTGCCCAGTTGCCGGTGATTGACTTCACGCCACTCGAGCTCATAGCCTGTTCCCTTTTCCGGCTTTGCATTACGAACGAGCTCATCGATCCACGCCTTCACCCGTCCATACTGATCACCCAGCTCACGGGAGGTGGGCTGTTTCAGCGGTACGCGCAGCGGGAAAAGCCTCTCTCCACTCAATTGGACGGCCAGCAGCCGGCCTTTGTCCCACTCTTTTTCAAGACGCTTTTTCAGTTCTCCGGCACTCGTCCATGCACTCATGCGGAACGGGCCTCCCGCCCCGCCCGGTACTCTTCTATGGTCAAATTGCGCAGGCGGGATTCACGCCCGTCTTCATTGTGCACAAACCCCACACCCGACACATAGGGCTCGATGACACGAACTTTTTGGAGAGGAGTGACAATGAGCAATTGCAGGTTGAGCTTTCTAAAGAGCTCCAGGCCGTAGCGTGTGGATTCATCGGAGCCTCGGCCAAAGGCCTCATCAATGGCAACGAAGCGGAAGCTGCGCGAGCGTACGGATCCCCATTCCAGGCCAAACTGGTAGGCCAGGCTGGCCGCCAGCACCGTATATGCGAGCTTTTCTTTCTGCCCGCCCGACTTACCGCCCGAATCCGTATAATGCTCATATTCGCTGCCGTCCTCCTTCCAGCGCTCGGAGGCCGCGAACACAAACCAGTTGCGCACATCGGTCACCTTGCGCATCCAGCGTTTGTCCATCTCAGCGGCGCCTTCCCGACCCTGGAAACGGTCTATGATATCTTTGACCTGAAGGTACTTCCCTTCTGCATACTGCTCATCCTGCGATCCTGTCAGAGTCCCTTCCGTGCAGGCGCGCAGTTGCTGCTGGAAGGCGCGGATATCAGAGTCAGGGTTGGCTTGGGCTTCCAGCACGATGAAGCGGCCGGGATTGTATTCGATATCGATTAGGGAGTGGTTGATGCGTTCTATACGCTCCTTGATCGTCACTCGCTCGCGCTGGAGCTGGGACTGGAAGTTGGCGATTTCGCGAATGGTGTTTTCGTTGAGGAGCTCCTTGAATTTGTGCTCGAAGCGGGGTAGATCGTCCGCCTTAAGCCTACCCAGCATGGATTCATACTCTAAGGAGGCTTCCAGCCGGGCATCCATTTCCTGAGTCTCCAGGGGATAATCGCGCCGGTAATCCTGCATCGCCTTGATGATCCGCTCTTCCAGCGTTTTTATCCGCTTCTCTTCGCCGTCGATTCTCTGTTGCAGCCTATCCCGCATCTCCCGCTCTCGATTATCGCAGGATTCAACGGTCAGCCGGTGTTCGCCCAGCGCTTCTTCTCTGAGCGCTTCCAGCCTGCTGAACAATTCGTCCCTCACGGTCTCGGAGGCTTCACCAGCTATCAGCCGACATTCCTCCAAAAGAGTGCGAACCTGCTGCTGCCTCTCTTCATTCTTGGCATGTTCTCTCCTGCGTGTATCGAGTTTGGTTTCGTTTTCATCGATAGCCGCCTCCAGAGTATCGAGCTGTTGACATAGAGTATGAAGCACATTGGAGGCGGCTTCCAGTGCCTGCTTTTCCGCCTCAAGGACGGCAATGGCGCGTGTCGGCGTCTGCCAGTCCAGATCGTTGAACTCCCGGAATTCACCCAATTGCGTCAAGGCAGTCTTGCGGGCGGCCAATTGTTGCAGTTGGCGCTGCAGGCCGGCGATCCTATTCCCGAGGAAATGCATTTGCTCTTTGAGTTGAGCGGCCTGCCGAGTCAAAGCCGCTATTTTGGACTCATTGCTCCAACCCAGCACATAACGGCTGCGATCCTCCAGACGATGACGGTCGTCCTTTTCATGGCGCCGACCGCCTGACTTGATCTGCCCGGCGCGGGTGACGGCCTGCTGCTCCCTGCGGAACTGCTCCAGGGTTTGGCAGCAGGTGTAATCGAAACGCCGGCACAGTTCCTGTTCCAGCCATGAATAGAACTCGGAATCCGGCTTTATGTCCAGTTTGGAAACGAGGGATTCCGGCTGCAAAACAGCCTCGGAGAAGCGCTCGACCCGTACGCGATAGTAAACCAGCCGTCCCTGAAGGTGGGTACGGTCCACCCATTCGGCCACCCCCGTGTAAAGACGATCGGGCACAAGCAGTGAAAGACCGAAGTTGTGCAACAACCGCTCGGCAGCCCCTTCCCACGCTCTTTCTTCTTCTTTGATCTGAATCAGCTCACCGGCAAATGGCATGGACTGCTCGTCGATTGCAATGGCCTCGCAAAGCATCTGGCGGATGCGGATTTGCCTGGAATCGATATTGCTGCGGCGCTGCCGCAGGGAATCGATTTCCGTGCAAATCTCATCATGCCGCTTCTTTAGCACCTGCATTTCCACTGCTCTGTCGGTATGCGCATTCTGTAGCTCCGCATCCTCCTGCGCCACATCATGGATCAATTCCTCAATGCGACCGCAATTCTGAACGAAGCCCTCCATTGTGGACACCACGGGCAGGGCCACCATTTCCACCAGTTGCTCATAGCGCGCGAAGCGTTCCCGGCGCCGGGTCTTCTCGCTATTTTTATCGGCGATATCCGCTTTAAGGCGCTCGATGCGGTCCCCGCCGTTTTCGGCGATAGCCTGTTTCAATCGGTCCCGCTCACTCAATTGATCACGGCGTACCCGTGTAAATCGGTCGACCTGCTGGGTAAGGAGCTTTTCCTCATCGATCAAGTTTTTGAGGCGCCTGTCCAGCAAGTCTGCCTTCAGGGCTGCAAAATAGACCCGCAAGCCGTCTCGGCAAGCGCGCCAGTGGTCCCTCTGGCGTGATGTGTCTCGGTGCTTTGCACAGTCGGAAGAGAGGGGTGTCAATCGCTCGATCTGCCTCTTGGCCTTCAGCACCGCTTCATAGGCACGGTTCAAGTCATTGAAATGACCGATCAGGGCGTCGATTCGGGGCTGCACTTCGCCGACCTCGAGCATATGCTCGCGCACGAAACTGGTGAGATCGCCCACCGATTTCATCGAGACGGTCTGGTGAAACAGGTTGAGGGCTTGCAATTTGATCCACCAAACGGGCTTCATTGGTACCGGCCGGAAGAAAAGTGCGGACCATCTCCACCACCTCTTCACGGGAGAGAATGAGGCGGGTATCGCCGCCGAGGGCGTCGTGCTCGGCCAGCTTGCGCCTGAGCAGTGCGATGATCAGGCTCACGGGATAAGAAAGTTGTCGACGGACCACCAAGCGGGGCAGAACCTCTTCGCCCTCCGAGGCCTCGCGGGTATACAGCCATGCGTATCCTTCGGCCTCATCCAGCATCAAGGTCAAACCCAGGACTGAAACATAATCCCTCACTCGCGCCTGCAGATTCAGCAACACCTGCCATAACTTGGCATCGCTTTCCCGATAGAGCACGCCTTTCATGAGGGCGATGACGACTCTGGATAATCCATCGAGTTGTGAGTCTATTGCCTCCATAGAAAAGATCCACCGTTGTATAGGATTTGTTTGCTTAGCCTTACCTGCAGAAAATAACGCGCGGCAGCGTAGCGCAACGCTCCCGCCCCCGGTCATCCAACCATGTGATTTGTTCGGATTCATCCTCGTCGAAGACGGCCTTGGCATCGGCAGCGGCAATGGAAAAATAGGACACCACCTCGGCCAGTCCATGTTCCACCGGGTGCGCAAGAACTACCTCCCGCAGAGTGACCTGGGTTCGGGCGCGCAGGAGCTTGCGGATATTGTCCCGCAGCCGCGCCGGATCCACAAACTCCTGGTCGAACAGGGCGTCCGCAGCCACCTCTTCTTCTTCTCCCATCAGCACTGCATCCGTGATCATGGGCTTGACCGGGGGCGAATATAGCGGCCGTTCCATGGGAAACTGAACCAGGGGCCCGGGTTCGTCGACTTCCATGAAGGCGCGTTGGGGCATGGCATCTCTTACTGCCAATGCAGAGGCTTCGATCTCCTGCAGCAGTTGCATGATGCGCTTGTTTTCGAGATAAACCTGTTCATCCAGGTAACGGCGAAGCTGCTGCGAGAGTTTGGCTACGGTGCGCTGGGTCTGTTCGCCGGCTTCCAGCCAGTCATAGTGGATGCGTTTCAGGCGCGGGTCCGCGTTCAAGCCGACGATTGCCTCCAGGGCAAAGACTTGTTCCAGCAGTTCCGAAAGCTCTTCTTGCCGCGCAGGAGACATAAGAAAATCCCAAAAGGCGCGGAAGCTCCTCCCCTGATCCGAATCCGCGATGGCATCTCGCTCGCCGAAAATCCGCTCCAGCAATTCTCCCTTGCGGCCTTCCCAGGTGGCGATCTGCTCGCGCACGCTGCGATCCAGCTGGCGAAAGTTCTGCTCCACCTCGCGGAAGTCGCTGAGCAGTTCGCGCGCAAGAGAGCTCACCTGCTGAAAACGATCTTTCAAGGCCGTGTCGTCCAACAGCGGCAGATCTCCGTGCCGAATACGTTCTATCTCCCGATCGATATCACTTTTTCGTTTTTCCAACTCGGCAATGCGCGCACCGGGGTCCGCCCGGGTACCTTCGACCATTTGCCGAAGCAGTTCAAATACCGTCAGCAGGCGCGATTCGGTCCCCACAAAGGCTCTCTTGGTGAGGCTTTCCAGCCAGGCAAGGGCCGTTTCCGTGGCCGGCGTTAGATCAAAGTGGGCCTCGTCCGAGCCGGGCGGATAGAACTTGCGTAGCCAGCCCTTGTCGTTTTGTGCCCATTCATCCAAATAGTCGGATGCACCACGCCTGAAACTCTCGATTCCACAGGTTTCCCTTAAGTGAAACAGCTCATCCTCGAGCTTCGATGCCAGGTCATCTTGCGCCATCACTCGCGCATTGGGCACAATGAACACCCGGTGCAGAAAGCCTGCTATCAACGGCGCATAGTCGGCCACAAGCAACCGCCAGGCCGGATGGGCTTTGCGAAGGGTGGACAGGGTAGCGAAATCCATATTCATAAGTTTTGTCTTGCATTTCTCACAACGAACAAGCTCTGGTCAATTCAGTGAATCCTTCCATGCACAAGCCGATTGTAGACTTCATTCCAGGAACTTAGCCTTCCTTAGTCTCTCGTTGAGGCTGGGTTTCCTCGCATGCTCATTGTGCAATGCTCGCATACGCGATGAAAAATCTCCACTCTCACCTTTCATGGCCGCAAGGTCGCGCAAATCCTGAAGAATGGACACGGCCTCATCATAGCACTTTGAAAGCTTCGTGGCGATGAGCTCATCGACTTTCGCCCATAGAGTCTTCTCCTTGCCTGCAAGCGAGTCGAGGTGCTTCTTGCGTTTTTCAGCCTGCTCTTGCTCATGCCTGGCTTACTCCCTGGCGCGCTGCTCGACCTCTTTCTTTCTGCGCGTTTCGGTAAGGATCTTGGCAAGAGCAATAATGTCTCCGGCGGTCCTGCGAGGTGGTTCTAGCGGCTCTCCCGTGCTGCGCAACTCCATAATGGCGCGCCGGCGAATCTCGACTGCCAGATGGGGATCGACGCCCTCGATCAGTCTCAGCAAGATAGAATCCTTCTCCCTGTTCGAAAGATTGAGAAGCCATGCACCGATCTCCTCTTTAGTGAGCTCCGTAGCCTGTTCGCCGAGGCTGTGCTCAGCTGCGGCCGCAATGAGATCGTCATCGATGCGCAGGAAGTCGGCGAGGAGATCGAGGGGTGCACTGAGGTTACCGAGGCCTGGCGGGACGGGTGGCTCCAGGGCGTCGTCATCGACAGCTTCGGATTGCACAGCGAGCAGCCAGCCGAGGTAGAGGACGCGATAGTCGCCGTGCATGACCTCGGAGCGCGCCTGAATGAGTGTCGCGAGCCAGCCCTCCCCCTCGGCCCACTCATAATCTTCCTCCTCTGACCGGAAAGACAGGATGATGCTGTCACCTTTCCGGCGACACGAGAGGCTTTCACCGACACAGTAGGGCGCTACAACCTGCTGATCGAGCAGCCTTCCCGGCAGTCGCAACAGGAACTGACGGCTGCCCCAATTGGCAAGGTAGAGGAAAGCATCGAAATACTTATCCATCCATTCGTCTTCATCGCCTTTGAAGCTTCCGTAGTTGTAGACGACCGTGAAGCTGCTCGGTGTGATCTGAGCGCGGGAAGAATAGGATCTCAGCTTTGTCATCTGCTCGGGTGTAAGCGACCGATCCACTGCCTGAAATTCATAGTACTGGTACTCGCTCACCTGGCCCTCCTCTCAGGCACTCCATCAAGAATTCACCAAGAAGACCATTTCATGTGAAGTACAGACCCAATGCCGTCAGTCCTTCCTCCAACTGAAGAGCATATCGCTCGAGATCTGCCTTTTCCGCTTGAAAATACAACCCCGGCCCACATATCCCTCACAAAAATGGTAGTGTGTTACTGCCTATCTGCAACGCCCTGCGATACCTGACCACAAGGTATAGGGCTCTCCCAAGGATGTCCTATTTTCTTCCTTCGACTCTTTATCGCTAGAGCCATATCGGGGTATAGGGCTCTATCGGACGGTATGAGTCGTCAGATCCTCAAAGTTTTTGACTCTCACAGAAGTCATGGTCTGGGACTATGCTTTGTCGCCAAAGCATTCGCGCTTGCTCCCCTGTCTCCATTACAGAATCCATTCATCCTGAAAGTTCACAGTAGGCACAAAGCTTGCGCGTCTCATCGGCCTGTTGAGTACCCGGAAAAACACTTGGCTTGCTCCAGTTTTTCTACGCTACCGGAGTAGGAGGGTTCACCGACATCAACAAGGTCACGGTCTTCTTTGTAGATGACCCTTTCATATGCGGAGGCGACAACCTGCTGTGCAACTCACCGATTCGCTTGCGAACCCACGATCCCTTTCCTAATCTGTTCCCAACAGATTATCTTGATCTCTCCTCGTTAGTGTGCCTCATATCGAGCTTCTAATTTGTCAATTATCACACACAATCAGCCTGAAGAACAAGAGGTCAAGCAACCTTGTTGACAGGCCCCGAGCTAGTTTACTGATAACGCACTCTCCGCAATCTCATCATTCTAACCAGGGTAGTGTGAGATAAAAGCAAAGATAGCAGATTGCCAAGGAATATCAGCAATCAGTGAGGGAGATTAAAGACCTCTCATCTCAATCGATCGCTATCCGGGAACGGCTTTGATGATGCATGTCACGATACACTGTTCCTTCCGCTCTCCATTTCATGGCGAGGAATATTTGCGCAGTATGCTGGGCGTCGCCATCGGCTGCATGACAGCAGGAAAGAGGCCGTAATCTACGACTATGCCGACCTCGAAACTACAATGCTCGCCAGGATGTTCGAGAGATGCCGGTGCGAATACAAAGCTATCGGATGTGAGATTCAGGAGATTCAGGACTAATCTTACCTTGGGTCAAAGAGCGGTAGGGAATCGTTGCCAAAGAATTGCAGCACAAATGGAAAAGCCGCACTTCGTAGATCCTAGAAGTACGGCTTTTAAAAACAGAAAAATAAACTAGAAAAAGCTAGTGTCGAAGTCCATCCTCGGCGAGAAACCCGTAACATCTTGAAATCGCAGGAACTCTGCGCTAGCGGCGAAGTCTGGTCACCCTGCAACCTATTGGATTTGCTTTTATTTTTTGGGTTGCCGAAGGCCGGATTGTGCCTGTCGGTTGATATTATTAGGTTTTTTGGATTGAGCGAGCAAGTCACCTATCAACAAGCACCACGGAGTACCACTGAGTGACATTTCGAGGGCACGGAAATTTTGCCGTAATCTTTTCAAGTCATTCATTCGTGATTGGCCCTTCGATATTTTACCCCGGACCGAAATACTCATCTGTCACCCTATTGCACTGACCTTTCGATCAAATCCTCAAAAGCATCCAATGATGAACAATCCCGCCGCTGGCGTCTGAGCTTTTTCAGAATCTCGAGATCTTCGATTTTGAGAAGCTTCTCTGCCAAGGTAGGAGGAACAGTACCGAACTGTTCTTCCAAAAGCTCCTGCAGAACTTCGTGAGCCTGAGATAATTTTCCCTTTTCCACCAGGTGCTCGGCAATCGTCGTCATGGCTACCTCCTCGATGATCGGATCTGAGCGGTGCATAATCTCGATGAGATCATTCCATTCAGCCTTGTCTCTTGAATAATATATGTAGCGCAGGATGGTTTCAATATATTCCAGCCCTGTTTTCCGGAAACGGAGCCCCAGCAGTAGAGGGAGAATCCTCTGGAAGTGAGCCAGGAAGTTCTCATCGTGGACATGGCGAAGGAGCGATAGGGCAAGCTCCAGCTCCAGTCTCTCCATCAGAAACTGATCCGGATAGCGGCTGAGATCGATCAGAACGTACTGGAAGTCAAGCAACTGAATGCCTACCTCCTTCTGGAATTCCATGATCTCAGAGAAGCGGACTGGTACATTCCATGGCTCCGTTCCGTGGTAGAGGACAACGGGCACTATTACGGGATAACGCGATTCCTGCGGATGCTGCTCACGGTGCTGGTCGAAAATCCTCACGAGGTATCGCAGGATGCGAAAAAGCATGTCTCGTTCAGGCGTGCTCTGGTGCTCGAAGAGGAGGTAGAGAAAAGCCACTGTTCCGCTCTTCAACACAGTGCGAAACAGCAAATCGGCGTGGCGCTGCCTGAGTGATTCGTCCACGAAAGAGGCCTTCTCAAGCTGCAGTCGGTCCAAATTCAGCTCATTCGCCAGTCCTGCGGGAAGATAGGTGCGAAAGAACTGACGGCTGCGCTCAAGGTCTCCGAAGACAGCCTTGAAAAAGGAATCGTGTGGATTTGCCAGGGTTTGCTTCTCAGTCTGAGCCATAATCCCTTTCTCATGAAAACCAGATAGCCTCATCCAACTCTATGTTGGCCGGTGAAAGAAATCGGACTTTCAACGTTGATATCTTTTCTTGATTTCTTCCCAGTCTACCGCATCGAGCTCTCCTCGTTTGCAGGCCGCATATCGAGCTTCCGAGTCCGCGATCCAGCTCTGCTCGATGTCCCGATCCGGTTTATTAAGGCTATGGAGTATTGCCTCAACCAATCGAATCCGCTCAACGTGTTCGAACTCTATCGCTTTCTTGGCCAGCTGACTTACTGATTCCATACTACTTCTCCCATTCTTTCATAGGCGAAACGGGGTGGTGAATCATCCCGAAGACGTTCGGCTGTCTCAACCTGCATAACTCGCCCAACCTCTTTGCCCTTGAGGCTCTTGTCTTTGATTAATGCCTTTCTTCTGTTGATGATCCACTATCGTATGACCACAAGCCCTCCATTTTTTCCTCTTCTCCCAAGTCATGTCCTTCCGAGACAGCATTTCTTGTACTTCTTTCCGCTTCCACACGGACAGGGATCATTCCTCCCGACCTTCCGTTTTTGAGGTTTCTTCTCCGAACCTTGCCCTGACCTTTCAATAAAATCCTCGAACGCATCCATTGATGAGCTCGGACAGACCGCCATTGAACAAACGTAAGATATGCCAATTCCAACCCTCTATATCATCTGGATCCACACGAATGGCGCTCAGCTGAGACAGCACTTCTTAGCCTTTTTCCCAGAACCGCAAGGACAAGGGGCGTTACGTCCCACCTTTCCAGGCGAGGGGGCACCCAGCAATTCTTTGCCGCACTGACTCAGGCGAACGATCTCCTGTCCGATAGGCTTGATCCTCCCCATACGCTCTTTCAGTAGCGAGAGTATTCCCGGCCGCTTTCGGAGCTCATTCCACAGAGGCTTGACTTCTCTTTCGTTTCCCTGCTCGCCCATGACGCCTGAATACTTCCCCGATGGCAGCGTTACCGAGATTGCCCCGAGATGCTCGACCTCACCTGTCGTGATTCGGTGAAAACAGAGGCCCACCTCTTTGCACGGACATCCGGGATTGATGCAATACATGTCGTCCACCCAATAGGCATCTTCTTTCAACAAAAAGATAATGTTGATTTCGTCTGGAAAGACCTCCAACCAGGAGACCATATCGCCAGCCCGCCACCAACTCCAGTCTCCATTTTTCCATTGATCCTGATCGATTCCCTTAGCCAGTCTCCACCGCTTCCTGAGCTTTTCCAGGTTATACTCGCTCATCCCTTCCTTGAGCCAGCCAAGCATTTCCTCATCGCACATTTCTTCAGAGGCAAAGGTGTTAAACCTTGCTTCTCCAGTATCAATATCTACAGCGGCGGAGAGTTGCCTCAACGGAGGAGGCTCAAGAGACTCACCTTCTCGGGGTTTGAACGAATAGCTCAATAGATGATCCCGATATTCTACGTTTCTGTATCGATTGTCAAAGAGCATGCCCTGCACCGAGATGTCACGACAGTCGCACTCAGGATTATCACAAATACTGGTCAGGATGAGCAGTCTTCGATTGAGGCTTCCTGAAGCTTTTTGCCAGATAAGCATAGGACCGCCACCATCGAGTAAGAGCTCCACAGATTGTCTGTTTCCCATCTCTATTCCTCATTCTTACGGTGTGATGCACCAAGAAGAGCTTGCATGTGAGATTGATACCTCATACCCCTTGGTCTCAGGGATCACGGGCTGTCGGTTTCCCAAGATCTTTCATCAATTCATGGGCGATATTTGGGCTTTCCAGTCGCATGATGCTTTCTTGCGCACTGCCGTAGCTAAGAAGATTGATACTACCGTACCAGACGATCTTCTGATCGATGACGGCAAATTTTTGATGGATATTGGCCTTGAACAGAATGCACACACCAGCCTCTTGCAGAGATGAAAGAGTCGCGTCCAGAGCCGGCCTATCCTTATTCTTGTAGGTATCTACCGGTCTTGTGACAACAACCACAGAAACCCTCTTCGCCAATGCCGCCATGTCCGGCAGCATTTGGGAGGCCCTTCTGCTCGTAACAAACGGGCTGACAATTACTGCTTCCCGAGTACAATTAATCATGTCGCTCCGGTAAACGGGGAGGAAGTTCGTGTTATCGAAGATGATATCGGCTGGTTTATCCGCGAAGGTCTCCGCCTTTGTCCGATAACCGATGGCAGCATATTCTGAAAGCCTTTTTCGATACATCCTCTCCAGGATCCTGACATGGATATCTACGTAGTCATAGATCTGGACCTCTTTCTTCATCTCGAACAAGCGGTGCAATCTGCCTGCGTATTGCTGGAGTGTTCCTTTCCAAGATATGGGCATTGCCAGAAATAAGGTGTCCAGCCGGGGTTCGTCAAACCCCTCTCCGATATATTTGCCGGTGGCAACCAGTGTCAATTGACTGGATGCAGGCGTCTCAGCGATTCTCGCCAAGACCTCTCGGGTCTGTTTTGCTCCCTTCCCGCCGGTAAGGGTTATCACATCGGGTATTCTCTCGCGTAGCTTGGCAGCGAGCAATTCCACATGGGCCGTTCTCTCGGTCAGAATGAGCATGTTTCTACCGTTTTCATGTGCACTGATCACGTCATCAATAATCTGCTGATTTCGAAATTCGTCCGTAGCGATCCCGGAATAGAGATCCTGGATCGACATATCTTGCTCTTCGCTGTCGAAAGGAGCTCTAAAGCCCGTAAACCTGGGAATGACATAGTGCTCGAATGGGCGTTTCTCTGTCTCTTTCCTGGCGTCTGTCCGGCATCTTACCAGTCCGCAGTGCATAAAAATGATCGGATGATGCCCGTCACGTCGGGTTGGAGTGGCAGTCAAACCATATATGTACTTTGCATGGACCTTCTTGAGTATTTGCTCGAAACTGAACGCCGGCACGTGATGACATTCATCAACAATGACCACGCCATAATCCTTTACGCATTCCTTCACTTCCCCACCGCTTGTCAGTGACTGCATGATCGCCACATCGATAATGCCGCTCAGATTCTCTCTTCCCGCGCCGATCTGCCCTATTAAGCTCTGATTCGGTTTTCTCCCCCGCTTTTCTGCCACGACCGGAAGTTCCTCATGGATTTCTAAAAACCGGCCTAATTTCTCTATCCATTGCGACAGGAGCTGTTGTCGATGAGTCAAGATAAGCGAGTTGGTTTTTCGCTCGGCAATCAGTTTGGCGGCGATGACCGTTTTCCCGAAAGCCGTTGCGGCTGAGAGGACACCACAGTCATGCTCGAGCATTGCCTCCACAGCGATCTCCTGGTCCTCCCTCAATACCCCGGTGAAGGAAACATCAATAGGTCTGCCCGGATAGGTTTTATCGGACCACGCGGTCTCAACTCCAAATTCACCGAGCAGAGCTGCGACATCCGCTTCGCATCCCCTCGGCAAACAAAGAAACTCTGATGTTTCCTCAGCACACGAGATGATTCGCGGTTTGTTGTAGGTCGACATGCGCATGGCCTGAGCTCGATAGAACTCAGGATTCTTGAACGCGGACAG
Source organism: uncultured Syntrophobacteraceae bacterium (assembly GCA_964578835.1). Classification (GTDB taxonomy): domain Bacteria; phylum Desulfobacterota; class Syntrophobacteria; order Syntrophobacterales; family Syntrophobacteraceae; genus CAZOEL01. Next base: position 70,048 of record CAZOEL010000014.1, on the reverse strand, counting down.
CCTTTTCAATGCATTCAACGCCCTCTGGGAAAAACCGGCTTTATCGATGTAGAGCATATTGGCTTTGACCAGCTCTATTGCGTTCGGGAAGTCATGCCGTGAGAGTTTGATCCGGCTCGTCTTCCAGGGTTTGGAAGGCTCTTCATCATCTTGTTTGAGCTCCCCGAGATCATTGCCACCGCAGAGCTTTGAAATTAGAACGCCGATTTCCTCCTCTGAAAGCCTCCCGATTTCAGCAAGGAACCCCCACTGGTCTCCATAGGGCTGGAACTGCTTATCAACGAAAACGCTGTTTTCATTTTGACGCGCCACCTTCTGCAGCGGCAGGGCGATCAGATTGCCGAATCCGCCCTTGGGCATCGTGTCCTGATTCGGAAATAATCGGTCGTAGGATTTGAACTTGATTTCATGTCGCTCGCTCATTGCGTAGGTGAGCAAACCGCTTCCGAATTTGCGTGCAAGGCCAGCAGCGATCGGGTTAGAGAAAAAGAACCACGCGTGGGCGCCGTGGCCTGACCGTGAGCGCTCTATGGCAACCGGCACAGCGAAGACCGCGCACACATCTCTGAGAGTGGACACGTCCTGCTGCCAACCATCTTTATCAAAATCGATCGCCAGAAAGTGGCACGTTTCATCCTGGAGCAGGGGATAGATGCCGGCAACGAATTTACCCAGCAAATGCGCTTCCACCGCTCCTTCATCCAGAGGAGCAAACGATCTATGCTTGCAGGAACTGCACTTGATCTCAAATTTTCTACAGAAACCGGCTTTCCTTTCATTGAGGCAGACAGGGGTGTATCCAAACCTGGCGCCGTCCTTACTCTCCCATCTTTTCGCATACACGTCGTCCCTTCCCCGGAATAGCGACATGAAGAGACGGATTTTTTCCTCGGGATCTGCCTTGGCATTAAGATGGAGGGACGGTTTCGCAGGTAAGCCCCCCTGTTGGACTGGCTCTGAAGAAAGCCGGTCTTCCAAAAGTTCGGCTAACCCCAGCCGGATCTTCAGGGATAAATTCTCCTCCTTCAGAGCGTTGTTCTCGGCAAGCAGGGTCTCATATCTTCGAAGCAACGTTTGGAAATCCATCCTGCACACCCTGGCAATGAGTAAGGGTAAGAGACTCACAACGTGGGGTAAGCTATTCGCTGAAGAGCGCGAACATTCACTCCCGAGTCGCTGCAAATCCGCCAGTTAAAAAAGCTCTCCTGTCTGTGCCGGATAAGAGCATGCAGTGGTATCGTCAAAATTCGTATCCTCTGCCAGTCCAGTAGCGCCAATCATCCATCGCCTGCTGGGTATCTTCATCCACTGCAATTCCTTCCAGCTGGGATAGAGGAGCTCCAAGGGTGCGATCTTGCCATCGGATCTCAACAAAGATCTCCTTCTCGCAATCTTCCTCCGGAGCCATGCCGATTACCTCTATGACTTCTCCCTTCTTAAGGGGTGAGGTGCGTCTCTCTTTGATGCACCTGGCATTGAATGGAAATCTCATCTTGTCTTCGAGATAGTAGTACCAGCCCATTGACCGCTCTTCTTCATCGTAGGCGTCGACGATGATTTCTATCTCGATACGCTCTTCCCGTTCTTTATCTTCTTTGAGGCTTTCCATATTGGTCCCCATTCATCACAGTTTGCCTTTGTAGGTTGACGACCAGCCAAACAGGGCTCTAAGCTTCTGGGCGGGATTAAACTTGAATGCACAGCCATTTCTTTTCCGGTCGAGGTAGAACCCTCCAAAACCTGGAAGGGTAACTCCCGCTCCTTCCTTGAAGGCCTCAAAGAGGGTGTCGGTAAAGGCATCGAGCCAGCTCTCAGCTGTCGTCTCGTCTGTTTTCATGCGCTTTGCAAGACGGCGGACAACTTCCTTCTTGTCTATCCGATCCACCATGGATCTCCTCAGTTATCGGTCTACATAGGTTAGAAAAAGCAATCGCCTGCGTCGGTTTCCTACTGATGCCAAGTTATCCTAGCAGGATAATTTTAATAACCAATGCATTTCTTTGCATGAGGTGAATGCTTCTGATTCGAGCATTCTTTCGGATGCTTTGGTTCTCTGGGATCACGCCACAAGAAGGGTTTCTACAGGAGGTATTGAGCATCCGGTAGCGTGGACAACACTGAATGGCTGCTTCGCAAGGAGTATTTTTGAACAAAATGGAAGCATGAGAGTTCTTGGTGCTCAATGTGGGAGGCGTGAAGGGACAGAGAGCATTAATGAAGCCATCCCCGATCTACCAAATCATTGAGGATCTGTTGGAAGCTATCGAGGTGAAACGCCCAGCTGCCATCTTGACGGGATGAAAAGAACATCTGAGAACCACTAGCTGCCAATCACCTCTTCCCTATTATGGCATCAAGGGATAGTCTGACCTTGAATCGGAAAGTGGTCGGGCAGTGCTTGTCAAGGAAAGTTATATTCATGCAAAATGAAAAGCCGCACTTGCGAGATCATCGAAGTGCGGCTTCACAAAACAGAAAAATGAACCTTAACAAAGCCGGTGCCGAAGCCCATCCTCGGCGATAAACCCGTAACCCTTTGAATTTGCAGGAACTCAGGTCTAGCGCCAAAGGCTGGTTGCATTATAACCTATTGGATTTACTTTTGTTTTTTGGGTTGCCGAAGGCCGGACTCGAACCGGCACAGGTCTCCCCGCCACCCCCTCAAGATGGTGTGTCTACCAGATTCCACCACTTCGGCGAACAAAAGGAATTATAGCAAATTTCCGTCAGATGGCAAGCCTTATTTTGGGGGCTCGGGCAATTTCTTGCCTTTTTTCATTTTCGCCCAAGCCCATCATACCCAAAATGCGCATGCACACTTGAATCCGACCGCTCCTATTGCTTGGGCGCGCTTTCCGAAGCTTTGTCCTGAGTTGCAGGCGCTTGGGCTTGGGGGGCTTTGGCTTCAGGAGCAGCTTCGCCTGCACCGGACTGCTCAGGAGCCGGTTGCACCGGCTTCGCTTCGGGAAGCACCGGTCCCTGTTGTTTCTCTATGGGAACGTTCTCCATGATCGACCTTGTCTGGGGCGCTCCGGAGAACTTCGTCAGACCGAGGCAGGTAATCATGAATATCACTGCGGCTGCCGTTGTGAGCTTACCCAGAAAACCCGAACTGCCCGACCCTCCGAAAAGCGTCTGAGAAGCGCCGCCAAAAGCCGCGCCCATCTCGGCGCCTCGGCCGGTTTGAAGCAGTACGATCAAAATCAATGCCAAGGACGCCAAGATATGGATAATTACAGTGAAAGTATACATCAAATAAACTCATTTCTCAGTGATTCTGAAATTGAATGATACGCTTGAACGAACCGACCTCGAGGCTGGCGCCACCAACCAGAAGTCCATCAACGTCAAACTGGGCCATCAATGCATCCACATTGTCAGGTTTTACCGAGCCTCCATACACTATTCTAATAAGGTTTGCAATCCTTTTATCGTAAAGCGACCCACACCGCTCGCGAATAAAGGCGTGAACCTCCTGGGCCTGATCTGGAGTAGCCGTCTTTCCCGTTCCAATCGCCCAAACCGGCTCATAGGCAACGACGATTCTCTCGGCGTCGGAAGGGGGCAATCCCTCAAAGCCCCGCGTTACCTGAGAGCCTACTACTTCAAAGGTTCTTCCTGCCTCTCGCTCTTCAAGAATCTCACCCACACAAAAAATCGGAACGAGACCGTATCGAAAGGCTGCCTGGATCTTTTTCTGCACCATCGCATCGGTCTCGCCAAAAATATGCCGACGTTCGGAATGACCGATGATGACGTAATCGCAGCCGACGTCTTTAAGCATAACGCCTGATATCTCACCAGTGAAGGCGCCTTTTTCCTCGAAGTGGCAATTTTGCGCCGAAAGCGCATAGCCGCTCTCATGCAGCGCATTCCCAACGGAGGAGAGGGCCGTAAAAGGAGGAGCGATCACAACCTCTCGATCCGTCAAGGCGCCGACTTCCCGTTGTATCTCTTCTGTGAAGGCGACAGCCTCCGCCACTGTTTTGAACATCTTCCAGTTGGCTGCAACCAGTGCTTTTCTCGTCTCCATGTTTTCCTCTTATGTTGGATTCAAATTCACAGTTGCACACGGGCTTCAGGCACCCTGGCTGCATTCCTCGAGCGCAGCAACTCCGGGAAGCGTCTTGCCTTCCAGAAGCTCCAGGAAAGCTCCGCCTCCCGTAGAAACGTAACTCACCTTCTGGTCAACCTTCGCCTCTTTTACTGCTGCGGCGGAATCTCCTCCGCCGATGACCGTAAGGGCCTTAAGCTCTCCGAGGAATTCGGCAATCGCAAAAGTTCCCTTATGAAACGGAGAGGTTTCGAAGGCTCCAAGCGGTCCATTCCAAACGATGGTGGAGCAACTTTGCAGGACCGACTTGAATACCTCGACAGTCCTCGATCCAATATCCAGAATCAGCTGATCCGGAGGAACCCTCTCAATGACGACCTGTTGCACTTCGCCGCACACCTGAAGCGCCGGAGCTATCACGGCGTCCACGGGCAGGTAAATGTTCACCCCTTTCTGCTGCGCTTTGGCGAGAAACTTAGCAGCTGTCTCCATGTAGTCATCTTCAACGAGCGACTTGCCCACCTCCTTGCCTTGCGCCTTGAGGAAAGTGTTCGCCATGGCCCCGCCGATGAGCATATGATCCGCTTTGGAAAGGAGGTTTTCGAGAAGCTCGATCTTTGTCGAAACCTTAGCTCCTCCGATAATCATCGCCAGAGGCCGCTTCGGCTCCTCCATAGCCTGACGGAAGTATTTGATCTCATTCTGGAGCTGATACCCCGCCGCGCACTCCTTCAGGAACTTGGTTATGCCGTGTACTGAAGCATGAGCGCGGTGGGAAACCGCAAAGGCGTCATTGACATAAACGTCGGCCAAGGAAGCCAACTGCTGCGAGAAAGCCTCATCGTTCTTTTCCTCGCCCGGATGAAAGCGAAGATTTTCCAGCAAGAGAATGTCTCCATTCTTCATGGAAGAAACAAGTCCCTGCACCTCTTCGCCCACGCAGTCGGGAGCCAGGGGCACAGAGCGGCCAAGGAGCTTGGAAAGGTGATCGGCTACGGGTCTAAGGGAATATTCTTCCGCCACTTTTCCTTTAGGTCGGCCCAAATGCGAGGCAAGAACAGCTTTGCCGCCCATCTTGGAGATCTTCTCGAGGGTTGGCAGAATTGCCCGTATGCGCAGGTCGTCCTTCACCGTGTGATCCTTCTTATCAAGCGGCACGTTGAAATCGACGCGCATGAATACCCGTTTTCCAGCAAGTTCAACATTGTCCAGCGTTCTCATGCCCTTTAAACCTCCCCACGCTTCCAGAGAAGCCCGCAAAAAGGATCAGTAAAGATCCGGCGAGGATGCGAGAGGCGCGGGAGGATCGGCCCACGCCCCCATATTGACCCAATCAGATGTCCTAAAGCAGTTCGCCCATCATGACAGCTAGATCCGCAACCCTGCTAGAATAGCCGAATTCGTTATCGTACCAGCTAAAAACCTTGACCATTCTGCCTGCGATTACATTCGTTAGACTCGCATCTACGCTCGAAGAGAAGTAAGTATGGTTGAAATCAATGGAAACAAGCTCTTCCGTGACATAGTTCAGAACTCCCTTGAGAGGGCCGTTGGCTGCATCTTCGAAGATCTTGTTCACTTCTTCCTTGGTCGTATCCCGCCCGACGCGACACACCAAGTCCACAAGGGAGACATTGGGGGTCGGCACGCGGATGGCGACGCCATCCATCTTTCCTTTGAGCGCCGGGATGACTTCGGCGACTGCGCGAGCCGCGCCCGTCGTGGTGGGAATCATGGACAAGGCGGCTGAGCGCATGCGCCTTCTATCTTTGTGCAGAGCGTCGAGGAGCCGCTGATCCATCGTGTAGGAGTGGATGGTGGTCATGAGACCGTGCTCTATCACAAACCGGTCATTCAGCAAAGCCGCGACAGGCGCCAGACAGTTGGTGGTGCAGGAAGCGTTGGATACGATGTGATGTTTTCTAGGGTCGTACGTCCCTTCATTAACGCCAATCACGAACGTTGCATCCATCCCCTTGCCGGGCGCTGTCAGGATAACCTTGCGCGCGCCCGCATTGATGTGCTTCTGACAGTTGTCTCGATCCGCAAATCGTCCGGTGCCTTCCAAAACGAGATCCACCTTGAGATCGTGCCAGGGGGATTGCGCCGGGTCGGTCACCTTGAGACATTGGTAGGTCTTGCCGTCCACTATGATCTGATCCTCGGAGGCAGAGACCTCATGGGGCCAGACCCCATGGACGGAATCATATTTCAAGAGATGGGCGAGGTCCTCAGGAGACGACAGGTCGTTCAAAGCAACCAGTTCCAGAGGGAGTTTTCTATCGATAATGATCTTGAAGATGGTGCGCCCGATTCGCCCGAATCCGTTAACCGCCACACGAGTAGCCATTTTATCCTCCTTGAATTGCAGCATGAGGGCAGCCCATTCCGCAAAGCCATGGACCGCCATGAGCCCCTAAAAATCGATAGCCGTCTTTGCGCCTCCGGCGCCCGCCGAAGGCGACAGCTTCTGGCTGCTTTCCGCAAAAAGCAGAATTACATGGAAGTGAATCCCCTCTCATTCACACTAATCACTCACACCCGCTCAGACATTTCTGATTAGATCACCACTGCCTCAGCAAACGCGCGATGCTCACAACTCTGTCCCCCAACATGTTGGTGTAACTTCCCAGTTCATTATCATACCAGCCATAGATCACAGCCTGGGTAACGGGAATTTCAATGATTCCTCCCTGGGACTCCCCAGGCGAAGCGACTCCTCCCGAAGAAACCCTGCCGATATCCAAAGCCGCTGAGGACGCTCCTTTTTCGCCCAAGTTCTCGAGGTGCTCATAGGCTTTCATGACGCTAGACATATCCAGGCGCACGGCCGCTGTTCGCGTATGATTTTCATGCCCTTCGATAACCGCGGCGGCGCGCGGAAGCCCTACAATGTCGGAAGAGACATTCTGGTCATCCGTATACATGAGGTAGCCATCGGGGAAATGATTTACCGCCTGCTTATAGATATTATTGATCTTATTGCGATTAATCGGATTGCTCATACTTTCGTCCTGGATCATCACAACCAGGATGATGAGCGACCCAGTTGAAACCGGAATCCGAACGGATTCGGCGATGAACCCTATCTGTCTCATCTCGGGGATCACCAGCCCGAGAGCCTTTGCGGCGCCGGTAGTAGTAAGAATGATATTGTTCAATACCGAGCGGCTCTTGCGCAGATCGGCAGCCTTGGCCTTTGGAGCCCGATCCAGAACCTGCTGCGAACTGGTTGCGGCGTGCACGGTCGTCATGGACGCCGAGAGTATTCTTCTTGCGCCGAAGTAGTCCAGCAGAGGCTTCACCATATAGGCCAGGCAGGTAGTGGTGCAGGAGGCGTTGGATACGAGGATATGCTTTTTGGGATCGTAATCGGCGTCGTTGATGCCCATGACAGTCGTAACGGCGTCTGAGGGCATATCCTTGCTCTTATCCTTGATTTTGAAAGGAGCCGAGGCGACCACTTTCTGAGCGCCGGAGGCGAGATGTCCGCGCAGCGAGCCCTTCGGATCGTCCGGCAAGGCAGTAGGATCGAGAAAGGCGCCCGTAGCGTCCACCACCAACTCGACGCCCTGGTCCTTCCACCCGATCATTGCAGGATTGCGATCCTTACGAAGAAAAGTGGTCTTGACTCCGTTGATGATCATCGAGCCTTCCTTTTCGTTTAGCTCTTCGATGACTCTGGAAGCCCTGCAACCGTAGAGGTAACTATGAAGCGCGCCATAAGTCGAATCTTTTTCTATGAAGCTCGCAATGTCCTCGAGGCTCGTCCCGACTTCCCGGCCGATGTTGACCACCAACTCTGAAAAGTACCGCCTTTCAACGTGATGCCAGATGGTAAGCTTGGCAATTCTTCCTAAGCCATTGACTCCCAGCTTCATGGGCGCCATATTATCTTGTTCGCTCATAATGCCTCCCTTGAGATTTTGTCATCAAGTTATACGTAAAAAGGCAAAAATCAAGTCGCATGCCTTCAACTCATCATAGTCACCTGTTCCACGTCATGCAGCCCGAGGTAGATAGAGCCGCTCCGTCCGTCTATGCTAAGGCTGTCCCCCGTCCGGAGCTCATGCCCGTCGATATGGCATTTGCCGTCCGTTTCCCAAATCCTCATCTTGCCGAAGCCAACCACGCAAGTTTTCCCGATTCTGTGAGCGACAATAGCCGCGTGGGAAGTCGCTCCCCCTTTGCCGGTGAGAATGCCGTCTGCGACCGATATTTCCCGGATATCATCCGGCACCGTATCTGAACGAATAAGGATGATGGGCTGACCGGGGCGCTCGTTTCTCAGGCGCTGAATGTTCTGCAGATCGAAGGCGACGAGTCCGGACAAAGCTCCGCCGCTCACGCCGATGCCGCTGCCGACATAGCTTTCATGCAACTCTTCGGTTATTCTGAAGACGGGCAGATGGCGCTTCACACGAGGCGCCATGTTCCGTGACTGCAGCACATAGACCCCTTCCTCATGATCGCCCTGAAAGGTAAATTCCATTTCCTGAGGAGCCCAATTCTGTTCATAGATGAGCTTTTTCGCAATCGCCGTCAATTGCTGATACACTTTCGGAAAAAGGCTCTGCAGGGAGTGCGGCCGCTGGGCCACCTCGCTTAGCCGCTGCTTCTCGGAAAGAGGCAACGTCTGAACAAGTCCTCCAACAACGTCCTCCCCCTGGTTTCCCCAGGTGAAATCCCCAATCGGGTCGATCTGATCTTCGGACGTCCGCGGGTTGTGTGTGAACATCACGCCTGCTCCGGAATTGGTGTCAAGATTGCCGAAGATCATGGCCTGAATGGTCACGGCGGTGCCCCAATTTTCGGAAAGCCCCATGATTTCCCGGTAGGTGCTCGCCTTCGGATAACGCCAGGAAGCCATGACCTGCTGGATCGCCGTAAAGAGCTGCTCTTGAGGATCGTTGGCGAGCTTTACTCCATGGTCCTTGAGGACTTCCTTATACGCCAAAGCGAGAGCGCGGATCTCATCGGGGAGAAAATCTCTTTTCACCAGCCTGCCGTATTTCTTTTTGAAGCTTCGCATGACGGCGTCGAACTCGCTCCGCTGAACGCCGAAAGACATGGCCCACGACTGAATGAAACGCCGATAGTTGTCCCAGCCGAACCATGCCTGTCCCATCTGTTTGATCAATCCCTCGACAATGCTTTCATTGATTCCGACATTGAGGAAGGTGTTCATCATTCCGGGCATCGAAACCGCCGAGCCGCTTCGAACGGAAAGCAGGAGCGGGTTGTCCGGGTCTCCAAAGACTCGCCCGGTTATTTCCTCAAGCCTTTTGATGTAGGCCATCACCCGGTCCCGAAAATCCTCCCTCGACTGATTGAAGCTTTCGATGACGCTGCGGCATCGGAAATACTCAGTCGTGATCACGAATCCCGGTGGAACTCTTATGCCGATCGAATTGAGATTGGCAAGATTATACCCTTTGTTTCCCATATAAATGAGATCGTAGGTCCAGGCCTTTGGGTTATAGATACAAGTGACCGTCTTCTCGGGATCATAGCTCAGCAGCAGATCGAGCTTCTCCACGGTCAACTGTTCTCTCTGCGTGGCCAAGGTCGTAAGGATGCTGCTTATGAAATGATCGAAGTACTGGAGTCCAAAGGTCCTCGCTATGAGATCCCGGAGAAAGCTCTCGGATATGCGCTGGGCTCTTTCGGAAAACGACTCCGACTCTCTTTCCCTGCAATACTTCGGCAGCAGTCTTTCAGGCCCGAGCTGTTTGATGATTGAATCGAGGTTCTCTTCATGGACTGAATGGTAGTGGGTCTGAATGATCTGTTTAATGGCTTCCGAAAAACCGCGGAAGATGTCCATGTACTGAGAGTGGGAAAACCGAGGGACTTCAATGGCCTTATAGAAAAGCTCAGCCTGGAGCCCCAATCGGTTGGAAGTAATGCCGTCTATCTCGAGCGCTTTGATGAACAGAGGCAGGAACTTGGCTATTCGCTTGAACGCCGCCCGGGTTATGAAGCTTAGATCGAAAGAAAAAATAATTTCCTCGAACAATACATTCGCCATATTCTCCAGCCGGAAAGTGAGGCCCAAGGCGTCGAATTTCCTTTCGTTATAGGAACCGTACATAGAAGGAATATCGACTGCGATATGGCGTTTGTAATAGATGTTTTCGAGTATCTGAAGCTTTCCCGGCGAAAGGATGACTTCCTTGAGCTCCATGAGATAATCGAGAATAGCCTTGAGCTTCTCAAACGAATCCGGGCTATGAAGCACGGAGAGCAAATTGGAGGGGTCCGGCAGCCCCACTGTCGCCGCCCTCTGAAGATGAAGGTCCATGTCTTTGAAGCTCAGAGCGTACTTTTCATGCAGCAACTGATAAAACTGGATCAGAAGAAAGGCTCTCTGCCGCTCCCTGTCCGAAATATCCGGAACCTGATCGATAAGGTCTCGAATGACTGTTTCCGGCAGCTCCAGAAGATCTTTGACATGGTAGACGGCGAAGGAACCGAATATCGATTCGAAGATGCGATGGACTTCATCCACGAGCGGCCCGGATGTGGGAATCTGGGGATAGATCTCCGGGGGAACGAGGTCCGCGCTGAGCCGGTTCTTGTCGAGAGTGCGCCAGAACTCGATGATGGCTTCAATAAAGCTCACTATCACGTTGTTGCTCTCGACATGACTTTGCTTGCGCAAAAAGTGGATCAAACGATCGCTTCTTCCCGTAAGCTCGTCCACATCCGTCGAAACGTTGCGAAGCTGGCCTTCCGCGCCTATCTGATTGAAATAGACCGGGAAGAGCTTCGCTAACTGCTTGGCAAGGTTGTAGACGTTGCGAACGGGCGCATCGAGGAGCAGGCTCACGTCCTTTTGAAACAGATCGGTATCCCTAACGTAGATGCCGCCGAGCGAAAGATTGATGATAAGAGCGGAAAGAAGCCTCCTTGTTCTCGACGGGTTCTTTTTGATGATTTCGAGCCATATACGGATATTGGGAAGGTGGGCCATATTCATCTCGACTTGCCAGTGTTGGCTGACGCCGCCCACCTGGGGGGTCTGGAACCCCATCCGTATGACGCGACTGATGAAATATCCGATCAGGTCGCGATCTCCCGTCTCTATCACTTCTAGCCCGATGGTGCGCACTATCTGAAGCGCGGCTTCGGGATACTTTTTATGACATTCCTGCAAAACGTCGATCACTCTCGATAGAAAATCCTCGAGGCTCTTCACCGGCTCGTGCCGCATGGCCTTGGCCATATCAAAATTGATGTCCCTCAGGGTCTCTTCATGAATGCTTTCAAGGCCCCTGATTTCCATGATTTTGAGCTTCATGAGCATGCTGAGATGGGTATTGCGGGAAGAATCTTCATAAGGTTTCAGCCTATCGGGGATTCTCGAATGGGAGCGCACGACTTCTTGAAAATCGGGAAGCTCCATAAGCTTTGCGACCGCTTCGCGATGATCGGCAATTGGGTCGAATTCCCTATCGATGCGGCTCATATAATCTTCGTAGGTCTTGCGGCTCAAGGGCAGACAAAGCTCTTGCCATTCGGGGTCCGAAGCGATTCCGCCTCTTTGTCGCGCAAGCCAGTCGCAGAGGTCGTCCGTTTCGAGCCAAAATCCGTAAGTCTCTCTAAGGAGTCTGGTCAGCAGAGGCCGGAATTCCTGGAAAGACTCCGAGCGCTCCCATACATTGAAAAGCTTCCCTGCAAGGCGCTTTATTGGATAGTAGCTTCTCAAGAGATCTTCGAAAGAATCCCCCGTGAGCGCATTCAACTCCAAGAAAAAAGAACGCAGAATTCCTTCATGGCAATAGGTGACGGAGTTGAGAGAAAGCTCGATTTTTTCGATCTCCACGTCCTGCGGCAGGGGGCGTGCGATATCGAGCGGCATTTCGTCGGCAAGCTTTATCCAGAAAGCAATCAAATGGTCTGCCGCCTGGCTCCGCACATCCCTCCTCTGGGACGCCTTCAGGCCCTCCAGCCAGATGCGGGAGAGAAGATAGACGACGCTGCCATTGAGCGGATGAGCCGCAAAGAGACGTATGTTCGAAATGGCGTACCGCCAGGCTTCCTGCACCACAAAAGCCCAATTGCGATAGCGATGGTGGTATTCCGTTACAAGCTCTCTCGCCTGCTGCTCCTTCCCCGCATATCCCTTGACGGCTTCCTCGAGCGCATAGAACAAGGGGGGAACCACTACGTCTACTTTCGTCAGATCGAGGTTCTTGAGCAAAGCATCCGAATCGATCACTTGGATTCTGAGCGAGTTATCCATTCAATCATTCCTTTGTAGCTCCAGAAATCTTAGATAGCCAATGCAGCTTCCGCCAATCTTCCAGCTGGAGCTCCATTAGCACGGCGGGCTCCCTTTGTACGCCATAATAATCGGGACGCTCTCCAACGGACTTGAATCCCGCGCTCATGTAGAGATGCTGCGCGGCAAGGTTGCTCTTGCGCACCTCGAGCAGAGCGAGGCGGGCGTTTCGCTCACAGCCCATCTCGAGAGCATGAGACAGGAGAGCCCGGGCAACGCCCTTTCGTCGATAAGATCTGTGCGTGGCCAAGTTGAGAATCTGGACCTCATCGGCAACCGTCCAAAAACAGATATAACCGATAACTATCCCCAACGAGCGGCGTGAGCCGCCGTTGGGTCGGCTCCAATCCAGCCGCTCGGGGAGCCTTGCCACATAGCACGAAGACACGGGCTGATGAAGCTCCTGGAGAAACGCCTCGTGCGACCAAGGCTCGAGTTGGCTGTCTCTCTCAATTTCCATCACCGCAGGGATATCCCTCACAGCCATGGGCGCTATCATGGGCGGCAAAGTGCGGTTATCTTGATCGAATGGCAACTTGTCTGAAGCGCGCCTTTCTTTATATTGAGTTGAAAGTATGGAGCGCGTTGGATCTAATAATAGATATCGACAACCGACTGAGGAGGCTTCACGATGCGCCCGCGGACCGAGAAAGCACCTCGCTTGCCAGGGAAATGTGCCGTTGGCCGTAATCTTTGACCAATGCCGCCGCTTCCCTAAGAGCATGTCCCTTCCGACATCCGGCCAGCTTGATGAGCATCGGGAGATTCATTCCGCATATAATTTCCACTTTCGGTCCAAGGAGAGAAAGGCTTATATTGGCCGGAGTGCCCCCGAAAAGATCGGTCAGAATCAAAACCCCGCTGCCCTGCTCAACTTCTTTGACGGCCTCCTTGATCATTCTCACCATTTCTTCCATGGGCTGGTCAGGAAGCAGCGAAACCGCCTTGCACGCCGGTAAGGGACCGACAATCAGCTCCGCCACGTGGACCATCTCATGCGCCAGATTGCAGTGCGATACGGCAACGATCCCAATGATATCCTTCGGATTTTCCATCGCCATGAGAGCCCCTTTCACTCGAGATGGATATCACGGTGGAATAAATTAATATAATAGTTATGCTCTCTCAAAGTGTCAGCTATTTTGCCGGCGAAGACCACCGAGCGGTGCTTTCCTCCCGTGCATCCTACGGCAATGGTGAGGTAGCGTTTTCCTTCATCGATGTAGAAAGGAATGAGCTTCAGGAGGAGAGAAGCATAATCATTTATGAATTCAACGGCCTGCGGCCACTGAAGCACCCAGGAGGCGACATCCTCCGAGCAGCCGTCCATGTGCTTGAGCTCTTCGACAAAGTACGGATTGGGCAAAAAGCGAACGTCCATCACAAGATCCGCCTCGAAGGGCAATCCATATTTGAATCCGAAAGAGAGCAACTGGATGCTCAATTTTTCCTTATCACTTATAGAGGAATAGCAGCGGGTTATCATGGCCTTCAACTGGTGCACGGAAAAGGACCCCGTATCGACGATGCGCGTAGCGCGATTGCGCAGCGCCTTGAGTTGCTCCTGCTCATGCTGAATAGCCTTTAGAAGTAACGTGTCGGACGAGGCGACGGGGTGCAGTCGCCTTGTTTGGCTGTACCGACGCTGGAGGACATCGGTTTGAGTCTCCAGAAAAATGATCTCGAGGCGGTACCCATTATTTTCGAGATTTGTAAAAATCTTATCGTAGTCTTTAAGAAAAGACCTCTCACGGATATCTATTCCCAAAGCGATTTTCGTCACATCGGGCATGTCCTTCTCACAAAGGGCGAGAAAGTTGGGCAGAAGCGGCACGGGAAGATTGTCGATGCAAAAGTAGTCAATATCCTCGAAGGCTTTGATTGCCGTACTCTTTCCAGAACCGGACAATCCCGTAACTATGACTATATGGACTTTTCGTTCCATTCCGAATGATCCTCGACCACGGGCATGAGGGCTGAGCCTCCCAGGGGACTGAGAGTCCCGTTGCAGCAAGGGAGTGTCTTCAGGAGAAAAATTGCGAGTCTTGAGTTGGGCGTTTCAAAAAATTGGAGAGTAAAAAAACCGAGGGGATGCAAGGCATCTATTCCCCTCGACCGTGGGCGGATTGCATACAAGCTCAGAAATCCTCATCCTCCTCCCCAATGACCGCATAAATCTCCTCACGGCTGGTGACATTTCCAAGCCTCTTTCGCACCGATCCATTTTTCAAAAGCCTTGCAATTTTCGCCAATGCTCTCAAGTGAATTCCAGCACTGCTTTCGGGGGCGACAAGAAGGAAAAAAAGGTGAACCGGCTTACCGTCCATGGATTCGAAGTCCACGCCTCTGCTTGACTTTCCGAAAGAAAGGGTGAGCTGATCCAGGTCCTTAAGCTTTCCATGCGGGATAGCGATTCCATCGCCGATGCCCGTACTGCCCAACCGCTCCCTTTCGAGCAACACGCTCATCAGCCTTTCACGGTCTAGTTGCGGCTTGCGCTCCACCAATGCTTCAATGAGCTCTTCCAGCACCTGTTTTTTCGTGCCACCCTTTAGCTCTGTAACAATTGAGTCTTTCTCCAGTATGTCAAGAATTTTCATTAATCCCTCATACTAAATGCGGAATGCGGACCTTGGAATAAGGAATGGGATATTGTAAGCGCAAATAGAATATAATTATCGCCGCCTGGAGCTTTCAAGCAATCCCCTCATGCTGTCTCAATCTTGAGCAGCGACCTATAAACGCCGGCACATCAACAACTTGGAGCGTCCACATCACGGCTATTTTACATAACCGTCTCTATAAGGCCGTAGTGACCGTCCTTTCGCCGATAGAGGACATTGACCTGATTTGTGTTTCGATTTGAAAAAACAATGAACTCACCGTTGGAAATATTCAGCTGCATCACGGCTTCATCGATATCCATCGGCTTGGCGTAGACCTGCTCGGTTCTGATGATCCTCCGATCCTCATCATCGCCGAGGTCGCGCGCTCCGGCAGGCTCGCTTCTCGAACCGAATTCCTTCGCCGAGCCTTTTCGGCGTCGGAATTTTTCCTTGTTCTTGATCACCTGACCTTCGATGGTGTCGGCCAGCATGTCAATAGCCGAATACATGTCTTCGGTCTGCTCGGTTCCGTTGATGATGAGGCCGTTGGCGTTGATGGTCACTTCCGCGGTATGACGGAATTTTTCGACTTTGAGAACCACATGCGCTTCGATAGGCTCGTCAATATATTTTTTAATCCGGGAAATTTTATCCTCGGCATATTGTTTCAGCGCATCCGACGGATCGACGTGGCGGAAAGTCACGTTAATTTGCATCGCTACGATCCTCCTTTATCATGAATCCAAAAACTGATGAAAACTGCATATAAGGCGACCTATCATCAGCCGTTCCAGAACGATTTTCTTCGCTTGCTCGACGGCAGAATTCCCAGAACTTCACGGTATTTCGCCACCGTGCGCCTGGCGATGCTGATGTTCTCCTTCTCCAGGATATCGACAATATCCTGATCGCTATAAGGCTTGGAGGCGTCTTCTTCTTTTATGAGCTGCCGTATCCGCTCTTTGACGCTTTCAGAAGCGACAGCCTCTCCCAAGACGCTATTTATGGAACTGTTGAAGAAATATTTCAACTCAAAAATCCCATGGTCGGTATGCATGTATTTATTAGCGGTAACGCGACTGATGGTCGATTCGTGCATTCCGACATCTTCAGCCACATCCCGCAGCACCATGGGCCTGAGGTGAGCCACGCCTCTTTCGAAAAATTCCGATTGCAGTTTGACGATGCTTTGAGCGACTTTGTAAAGGGTGCGCTGGCGCTGATGAATGCTTTTAATGAGCCATGCAGCAGACTTGAGCTTATTTTGAATGTAGTCTTTCGCATCAGCCGGAACCCCTGCGTCTTCGCCCAGAGCCTCCTTATAATACGAGCTCACCTTGAGCTTCGGCATTCCGTCTTCATTCAGCAGAATAACGAATTCCCCGTCCACATTGATGACGTACAGATCCGGACTCACGTACTCGACGGATTCATCGCTGTAGGCGCTCCCGGGGCGAGGATCAAGGCTCAGTATGACATCGATGGCGTCCCGCACCTCATCCGGCTGTTTCTTGAGCGCTCGAACCAGAGCCTGGTAGTTCTTGTTCTCCAAATAATGGAGATAGTGCTCGATGATCTGCACCGCCAAATCATTGGGGGGCGTCAGAGCTTTCGCCTGAATCAGCAGACACTCTCTGAGATCCCTGGCCGCAACTCCGATGGGGTCGAAGCCATGTATTTTGTGGAGAACTTCCTCGATGTCCTCGACAGTTGTCTTGGCCATTTCGGCAATCTCATCCAACGTCGCATCCAGGTACCCATCCCCGTTCAAGTTGCCGATCACAAGCACGCCGATTTCCTTTTCGGCGTCGCTCATACCGGATAGGCGCAGCTGCCATACCAGGTGCTCCTCCAGAGATGCGGCCAAAGTCAACTTCTGGTCGAAAGAAGGCCACTCCTTGTTTGGGTCGGTCTCCACAAGCACCGGCGTTCCCGAGCTATACTCATCCAGGTAGCCCTCCCAGTCGAAATCCTCCCGAACCTTCTCCAAAACCTCCACTTCCTGGAAAGGCTCCTGGGCAATGGCCTCACTGTTGAGCGATTCCTCCATCTCGACCTCAGTCGATTCTTCCTGCGTTTCCTCGAGCAGAGGATTGGTTTCGAGCTCCTGGTTGATCGTCTCCAAAAGTTCCAAACGAGAAAGCTGGAGAAGCTTGATTGCCTGCTGCAGCTGAGGCGTCATGATCAGCTGCTGGCTCAATTTCAGTTGTTGCCTTAACTCGAGCGCCGCCATCGTTCTATCCTGTTATCCTAAACTGAACTGATCGCCCAGATACGTCCGCCGGGCTAAATCACTTTGAGCAATGCTGACCGGGTCTCCCGCCTCCAGTATCTTCCCCTGGTGCATGATGTAGGCCCAGTCGCATACTTTAAGGGTTTCTCGAACATTATGATCCGAGATGAGCACTCCGATTCCTCTATTTTTGAGCGATTCGATGATTCCCTGAATCTCCATGACCGCAATGGGATCTATCCCGGCAAAAGGCTCGTCCAGAAGGATGAAGCTCGGTTGCGTCACCAGCGCGCGAGTGATTTCCACTCGACGGCGCTCGCCCCCGGACAGCCGATCCGCCTTGTTTTTTGCCAAGTGAGAAATTTTGAGCTCAGAAAGCAATTCCTGGAGCCTACTTCGCCGCTCTTGCCTGCTGATGTCGAGAGTCTCCAATATAGCCATGATATTCTCTTCGACGGTCAGCTTCCGAAAAACCGACGGCTCCTGCGGCAGATAAGTAATCCCTTTCCTTGCTCTCAGGTACATGGGAATATCGACTATATTCTCTCCATTGAGATAAACGGCCCCGCTATCGGGGCGAATGATCCCCACGACGCTGTAGAAGGTCGTGGACTTGCCGGCTCCGTTCGGACCGAGCAAGCCGACAATTTGCCCCTCCTTCACTTCCAAATCCACACGGTCGACCACGCATCGACCATGGTAATGCTTCACCAGGTCGCGAACCATCAGCTTCTTTTGCTCGGGAATCACTACATCAGTCCTTTTTGGGATGAAGAATCGCCTGAACGGGCGTCGACTCGCCGCCCTCCACCACGCTCCTTCCGTCTTCGAGGAAAAGCGTGATCAGGCGCCCCGCCACCTTATCCCTCCCTTGACTGACGCTGGGGTTGCCAAGAAGGACAACTTTCTGCTCCCTATGGTAGTAAACGGCCTTGTCCGCCACCGCCAGCTTATCTCTCTGGGTTATCTTCACATCTCCCAGAATTTCGATGTGGTCTATTTTTTTCATCATGCCGGCATCCGCATTGGCGGCGCCACCCTTGTTCTTTTCTCCACCCTTCTCCTCGCCGGTCGCGTATACAATCATACGAGCGCCTGTGATGGTCATATCTTCTTGCCGCACCGTCACATGGCCTTCAAAGGTAATGATCTTCTTCTGCTGATCGACTTCCAATCTATCGCTGGAAATGTGGAGAGGAGAATCGCTCTTGAGGGCTTGGACCTTTTTGGAACCGCCCGCCTTTTCCACAGGCGGCTTACCAGGCTCCTCCGCTGCCGATCCGATAAGAGCAAAGCAGAACGAAAGCAGCGATACAAAAGACAACGCTATAAGTATTGAGCCACATCGGGTTCTTTTTTTAGACATCATTCTCACTCGCCTGCATCATCTTCCTCGGGCAAAAACATGAACGTCGCCCGAACGCCGCCTTCTACGACGGCCTTTTGTTCCTGAATTTTATATTCCCACCGGCTTCCGTCCATCTGAATCTCCTCACCCTTCACGCGAATGGGATCGTCAGAGCGGATGACTTCCTGTTGGTGCTCATAAAAGGCGCGATCGGCCGTAAATTCATATCCTTTCGGCAGACTGGCCTTGATGGAATCCCACAGCTCGATATCTTTGGTTCCAGCGTAGAGCGCGCCCTCTTTGCTTTCTAAATAAGCTACGTCGCCGTTCTCGAAGAAAAAAGTGAGATGAACCGCTTTGAGCCTGGTTTTCTGCGCATCCTGAAAATACTCCGCTTCCGAGGCCTTCAGTGTCCATAACCGCCGTCCACCCTGCATCTCGGTATATTCCATATCCGTAAGCTTCATCTCGGCCTCGGGCGCCTCGCTGACCAGTTCCTTCTGCTGATCCTTGCGGGCTGTCCCTTTCAGAATGCCCAGAACCAGCACCACGGTCGCCCCCAGCGCCACCACCAACACCATGATCTGTATAATCTTTCGTGACAAGGTCATTACCGTCCCAGATCGACAGGCCCGAAGCTCGGAAAAATTTCCAGTCAAATTAGACTATTAGAAACGACAATAGTCTAACATGCAACACCCATGCCTGTAAAGGGATATTCAGCAGAAATCAGCTCGAAGAAGGCATAAAGAGAAAAAGGGAAAGGATCATGCGCAATTAGAATCGCCCGAAGTAACGATCCGTCACCATATCCCAGGAGCCCTGAACCAGCATTATCAGCTCACAGATCTCGCGGCATGCTCCTCGCCCTCCGCCGGCCTTCGTAACATAATGGGCATAAGGGAAAACATGACTGACCGCGTTCGGAACCGCACAGGAAAAGCCCGCACGGCGCATGATGGGCACATCGATAAGATCGTCTCCCATGTAACCCACCTGCTCATCGCTCAATCCCGTTTCAGCAAGAATCAGCTCATAAGCTTCCACCTTGATCTTCATGTCCTGATAGACCCGAGAGATCCCGAGGCTTCTCGCGCGATGCTCCACCGCTTTGCAATAGCGGCCCGTGATCAGCGCCACTTCGATCCCCGTTCTTTGAAGCAGCTTGACGCCATGGCCGTCCTGAACGTCGAACTCCTTCATCTCCGAGCCATCGTCGTGGATGATGATGCGCCCGTCAGTCAGCACCCCGTCCACATCAAAGATCATCATTTTGAGAGGCAGAATTCGAGACTGAAGCGTCTCGTCTATATTCACCACGAAGGATCCTTTCTTTGCAGGGTGTCTACTCGACCCTTCACTTTGGAGGCTATGTTCCGGTCCCGCTGGAAGGTCCGCTTTGCGATACAGCCCGGCGGATCGCAAGGAGCTTCTCGAGCAGTGGAGGAACTTGATGCAAAAACAAGGAGTTGGGTCCGTCGCAAAGAGCCCTCTCCGGGTCTTCGTGCATCTCGATGAAAACTCCATGGGCTCCAGCCGCCACGGCAGCACAGGCGAGAGTTTCGACGTACTGGCGCTGCCCCCCGGAGGAAGCTCCTTGTCCGCCCGGCAGTTGCACGCTGTGAGTGGCGTCAAAAACCACCGGACAGCCGAGCTCCGACATGATGGGAATCGAGCGCATGTCCACAACTAAATTATTGTAACCGAACATGGCGCCCCTTTCGGTAACGAGAATCCTGTCGTTGCCGCTCTGTCGCACCTTGTCGACCGCCTGCGTCATATCCCATGGAGCGAGAAATTGAGCTTTCTTCAAGTTGACCGGCTTTCCCGTCTTCGCCGCCGCGACGAGCAGGTCGGTTTGGCGGACTAGAAAGGCCGGGATTTGCAGAACATCCACAACCTCCGACGCTCTCGCGGCCTCGTGAGCACTGTGCACATCGGTCAATACGGGTATGCCGGTCTTTTCTCGAATGCTCGCGAGGATGGCGAGGCCTTCTTCGATGCCCGGCCCTCGAAATGATTGGATGGAAGTGCGGTTGGCCTTATCGTAGGAGCTTTTGAATACACAAGAAATATTCAATCTCTCGCATGTCTCCTTGAGGAATCGCGCAACTCCTGTCGCCAGTTCCTCGCTTTCGATAACGCACGGCCCTCCGATGACGAAGAAACGCTCCCTTCCCAGCCTTTGCCCCATCACTTCAAATTCGCTCACGCCATCTCTCCAAAATCAGCAAACACAGTCTCTCCTAAAGGCCTCAGGTCGTTTGCTCCGAGCGTCTTTGAGCGCCGCTCCCACAAAAGCCTTGAAAATCGGATGGGGCTCCATAGGCTTTGATTTGAACTCCGGGTGGAACTGACATCCGAGAAACCAGGGATGATCGGCTATCTCAACGATTTCGACAAGGTTCTTGTCCGGCGAGAGTCCGGTAAAACGCAAGCCAGCCTCTGCAAGGATTTCTCGGTATTCATTATTGAACTCATAGCGATGGCGATGCCGCTCCGAGACCTCCTGACAACCGTAGGCTTCACAGGCCAGACTCTCAGGGTCGAGGGAGCATGGATAGGCGCCAAGGCGCATCGTTCCGCCAAAATCGGAGCTTTCATCTCTGCGGATGCTCCTGTTGTTTTTATAGTCGAACCACTCACGCATGAGGAAAATGACCGAATGCGGAGTGTGCTTGTCGAACTCCATGCTGTGAGCCTTCTCGAGCCCGGCGACATTGCGGCTGAACTCGACCGTGGCAAGCTGCATCCCAAGGCATATGCCCAAAAAGGGAATCTTGTTTTCCCGGGCGTAGCGAATCGCCTTGATTTTGCCTTCTACGCCCCGCTGCCCGAAGCCTCCAGGCACGAGAATGCCGTCCACGCCTTCCAGGAGCGCCTCGCCGCCGTCCTTTTCCACATTTTCAGAATCGACATATTCGAGCGCGACACGGGCATTGTGCGCCACGCCGCCGTGAAAGAGCGCTTCGTTCAAGCTCTTGTAGGATTCCGTGAGATCGATGTATTTGCCGACAATAGCTATGCGGACTTCATAAAGCGGCTCTTTACATTCATGGACGTGCTTTTTCCAAAGATCCAGTATGGGAGATCTGGTCCAGATGTTGAGCAGCCTCACGATCTTCTCGTCGAGCCCTTCCTCGTGAAACAGCAAGGGAACTTCATAAATACAGTCCACATCTCTCGCCGTTATAACCGCATCCGGCTCCACGTTACAGAAGTGCGCGATTTTTGCTTTGAGCTCAGGCGACAGATCCTTTTCCGTCCTGCAGAGCAGAATATCCGGCTGGATGCCGATTCCGAGGAGCTCTTTCACGCTATGCTGAGTCGGCTTCGTTTTGACTTCGCCCGAAGTCTTGAGATAGGGCACGAGGGTGACATGAATGTAGATGACGTTCTCTCTTCCCACATCACCCCTAAACTGGCGTATAGCCTCAAGAAACGGCAGGCTTTCAATATCTCCGACCGTGCCTCCGATTTCGACGATCACGATATCCACATCATCCACGACGCCGCGGATGCAGGCTTTGATTTCATCCGTAACATGTGGAATGACCTGCACGGTGCCGCCCAGGTAATCGCCCCGGCGCTCCTTCATGATGACCGAATAATAAATGCCGCCCGATGTGTAATTATTCTTCTTCCCCATGACGGCATGAGTAAATCGTTCATAATGGCCGAGATCCAGATCCGTTTCCGCCCCATCGTCCGTAACGAAGACCTCTCCGTGCTGGAAAGGATTCATGGTTCCAGGATCGACATTTATATAAGGGTCGAGCTTCTGCATAGTCACTCGAAGCCCGCGGCTTTCCATCAACGCCCCTATGGAGGCCGCAGCCAACCCTTTTCCAAGCGATGAAAGCACTCCGCCGGTAATAAAGATATATTTAGGCTGACGCAAGAATCGGTCCTTTCGTGTCTTCACAAGGTCATAATTCAAATGCGGCGCACCCGCAACTCGCCCCCGCCGCATAATGGCTAGCAGTATAGCAGATGACCGACCAAAGTCAATCTCGCCTCCCCGAACGGAATGCCGGGGAAAGAGAGCAGCGCGCAAGTGTCACAAGGATATTCAATCTTTCCTGAAACCCGATTTCGATATTTCCCAAAGCAAGAAAGTCCTCAACAACTCAGACAACCAGACCGATAGATAATTCAAATGCAAGCACAACCTTCAATTTGGATTTCATACTGTTTGCGAACTTTCAATCTGCCATTCAGCTTACAGCGCCGCTCCCGCTCATAAGCCTTCAAGATGAAGGTCTTCCTGCTTGTTTTGTATTTCTCGTCCGTGATCCCTCCCGATGGCGGCCTCTTCCTGGTAAAGGTCGAGGCAAGTGATGGGAAAGGCGGAAGAGTCACCCAGGAATTTACTGTCGATGTAAAAGATGCGCCTCCAATGGCAATAATTTCTGGAGAATCGATCCGGACCGCGCTCGTTGGTGAAACGGTCCAATTTGATGGCAGAGAATCAAGCGATTGGGATGGCGATGACAACGGTGAATATCATAAACCAAGCGCCTTTCGCCGAGAACGATTCGGCTGCGACCAATGAGGATGCCCCTGTAATCGTTAATGTCCTCGCAAACGACTGGGACCCTGATGACGATCCTCTTTCCATAACCGTCGTTGCTTCCGGGCTTCATGGCTCCACAGCTCTCAACCCTGATGGAACCATTACTTACAGCCCGTTTTCCAACTTCTACGGATCAGACAACTTCACCTACACCCTAACCGATGGCCATGGCAGAAGCGCAACCGCGCTTGTCAGTATGACCGTATTGCCCGTAAACGATCCTCCCTCGGCGACAAATGATAACGGCGAGACGAATCAGAATAAGCCCATATCGATCAATGTGCTTGCAAATGATTTCGATATAGACGGCGATGGCATAGTTCTCTCGGGATTTACGCAACCGCTAACGGAACAGTGACGGAAGAAGAGGCCGGGACACTCAAGTATACCCCATTCAATGGGTTTGAGGGAGACGAGACCTTCGCTTACACGATAAAAGATAGTGGTGGGAGCATATCTGAAGCATCTGTAACCATAAGGGTAATAAGTCCGATCTCCCTTGCGATTACCTCTCCTCAAGAAGGCGAGCTTATCAGAAGATCCAAAGTGCTGGTGGAAGGCGCCGTATCCCACAAAAGCGACGCAGAGGTGGGAATAGCCGTCAACGGAGTTCCAGCTTTAATCCATGGCGGGCGCTTTATTGCAAACGAAGTGCCTCTTGATGATGAATTCCCAGTCATCACAGTCCAGGCGATAGACTCCGAGGGCAACAGCAAAAGTGTTTCGATAAGCGTAAATATCGAGGTGAATGCCGATTGCGTCAGCATCAGGGCAATTACCTATTGGGGTGTGTCTCCCTATGAAACAACCATGATCGTGAGCGATGCAACTGAAGATCTGTCCATATCTTACAATGGCCCGGGAATCATCGAATATCTTCCACGAATAAACGACACAGAATACCCCGTAAGGATAACCACCGAAGGAATTTATCATTTTACTGCAGAGGCGCGCAATGGTCAGGGAGAAATGTGCTCGAGCACTATCGCCCTCATTGTCCCAAATAAATCTGACCTCGATAGTCAGATTCAGGCAAAATGGAACGTCATGAAATCGAAGCTCGCCAGCGGCGAGATAGACGAAGCGCTCAACTATTTCAAAGAGGGCTCAAAAGAGGATTACCGGAAGCTATTTACAGCCTTGGCGGACAGACTTCCCGAACTTGTCTCTGAAATGCAGGGCATCGAAATGGTTACTTCCGGAGACGATCGAGCGGAATACCGGATCAATCGGATTCATATTGTGGAAGGAGAACCGGTTACTATTGCCTATACCATCTATTTTCTACTGGATGAAGATGGGCTCTGGAGATTGAATCGATTCTAGCGAATGGCGGCAAAGATAATTTGAAGAACTTCTAACCAAGATAGATGCAAAGGAGTTCACGCAGTGCAAGGCGGGAAACCAATGAAAATCTCTATAGCATTCTGTGCATTGTGCGTTCTTACTGCTGTCGGTCCGTGTACTATCACCCATAAGTACGGCCCATACCAGGGAAAGGTCGTTGAAGTCCAAAGCGGCGATCCGGTCGAGGGAGCCTATGTGATGACTGCCTTCTACACGGAGATGTACACTTTTGGAGGGTTCGTGAGCGAATTCGTCGACCTCAAGGACGCCGTAACCGACAAGAACGGAGCATTCATAATTGAAGCCTATAGGGCATGGGCTTTCCGATTCCTTCGAAGATGGAACCCCGGTTGTTACGCTACAATCTATAAACCGGGTTACGAAGCTTTTCCTAGCTACGGAGTCCAAGAGGCGGAGTTTAAACCATTTTATTCGATCCCCCCTAAGGAGCACTCGATTGTCAGACTGAGAAAGCTGATAACAAACGAGGAAAGACAGAGTTATCGGGGGCCCAGCATCCCTGCTGATATTCCTGAGAAAAAGCTAAAAATGCTCAGAATGCTATTGGATGAAGAACACATGAACTCAAGACATGAAAAAGCATTACATCCTAAGCTAATCGAAGTTTCTGGAGAGCCGCCTTCATGGGAGAACCCAGAGCCAATAGTCGGCAGGTAGCGGCGGGCTACGAGTCGTAACCGTTATTCCAGCGAAGAAGGCTATCCACCAAGATGGCTTGATCGCCAAATGCGGAATACCGGATCAATCGAGTTCACAAAGGAGTTCACGCAGTGCAAGGCGGGAAACTAATGAGAATGTCCATAGCTTTTTGCGCATTGTGCGTTCTTTACAGAGGAGCGGTGGGGGCCGAAGAGGAAGGCGTAGCAATAGGCTTCAAGGATGTGAGAGAGCCTACCCCTTATGAATTTTTCAACAACATGGACTGGGTATGCATCAACGGCGGTTGGGTTGCTGCGGGAAGCGAGCAAGCCATGCAAATGGCCGACGTCAATGGAAATGGAATAGTGGACGCCAGTGAATGGGATATTTTTCCTCATGATCTCAACGACATCAATGTGAGATTCTTTCCTGATGGCACAACCCCACAGTTTCCACCCCCGGCCGATTTCAGCATTGCCAGGCTTTTCCCGGGCGAATCGGAGCGAGTATTCCTTCTTGGCGATGAGTATGTAAGCTTTGGAATGTCTAATTGTCCGTACACTCCCGCACCTCCCTATCAAGAGCTCGATCTACGCCGCCATGGCTATTGGCCTCAAACGGTCAAGACCCAGTTCCCGACGATACGCCGCCAAACCGAGGTCTATTATGACCAGAATATCTGCGCCGGTTATGGCGCAACGCCTCCGTGCACGGTAGAGTGGATTCCTCGATTCTCCGCCTTCAGAGGGAAAGAGTATTGGGGGCTCAGATTTTACAACCTTATCTTCCCAGTCGGAGGCGTCAATTGTTCTGCATCCCTGATCCCCTGAGCGCGCAACTCAGGAAGGGCAGCCTTTTAGGCGAAGTCGCTATCCATTAACGCCTCAGAGCGACAACGCGAATATTGGACGCTTCCAAGGTCTTTCGGATCACTCCGGCAAGCTCCCACGCTTTGGGGCTGTCGCCGTGAATGCAGAGAGTGTCCGCCTGGAGAGGAATATCGTATCCATCGATACTCGTGATGGTTTTGGTGGAAACAAGCTTGAGGACCCGCTCCTTGATGGTCTCGAGGTCAAGAATCACAGCGCCTGGCATCGATCTTGGAACAAGTTGCCCGTTTCCAAGGTAGGCCCTGTCGGGAAAAGCTTCGGTTGCTACGCGCAGCCCTGCTTGCAAAGCCATTTGAGCGCACAAGGAGCCTGCAAGACAAACCAGGATCAACTCGGGGTCATAGGCTTTTATGGCTTCGATAACTTCGTTTGCGGCGCGCTCGTCTCGGGCTGCATAGTTGTATAAAGCTCCATGGAGCTTCACGTGGTGGAGCATCATTCCGGAAGTCTTCACAAAGGCTGCGAGGGCTCCTACCTGGTAGAGGATGTAGTTCTTGATTTCGCCGGGAAAGGTCTCCATGTTGCGGCGGCCATACCCCATGAGATCCGGATAGCCTGGATGGGCTCCTATGGCGGCGCCATAGCGCCCGGCGAGCTTGACGGTTCTCGCCATAACCGTCGGGTCCCCGGCATGGTAGCCACAAGCTATGTTTACGGAAGTAACATAGGGAATGATCTTCTCATCCTCTCCGACTTTGAAAGATCCAAAGCTTTCACCCATATCACAATTGATGTCTATTCGCATGTCGGCCTCAACGGTTTAAGACTGTTCTCAGCGCTTGGCGTTATTGATAAAATTCCTGAGCTTGAATTCTTGCCTTAGATAATCGTTTCTCGCTTCCAGCAGGCCTACTGCTTCGAACCGAACGCTGGAGCCGGGAGCAAGTTGAGCTGCCTGAGGCAGATCCGAAGATAGAACCACCGCGATTTTTGCATAGCCTCCGGTAGTCTGGCTGTCCGCCAAAAGGAGGGTCGGTTGTCCTTTTCCCGGAACTTGGATGGCTCCGAAAATAGCTCCATCGGAGATGATGTCGGCGCCACTTTTGTGGGTTATGGACGGGCCAAGAAGAACACAACCCATTCTGTCCGAGCGCGAGGTGATTTCATAGGCTCCGGAAAGAAACGCAGCTATTCCTTCGGCCGTGAAATAATCCTCTTGAGGACCGAGCACAACTCTCAATACAGGCCTCTCTTCATATCGGGGAATCAACCTCGACGGAAACGACTGAACCGCTTCACCTGTCGGAACGCCGCGTCGGAGAATGTGGCCTTTCTTTAGAGGCCTCCCCTCATAGCCTCCGAACCCGCCCCTGAGGTAGGTGGATCGGCTCCCCAGCAGCAGGGGGACATCAATTCCTCCTGAAACGGTGAAATAAGACCGAAATCCCGAGCGCGCATAACCCAGCGCAAGCACATCCCCTCGGTCTGCGTCGTGAGGCCTCCAGTTGGAAACCGGAGAGCCATTGAGCCTTGCATCCATGTCTGCGCCGGTTAATGAAAAACAAGCTCTGGAAAGAAACTTCGCTTCAAACCCGCCCAGAGTGATTTCAACGCCGGCGTCGCCTTCACGATTTCCCACAAGCAAATTGCCGATTCTCAGCGCGCGACGATCCACGGCCCCCGATACCGGAATTCCGCGGTCCTGAAATCCGTAGCGCCCCAAATCCTGCACTGTCGCCAGGGGACCGGCGTCTAAAATTCGGACAACTTCCAAAACTCTTCTTCCGCAATGGGCTCAAATTTAACGGCGTCGCCGGGCTCGAGGAAGAAAGGGCGATCTCTATTCAGATCGAACATTCTTAAAGGCGTTCTCCCAAGCAAGTGCCACCCGCCCGGGCTCTCGACGGAATATATGCCCGTCTGCTTATCAGCTATTCCAACGCTGCCAGGCGGGACCTTTTTTCGGGGCTCTTCTCTTCTCGGAGTATAAAGCCGTTCGTCAAGTCCTCCTAGATATGGAAACCCGGGTGTGAAGCCAATCATATAAACATGATAGATCGGCGCGCAATGGAGCTCGATCGTTTCTTGCACGTCAAGGTTATGCAAGGCGGCTACCGCATCGAGGTCCGGTCCAAGCTCGCCGCCATAACAAACCGGGATTTCAACCATTCGCATCTCTTCTTCACCGCTTGCGCAGGGAAAACCGAGGCATTCCTCCACCGCCGACAAAAGCCGCTCGTATGAACAGAGCCACGGGTCGTATAAAATGAAGAGCGAGCGATATGTCGGAATCAGGTCGACAATTCCCGGCAGCTCTGAAGCCTTGATGCGCCTATAAAGGAGATTGACTTTTCGATTCACCGTTCGATCTATGACATTTCCAAGTTCGATGGAAACGGCCGTCTCTCCGCAAGGCAGCACACGCGGGATCGGGTATTCGCCAATCGCAGTCACACTCATCTCATCCTCGCACATGAAAGCAAAACAAGCCGCGATCAACGGCGCTCCGCAGAATGGGCTTTCGGAAAAGTCAGGACATTCTCAGCTAAAATAGCATTGGATGCGGCCGAAGCAAAGGATATTGAACAAGCCAACCAAACGAACCGGGGACGAAACAGTCGAAAGGTCGCTTTCAGAAGTTTTCTCTTGCATTTTCCCGGCCTATGGCATACTTTGAGGTCGAAATCTAATGAAGTAGCTGCAATTTCTTGTTAAATCGTCGCTCGTAAGCTTGACTCGCCGTTTCCTCGACTTCAAGTAGGGGCTATTCAACGTGATCGTACGCCATTGGATGACCAAAGATGTGGTAACAATCAACAAGAATGCTTCCATACAGCAGGCGCTGGCGGTTATGAAGCAATCATCCGTTCGTCATCTCCCCGTTGTAGATGCCGAGATGAGTCTTTTGGGCTGGGTGACGGATGCGGATTTGCGCGGCGTTTTGATCGCCTCCATGCTGGAGGAGCTGAGTCTTGAAGATGTAATGGTTCGCAAACCGTTCAAGGCTCACCCGGACATGCGGCTCGAAGATGCGGCGCTCCTCATACTGGAGAATCGAATCGGCGGTCTGCCCGTCCTGGAGAGCGGCAAGCTTGTCGGCGTTATAACGGTCGTCGACATCCTTTCCGCCTTTATCACCTTCATGGGCGTGATAGACGGCTCGTCGCGCCTGGATGTAAAGATTCCCGATCCCAAAGGGTCTCTCGATGAAATAGCTCGACTGGTCAAACAGCACGATGCGGAAATAATCAGCATTTGCCATATGCCGGTTATAGAAGGGCAAATCGACGTTCAGGAAGGAGTCTATTCCATCCGCCTGAAAAGGTGCGATTTGGATCCCATCGCCGCTGACTTCGAAAAACATGGAATCAAAGTGCTCTCATCGACGCCTTAGATTCAACGAAGATCGAGCGGCGCATCGCCCGCGCCCGCGATTTAGTGTGGCTTTCGCCGTTTCACCCCTCCCAAAGGCAAGCCATCGCTCCCGGCTTTTACGATCCCGAAGCTCCCCTAAACCAGCGCGCGCCGCAGTTTTCTTCGTGCATAGAAGAGTCGCCCTCTCTCTATTATGGTTATTAATATGTTGAGAGAAAGCGGTTTGCATGGTAACGAATAGAAGCTCCAGGCTCGGTTGTCGTGGCGCTGGCGTCTCCCCCGATAATCGAAATTTCTGCGTTCTTCGATAGCACAGGCTAAGGTATTCAAGTCTTGAGCGCCAGGAGGCTATAAGGATGGGCAAAATCCCCGAAAACTATCTCCCTCCCAAAGAGACGTGGCCCGATTACATCCTTCCCGCAGAATTCGCCGATGTTCCCATGCAGCTAAACCTGGCGGAATATCTCCTGGATCGTCACGTCAGAGAAGGCAGAGGAGACTGGGCCGCCATCAAGTTCATGGACAAGACCATTGCCTACGCTCAGTTGCAACGGATGGTCAACCAATTCGGCAACAGCTTGAAGGATATGGGAGTGGAGCCGCAGGACAGGGTGGGCATCCGGGTCGTGAATTCACCGCAAGCCATTGTAGCCATTTTCGCCATCGAAAAAATCGGAGCCGTTCCCGTACCCACTTCTCCTCTCTGGTCGCAGGAGGAGGTCGCCTATGTAGCCAACAACGCCGAGATGAAGTACTTCATTGTGAACGCCCCGCTTATGGGGGCTATCGAGAAGGCGAAGCCCAACTTTGCTTTCGGAACCAGGATTATTGTCATCGGCGGCAATGCGGACGAAGTGAAGTCCAATGGCGATCTCACATATGAAGAGCTTCTGGAGAAGGGCTCGCCAGAGCTCAACGCCGTTATGCTCGAAGCCCAAGATATCGGAATCATGCTTTACACATCGGGTACGACCGGCCTTCCCAAAGGCTGCGTCCATTTTGTTCGCCCATCTCTCATAGAGGCTATGCTCGTAAACAAGTACGTGTATAAGATGGCCCCGGGCGACGTTTTGGGCGGCGCGGCCCCGGTGTCTTTCGCCGCGGGCTTCGGGACGTTTTCCATGCTCCCATTCATTGGCGGAGCCTCTGTTTCGCTTCTCCCCAGATTCTGCCCGGCAGATCTGATGGAGCTCATTTCCAAGCATCAGATTACCGTGCTCACCGGTCTGCCGACTGCATACCGAGGCTTGATCAAACTGCCCGAATTCAAAAGTTATGACATCAGCTCGATTCGCCTGTGCACCACGGGGGGCGACACCCTGGGGGCCGTGACTCTCAACTTATGGAAGGATCTGACCGGACGCCCCATATGGGAAGGCCTCGGAGGCACGGAGATGCTCCACCTGATCACATCCAACACCATGAATCCTGAGCCCGCTCCCGATTCAATCGGCAAAGCTCTCCCTGGAATCCAAATAAGAGTGGTCAATTTTTCCGGCCAGGACTGCAAGCCCGGCGAGGTCGGCAGCATGCTCGTGAAGGGTCCTTCGGGAACTCTTTACTGGAAGCCCTACGAAGATAATCAGAAGCTCCTTGCGGCGCAGAAGAAAGGCGTTGTGGCGGGAGGCTGGAACAGGCTGGGAGACGCCGTATTCATGAATGAAGACGGCAATATTTTCTTCGTCTCCCGTGAAGACGACATGATCAAAAGCTGCGGTTACCGCATCGGTCCGGCCGAAGTCGAAGACGCCATAGCCAGGCACCCGGCTGTAGCGGATGTTGGGGTGGTCGGGGTTCCAGACCCGGAGAGAGGCCAGGTCACAAAAGCCGTCATCGTTCTCAGGCCCGGCCGGGAAGGCGGAGAAAAGTTTTCCCGAGAGCTAAAGGATTTTCTAAAAGAGCACATCGCTATTTACAAGCTTCCAAGGATTTTCGAATATGTAGAGACGCTGCCTCGTACGCCTACCGGAAAACTGCTGCGTCGCCTGCTGCGTTGAGGCTCGCTATTCGCAACGCAAAAGCAGCGATAGCGCCAGACTTTTTATTTCGGGATTCAAAGGAGCAGGCTTCGGGCCCGGAACGAGCGCAAGATTATCTGGCGCATTCCAGGAGCTTTTCACAACGTGCGCATTAGGGCCGCGAGGAGCCCAGACTTCAGGCGGGGTTGGCCCAAATATGGCAATGACCGAAGCTCCGACAGCGGCGGCAAGATGAGTCACTCCCGAGTCATTTCCCACATAGAAGCAGCTCTGCGAAAGGAGGGCGGCAAGATAAGGAAGAGTGACGCCCTGAACCACCTCAACGCCTAGCTTTATAGCTTCCGCGGCCAAACCCTCGAGATATTCGTCAGCAGGTCCCAGCGTCATCACAACGGGAACGCGGCATTCTTCGCAAAGCCATCGAAAAAGCTCCAGCCATTGCTGCAAAGGCCACACCTTTCCACGCCCTCCGCTTCCGGGATGAACGCATACCGGTCTCGATCCCTCACTCCATCCCCTTTGCAGCATCCATACTCGCACCGATGAAACCTCTTCAGGGGAAGGATCGATGTGGGGAAGCACATCATCAAGAATCCAACCGGCTCTCCTGACCTGTTCCGCCAGAAACTCTGAAACCGGCAGGAGACGGCCAGGATCGGGAAAAGACTGAAGCCAAAGAACTGGAGCGTTCAATCGCCTGGACAGCCTTTCAGCCAGAACGCGGCTTCCCTTCTGGCCAAACACAAAAACGGCGTCTTTGTTTTCGAGAAAACGGGGGAGAGGCGCATTCGCCCAGAGATCGTCATGGTAGAAGGGCGTAAGATCCGAGGCTTCCGCTGAATGCAATAATCCAATGCATGGCTTTGATCGGATGAGAGCGATATGCTCAGTCTTTGAGCAGAGATCGATTCGGATGGAATTGTTCGTGCGATAAAGCCCGTCAAATACTGGCAAGGCAAGCAGGAAGTCCCCGAGGGCGCCCTGATGCAGAACTGCCAAATGAAGCAAAGCGGAAGGCCCTGAAACATCTCTAATCGGAGAAGCCACGGTTGAGAGCTATGCAGGGCGTTTGCCGCAG
The DNA here is from genome assembly GCA_964578835.1 of uncultured Syntrophobacteraceae bacterium. Lineage (GTDB taxonomy): Bacteria > Desulfobacterota > Syntrophobacteria > Syntrophobacterales > Syntrophobacteraceae > CAZOEL01. The sequence goes on along the minus strand of CAZOEL010000014.1, from coordinate 37,675 downwards.
GACTTGGAGCTTGAAAGCTTTTGATTCGACCAACGTTTGAGGAAGCCGGAAACTTTTGACGCTACAGCGGTTTCCTTTGAGGGATCCGGAATGACCCCCTGCGACCGTAAGGCGTGCTGCAGACACGTTCTCACCACCTCGCAGGAAAGGCATCCAGTCTGAGGCTGGATAAAGCCTCTTTCATCTCTTGGGCACACCGCTTCAGGATCTCCGAAGCACTCGGGGCGCGAGGCTTCGCGGAGCGCAGCAGCCTCTTTTTTCATATTTCCGGCTTCACTCATGATTTCAAGCCCGCGTATTATTCAAGAATCTCCAGAACAGCCCGCTTTCTCAGCTTGGTGGCCGCCGCATTGACCAAAGTGCGAAGCGCATGCGCGTTCCGGCCTTCCTTTCCGATTATCTTCCCCAGATCCACTTTCGCCGCCCGAAGCTCGATGACAGAGATTTGATGGCCGCTTATCTCCTTCACCTGCACTTCTTCCGGATATTCCGCTAGAGCGCGAGCGATCACTTCGACAAGCTCTTTTACTTGAATGTCTTCCATATGCGATTCCCCATTCCGTATGATAGCGACGTTCAGCACGATTCTCGAGCACCAAAAGCGTGATTGATTTCACATTGCAGGCTGCGAATCAAGCAGAAGAAAAAGCCGTTCCGTAGCTGTACGATAAGTCAAGAAGTAAATGATAATAAATCCTTAGCTAGAGGTCCAAAACCGATCACGAACGAATGAACATTACGAAAAAGCGTCGCCGATGTCAAGGATTAGGCCCACGACCATGAGTGAGCTTCACCCGCAAAAGGCCCATTCATCATGCAAGCTCGCGTCCGAAGCTCCTTTAGCGATATCCCTGGCGACGCCGGCATCGCGCTCCCTCCATTCATAGAGTAACCTAGTTCTCGATAAGTTGCCAATGGTTTTGGCGCCATAGCTCCTGAGAAAGCTTCTTTTGTCCGCAGGTTTATGCAAAACAAAACGACAGAGCTTCCAATTAAGCTTCTTAGATGGTATGCTATGTAGTTGATTTAGCCGCGCGATTAATGAAACGGAAAGACGGCGGAAGCCACTCTTTTCGATAGAAATTCAGGAGGAGTAACTAGGACAATGACCATGGCTTTACCATCCTGGCTGAAGAAGCAGCCTTTCGTCGAAGCTTTGGACCTGGAGCTCACACAGCCTAATCTTAACGACAATACCGGCGATTTCGATCGCCTGGCCCGCGCTCTGAAGCGTATGGGCTTCGAACCTCTCCACATATGTCCTTTAAGCTTGAGCCGCATTGCCCGAGGGATCCGACGAAGCAATTTCAAAGTCACGGCGGTGCTCGGATATGCTTCGAGCCATTGGGAGCTCATCGATGTCGCGCCGGCCTCCGCGAATACGCCAATATTGGCTTTCGCCGTAGATCTCGGAACCACCAGGCTGGCGTTTTATCTCATAGATTTGAAAAGCAGGGAAATACTCGACGAGGCTTCTGTCGCCAACCCTCAAATTCCCTATGGAGAAGATATCCTCACGAGGATTCTTTTCGCGAGGGATGAAAAAGGCTTAATCAAGCTACAAAAGCTCCTTATCGAGACCTTCAACGAAACGACAGCCGAGATGCTCAGCCGAAACGGCTACGATTCCAGCAGCGCATACGCCATGGCGATCGCCGGCAACACCACCATGAGTCATTTCCTGCTTGGGCTCGATCCCGCCAATATTTGCAAAGAGCCTTACATACCGGTTTCAAACCAATTTCCTTTGTACAGGGCCCGGGACCTCCTCCTCACCATACACCCCGACGCCCCCGTGCTCGTTTTTCCCAATGTGGGGTCGTACTTCGGGGGAGATCTCATCGCCGGCATTCTTGCGGCGGGGCTGCATCGCTCGGAGGAGATGAGCATCCTCGTGGATGTCGGAACCAATGCCGAGGTGGTGCTTGGAAACCGCGACTGGCTCATCGCCTGCGCGGGAGCCGCCGGCCCGGCGCTCGAGGGCGGAGTCGTCGAGAGGGGAATGATTGCAGCGCCCGGAGCGATTGATCGAGTAAGGATCGACCCCGCCTCCTTAGAACCCGAATGGCGCGTGTTGGAAAACAAGAAACCCATTGGAATATGCGGCTCCGGACTGATCGATCTCATAGCCGAAATGTTCGGCGCGGGCATTCTCACCATCCAGGGGAAGATCAATACGAAGCTCAGCTCTCCCCGCATCGTCTCGACTCCGGAGGGCGCCGCCTATATCGTCGCCTACGGAAAGGATAGCGCAGACGGAAAGGATATACTGATATCCGATGTGGACATTGGGATTTTCCTCAAGTCCAAAGCCGCCATGTACACCATCCTCTCGGTCATCGTAAACAAAGTGGGCCTTGGTTTCCAGGATCTCAGCCGTTTCTACGTGGCGGGCGCATTCGGCAATTACATCGATCCATCCATGGCCGTTCGGATTGGCATGATCCCGGATTTGCCCCTCGATACTTATCAGGGTCTGGGAAACACAGCCGGCAGGGGCGCCTCCATGGTTCTTCTGGACCGCTCTCTTTTAGAAGATGTCGAAAGGGTATGCGGCAAAATCACCTACGTGGAGCTAAACGTCAACATGGAGCTCATGAATGAGTTCAGAGGCGCCTTGTTCCTGCCCCATACCGACCCCCGGCTTTTTCCTTCGGTGAAGGTTCCGGAGAATGCGCGTTAGGCTTTGAAACGAGGCGCATAGCCCATCAGAAGCCGACTTATAATTATGTCGATTGGCGGAAACGAGGTCCACAGTCCATGAACAAATTCAACTCGACAATCAACGAGCTCAAGACTTCTTCGTCTTTCTTGAAGGGTGTCCACGTGCTTCAGATCCTTGTCGCGGGACTCATAGTCCTGAATATCCTGATCTTCCATGGGATCTTTCTCTCCTCACAGGGCATTCTCGGGTACAGACAGCGGTGTGCGCACGTGGAAGAGCTGACACAGAAGATAAAGAAGTTAAGGGAGCAGAATCATAAGCTGTTTCGAAAGATTCAGGCGTTGAAAAAGGACCCTCGAGCCCAGGAGAAGCTTGTGCGGCAACAGCTTGGCTGGGCTGCGGAAAACGAGATCGTCGTCGAATTTGTGCCGTCAAAAAAACCGTCTCCTTGACGCCTGCCGTCAACTGATCCAGTCCTTTCCGAAGCCTGCTCGGCGATTCCGTTCGAAAAAATGCCTTGACGCTTTTTACGCGAGTATGTTAGCAGATGCAGTTCACAATAACCAAGCTCCTTGCTCCAAACCGTGGATCGGAAAGGGGCTTTATATCCAGAAGGAGGATGAAGGAATGCGAAAGTACGAAACCTTTTTCATCATCGACCCCGACCTGCCGGACGATGTCAACGCCGCAGTTGACGAAAAATTCCAGACAATCGTCACATCCAACAACGGCAGTGTGCTCAGCTATGCCCCCTGGGGGAAGAAAAAACTCGCCTATACGGTGAAGAAGCGCACTCGGGGCCATTATATTTTGATGGAGTACGCCGGAGGCCCAGAGCTTGTCGCGGAACTGGAACGAAACATGCGTCTCGATGAACGCGTCCTCAAGTTCATAACGGTCAAGCTTGAAGACCGTTTCGACCCCGAAAAGGAAGAAGCCCGCAAGGCTGCAGCTCCTCCCGTATTTGGAGAGGACGAAGAAGGTGGAGCCCTCACGAGATCTGAGGATTACGAGGAAGAAGATCTCGAAGAAATGGGAGAGGAATCCGAAGACGAGGATGAAGCGTAGGTCTTGACCGCGCTGTCTTTTGCCCTTTAGAGTCATCGTTCAAACCGAAAGGAAGACAATTATGGTTATTCGACGCAAGCGACGCACGTTCCATCGCCGCAAGGTCTGCAGGTTCTGTGTAGACAGCGATTTGAGAATAGACTACAAGGACCCCAAGACACTTCGTTATTTCGTTACGGAAAGAGGCAAGATCGTTCCCAGGCGTATTTCTGGAAACTGCGCCAAGCATCAGCGCGAGCTCACTTTGTCCATCAAGAGAGCGCGTCAGATAGCGTTGTTGACCTATACAACGGTTCAAAACGTTTAGTGAGCCGTACAGAGGCATTCGGGGCTGCTTCACCGCTGTCGGCGCTTCACGGCCGATGGCGGTCGCAGCTTCGTCCGACGCCCGTGTTTGATGAAAGAGCTCATGAGTCCAAGTGACGAGAATTCGGCGCCCTTCAAGAATCCTGCCGTAGGCAGAGAAATTGCTTTCGGCATTGCAGCGACGCTTCTATTCTTTATGTCGACGATGCTGATTCCTGTTATGGGCTTTCTGGCCGGCGTCTTCACTCCGTTGCCCACATTGCTGTTTTACTACCGGTGGGGCAGCCCCCTGGGATACGCTATTCCGGGAGGATCGGCTTTGGCCGGCTCTGTGATTCTTTCGCTGCTGAATATGACGCTGAGCATACCCTTTTTTCTGGAGCTTCTCTACCTGGGGCTCTTTCTCGGATTGGGAATGCGCAAGCAGTGGTCTGCGGAAAAGACGATCGGCGCCGCCAGCCTGTTCATCTTCGTATTGGGAGCGCTGACCTTTTTCGTGCTGCACGGCGGGGCCGATGCGGAGCTTGTAAAGCGCCTCGAAGACGGATTTAGAAAAGCGATATCGCTCGCGCTCCAGCAATACGGCGTCTCCTCCGCGGAAAAGCTCATGGTGGAAGAAGCTCTGCACCAGACTGTGCCGCTGATCGTCAGGCTTCTCCCGGGCGCGGCGCTCTCTTCGGCCCTCGTCATCTCGTGGCTGAACGTGCTCATGACGAAGCGCTACAACCGGCTTCGGGGCTTGCCTTTGCCCCCCTGGAACGAGTGGTCCCTCTGGAAAGCTCCGGAGCCTCTGGTGTGGGCGGCCATCGCCGCAGGGGTCATGCTCCTTTTGCCATCGAATGTTGCGAGAATGGGCGCATTGAACGCGCTGATCGTTTTCGGAACCGTCTACCTTTTTCAGGGGCTTTCCATAATGACCTTTTATTTTGAAAAATGGAAGCTGCCCCGCCTTCTGAGGACCGTTCTTTTTGGCTTTGTGCTGCTCCAGCAGTTTGCGACAATAGGGGCCATTCTCATGGGCCTTTTCGATATGTGGCTCGATTTCAGGCGCTTGTCGCGAGAACCTGATTAAGTGCTTGGACAAAGCATCTCAAGGAGATCATCATGAAAGTAATTCTGACAGAAAGCATTTCATCGCTGGGTGAGATAGGCGATGTAGTCAATGTAGCGCCCGGGTACGCCCGCAACTTCCTTCTGCCGAAGGGACTGGCTCTGACTGCAACGGGAAAGAACGTTCAGGAGCTTGAGCACAGAAAGCGCCTGCTGGCGAGAAAACGCGAGCAAGTCCGCCAAGAAATGCTCTCGTTCGCCGAGAAGCTGAATCGGGTGACGATTAATTTACGCCGCAAGGTGTCTGAAGACGACAAGCTTTACGGGTCAGTGAGCGCTACGGACATTGGGAGCGCTCTGGCGGAGCGCGGCTTCGATATCGAGCGGAAAAACATTCAAATGGATCAACCGATCAAACAACTTGGTGAGTTTACCGTTTCCATCCGGGTGGGCGCTCAGATCTCGTCGAATGTGAAGGTAGTGGTGGAAAAGGAAGAATAAAAGCGTGGAGAGTATCGCCGAAGAGCTGAGAAAGATCCCCCCCCAGCAAATCGAAGCCGAACAATCGCTTTTGGGAGGCATTTTAATCGACAGCGACGGTTTGCCTTCCGCCCTGGAGGTTCTTAAGGGAGACGAGTTCTACAGGGATGCTCATCGTGCTATTTATCGCGCCTTCCAGGATCTTTTCGAACGTAACGAGCCCATAGACCTCCTGACTGTAGCGGAATACCTGGCGGAAAAGAGCCAGCTCGAAGCCGTTGGCGGGGCCACATACCTGGCCTCGCTCGCCGAGTTGGTTCCTTCCGCTGCGAATGTCGGCGCATACGCCAAGATTGTTGGCGACAAAGCGATCTTGCGCCGCCTGATCCAGGTCGCCAATGAAATCAGCTCCTGGTGCTACGGTAAGGGAAAGAGCGTAGAAGAGATCCTGGACGACACCGAAGCGTCAATTTTCTCAATAACGGAGAAGAGTCTTCGCTCCAGCTATTATTCCATCAAGGAAGTCGTCAAAAAGACCATTGAAACCATCGAGAATTATCATGAGTACCATGGGGTTTCGGGTGTGCCCAGCCACTTCGCGGACCTCGATAAGCTCACCGCGGGCTTTCAAAGATCGGATCTGATCATTTTGGCGGCCCGGCCCAGCATGGGCAAGACGGCCTTCGCCCTCAACGTCGCCCGAAACGCAGCCTTGCAAAGCGGCGTACCGGTGGGTTTTTTCTCGCTTGAAATGAGCAAAGAGCAGCTCGCGATGCGTATGCTTTGCGCGGAAGCGCGCGTGGACTCGCAAAAAATCCGCACCGGCTTCTTGAGCCGCGATGAAGCCGCTAAAATGATCTCAGCGGCAAGCGCCTTCATGGACACTCCCATCTACATCGATGACACTCCCGCAATTTCGGCGCTCGAACTGCGCGCCAAGGCCAGACGAATGATGGCCGATCGGGGGCTCGGCATGATTGTCGTCGATTATCTCCAGCTCATGAGAGGCCGGGAGGGAGTGGAGCGACGCGAGCAGGAAATCTCGGAGGTCTCGAGGTCTCTCAAGGCTTTGGCGAAGGAGCTCTTCATTCCGGTGATCGCTCTGTCCCAGCTCAATCGCAAGGTGGAAGAGCGCCATGATAAGCGCCCTCAGTTGAGCGATTTGCGAGAATCGGGCGCCATCGAGCAGGATGCGGACGTGATCGCCTTCATCTACAGAGACGAGGTATACAACAAGGAGACCTCGGATATGGGAATCGCCGAGATCATTATTGGAAAACAGAGAAACGGACCGACGGGAACAGCCAAGCTTGCTTACGTAAAGTCTTATACTCGCTTCGAAAACCTGGCCTATAGCTCCTAACCGGATTTACATGAGCTGAAGGCCTTCTTCGTTTTTCTCCCCTCTGTGTGAATTGAACATGACTTGATAAACCACGTGATCGCCTTCGATTGCTTCAAAAGGCTGAAACGAGATGCACATGATGAACAACGAACAATACTGGGATGCGTCGATCGAAACCATGGAACGGTCTGAACTGGAGAAGCTCCAGCTCGGGCGGCTGAGGAAGACCCTCGAGGTAGTTTCCCGAAACGACTTCTATGCAAGGAAATTTGAAGACGCGCACATAGACTTTTCTGCAATAGAAAGCATACGGGACATCTCCCATCTGCCCTTTACAACCAAGAACGAGCTGAGAGAAACCTTCCCGTACGGCCTTCTATGCACGCCCAAGGACAAGTTGGTGCGCGTGCACGTTTCATCCGGCACGACCGGTCAGGCCACCGCCATCTTTTACACCAAGGCGGATATCGATGTGTGGGCCGATCTGATGGCGAGATGCATGTATATGACGGGAGCGAGACCCGGCCACACGTTTCAAAACCTTACCGGATACGGCCTTTTCACCGGCGGCCTCGGCTTTCATTATGGAGCGGAGAGGCTTGGACTTCTCACCATCCCCTCGGGTCCGGGAAACAGCAAACGACAGATTCAGCTCATGAAGGATTTCTCTACGACGCACATCCACATCATCCCGAGCTATGCGCTAAGGCTGATGGATGTTCTCGCGGAGTCGGGAGTTGACCCAAGGCGGGATCTCGAGCTTCGCGCCGCCTTCATGGGCGCCGAGCCTTATTCGGAGGAAGTCCGCAAGCGCGTTGAGAGCTTTTACGGAATAGATGTTTATAATAGCTACGGGCTCTCCGAAATGAACGGACCGAGCGTTGCTTTTGAATGCCCGGCCAAGACCGGCATGCACATCTGGGAAGACGCATACGTGGTCGAAATCATCGACCCGATAACACTGGAGCCCGTGCCGGAAGGAGCTATCGGAGAATTGGTGATGACAACCATCAATCGCGAATCCATGCCTCTGATAAGATACCGCACCAAAGATCTCACCCGATTCATTCCTGGAAGGTGCGAGTGCGGCAGGGAGCATCGTCGCATCGACCGCATTCAGGGACGCTCGGACGATATGTTCATAATTAAGGGCGTGAATATCTTTCCGATTCAGGTGGAACAGGTTCTAATGAATATACCTGAAGTGGGCAACAATTACGTGATTGTGCTTCAGCAGGAAAACGACATCGATGACATCACGGTCAGGGTCGAAGTGACCGAAAGGATATTTGTCGAAGACATGCGGCATCTGCAGCGCATCCGCAACAAGATTACGCACGGGTTGAGAGACGAACTGCTCGTTACGCCCAAAGTCGAGCTTGTCGAGCCCTTCAGCCTACCCCGAAGCGAGGGCAAAGCAGTGCGTTTGATTGATCTTCGCCACAAGCCATAAAAGAAAGGAGAGTAATATCACGAGAATCTACGGCAACGCCAATGGCCTAAAGAGCAGCATCCGCCAACGCATTGAAAAGCTCTACAGACGCAAGGCGCCTCACGACCAGGTCATCTCACCGGATCTATCTCGCGATCTTGCTCACCTTTCATTCGAATGCGGACGCCAGTTGGGGCTTCTCATCGCGCGGGACGGGACGGTAGAAATGGTTCTGGTGGGAGGCCCTCGCTCGCTATACATTCCAGACCTCCCCAAAAGCCGCGGCGGGCGATCGCGCCTCAGAGGACTCCGCCTCGTGCATACTCACCTGCGGGAAGAAGCCCTTTCGGAAGACGATCTCATGGACTTGATCTTCCTGCGTCTCGACTGCGTCGCAGCCGTCCGCGTGGACCGCAATGGCGGCGCCACGCTGCTCGAAATAGCCCATGTGCTGCCGGGCGGCGGTCACGCCGGGTCTCGTGGTTGGGACGTTCTGCCTCCCATCCCCTGTTACGATCCGCATCTTGACTTCCAACAGCTTGTGCAATCGCTGGAAGAGGAGCTCGAGCGCAATCGTCTGGCCATCCCAGCCGCCATGCAGCAGGACCGGGCGATACTCGTCAGCGTGACAAGCGCCGACAGGGAAACGGCAAAAGCATCCATGGACGAATTGGCGGAGCTTGCCCAAGCCAGTGGAATTATCGCGGCCGACACCATTATTCAGCGGCAGCGCGAAGTCAATCGCAAGTACCTGATAGGGAAAGGCAAACTTGGCGAAATTGTGCTACGGGCGCTTCAGTGCGGCGTGGATCTCCTCATATTCGATCAGGAGTTGAACCCGTCTCAGGTCAAAGCCCTCACGGACAGCACGGAGCTGCGCGTAATCGACCGGACTCAGCTCATTCTGGATATCTTTGCCCAACGGGCTCAAAGCCGTGAAGGCAAGATTCAGGTCGAGATGGCTCAACTCAAGTACCTGCTTCCCCGGCTCGGGGTAAAGGACGACGCCCTCTCGAGGCTTACAGGAGGCATCGGCGCGCGGGGTCCCGGCGAGACAACTCTCGAAATCAACCGTCGGCGCACCAAGGACAGGATCACACATCTTGAAAACGAGCTCCGCACGGTTCGAAAGAACCGCTCTCAGCGAAGATCCAGAAGACTCAGGAAGGATCTGCCCACCATCTCCATCGTGGGTTACACCAATGCAGGAAAGTCCACGCTCCTCAACACGCTGACAAACAGCTATGTGCTCGTCGAAAACAAGCTCTTCGCCACTCTCGACCCAACAAGCAGGAGATTGCGCTTTCCCAGAGATTTCGAAGTTATCATTACGGATACGGTGGGTTTCATCCGGGACCTTCCCAAGGATTTGATGGACGCATTCGCAGCAACGCTGGAAGAACTGAACGATGCGGATCTGCTGCTTCATGTCGTCGATATCTCAAATCCGCGGTTCGAAGAGCAGATGGAAGCTGTAAACAGAATCCTGACGAAGCTGGAGTTGGACACAAAACCGACCGTGCTCGTTCTCAACAAAAGAGACCTTGTCGATCAGGAATTTCTCGAGCGCCAAATCAGACGTCATGGAGCGGTGGCCATCTCGGCTCTCTCCACAGCCACACTGGAGCCGCTAATTGTGAAAATGCAGGATCAAGTCGAAGCCTTGCTCGAGCAGGCAATACTGGCGGCCCCCCAAGACGAAGCCGCGACGCTCTCGGAAGGAGAGGACTCCTTCTTCGCTTCCGACATGATACATTGAACAAAAAAGGCGGCCTCTTACATAGCAGAGCCGCCTCCGATCAAACAGTCGCAATTTCAGGCCATCAAACCTCTTAGCCGCAGAATGGCTTTAGCCTTCTCCACATCTTTGCCTATCTGAGCGGCCAATTCCTCGGGCCCCGAAAAGCGTTTTTCATCCCTCAGCCGCTCGATGAAGCGTACAGTGATCGTCTTTCCATAGATGTTTTGGTTGAAGTCGAAAATGTGTGCTTCGAGCGACAATTCCGTGTCCCCAAACGTTGGATTATAGCCGAGATTGGCGGCCCCGCCGTAAACCTCCCCATCGATCAGGATCTCTACGGCATAGATGCCGTTCTTCGGAGCAGCCAGGCCGGGCAAGCGTATGTTGGCTGTGGGAAAGCCGAGCAGTCTCCCACCCCTGCTGCGCCCCGAGACAACCGGTCCAGTAATTTCGAAACATCGTCCCAAAAGCTTTTCCGCCGCATGAATATCGCCATCCTGAATCATTCGTCGAATAGCGGTGCTGCTCACTACGATTCCATCAATGTCGATCCCTGAAACGAGGTCCACTTCAAAACCGTGCTTCGCGCCCATATCTTTGAGAAAATCTATATTGCCTTCTCGCCCCTGTCCGAACCGATAGTCGTGGCCAACAATAATCACCCTGGCCCCCAAGCGGTCGACGAGGAGCTCCTTCACAAAATCTTGAGCGGATATCCTGGCGAAGTCCCTGGAAAAAGGAATCACGATAGTAGTATCGATCCCAGCGGCCTCAATAAGCTCCAGCTTGCGCTCGTGAGACGTTATGAAAGGCGGCCCGTTGCCGGGAGACAGCACCTGCAGCGGATGCGGGAAGAAAGTGACCACCACCGATTCGCCGTCATATTTTCTTGCCCATTCCTTGACTTTCTCGAAAAGCGCTTGATGGCCGCAGTGAACTCCGTCGAAATTCCCGATGGTGAGCACAGGATTTCTGAGAGGTTTTCGAACATTATCGATGCCGACAAAAATATTCATCCGAACTTTTGCACCTCCACAAACAACAAAATATGCCTTGACACACAAAGACTTTTAGAATACGTTATTGGAGTTTCAATTGCAACGCTTTTGTTCGCCGAAGTGGCGGAACTGGTAGACGCGCTAGGTTCAGGGTCTAGTGGGCGTACGCCTGTCGGGGTTCGAGTCCCCGCTTCGGCACTCAGTTTGCGGGCTACTTGATTTAGGAACTGAGAGGCAAAAAGGCGCGTTTAGTAACTTTTAAGTAACTTTGCCCCTTTTTAGCAACCGCAAACATCCATCGTAAGGGAAGAGGATTGAATAAGTCCTCTTCCCTTTTTCATTTTAGCCATCCCGCGCAGAAAAATTAAGTAACCGGCAGTTACTAAAAAGCCCCTCTTTTCAGTCTGCCCACAACACAAGAGCAAAAGCACACACCCAGACACCATACGCCCGCCTCTGTTTATGAACCGGGTAGCGCGGCATACTGGTGCTCAAGATAGACTTTATTCAATAGGAGAGACGAAACAACCCAAGGTATCTATCTTTTTGAAGTTGTTATTTAATTTGCATTACAGGCACAAAAACTGCTCGAAATTGCTAAAACCTTGCCCAGGACGCCTTTGAAGCGGAAAAAGTAAAAGCCCGCACCTTTGGCCGAGGTCGGGCTTTGAGAAAGGTTTTATGAAAAAATTGTTGCGTATTCCGGCGATCGCGAACACCCGCCTTCATCATTGACGCTGAAAAGTCTCCAGTATTAGAAACAAATGCCGAATAGTAGAAACATGGCCTGCCTCATTCGTTGCGCTGGGACATCCCGTCTTCCGGCCCCAGCTCTTTGACGGCCTCATAGTTCGTTTCCTACACCTTTCTTTTCCGGTCCCATTTTCCTCAGGCAGCTTTCTCTTTCTTGCCCTAATCTGTTTTCCAGCAGCAATTTTCGGCAACACGGCTATGCCTGGCATAAACAAGATCTGCCGCCGTATTGATCGAGAAGCTTCATGGCGTCTGGGTGTTTCGGAAGAAGCTTTCTCCCTGTCTTCATGGGAAAAACATCTCCAGTTCTTGAAATGTCTTGGCTCTGAATCTATTGATCTGTATCTGTGGCTCCGGATATTGCGCAAACACTAAATTAGACCCCTGTCTCTGTCAAACCAAAACATGGCCGTAGACCGAGAGACAAGGCCTCTCTTATTGACTGATTCAGCTCTTGATATTGATGGGTGGCTTATTTTGTTTGCGAGCGCCAGTGCGCGTCACTTTGGCGGTTCGTGCAATATTGAATGTTTCGCGGTTTACGTTTGGCGGGGATACGGGCCTGGTCATTCCCCTTGGGATGCCAGAGAATGCAGGGACTTAGCGAAATAGTTCATCCACCGCATCTATGCTGTGCGCAACGCGGCAGGGGGGGAGGCTCTTCATGAATAGCCGACCGTAGCCTTTCGTTACCAGGCGCACGTCGAAGATGACTATCAGGCCTCGGTCTTCGGAGGAGCGAATGAGTCGGCCGACTCCCTGCTTGAGTTGGATGATAGCCCTTGGGACCTGGTAGTTGAAAAAGGAGCTTTTTCCCTGCGCCGTGATGTGCTCCATCCTTGCGGCGCCTAAAGGGTCGTCGGGTACTTCGAAGGGCAGCTTATCGATTAGAAGGCAGCTGAGGGATTCGCCCGGCACATCGATTCCCTGCCAGAAGGAGCTCGTGGCGAACAGGACTGAATCGATTTTTTCCTTGAATTCAGCCAGGAGCGCGCGTTTGGATTTTTGCCCCTGGACGAGGATGGGGTAGGGCAGCCGATCGCGAAGCTTTTGATAGACTTCATTGAGGTTGCGATAGCTTGTGAAAAGGAACAAGGCCCTTCCCCGGGTTTTCTTGAGGATCTCCAGGGCTTCTTCCGCTACTCGTGGGCAAAAGCCCGGCTCATGCGGCGCGGGAAATTGCGATGGAACATACAGGAGCGCCTGCTTTTCGTAGGCAAAGGGGGAGGGGAGGAGCATCCCTTTCGTTTCGGGGGGCAGGCCGAGAGAGCTTTTTACAAAGTCGAAGGAGCCCGCAATGGATAGTGTGGCCGAAGTCAGCGTCAGAGCCGATGTCGAAGCAAGCAGGCGCTTCTGGAAGATAGGGGCGACGTCTATTGGAGTTGCGTGCAAAAAGAGCGATTGTTGCGTCAGCTCAAACCAGTAGACGAGCGATGGGTCGCGTTGCTCGAGGATCTGCTGAAGGGCGAGCGCAAGCTCCAAAGCGCGGCGGTAGAAGGGTTCGAAAGCGGGTAGGGTTTCAGGCGTCGGAGTGAGAAGCGCCGCCAATTGCTCCAGAGCATGGACGGTTTTCCAGCACGTCTGGGTGAATTCTTCTCCGATGTTTTCCATGTCCAGGGGGAAGCGGCCGTATGCGCCGCGGGACTGATAGAGCTGATGGTGGAGCAGCCTCGCTAGAACGTCCAATTGTTCGGCGGCCTTTTGCGCCTGCTGGATGTTCTTCGCTTTTTTTGAATTTTTCTTGCACTCCTTCAAAAAGTCGCGCATCAGATCGTACATCTTGATATTGCTGAATTCGGTTCCGAAGTAGAGCCCGATTATGTCCTCGAGTTGATGCGCTTCGTCGAAGATGACCGCTTCGTAATCGGGGAGGATCTCTCTGAGTCCTTTGATGCGCAAGGAAAGATCGGCAAAGAAAAGGTGGTGGTTTACGACCAGAAGGCTTGCGTGAGACGCCTCCTGGCGGAGCATCGTGATGAAGCAGCGGGAGTGATCGTCGCACTGCTGCCCGAGGCACTGTTCGCTGTTCGAGCTAACTTCGAGCCATGTCTTGAACTGATCCGGCAGCCAGCCGATCTCGGCGCGATCTCCCGTCTTCGTTCGCGTCGCCCACTGCTGAAAGCGCCGCATGAGCCCGGCTTCCTCCCGGCTCCAGAAGGTCGGCTGATAGCTGAAGTCGCGAAATCTGCGCCTGCAGAGATAATTCTTCCTGCCCTTGAGACAGACCGCTTGAAGCCTCGGAAAGAAATGCTTCTTGAGAAGAGGAACGTCGTGGTCGAGGATCTGATCCTGGAGCGTCTTCGTTCCGGTGGAAACGACGACCTTCCGACCGCTCAGAATGGAGGGAATGAGATAGGCCCAGGTTTTCCCCGTCCCCGTGCCGGCTTCGGCTAAAAGAGGAGTTTCCCCGTTTATGCACTCTTGAACCGCCTTGGCCATCTCCAGTTGGGAAGCCCGGAATTCAAAATGGGGTATCTTCCGGGCCAATAGACCCTCTGGTCCGAAGTAACTCTGCATTCGCCAATCCAGTGTGAGCGGCAGGCAAATCCTGCCGCTTTCTCCTTAATGCTGGTGGACTGTCAACTCTGAATGTTCGGGTTGCAGTCTTTTCCCTCTCCCTTGAGGGCGATGGCGGCATCACGGGAAATCTCTCTAAAAGAATACTTCCCTCACCCCGACCCTCTCCCTGAGGGAGAGGGGGCCCGCATCAACCGGAAGAAACGATGTTGATGGCCCACTCGCTCTAGACTAAAAGAGATCCGACTTGAAAAACGACTCCGAAGGAGACGTCGCGGGAGGGGAGTGGCTTGAAGAATAAGAGGACTCTTCATCGTAAGACCCCTCGGGCGACTCGGAGTCGTAGGACGAAGCCCTCCTTGGCTCCGGCGCGCTTCCCGCAAATGCTCCGTATACTCCCCACGAACTGTCGGAGCCCAGAACTGCGCCGGTATTCGGGTTGATCTTTGCGAACACTACGCCCTCGGGAATGGGGAAGCTTTGCACGGGCTCATCCTTGAGCAGGTTTTGCATGAAATCGACCCAGATGGGGCAAGCTGCTCGTCCGCCGGTTTCTCCCTTTCCGAGCGAAAGGTTGTGGTCGTCATAGCCAATCCATACTCCCGCAAGAACCGAGGGCGTATAGCCGATGAACCAGGCGTCTTTGAGCTCGTTGGTGGTCCCGGTCTTCCCGGCTGCAGGCCTGCCCAGCTGCTTCGCCCTCGTTCCCGTGCCCTCTTCGACCACTCCCTGGAGCAAGTGCGTGATGATATAGGCCGTCTCGGGCGGAATCACGTTTTCCCGGCGGGTCTGATGCTCTTCAAGAAGACGTCGGTTTCGGTCGTAAATCTTTTCGATCATATACGGCTCCACTTTGTCGCCATTGTTGGCGAAGGCGGAGTAGGCCGTAATGATCTCCCACAATGAAACTCCGGAAGACCCGAGGGCCAGGGCCAGTGAAGGCGTCAATTGCGAGCTTATGCCGAGCTTGCGGGCGTAATTGATTGCGTAATCAACGCCTATGTCCTCGAGAAGCTTCACGGTCACGACGTTTCTCGAATGGATGAGGGCTCTCCTGAGCGGGATCGGACCCCAGAACTGACGGTCGTAGTTGGCCGGTTTCCAAGGGCCTCGAAGGCTGTGATCGTCTTTGACGATCGGAGAGTCGATGAGAGTGGAAACTTCGGTGTACCCCTTATCGAGGCCCGCCGCATAAATGATGGGCTTGAAAGAGGAGCCGGGCTGACGAAGCGCCTGCGTGCACCGGTTGAACTGGCTCTTTTCGAAATTCCTGCCGCCGACCATGCAAATAACTCTTCCCGTATCGGGATTCATTGCAAGCAAGGCGCCTTCCATGCCCGGGTCCTGTTCGAGCACCGTGGTCCAGCTCTTGTCGTCCTGGAGCTTGACGAGCCGCACGCGGATGAGATCCCCAACCCGAAAGACCCTCGAAGACCGGGCCTGCGCCCATTCCCAGCCGGACGAAGGGAGCTTTCCCAGCGCGGAGCCGAGATTCAACTGGCAGGATCTGTTTTTGGAGTCATAGTTCGTAATGACGGCGCCGACTATCTTGTCGGCTTCGAGCTCACCATTTCTCTCCTTGAGCACTTTTAAAGCGCTCGGCATGTCTTCTTTGGAAACGTTCACATGAATGCCCCGATAGCGGCTGTGGCGCTTGTCAAGCTCTCTCAAGCCGAGATCGATCGCCTTCTCAGCGTATTGCTGAGCTTTGGGGTCGAGAGTCGTATAGATGGCAAGGCCCTCTTTGTAGAGTCCATCCCGGCCGTAGCGCGCTTCGACCTGCCTGCGGACTTCTTCCGTAAAGTGGTTGAAATCCTTCAAGGTCCAGTGCTTGGGCTTGGCCAGGGGCGGGGCTTCCGCGAAGGCTTTCCTGGCTGCGTCTTCGGAGGCAAAACCGGATTCGATCATTCTTTGCAGCACGTACTGCTGACGCTCTCTTGCAGCCGTATAGTTCTGAAAGGGGGAATAACGGCTTGGAGCCTTCGGGAGCCCGGCGAGGAGCGAAGCTTCGGAAAGATTGAGATCTCTCGCTCGCTTGTTGAAATAAGTCCGCGCCGCAGCCTCGACTCCGTATGCTCCCGACCCGAAGTAGATCTGATTGAGATAGAGGTTGAGGATTTCGTCCTTGCTGAGAGATCGGTCGATGCGATAGGCGAGGATCGCCTCTTTTACCTTCCGGATCACCGTGCGCTCCGGAGTGAGCAGGAGCGATTTGACTACCTGCTGCGTGATGGTGCTCCCTCCTTGAACGATTTCGCCTGCCTGAAGGTTTCGGAAGAATGCGCGGACGACTCCCGCAAGATCGACGCCCCCATGCTCGTAGAAACGCGCGTCTTCGGCGGCGAGGAACGCCTTGATAAGATGCGGGGGAAGCTCGCTCATCGGAACGATGTAGCGGCGCTCCGTATAGAACTCGCCCATCAGCGAGCCGTCTGCGGCATACATGGTGCTGACGAGCGGCGGATGATAGCTCTTGAGAGACTTGACGCTCGGCAAAGACCGCTCCACCTGAATATAGAAGGCAAAAAGGGTCAAACCGGCGCCCACGAACATACAGGTAATCACAGCCAGAAGAGCAATCCCGAGCCAGCGGGCGGCGCTCGGCTTTTTATTTCTTCTGGATGGTTGTAAACGCTTCATACAGATCACCTCATCGAGTAGGTCCTCATCTCTTGGCTGCGTTGCGTCGCGAAGCGACGGCCGCAGTCTTTCCAGAGAGACGGAAACTAATCACTAACGGACAAAAAAAGCAAGTTAAACCGGAGCTTCTTTGATGTGGGCGCATCGAGGCTCCATGGAGCTCATTAAATATCATAATCGGCCGGCATTTTCCATGCTCAGCCCTTGAATCGAAAAAGATGCGTCTTTAGCTTTCCACACAAGAGTCAGGAGACAGAAGCCTGAAGAGGCAATGAATACAACTTGCCGGTATATCGAGTTATATTCCCTATAATCTGTTGCGCCTTCAGGTCATGAGGGGGCGCGCGAAGGATCGACGCCATGAAAGCGCTTTGTTTCTATGAGCACGGAGGCCCGGAGGTAATACGGTGGTGTGAAGACGTTCCCGATCCTGTTCCTGGACCTGGTGAGGCGCTTGTTCAGGTCAAGGCCTGCGCCATCAACCATCTCGATATTTGGGTGAGGCGCGGTTGGCCCGGCCTCAAGCTTAAAATGCCCCATTGGGGCGGCTCCGATATCGCCGGAGTTGTAGCTGGGCTTGGACCCGGCGTTGACGGCTGGGCAGTGGGACAAAAAGTGGTCGTAGATCCAGGCCTCAGCACGCTTCGTGATGAATTCACCCGCCGGGGCGAGGACAGCGTGAGTCCCGGCTACCACATTCTGGGAGAGCAGTTGCCCGGAGGCCTTGCCGAATATGTGGCGGTTCCCGCATCCAACCTTGCAGCCATGCCCGAAGACCTGGACTTTCCCTCTGCGGCCGCCCCTCTTCTGGTCACGCTTACCGCCTGGCGGATGCTCATTCGCAGAGCCGGGCTCCGGGCGGGAGAAACCGTGCTGGTGGTCGGAGCCGGCGGAGGAGTGAACAGCATGGCGACCCAGATTGCGAAGCTTGCCGGAGCAACGGTCTACGTCGTTGCGGGCAATTCCGAAAAGGCTGAAAAGGCGAAGGAAATAGGAGCCGACTTCGTCATAGACAGGTCCAAGACGGACTGGGGTCGCGAAATCTATTCCCTTACGGGCAAACGCGGCGTGGATGTGGTTGTAGACAACGTTGGGGCCGCAACCCTGGGCGCCAGCATGAAGGCCGTGGCCAGAGGCGGCCGCATCGTCATCGTCGGCAACACCAGCGGCCCGATCACGGAAATTGACATCCGGTATATTTTCAGCAAACAAATCAGCCTCATCGGCAGCACCATGGGAGCCCACCAGGACTTCCACGATATCCTGAGGCTCCTCTGGACTGGCCGGCTGAAACCGCTGATCGATGTCGTAATGCCCATGAAAGACGGCCGGGAAGCCTTTGCGATGATGGAAAAAAGCGAGCAGTTCGGCAAAATTGTCCTGGAGCCGTGAGCCGGATGCCGGGTTAAGGCAGGCATCCGGCATCCAGAGCTCAGAAGCTGTCCCTTTTCAACACTTCCCTGGAGATGATCAGCTTCTGAACGTCCTGAGTTCCTTCGCCCAGGGAGGAAGCCCAGGCGTCGAGCGGGAACTTGTGAATGGGGTGGTCGACGACGACGGAAGCGGCTCCGAAAAGATCAGCGGCCCACAGCCCTACCTCTCGCGCGACTTCCACCGTGAGGTACTTCGCCATGGACGCCTCCAGCCGGAAATCCTTCCCCTGGTCTCTGGTCCAGCAGGCCTTCATGACCATCAGCCTTGCAGCTTCAATTTTGGTGAAAAAATCGGCTATCTCAAAAGACTTTGCCTGAAAGTCCGCAAGCTTTTTCCCGAAGGCTTCTCTTCTCTTCGCTCGATTCAGGCCAAGCTCAAAGGCTCCCGCAGCCGTCCCGAGAGTGAGAGCGCTTATGGTGAGCCTGCTGTTGGTGAAGATCTCCAGCACCTGCTGTAGCCCTTTGCCGTGATTGCCCACCAGATTCTCTTCAGGGACGAAGACATCTTTGAAGGTAAGCCTCGTGAGATCGGATGGAATCCAGACATCCTTGTTCAGCTTCTTTCGCGTGACGCCCTTTGATGAAAGATCGACCAGGAGCATCGAGATGCGATGGTTCCTGCCGGCGTCGGGATCGGTGATAGCCGTGATCAAGCCGAAGTCGGCTATGGCTCCGTTGGTGACGTAAGCCTTGGTTCCGTTGAGAAGCCAGCCTCCATCGACTTGTTTCGCATCGGCTGCGATGTTTGCTACGTCGCTTCCCGCCATCGGCTCGGTGTTCCCGACGCACAGCAGGGTCTCTCCTCGGATCGAAGGGTTCAGATACGCTTCCTTCTGCTTATCCGAGCCGAATAAAACCAACCCTTTGCCGCCAAGAGAGATTTGAACCAGTATGGCCACAGCGATTCCAGGCGATATTTTCGCGAGCTCTTCAAACAGAACCGCCTGCTTGAGCGCGCTCTGCTCCACAAGTTTTCCCTCGCTCACATTGAATCCCAGCCATCCCTGCTCACCCATCTCTCTGAAGAGATCTCGCGGGAAGGCGCGCTCTTCGAACCATGTGGATAAATTGGGCGCCACTCGCTGGGCAAGAAACGCTTTCAGACGATTGCGATCTTCGATTATTCCGTCAGGAAGCAAAAAGTCCATGTTCTCCTCCTTGATTTCGTTTCATTAAGCCTGGCCAGGCGAGGCGGGATTATCCTCCATGTAGCGCAGTAAAAAAAGAGAGGATTGCCTCGGCGTAAAGCCTTACGGGCGCAATTCTGACTGAAACGTAAGGCCTTGCTGCAGGATCTTCAAGGCGGGCAGGGAGGGGCTCGTTCGACATGGGGAATCTTACAATTCCTACAAAAAGGCGCTGCTATCAACCTTGAAGCGCTCACTGAGCGTTTTGATGTGCGCCTTGCTGAGATTGCGTTCGCCTTTGAGTATCTTGTAACCCAAGGTTCTGTCGCCGAGCAGTCGTCCCAAATCGGAAGCTTTCATGCCGCTTTCTCGCATTAGAAGCTCAAGGAATTCAATAGGAGATAATTTGAGCTGATCAACTTGATAGTGTTCCTCTTCATATTTTTCCATCAGAATACTGAAAATTTCCAACTGATCCTGTTCGGCATCTGTGAGGTTGTCCTCTCCCTTCAGTGCGAGCTTGTCCACTGTATTTCTAGCCTGAAAGTAGTCAGCTTCCGTTCTGAGCGGCCAGACTTGAAGTGCGTACTCATCCTGTGCGTCGGCTTCATTCGGCGAGGATTGTGCGCAAACAGGATTTGCGCTGGAGTCAAATTTTACAGAAATTATCGACTTCATGGGACGCCTCCTGGTTGGCGCTTAGAATTTCTTCTTCCAGACGTTCTTGTCGTAATCGGCATGGGTCATTATGTCGATTATGAACACCTTTTGTGTATTGTAATGAATTGCCGTAATGAGCCTGTATTTGTTGCCGCTGATGTTGAAAATCGTCGTAATGCTTCCACTCTCTACTTTTACTTGATCTGCGCTTGGATAGATCACTCGAAGATCTTCAAAGCTATTCCATTTGGCTTTGGCCACCACCGCAAACCATTCACTCAGAGGCTTTTTCGCTTGTTGGTGAGCTTCCCAAAACTCTTGAAGCCGACCCTTCGTGATTACCCTCATGCCAAAGCTTTCCAATATGAGCTAATTTGCTGTGGGTAAAATGTCAACACAAAAAGGTGAATAACGAAGAAAAACAAATTCTTCGTCTTTTTGTCGAATCAAGCTGAAGTATGAGTAAGAGGCGCAGCGTTTTTCACGCTGCGTCTCTACGGTCAGAATTTCTTATTAAGAAGAGCTTCGAAGGGATTGTTGAAGGCGGCTTTCTTGCTGGGGGCTTTTTGCTTGGGCGCCGCATCGCGCTTCGGTTTCTTCGCAGGTGCGCTCTCCGCCGGTTCGGCGCTCTTCGCAGGCGCGCCGGGATAGGTCTTCATGGAAAGAGATATCCGGTTTCTCTGCTTGTCGACTTCGAGCACCGTCACCATGACGTGCTGATGGACTTTTACCACTTCGGTCGGGTCCTTTACGAAACGGTCCGAGAGCTCGCTCAGGTGGACGAGGCCGTCCCTGTGGACTCCTATGTCCACGAAGGCTCCGAAAGCCGTCACATTGGTGATTATTCCGGGAAGCTTCATGCCGATCTCTAGATCGTCCACACTCTCTACGCCTTGCGCGAAGGAAAACTGTTCGAAGCTTTCTCTGGGATCGCGTCCAGGTTTGGCGAGCTCTTCGAGGATGTCGGTTAAGGTCGGAAGCCCCACTTGATCCGTTGCATACCGGGGAAGATCGATCTTCTTCCGGAGGGAGTCGTCGCGCAGGAGGTCGGTTACCGTGCCGCTCAAGTCCCGAGCCATGGCTTCCACGATGTGGTAGGACTCGGGGTGGACGGCGCTTGCGTCGAGGGGATTGACGCCGTTTCGAATGCGCAGGAAGCCCGCCGCCTGTTGATAGGCTTTGGGGCCAAGGCGCTGGACCTTTCTGAGATCATCGCGGGATCGGAACGGGCCGTTTTCATTCCTGTAGGTTACGATGTTTCTTGCGAGCTGAGGTCCGAGCCCGGAAACATAAGAAAGAAGCTGGGAGCTAGCCGTATTCACTTCTACTCCCACTCCATTGACGCAGCTCATCACCACATCGTCGAGACCTTGCTTGAGCGCGCCCTGGTCGACGTCATGCTGGTATTGGCCGACGCCGATCGATTTGGGGTCGATCTTCACGAGCTCCGCAAGAGGGTCCACGAGGCGCCTGCCAATGGAGACCGAGCCTCGGACCGTGACGTCATGATCCGGGAATTCCTCCCGGGCTGTTTCGGATGCCGAGTAAACGGAGGCTCCGCTTTCATCCACCATGATGACCTGAACGGCTTGCGGAAAGCCTAAGCTTCGGACGAAAGCTTCCGTTTCGCGCCCGGCGGTTCCGTTTCCTATGGCTATGGCTTCTATGGAGAAAGTCTCGACGAGCGCAGTAACGCGCTCGCCGGCTTTGGCCGCAGCCTGCGCTCCGGTATGGGGATAGATCGTCTCGTTATGGAGGAGCTTTCCCTGAGGGTCGAGACAGACGGTTTTACAGCCTGTGCGGAAGCCGGGGTCGATGGCCAGTATGCGCTTGGAGCCGAGAGGGGGAGCCATGAGAAGATGCCTGAGATTGTCGGCGAAGATGCGGATCGCTTCTTCATCGGCGCGGGCCTTGACCATCTGCCTTGTTTCGGTTTCAAGAGAGGGCGCAAGGAGCCTTCTGTAGCTGTCGTGAAGGGCTTCGGCCACTTGCTTTGAAGATTCCGAATCCCCTTTGAGGAAAAGAGTCTCGAGGATCGCGGATGCATCTTCTTCGGGCGGCGCTGTGTGAACGGAGAGGAAGCCTTCCTTTTCGCCGCGTCGTGTTGCGAGTATCCGGTGAGAGGGGGCCGCCTTGACGGGCTCTTCCCATTGAAAGTAGTCCCGGAACTGAGCCCCTTCTTCTTCTTTGCCGGCCAAAACCCTCGAGCGGATGACGCCTCTTTCCATGAAGAGCTTTCTTAGCTTCGCGCGCGCTTCGGCGTTCTCATTCACCCATTCGGCGATGATGTCGCGAGCCCCAGCCAGGGCGTCCTCTGGCGAGGCTACACCCTTTTCCGCATCGACGAATCCCGCTGCCTCCGAGATGGGATCGAAATTTGGACTTTGATCGAAAAGAAGCTGCGCCAGGGGTTCGAGCCCTTTTTCCTTGGCGATGGTCGCCCGGGTGCGGCGCTTGGGACGGTAAGGAAGGTATAAATCCTCCAGCACCGCCAGAGTTTCCGCTTCGAGCACTTTTGCTTTCAACTCGTCGGTGAGCTTCCCCTGATCTTCAAGGGATTTTAAGATGGTCTCTCGCCTCTTGTCCAAAATATCGAGCTGTCCGAGCCTGTCCCGGATTGTCGTGATCACGGTCTCATCGAGGGAGCCGGTTGCTTCTTTCCGATACCGGGCTATGAAGGGAATAGTTGCGCCCTCTTCCAGAAGGCGGGCCGTCGCTTCGACCTGACCGCGCGATACCTGGAGCTCGGCGGCTATGAATGCAATGTGCTGTTCGTTCATGATTACCTCGCGCTTGAACCCGGAAGAAAAATCGGTCTTCCATCTTGCTTGCTTACAGTCATTATAACTCTACCCGCAAAGGGAAACGAAGATACACCAAACGGGGCCTTAGTCCATCACTTTTTCACAATCGGCTGCCTGCTTCGCAGTGCTTTGCGCTCAATTTACCAACATCAGACTCAAAGCCGGAAAAAAGGTAATGATAGCCAGCGTGATCAGCAGGATGCCCAGGAAAGGCAGCGAAGCGAAATAGAGCTGGATTACCGGTCTTTCGAATCTCAGGCTTGCTATGAACAGGTCCATTCCGATAGGCGGCGTGGAATAGCCGATTTGAAGATTGGTAAGAAATATGATGCCGAGATGAATCAGGTTGACGTCGTAGCTGGCTGCAATGGGGACGATGAGGGGCACGACGATTACCAGAGCGGAGAACATGTCGAGAAGGCAGCCGACTACGAGCAGGAAAATGTTCAATATAATCAGGAAGCCGTATTTGCTTTGGACATGTTCCCGCATGAAATCCAGAATTATGTTCGGGGCCTGCTGGTCGATGAGAAAACTGTTGAAGGCGAGGGAGGCTCCGAGGATCACCATGATGGCGCCTACCATTACCGCTGTCTTCTGAATGATCTGCCCCATTTTCTTCAGACCTATTTCCCTGTGGACGACCGCTTCGACGATCAATACGTATAGAGTCGTGATTGCAGCCGCTTCGCTCACCACCAGAAGTCCGCTGTAGACCCCGCCGAGAATGACAACGGGAAGAAGCAGTTCCCATATGGCTTCCCGCACCGCGCTCAGTAATTCCTGAAGGCTGAAGGTCTCGCGGCGGCTTTGGCCTCCGGATTTTAAGCCTTTGAAAATGCAATAGACGGCGAGAAGGAGGAGCATGAGCGCGCCGGGAAGTATTCCGGCCAGGAAAAGGTCTGAGATGTTTGTCTCGGAGACCATGCCGTAGATGATGAGCGGAAGGCTTGGAGGAAAGAGCAGGCCGAGGCTCCCGCAGGTCGAAAGCAATCCGAGGGAGAACTTTTCCGGATAACTATCGGAGGTGAGCGCCGGGAGAAGCAGGCCGCCAAGCGCTACGATGGTTATTCCGGAGGCGCCGGTAAAGGCGGTGAAAAAGGCGCAGGTGAGCAGCGAGACGATGGCGAGGCCGCCCGGCGCGCGTCCGAGCGCGGCTGTCGAAAGTCTTACGAGACGGCGGCTCGCCCCGCTTTCCGCCAGGATATATCCGGTAAAAGCGAAAAAGAGCAAAGCGATCAGCATGGGGTTGGACGCCAGCCGATACATTTCGATGATCACAAGCGAAAGGTCTATGCCCAGATAATAGAAAGAGATGAGGGCTGCTGCGGAGATGATGATGAAAAGAGGGGCTCCGGAAAAAGTGAGAAAGAGCAGAGCCAAAATCAAAAGGAGCTTCATCGCTCCTCCTTCTTATAAAGCTCTCTGAGATCGCGGGCGAAGAGCCGTACGAACCTCAAAGTCATCACGAGAAAGGTCAGGGGAAAGATGATTTCAAGCTGCCAGTAGGGAATGCCGTTGAAAGCGATGCTGCCGGCTGCGCGCTCGTCGCGCAAAAATATGAGGGATGCGTAAAGCAGCGCTGCAGAAATGAAAATAAGAAAGAAGCCCCGGACCGCGCTCAAGACGGCAGTCCCTTTTTGGGAGAGCGCCATCGGGATGAGCTCGATGCGGATGTGCTTGTTTTCAGCCGTGGCGCGAGATGCTCCGAGAAAGCCGATCCAGAGCGTCATATGTCTTAGAAGCGTATCGCCCCACGTAATTCCGGTAGAGAAGAAATTACGCAAAACGACCTGCAGCAGGGCAAAGCCGGTGAGGAAGACAACCAGGGCAATCAGCAGCCATTCCTCAAAAAAGCGAAAAAAGCGGCTTGCCTTATTGATGAGATCTCTAAAATTCATGGCTGCCTTGCGGAGCTTATCCTGTATTCATCAAGCCAGGCCCGTACTTTGGCCGTCGTTTCCGGAGGAAGATACTTGGGGCCGAGGGCGCTCACGGCGGAGTCGGCAACTTGCCTGAAGCCCGCAGCCTGTTCCGGGGTTGGCGCGACCTTCTTCACGCCTCGCTTCAGGATGAGCTCAAAAGCGTCCGCATTGTCCTTTCTTGTCTTTTCGTTGAGCCTCCGCAGGTGCTTTGCGCTGACTTTTCTAACCGTCTCCTGGAGCGGCGCGGGGATTTTATCGAAGACTTTCTTGTCGATCAGAAGCGCCCCCCCGATATAGGTCAGAGGGAGATCCGTGATGAACTTGATATGGGTGAACCACTGCGTCACCACCGCGTAGTAGGGGGAGTTGTAGACAACATCCAGAAGATTCGTCTGGAGCGCCATCAGCACATCGGGGGCGGCGATGGCGACCGTCGAAACGTCCGCCCTGTCGATAATCGCCTGAGCCATGGGCATGTTGGACTTGGCCCATACGCGCTTTCCCTTGAGGTCTTCCAGACCGGCTATGGGGGTTGTGGACATGAAGTAGATGAAGCCGAGCTCGGGCCATCCGAGGACTTCGTAGCCGTTCTTGGAAAAGGTCTGTTTGAAGCTGCTGTCGAGCTTCTCCAGGACGTAGTCGACTTCCTTGGCGCTTCGGAAAAGAAAAGGAATCATGAGCGCGCGCATTTCAGGACAGATGTCCGTGAGGGCGGAGCTAGTGAATGCCGCGCCGTGCACGAGCCCGATGCGCAGTTTTCTCAAAACGTCTTCCTCGTCTCCCAGAACGAAGCCGGAGTACATTTTGAAGCCTACTTTGCCGTCCGTCTCTTTGAGGATCTCGGCGTTCATTTCGTTGAAGATCTGCATAAGAGAGCTGTTTTCGGGGGCGAGGGTGGCAAGCTTGATCTCATGCTCGGGCTTGGCGCTCTTCTGCGCCGCCGATGGAGATACGGTCAAGACTAACAGAAAAATAGAGCCGCAAAGAATGGAGAGAAGATGTTTGCAGATTGAAAAGACGCTCTTCGGGATTATTTGGCTACGGCAATTCTTCAAAATATTCCTCCGCTTTATTCAACAGCAGCCCGGCTTTTTCCTGCGCCGCCGCATTGGATAGGGTCAACTCCGGAATTTCATCGATTTTTGCATTCAACACTTGCCGCAGGCTATCTTCGAACAGCGCGCGGTCTCTTACCCCATGCGCATAGTACTGAGCGAAAAGCACTCTGTTCGTGAGCAGCTTATCGCCACCAAGCGCAAAAGCCCGATCGAAATGCAGCCTCGCCTGTTCCAAATTCCCGCCCAGCATGGCGGGCTTGACTGCGAGGTAGACCGCCATGTACACGTGAGGTCCACCGTAGTGGAACGACTCATCGAGCTCGATAAGTCTCTTCAATACGGCCTCGAGCGCCGAGATGTCGGCCATGGCCTCCACATTGTTCATGTCGCTTCCTATCCAGCCCGCCCAAGCTCCGGCCGTCCAAAAGAGCGCGGGAACGTCCTCTTTATTGAACCGACTAAGAAGAGCCTTGAACTCCGTGAGATCCCCGGTTGCAGCCCGCGCGAAATCACCATGCCTGGAGAGAGTCCGGAATCCATAGAGCTTTGCTTTTCGGTAAAGAGCTTCGCTCTTGTCGCGCCCTTCATCTTCCGGAAGCATGGACGCATAGGAGCTATAGGCCTGACAGGCGGCGATAAGAAGATCTCTGTTGTCGGGGTAAGCTTCTATGAGGGCGTCCACGAGCATAAGATATGCGGGAGTCCCTTCGCGGACAACGTGCAGGTTCGACTGCTTGGAGGCCGCCGTCGCCACGTCCTGCATGGTGAGAGCTGCGCCTGCGACCCGTGTTGCCTTTGTCGGCATGCATCCGGGCAGAACGAACAAAAAAACCGCCAGAAAAATGGAAGGCATGGCGTGAATAGTGGGGGTGGAATCGATCCCTCTTTTGTATGAACAAGGACGAGCCGAAAAAAGCCGATAGAAAGACATATTCATCTCGTGAGATTGCCCCTCGATTTTTGTTATGGCCGCCAAAGTCGGGAAAGGTGGCTATGAATGAATTTTTTTATCCGAAAGTTCATGTAAGTAAATATTTGCAGCGGGGCTGTTTGTCAAGGGTGAGGTCTATCGGTCAGCCGGGCCTGTTCTCGGAGCATTCCTCTTCTTCGCAATTTCTGTCGCATAGCCAGACGGCTCTGATAGTAGTGCCTTCTCCTCTTATCGATTCAATTCTGCAGCACCCTCCGGAGAGCTCCGCGCGCTCGCGCATGCTGGAAAGTCCGAACCCGCTTTTTGTCTCGGCGCAATAGAACGCGCTTTCCGGATCGAAGCCCTCGCCGTCGTCTTCAATGACTAGCTCGATGTGGTCATTTTCCTTCTTCAGGACAAGCCTCACAAAAGAGGCTTTGCTATGCTTTGCTATGTTGTTCAAGGCTTCCTGGGTAATTCTGAAAAGTACGGTCTTCAAAGGCAAAGGTATCTCTTGTTCCTCTATATCGATTTCCTTTTCGATATGGATGGAGGTGTAAATATTCTGATACTCCCGACAAAACCATCTCAAGGTGGCTTCGATGCCAAGGTCGTCCAGGATTGAAGGTCTCAGATCGGTCATGATTCTGCGCACATCGTCGATGGCGTGCTGGATTGTGGG
This sequence comes from uncultured Syntrophobacteraceae bacterium, assembly GCA_964578835.1. Lineage (GTDB taxonomy): Bacteria > Desulfobacterota > Syntrophobacteria > Syntrophobacterales > Syntrophobacteraceae > CAZOEL01. The sequence goes on along the minus strand of CAZOEL010000014.1, from coordinate 10,081 downwards.
GACAATGGATTCCAGGGAGCCTCCTTCCTGATGGGAAAGATTCGGCGCTTTGTTTATGGCGTTTTCTACGGCGAATTTTACGGCGCTCAGAGACTGTCCGATGCTGTCGTGGAGCTCGCGGGCTATTCGCTTCCGCTCATCTTCCTGGGCCTTGAGAAGCCTTGAAGAGAGCATCCGGAGCGTCTTTTGAGATTCCTGCAGCGACTCCTCGGCCTTTTTTCGATCCGTAATGTCGTGTCCCACCGCCTGATGCTCGATGATCTCTCCGTTCCGATCGTAAATCTCCCTGGCTGTCCATTGGAGCCACCGCAAATCCCCTTCGCCGTTCGCCACCCGCTGCTCGAGGCCGGCTACGGGGTTCTCTGGACTGTGGGGGAGAATGCGCTCATTCATCTTTTCTATGTCGTCGGTCTTCATCTCGCGCCGGAAGACCCGACCGAGCAATTCTTCTTTTTTCTTATTGAGAAAGCGACAGTAGGCCTCGTTGACAAACGTGATCTTCCCGTCGGGTAAAAAGCGCACTATAATCTCTGTCGCATCCTCGACTATGGCTCTGTAGCGCGCTTCACTCTCCATCAGCGCCTTTTCGGCGCGCTTTCTTTCGGTAATATCCCGCGCCTCCGCAATCAGCATGGTCACCTGTCCCGATTCGTCCCTCAAAGGCTTAATGGAAAAATCAAGGGCGGCTATCTTCCCGTCCGAGCCCAAAGTTTCAGCTTCGCCCCTGATGATGACCCCCTTTGCGGCCCTGGCTATATCTTCTTGCAGGCGTTGCCGCACCTGGGGAGATGACGACCACCAAGGCGTTTCCCAGAATGGACGGTCGAAGACGTCTGACATTTTCTTTCCAAAGAAATCAAGCGCTGTCTGGTTGACTTCGAGAATCCTGCCATCAGGTTCAAGGATTGCCGTAAATTGAAACGCATTGTTAAAAATCGCCCGGAAACGTCTGCCGGTTTCCCTCAGCACTTCCTCAATCTGTTCCGACTCCACTTGCCGTTTTTCCATCCCGGCGGCCATTTCATCCAGCATGCGGGCCAGGCGGCTGAATTCACTTCGTCCGTAACGACGACCCGTGCGGGCGCCGAAATCGCCTTGAGCCAGACGTCTGACGACGCTGGTGAGAGGCAAAAATTTGCTGAGCAGGAGGATCTCTGCGCTTATCAATGCGATGATTATGCTGATGACCGAAGCCGCGCCCAGGAGGATGAGATTCCTTGTCAGAACCTTGTTCACTCGTTCGAGAGCGGCGTCTCGGGGTATCCCCACCACGACGAAGACTTCTTCCGGAAAAGTATGCAATTGAGCAAACCCGTAAAGGCAGGGCGAATTGCCCAGTAGCAGCCCGTCCGCGAAGCCTTCTCTTTTCATGAGCATGCGGTTGATCGTTGGTGAATCCGGGACGCACTGATCGGTCTGCTGCGGAGAGTCTGGCCGATGCGCGAAAAGAACGCTTTCCCGGCTGAGCACCATCAGGGATGCATAAGCGGGGAGTTGCGCCATCGGGATGATCTGATCCACCCACCTGTCAATGTTGAGAAAGGCGCACAGAACGCTCTGCGCCTGCCCTGCTTCATCACGCACAGGGTAGGCGAGGAGCGTTGCGTTCTCCCGGCCATGGGAGCCCAGACGATACTCACCGGCCAAAAGGTCTTTGGCTTCGAGAGATCTCTGAAACCATGGGCGAGTGGAATAGTTCTCGTTCTCTTCCAAGGCGACAGCGCTGCTAAAGGGGATGCCGCTGACGTCAATCAAAATGAGATTGCGGTAGATAGGAAACTCATTGATTAGATTGGTAAAAAAAACCGATAGCTCTTCCTTTCGCTTATTTCTAATTTCAGGGGCTCTGGACAGAGTGACAAAGAACCTGCGCGTTTCTTCAAACAGTTGTGACTGATCGACTGACACCAAATGCGCCAGTCGCGCAGCGTAAGCCAATTGGAGATCGAGCTCGATTGCTCTCTCCTTGTGGGAGGAATAAAGGATGAGCGCAAGCAAGGGGATAGCGGTCAATACGACAATTAGCAGTAATCGGGAGCGAATGCTTGAGCCAGGCAATCTTAACATGGCTTCTTACTCCGGTGTCGCCATCCAATGTTGAAATGCTTATCTCCTTAATGTCCCTCAGAGAGATGGGGGCCGACAAGGCCGGCATGACAAAATAACATGTTGCTTGCCTTGTTGAAATCGTTGCCATATTTCCACGCGCTAGAATTTTAAAGCTCAAGTAGCACCTTATTCAGAGCAACGCGACAACGGAGCAGGGGTTGCAGGATGAGGGCGATACCAGCATTAAGCGCCGCATTTATACGATTTGCGGACTGGATTGGCATTGCTAGTTGCATCAGTCAGTGTCGGGGAGATTATCATTAAAGGGTATCTGCGTCCATCAGAAATTCCGCCGACAAGTAGACGATATTTCTCTTAAGACGCATGTTTTCGTTGCGTCATTAAGGAGAGTATAGACCGTGAGCTCCTCCGACTCGTGGCGATTCTTTCAATGCATGGCGCTCCGAGCGTCCGGGTTGGGTATTGACAGACAAGGGCTGGTTCTTAAATCGTAATTAACAAAAGAGATCGAAATGCTTTTCCTAATCACTGAAGCTTTACAATCCAACAATAGCTTTGGCGTCATGCGCTATATGCGGAAAATGATTTTCCAGATTGAAATCATAGGTCAGGAGCCTGCCCATGAAAGAAGAAAAACTCTCTCATTCCTTACGAAAGTCAACGAAAGCAATTCATGCGGGTGGCCTCAAAAGCCCGGTGTACGGTGAAATTTCCGTTCCAATCTTTCAAAGCTCGACATTTGCATTCCCGAGCGCTGAGGAGGGCGCCGCGCGGTTTGCCGGCGAGCAGTCCGGCTATATCTATTCGAGGTTTGGCAATCCGACCGTGAACGCCCTCGAAGAGAATATCGCCTTGCTCGAAAACGGCTTCGGCGCCATGGCGACCGCAACTGGAATGGCGGCCGTTAACACGGTTTTCTTCACACTTCTTGGCGATGGGGCGCACATTGTTTCAACCGACTCCATCTATGGCGCTTCCCGCGTAGTGCTGGAGAGTGAGTATTCGCGATTCGGGGTGGAAGCGACCTTTGTGGATAGCTCTCAGCTTCAGAATATAAGCGAAGCCATGCGCCCCGACACCACGATGGTGTTTATTGAAACGCCCACGAACCCGACAATGAAAATCACCGACCTCCAAGGCGCCGCGCAGATTGCTCACGAGCATGGCTCGCTCCTGGTGGTGGACAATACCTTTGCAAGCCCTTACCTGCAGAGGCCCATAGAATTTGGAGCCGATATCGTCATTCACAGCCTGACCAAGTTTATAAACGGACACAGCGATGTGATCGGCGGAATGATCGTGAGCGCAAGCGAAGAGATACATAGACGTTTGCGAAGAGTGTTGAACCTCCTTGGCGGAACCATGGATCCCCATCAGGCGTGGCTCATACTGCGCGGCGTGCGCACGCTTTCCATGCGCATCGAAAAAGCTCAGCAAAACGCTGCCCAATTGGCCGAATTCCTCAACCGCCATCCGTCAGTATCCTGGGTCCGATATCCCGGGATGGAAGACCATCCAGAGCACGAAATCGCGAAGCGGCAGATGGACGGATTCGGATCGATGCTTTGCTTTGGCGTAAGGAACGGTTTGCAAGGTGGGATCACTTTGATGAACGGCGTGCGCCTTATTACTCTCGCGGTATCTCTGGGAGGCGTCGAAACCCTTATCGAACATCCGGCCTCCATGACTCATGCTTCCATATCCCGCGAAGAACGAGAGGAGTCCGGCATAGTCGATGAGCTGGTGAGGCTCTCTGTGGGCTGTGAAGACTATGAAGACTTGAGAGATGACCTCGATCAAGCCTTGAACAGGATCTAGGAAGCGGCAATCATGAATGATGAGCAAGGAGCATATCTTTCACAGCGCTCCTCATTTATTGCTTGCGATCCTTGCTCATCATTCGTCTACGCTAATAGTCGATGCCCGGCTGAGGCTCGATGCCTTTGCGGTATGCATGCTTGACTTCATTCACTTCGCTCACCGTGTCGGCCAGTTCGATGATTTGCGGGTGAGCGTCTCTGCCCGTTAGAATCAGATGCGTCAGAGGAGGCTTGCGGTTGAGAATGTCCATGACCTGATCGATGTCCAACAGTTTGAGGTTGAGAGCATTGTTTATCTCATCGAGGATAACCACATCGAATTTGCCTGAGAAGATCTTTTCTTCGGCGATTCGCAGCGCTTGCTGGGCAGCTTCTCTGTGTTCGGAATGAGGATAAGGATTGCCCTGGATGCCGCAAAAGCCCATTCCGGTGGGGATGATCTCAACGTCGCAGTTTAGCTTCCCGATGCCGTCCCATTCTCCGGTGTAAAGGTCGCCCTTCATGAACTGAATAATGGATGTCTTCATTCCATGGCCGCATGCTCGAACGGCCATTCCCATGGCTGATGACGTCTTGCCCTTTCCGTTGCCGGTTATGACCACCACCAATCCGGTCTTTTTTTCAGGACGCAGGTAAGTGATCTCTATTTCGGGATGAAGCCTTTGTAGTGTTTGAATTTCCATAATATGGAATCTCCGTCTTCATTAATTGCGATGATCTATCGAAACCTGGAATCCTGCCGCCTCGAAAAAGCGAGCTCTTTTTCGATAGCAGGAGGAATCGGTTCATCTTTGATTCGAAGCCTATCCGAGTCCCGTCCCTCTCCCGTGGAAAGCGATGGAGATGCGGACGGACAGGCGTTAAATGAATATTAATCATGAGGCTGAAAAGGGCTATGGGCGAGACGGATCTTCTTTTTGCTGTGGGCAGAATAATATGTTGGCGCGCATAAGGGTTGGGGTGTCCCGTTCGCCCTGTGGTATCGAAGGGCGAACAGCCCCGATCATGCTTCGATACCTCAGCACGATCGGGTGGCGTATCCCAACCCTTATGCGCGCCAACAACAAAATCGGAGCGACGAGGCGAACGATGCGTCGTGGCGTCGCCTCTTCACTCCGATTTGTAAGGCGGGACTCTTTAAAACTTGAATCCGATGGAGCCCACAATTATGTGCGCATTGTAATCCTCGTAGAAATCGCCAAGGAAAATCGATTGATTGGGGGCGAAATTGTCGGCGTAGGAATCGGTGATGTTGAAGCGCTCGAATACATAGCCCAGCTTTGCTGACCAATGGTCATCCAGGCGGTATTTGAAATACGCCCTGCTGAGAAAGAGGCTGTCTTTAGCCTTGGGCAAAACCTCTTCGTTGTAGTCCGAGGCGGCGTAGGAAAAGCTCGACCGCAGGTCGAGATCGAGCTTATCCGGAATGAGAATCACTTTTGCTCCGGCTGAGAAAGTATCTATGGCGTCTTGAGCTCTTAAGCCGCCTCCCTGCAGGGTGGCCAATTCCGAACCGGAGCGCTGCTTTACATCGTACTGCTCATGCAGGAAGCCTGCGCTGAGAGAAAGACGCTTCATCGGGCTCCATGCGATATCGGCTCCAGCCGCCCAATATTCGTCTTCCTGGAGGCCGAACAAAGACTCCGTGTAGTCGTCTCGAGCGAAGGCGAAGGTGGTTGAAACGGTGACGGAGCTCCATGGCGTGAATTCGGCCAGGAAGTCAACCTGGTCCCGGTCTCGATTGGCCATCGTAAATTTGCGGATGAGCGCCTGCTGTAGATCTTGGAAGACTATAGGATGGTAATCCGTACCCACTTTTATGGAATGAGAATAGCCGGTTCTCAAAAGAAGCCATTCGGCAGGCGTGTAATCCAGAGAAAAGCTTGGGGTGTATTCATCGGTCTGCTCTACTTCGAGCACATTCTCGTCGCGCTCCCAGCGCCGCCATTTGAAGCCGGCATTGAAAGCCACGGGAACCGGGAATTTCCACCGCGCGTCCACTGCCGCATCGCGCCTTGTATATGGAAATCGTTCGGCCTTGATGGGGTTGGCTCGGGGGAAAGAGTCCGTAATCAACAGCTCATCGGATTCATCATCGTAGTGGTAGAGTCGATACATCGTCTTTATGGTCAAGGGATTTATGGGGCGGCTGACTCCATTGAGATAGAGGTTGAGTATGTTGACGGAGCCGTCCAAATCGCTTTGCGACGGCTGAGCGGCTGTGTCGACGAAATCATCCGTTTGAAGCCGCAGACTGTAAGAAAGCGAGCCGTTGACGCGAGTTTTGTAAGGTAGATTGACGCCTCCCGCGAGAGTGATGGTATGGGCCGAACTGTCGGGAGGAAGGGCGACTGTCGGATCGAATGCTCCTCCGCCTCCCGGCGCAAGCATGGATTCATCGTCATTATTGAATAGGGAAAGATTGTAGGAAAATTGAAGCTGGTATTTCTTCTGCGCATATCCGGTTGATAGTCTAACGTCATGATGATTGTAATCAACGGGCTGTAAGACCTCTATGAAGTTGAGCCCGCCTGGGAATCCCGTAGCCACTCCCTTCGGAATCTCCCCATCCCGGTTAGTAAGCGCGTATTCCGCCAAAATGTCCCAATCCGGAGTCGGAGTATAAGAGAAGCTAAATCTTGCCGTATCGCGTCGGACTTCAATTTCATCTTCTCGTGGAGAAGTCGTCGAGTATAGATGAGGAATCTGGTCCCACTCGAATTCAAAATCAAAAAGGCCTATCTTCGAGCCGCGCAGGAAATAATTCTGGTCATCGCCTGCAATTGCCCTGGCGGCGATTTCAACGAGGCAGCTCTCATCCTGATTGAGCGTCAGCAAATGCATGTTCCCCACGAACGGGTTTTCCAGATCGCGGTACTCCTCGAGCTTTCCCATCTCATCATGAGGAGGTTTATCGATAAATGCCCTGAATCCCAGTTCCACATCGCCAAACAACTTATAATCGCAAAAGCTTGTTTCAGCCGACGCCGTTCCTGATCCCCAAAGCAGAGCCTGAAGCCCTAAAGCAAACGCGAATGCAGAAAGTCGTATTCTCATAGCAGCCTCCTTTATCGCAGGAATAAATTGCCTCGCCCCGTTGGGTGGTTGGAGCCATGGAAATTGGTGTGGCAGTCGGTGCACAGGCGGCCTGTGATATGCCCTGGGGATAGGCCGCTGGTATTAAGGGCATGGAAATTGATATGGCATTGCCTGCATACGCGAAATTCCGGGACTTTAAGGAGTCTCGGATGGTTGCTCCCGTGAGCGGCATGGCAGTTGGAGCATTCTTCCATAACGGGAGGATGTTCGAAGAGGAAGGGGCCACGTTTTTCCGTATGACAACCATAGCAGAGATCATTGATGGAATTCGCCTTGAGGAGCTTGGCGGATGGGGCGCCATGAGGGTTGTGGCAGCTCGAGCACTGCATCTTTCCTTCGCGCAGAGGATGATGCGAAAATCGCATCTGCTGCGCTGCCTGCTGTTTGTGGCATTGGCTGCAGACGTCGCTCTCCATCGGCTCGGCCAGAAGATGCCTGTTGGATATTCCTTCTGACCGGGGGTGTACCTTGTGGCAGTTGACGCACGCGACGTCGCGGGCTTCGTGGGGGCTGCCAGACCAGAACAAGAGCTTCTTCTTCTCGTGGCACTGGAAGCATGCTGCGTTTCGCTTCTCAACCGGGGTGGGAGAGCCTTTCTGAAAGCGGATCATATCGCCGAATTCCGAGCCCCCTGAATTGGCGTGATCTTCGCCGAGACCGTGGCAGGTTTCACAGGCCATTTCTTCGCTGGAGCTTCTCGGATGCTTGAGGAAAATTCGCCCCATGGTGGTTCTCCCAAGGTTTTTCATGGTGGCGGCGTGACATGATTGGCATGTCGCGGGACCGGCGGCTCCGGGCGTTGAAGGCGTAGACCGTTTAACATTGCCTGAGGATTGATCCTGAGCGGCCAAAATCGGCAGTGCGCTCAGCAGCAAAGCCATCGTAATGAAGAAAACCCGATTGACAAACGAGAATGCTCTTCTCATAGAAAGCCCCCTAAAGATGGTCAGCCTCGACCGGTCGGACTGCAAGCGAAGGCGCAGCCCGCAACAAAAGAAAGAGGTCATTCCTCTTCATTTATATGAATTGTTGATACGTGATGGAAAACATGCAGTCAACCCTTGAAAGAGATCGATATTTAAATTTTTTGGGACAATTTCTGGCTTTATGGGCGTTATTCCTGTTCTTCAAGCTGATTACATGGCGCGAAAGTCCCTATTCTCTTTGTTCTTTGTTCTTTGACCATGGTTGACGGCAATTTGTGTTTTGACCAGCGCTAAGAGTGCGGGGCGTTCTTTGCCCATCAGAAAACGGTTCTGTACAGCCAATGAGGAAGACGTGAAAAGACTCTTTTAATTTCTGCAATGCATTCTTCCGGCTCGCGATGAGAGCCGTTGCTTAAGCAGTTGATGACTTGACACTTTTCCTGAATTTGCTTAGACTTTAATTCTTTATCAACTCCATGCCCGGCGCGTCGGGCGCATTTCGCTAGTATGAAATGGGGAAATATAATGGCTGATCACAAGCGGCTGAAAGCCTTTCGAAATATCGGCATCATAGCTCATATAGACGCCGGCAAGACAACGGTGACCGAACGGATTCTCTACTATACGGGACGCTCTCATAAAATGGGAGAAGTCCATGACGGCACGGCCGTAATGGACTGGATGGAGCAGGAGCAGGAACGAGGCATTACCATCACTTCCGCGGTCACTACTTGTCTTTGGAAAGATCATGAAATTCATCTTATCGACACCCCGGGCCACGTAGACTTCACCATTGAAGTGGAAAGATCGTTGCGGGTTTTGGACGGGGTCATAGCCGTATTCTGCGGGGTTGGAGGCGTTGAGGCTCAGTCGGAGACCGTATGGCATCAGGCGGATAAATATCATGTCCCCAAAATCGCCTTTGTAAACAAAATGGACCGCATCGGGGCCGACTTCCGTAAGGTAGTGCGGCAGATAGAAGACAAGTTCAAAACCGAGCCTCTCCCGTTGCAGTTGCCCCTCGGGCAAGAGTCCGATTTTCGAGGCGTCATCGATCTCCTCAATATGCAGCAAATCGTCTGGCGTGACGAATCGCTCGGAGCGGAATACGAGCGCCTGGAGATCGAGCCGGGCCTGATGGACGAGGCGCTTGAAGCGCGTGAAAATCTGGTCGCAAAAGTGGCCGAGTGGGACGATTCATTAATGGATCGATATCTCGGAGGAGAAGAGATTGCGGCTGCCGATCTCATTCGAGTCATCCGCAAGCGCGCTCTGGAGCTCAAGACCGTCCCCGTTTTTTGTGGAAGCGCGCTCAAGAACAAAGGCGTTCAGCCCCTTCTCGACGCCATAGTCGATTATCTTCCTTCTCCCATGGATGTTCCTCCTATCGAAGGAATAAACCCGCAGACCAAAGAGACCGAGACGCGCGCAAACAGTGAAAAAGAGCCTTTTTCCGCGCTCGCCTTCAAGATTTTTATGGATCAGGGCCGCAAGCTCACCTACGCTCGGATCTATTCGGGAACGCTTCAAGTCGGAATGGACGTAGTGAATGTGGCGAAGGGGACGCGGGAGAAAATCTCGCGCATTTTTCAGATGCACGCCAATAAGCGGGATCGACTGGAAAAGACTGAAGCTGGGAATATCGTGGCTTTAATGGGCGTCAAATCCGCCTCTACGGGCGATACGCTGTGTGATCCCGGGCATCCGATCCTGCTCGAGCCCATCGATATCTATGAGCCCGTGATTTCCATCGCGGTGGAGGCGAAAACCAGGTCCGATCAAGAGAAGTTGATGGACGGACTGGCCAAATTGTCCGAAGAAGATCCCACCTTCAAGTTCCAGGAAAATCCCGACACCGGCCAGACGATCATCAGCGGGATGGGTGAGCTGCACCTGGACATAGTGCTTTCGCGGCTGGATCGAGACTACCACGTGGGAGTCAATGCGGGCAAGCCTCAGGTAGTGTATAGAGAAACCGTCAGCCGGGAGGCGCGGGTTCAATTCGTGTTCGACCGCGAAATTGGCGGGAGTCGACATTACGCGATGGTGGAGCTCCTTGTGGCCCCCCGTGCGAGGGGAGCAGGCAACTCCACGGTGAACAGGGTGCGGGATGCGTCTATTCCTGAAATCTTTTTTAATGCGGTGGAAGAGGGCATTCGAGATGCC
>CAZOEL010000013.1:0-95825 GCA_964578835.1 uncultured Syntrophobacteraceae bacterium | reverse complement strand
CGACTGCGCGGGAGAGTAGGGCGCTGCCGCCCCCTTCCTTATTTCTTCCCATCTCCGCTGTAACTTGTGCCTTTTTCTGCTTTATCTATTGTAAATCTGCCGCTTGTGCTGCTTTGTCATCATGGGTTTTATGCATGCCTGCATAATCCTGATAAAAGCGGCTCTTCATCTTGCTGTGGAGTCTCGCGCCTGGCGTCAGACGATTTGTCTATTGATCTAAGATATAAAAATATTGATAATATAGTGTTCTAAGTCCAAATGATCAGTATAGCGCGGCTATTTTCCCATTGTCTTTGATAAAAGCGGTCCTCCGCGAGACAAAAACGGGTGGTTGCCGGCTCTTTTCCCAGCCGACTGCCTCTCCTACAAGGAAAAGGACTTCGAAGAATGCCTTCTTCAGTACTGATTCCATGATTCTCAGAGCTGCAAAGAAGAATCATACAGGTTCAGCAGCCATGCAATTGCTACGCTCAGGGCTGGCCTTCTCGGTAACCTATGGACGGCCTTCCGTTCTATGGTTGCTGGTGACATGCTGAGCTGATTTCACTTATTACCGGCGCGAATATTGGAGTGCCATGCAGTGATAAAGACTATCCGGCTATATACGGATCGATTGGAATTAGCTGCTGCAACAGCGGAGTTGATACGCGCGGAAATAAACAATCCTCTGCGATTGGGCCGTTGTCTGGATGCGCTGGTTACGAGTAGCTGGCCGCCCAAATTGATTGGAAACATGATCGGTCCGGTTTTTGCCGATAGGTTGGATGAGTGTCCAAGGCTCATTGGCTGGTCTTATTGGTATTGGATTTTCCGCGATGAAGAGAATGGGTTGAGATGTTTGATTGGCCGAAGCTATTTCAACGAGCCCACCCCAAATGGTGATGTGGAGATTGGATATGAAGTTCTGCATGAATTCCAGAATGCGGGCTATGCAACGGAGGGCATTCGTACGTTGGTTGCTTGGGCCTTTTCTCATGTAGAAGTATCTCGAGTTATTGCAGATACGTATCCTCTGGCGTCTATTCGAGTTTTGCAGAAGAACGGATTCTCAATAGCCGCGAATGGTCCTCGTAATAATAATATGATACGCATGGAGCTCACTCGATTTCAGTTCGAGAAGTTTTACCCTGACGCCCCGGTTTTTAAATGCAACTTCCATAAGCAAGATCGCAAATCGCCGTCTTTTCTGCCATGGTATTGGTGTAAGAGGTTATTGAGGATTCAATAGCGGTATCCTCTCTCACCTCCCGTGTTTTGGTAAGGAATCCTCGTTATTCCAGACGCGGCGCCTCAGGAATCGGAAACCTCAGCGCTATTTGTGTTAAGACGAATTTGCTGTGCGAAGAAGATTGCTTTGGGAATAAGATCTTGAAACGATGCTTCTTGTGGAATAAAGTGATTGCCTGCCATCAGTAAGGGAACAATAAGCATTCTGCGCGATTAGACTTTGGTTTAGTGTTTCCTATAAGAGCCCATCAGCGAGGTGTGGAGATGACAAAGGGAGAGCTTAAAAAGCTTTTTTTGATTATAGACGGTTCCGAAAAAGAAATGGCTACACTTGAGAGCGGCGGTGGAGACGTTGGGAAAGTGGTGCCGAAAGTCCGCGCTGCTTTGCATGAGTTTGTCGTTGCGGCGGGGGAATATGGTCTCAAAGGACTTTCACAGGTTGGTCAAAAGCTGGAAAAGTATGCGAGCATGCCGTCTTTGTCGGCGGAGCATCTTACGACGCTCGCCTTTGCTCTCGGACTTATCAGAAGGGGGCTTCAGGAGGGAACTGCTGAATCCATACGCTCTTCAATTGTTGAGACTTTGGAGATCCTTGGAGTTGAGCTCATGGATGTTTCCGTACCTTATGATAAGCCTGACAAGACGGCGCGGAAAAAGGAAGAATCATCCTGGATGCCCAAAGAAGTCAAGCCAGAGCCTGCGCCTGCAGAAGAGCAAAAGGCTTCCAAAATAGCGCAGGAGACGCAAGACGTTTCTAAAGTTAGTTCTGTCGCTAGTCGTCTGGGTGGCAAAATTCTCCCTTCGGAGGGGGATTCGGACGACTCTTTGAAGCTGGAAATCCCCAAGGATAGCCTTGAAAAGATTGGTTTTTTGATTTCTCCTTATGATTCCGAAGATCCGGTAGCGCAACAACTTGGCGCTCAAGACCCCACGGTAGAAAAAGTACTGAAAAATGTTAAAGAGTTTATGGCTTCTTTTGCAGGTGGAGACCTGATACATGCTCAGGAGATACTTCAGGAGCTGTCCAGCATGCAGGGAGATGGCGAGATGTATAATGAGATAGGGTCGCTCGCCCGTGAGCTCCACAATTCTTTGAGAAACCTCTCCGCTACTCTCGATCCCGGATTGAAGGAATTGGTCGAGGACAGCATCCCCGATTCGGGTGATCGTCTCGAGCATATACTCCACCTGACGGAATCGGCTGCAAACACCACTCTTGATCATGCCGAAAGAATTCAGAACAGAAGTCATAGCGACCAGGAAAGATTGGCTCACATCGAAAAGCACCTGGCGATGCTCAAACCGATAGGGGAAACCGCGCGCATGAGGATGGAGGAGAACGCCAGAATCGTTTCTGAGCTTAAGAGCTCATTATCTCAGACTATTGAAGATCTTACAGTAATCCTCACCTCTCAGGGCTATCAGGATCTGGCTGGGCAGGTGATACTAAAGATGGTTAATTTTCATAAGGATCTGGAAACGAAGCTCATTGGCCTGGTGCGCACATTCGGAGTTACTGTGAATAAGGAAAAGAAAAAGAAAGATGAGTTATACGGCCCGGCTCATGAGAAGATGGAAGGGGCCCTCCACTCACAGGATGAAATAGACTCCTTGCTTGCAGAGTTTGGTTTCTAGCTTTTCGCTTCGTGCGAGGCGCTATCCTGTGGAAATGACCTAATATTGGTCTCTTGATCCATTTTTTCTGTCCTATCCTGAGGGCGGCTGGAGCCTCGCCAAATAGATCCTAAGCCGTCCGCTGTGGGGCAGCTTTGACAACCCCCGGTTCCTTTCTCATCATAATCTGCGCAGCTATTTGCATGCTCTTGCGTTCTATCTGCAATTGCTAACGAAAACTAAGCGACTCTTTTGGAGTCTCGACCAGGGACTGGATGAGGGGGCTCGGCTCTGAGCCCTGATTGCGCTGCTCTCACAGTCCGACTATCTTCTAGATATGGAGGATCTTCTTTTGGATAGGCGGCGCTTTATACAGCTTGGTTCAATTGGCCTGGCAGCCAGTATGCTTGGGGGATACATCTATGCGCCGGCAAGTATCAGCGCTTCGAATGTTACCGTTCGACGCAATCCACTTAGTCTTACAGTCCGCGAAGTCTTTGCAGAAATGATCGATCTCACGCGGGTTCCAATGTGGGCTTTTGATGATGGGCAACTTGGCCCGAGGGTTCCCGGACCGGTTTTGATAGCGGTGGAAGGGGATATAATTTGCCTGAAGGTTAAGAACTTGACGGAGCGGGAGCATGCTTTCTCGGTCCCTGGCATTGTCCAAAGCGATATCATTCAGCCCGGAAAGACGCTAGGCATGGAATTCAGAGCGCCTTCAGCCGGAGTCTACCTCTACCTTGATCCGCTCAATACGCCGGTCAATAGAGTAATGGGGCTCCATGGTCCTCTCCTTGTGATTCCACGGAGTGGGGCGACCCCTTACACGAAGCCCTCTAAGCGCGTGCAGGCGCTGTTCAATGATCTGGGCGCTTCAGCTCGATTCCCCGGGGAGCCGTGGAAACCTGAACGTACATGGGTCTGGGTCTTCAATTCTATAGACCCGATCAAAAATGAATGGGTAAGCTCTCTGCCGCCCGATCGGCGTCTCGACGCCTCTGAATTCCTTTCGGGCTATCTTCCGAGGTTCTTCACAATCAATGGAAAGACAGGGTATTTTGCCGCGCATGATCCTGAAATCATGCCGACCGGGAAGGTTGGTCAGCCTGGCCTGCTCCGCGTCCTGAATGCGGGCGTGGCTGTACATTCGGCGCACATCCATGGAAATCATGTCTTTTTGCTTGCAGAGAATGGCATAACTCTTGACAACGTTCTGTGCGTCGACACCTGGTCCATGCCCCCGGGAAGCGCGAAGGATATCCTGCTGCCGTTCAGCCGCCCTCCGGATATACCTCCGAAGGCTTGGCCGCCGAAGGCTGAATCGTTTCCATTTCACTATCCGATCCATTGCCACACACAGATGTCGCAGACGGCAGCCGGAGGCAACTATCCTCAGGGATTGAGCGTCCACTGGATGCTGTTATCGGACTAAGAGGCAAGAAGAGGCTTCCTGAAGCTCCATTTGGATTTGTAGATGAATGCCGTCTTAGTGAGAAAGAATGCTGCACATGAATCACCACGACAAATCAACCCAAAGAGTAGTCGAGCATGACAGGCATGTCATCCGGCGTGGGGACGTTCATAACGATGCGAAATTCCGCCAGTTCGGCTGTGAGATACCCACCCTGAGCCCCTCTACCCCTGATTTAGTCAAGCCTGATGTTGTAATCGAGCGTCAGATGTACATGGGCTTAGAGATTCCCATGCCGGATGGAAGAATGATAACGATGTGGGTTTTCTTTGATCCGACGAGCTCAAACGCCATGTCCTTTCCATCGGAGATGATTCGAGTGCGTCAGGGGCAGGTGGCGCACACGCATCTCAAGACTCTCCATCCTCACACCATTCATCATCACGGAATAGAAGGGACCCCTTTCAATGACGGCGTTGGCCATACCTCTTTTCAGGTCCATCGCGACTATACTTACCAATGGTTTGCCTCACAAGCCGGAACCTATTTTTACCATTGCCATGTGAACACGGCTCTTCATCTCGAGATGGGCATGTATGGGCTGCTGATCGTCGATCCGCCTGAAGGCGAAGGTCGCGTCTTCAGCGGCGGTCCCGCCTACGATGTGGAGGCCTTTTGGGTAGCTGATGAAATCGATCCAAAATGGCATGACCTGGATGAGCATGCGGGGCTCTCCTGTCCCTTCTCATCAGTTGATCCCGGGCTCAATCATTTTGCGCCGGAGTATTTCCTCCTTACTGGCGCGGTTCACCCCTTAACGCGTACGGATTCTCGGTCTGTTGTGCGCGCGATGGCGGGCGAGACTATTCTGATCCGAGTGCTGAATGCGGGTTATACTGTTCAGGAGCTCACCATAGAGGGCCTGGAGGCTGAAATAGTGGCCATGGATGGACGGCCTCTGATTGGGCCATACTCCGAATCCATTCGACTGCAGCCAGGGTCTCCTTTTGAGCTCACAACCGCTCAGCGGATGGACCTCATCTTGCGTCCCAGCCGTCCCGGGAGCTACCTGGCCACTGTTAAATTCAAAGATTGGATCAGTGGAAAGATATGGGGCATTGCGGAAACCTTTATTCATGTCCGAGCAGGCTGACCCCGGATAAGTTATTGGTCTGCATAAGGGAAACGTTTCCTTTGCATGGATTTTGACTGGATCCTCTGTTTCCGTCAGTGGGATATACCGCCTTTCCTTACTGAGAAATACAGTCTTCACAGTATTTATTAATTTCAATTCTTTTGTAATATGGCGACATTCTTTAATCGCCTTTCACCTTCATCTCAAGTCGGTTGCCGGCTTCTAGGGCTGTCGCGCCGGCTCTACTCATTCTTGACTGCGGATCGAAGGTGAGCATAACTGTCGAAAGGTAAGCAAGGAGTGGCCTGATGAAAGATGGTAAATTCAGATGGTATGTGGCGAAGATTCTAAAAAGGGGAAAGTCGTCGGGGCATGCAGAGACCGAAAAGAAGTTAGTTCGTGAAGTGTCGTGCGTAGTGAAGCGGATGCCCATCATGTATGAAATGGAGCCTGATTTGCGTTGGCAAGTGATTTCTGAGTATAGCAACGTGCTTGAGAATTTGACTCCGGATATGGAAAGGGAATCCTATCTTCCATTCTCAAAGGAGCTTATCAGGCAAGCCATTTGCGAGGAATTGAGCGAGAATCCCGATGCTGAGCTGCGAAGCCATCTTGAAGTGGCTTTTGTACGGTTGGAGTCTTTTCTCTCGGAAGAGGACTACGAGGTTATAGGAGAATTTAAGCGCGCAAGCGTTATCGCTCAGGAATTAGCCAAGAGCGGCGATCCGAAAGATATCATTGCGTCTGCTCGCATTGTCAGAAAGGCTCGGGGAGACGCAGCAGTAAGGATACAGGAAGAAGTCTCTGAAAATATGAGAAAAAGATTAACACAGATTCGATCGGTTGGGCGAGTAATGCCACTATTTCCAATGAAAGAACGGCTTGCAAGCCACTTCGAGCTTCTTTAAGCACGCGCTGGAAGCCAAGCTTCAAAGCCTGGCTTCCAGCAGCCAATCCTCTCCCGCCCCTCTATTTTTCCTTTTTCTTACTGACTATTAAGCCGTCCTCCTCATAAATGGTCTTTGAAACCATCTCCAGTTGTTCGGATGTGAACCTCGGCGCCAATCCCAGCAAATCTAAAGCTTTGGTCAGGAAACGAACGGCCTCATCCAGGGAATGGGATGAAATACAGTTTTGCAGGGTGTAGTATCCCCAGACCTTGAAGTCTAACGAATAGTCATCGAAATCGGAGAGCTCCAGAAAATCGTAGATCACGGAGCTGCCTTCCTCAAAAAGAGGCATTCTTTCCGCGAGAGGCAGAGGCGCTTCTTCGGCAATCACATTCATCCCGTATCTACTAAAAATATACAGCCTGAGCTCTTCTATCTCTTCTTGCGTAAAGCATTTGCTGAGGTCTCTTTCCATGGCGGCTGCGGTATTTTCGTCAAGCTCGCTGTAGTTGGCGATGAGCTCGGATGGCAAATGCGGCTTCTGTCTTCTTTCCAGACAGTACCAGTTGAAACGAACGTCGTTGAAAACGAGATCGCCTTTCGAGAACTTCCCAAAGGAATGAGCTTTAAAGAGCTTTATTTCACTTCGGCGAGGGCTTCCAGATTCTCCTTTTCCTCCTTTGATGACTTGGAATCGTCTCATGCCGTTTCGACTTATTCGGGCGTTCATAATAAATCTCCCTCAATCCGCATGGTTTCATCAGATTCTATGCCTAACCGGATTATGTTCTCAGAATGTTTATCAAAAGCAAGGCATACCTTCATTCATTGCGCCTCTGCAAGCTTGAAGCCCATAATATCAGAGGAGGAATGAGAAGGGAGTTTGTCAAGGAGAAGAATAAGAATGCTGCAGAAACTATAGCGCCTGCGTCGTTGAGGTCGGCGCTGAGCGAGAGCTGGAGAAATCGGTCAGAGGGCTCCCAGCCTTTGCATCTTTGAGCAATTCCATCTACTGCAACAGGCGATAAAGAAGAGCCGTGATCGAAGCCCAGGCAAGAACAGCTGCAGTCAAGACGAAGCAGATGCCCGCAAGAATTTTGTGATGCACGCTTTCTCTTTTTCTCTCGTTGTACCCGACCAGAAAACCAAGCATCACTCCGGCAATCAAACCTCCCCCATGGCCCCAGTTGTTTATTCCGGGCATAAAGAAGCCGAAGATGAAGATAGATATCACCCAACCGCTTATCTGTCCGTAGATCATGGAACCATAGGCGCCTCCTCGAGATTTTCCGTAATAAATAGCTGATCCGAGCAATCCGCATACGGCTGCTGATGCCCCGATAGTGAGAGGAATCCCGGCGAGATAAGAGATCCAAAAGCCCAGTATTCCGGAAATCGTATAGATCAGGAAAAATCGGCTGGCGCCGTATTCCTGAGAGATTAGAGGGCCTACCTGCCGTAATGCTATCATATTGAAAAATATGTGAAGTATCCCGCCATGAAGATAACTTGCGGAGAGTAGCGACCACCAGCGATCGAGCTGTGAGATGGGGTAGGTTCCTGTTGCGCCCAAAAGGATGAGGCTCCTGCTGTCCGGAGAAAGAAGAGCGAAGGGGTTGAGAGAAAAAGAGGAAAGAGTTGGGTTGATAAGCAGGGATAAGACAAACATCGCCACATTTGCATAGGTTATCAGGCTAATCAGTTGCTCGGCGTTGCTGATGCTTCCGCTCCAGGCGTACCTTTTCCACCATTTCCCCGGGTTGGCGATGTTGCAGTACGGGCAGCGGGGATCGTTGAGATTGATCAACTTCCTGCAATTCGGGCATAACATGGATTGTCTTTGAGATGACATTTTGAAGCCTTCCAGCATGAAAAAGCATCAATAAAGGATCTGAATTGAGCCGCCGACCGGTTCCGTTTAGGTCTAAAGCCGAAGCTGTATACGACCTATGGATATAATGTCAAGATAAAGCATGGAGTAGATGGACGAAGGAATTTTTGAAGGCCTCCATATGTTGAACTTTCCTCCGAGCGTGTTTACCTCCATTATTAGATGGTTGTTAAGAGCTATGAAGGATAAGCGCAATAAGGCAGCTCACAACAAATAACCTACCAAAATTGGTTCAGACACGCCTACCGTCATTCCGGCAATCTTCAAGCCGGAATCCAGGTTTTTCGCGGGGCTGGATTCCGGCCAAAACCATGCCGGAATGACAGAACCCCTCTTCCTGGTAGGTTATTTGTTGTGAGTTGCCTAAGGCGACGGCAAGGTTGGGAAGGGCAGCTAATGAAAGAAGAAGCGGAAAAAGCGAGATGCGACCATGAGGGCCTGACTTATTCGCATGGAACGGGTCTTTGCGTATATGGCAAATGCATGTTGTGCGAGGATGGCAAGTGGGAGGATGATCCCACCATCGAGCAGATCCCGCTCACATCATAACGGTAATTTGCAAGGCTTTGTCTCGTTCGATGCTGTGAGAGCGGGTCTCGGAAGCTTAGACGCCCTAGGCGCCGTGATAAAGGCCTTTGGACATGTCGCTTGTTGTTTGTTCGATAACCGATAGGAAGTCGTCTGTTGTGAGACCGATTGCTCGCAGTCCCTCTTCCAGGTTTTCCGCGTTTGTTCTCTCCAGCTGAAAACCCTTCACAAAGTGCGTTACAATTGTGTCCGCGACGCTGACTGTATAGACCAGCTCAGCTTTGACGCTTGCCTGGCCCGGATCGTGATGATGCTCTATAACGTTTGACAAACTCAGCGGCATGGACCAACGCCTTGCAAGCTGGCCTCCTATCTCTGTGTGGCTGGCTCCAAAGAATTCCCGTTCCGTCTCCTGTAAAGAGGTCCCCTTCCCCTGAATCCGTCTGTAAAAGAGCGGATAAGCTGAAGCCATGTATTGATCCAGGACGATCTTCCCTATATCGTGAAGCAAACCGGCTGTGTATGCAAGATCGGGAGAGACCGCTCCGGACAGGGCTGCTAATTTCCGGCATGCTACCGCGTTCCCGACAGCGTGGGCGAAGAGCCCTCCCTTGCACAGCGAGTAGCCCTTTTCTCCCTGGCTCATGAACTCATCCATCGAGAGAGACATCGAAAGCTGTAGCAGCCGCTTATCGCCAATCACCATCAAGGCTCTTTCGATGGAGTCTATCTTCTCCTTGTGAGCGAAAAGAGGCGAATTACACAGCTTGATTATTCTGGCTGCGAGCACCTGGTCTTGAATTATGTCTTGAGAAATCTCCTCAACGCTATGAGTCTCTTCCTCTATCAAGCGCATGATTTTGAGGGCTATTTGAGGGATCGGCCTTATGGAATCGATGGCGACGATGAGCTCTTGCGGCGTGGGAGGCCTGAACTCGACTTGATCGGGTGTGATTGTCGGTTTACCCAGAATCTCAATGTCACAATTCCATGTGGTCAAATCAAGGCTCATGCTACAACCCAGGTAGCCCCCGGTTTCACTGTTCAGAACGGGAATATTCTCCGCGCGCAGGATAGCCTCGACCATCTCGGTGTTGCGACCGCCGATATTGAGATTTAGATCTACTTTGAGCACCGGCTCGATGAGCGCGCCTCCGGCAATGTGAGCTTCCAGATTTTCTTTTCGAGCGCCTGCCCTGCAAAGGGCCTCGATGAAGAGGGGGAGTCCAGTCAGGGCATAAACTTCCCTTTGCCAATCGCTTCCCCTGCTGACCGGCTCGGGGAGCAGCAGGTGAGCCATCCCGCCTATTCGCGCTTTGCGATCGCACAGGACAACTCCGACGCATGTTCCAAGATAGGCGACCAGCGACTTCTGCTGTGTGCGGCTTACCACATAATGGCCGGATGGCACGATTTGATGTTGCAGCAACAAAATACGCCTCCCGTTCCACTCATTGGCGATAAAATAGGGTAAACTTACAGGATTTCGTTATTTTGTCTAAAAAGAGCGAAGAGTCAAGCCTCTTGTCCTGGATCTATGGCGAGCCCGACGATCGGGAGGCCAGGAAGAAGAAGGGAGCGGGTATGGAGGAGAAGATCACGGGGAAACTAAAAAAGCCGTCCGATATCTTTGATGTTGAGGACCGGCCTGGAATAGAAATCATCCCATTCCGCATTGAAAACAATGTCCTGACGTTCGTTGTCGCTCCATCCAACTGCGCTCCGGTGCGCAACCCCGCGCCAAAAGACGCCCGGCGCGACTCCATTGAGCAAGAGCCGCATATGGCTCTGATCCCTTCCAAACAGCTTTTGCACAGTCACTTTGGTCTGTCGCGCGGCGAAAACGGGAAGAGGATTGCCGAGACCGTGCGGCTCCAGTTGCTTTAGAGTATTGATCAGGTCGCTGGAAACCAGGCC
This sequence comes from uncultured Syntrophobacteraceae bacterium, assembly GCA_964578835.1. GTDB lineage: Bacteria > Desulfobacterota > Syntrophobacteria > Syntrophobacterales > Syntrophobacteraceae > CAZOEL01. The sequence goes on along the minus strand of CAZOEL010000013.1, from coordinate 85,209 downwards.
GGGATCAAGTTCCATATCAACTTTGCCTTTGCAGAGGAAAACTTCGGGCGCGCGCATCTGGGCTATTTCTTCGAAGCGTTCCGCAAATGCGTCTATTTTTCCCATGTTCACGGTCATTCCCGCGGCCATTTTGTGACCTCCCCACTTCACCAGGAGATCGTCGCAATGGCTGAGAGCAGAGTGAATGTCAAAGCCTGAAACGCTCCTCGCGGACCCTCTGGCGAATCCTGTGCTTTCATCAACAGAAAACACTATTGTCGGGCCATAATGGAGCTCCTGTTGAATCCGGGAAGCGATGATTCCCACCAGTCCCGTCGGCCATTTGGAATCCCAGAGCACGACTGTGCGTCTGTTTGGCTTCATCGAAGCGTAGCGATTTCTGATTTCGCCGAGAATAACGTCTTCCTCGGACTGCCTCTTGCTATTGAGGCGATTCAATTCCTGAGCGAGTCTAACCATTTCATCGGGATCATCGGCCACCATGAGATCGTAGGCGATGCGGGCCTCCGCCATGCGTCCCGCGGCGTTGATGCGTGGTCCGATATAGTATCCGACATGTCCCGAAGTGATTGTCTTTCCGGAAAGCCCTGCGAGCTCCACTAGCCTTTGGATGGGCTCATGAGTTTTGGCGTTCAAACAGGAAAGGCCATTCTTGGTCAAAATACGGTTGCCCGCTACAAGAGGCGCCAGATCGGCTACCGTGCCGATAGCGGCCAGCGCCAAATACTTGCCTCCAAGCTTAGGTCTGACGCCTTCCCCTCGTAGCGCCCTCCGCAGGCTTACGAGAAAGAGAAGCGTTAGTCCTGCGGAGCAGAATTCTTTGAAGTCGGATGGGCATGTTTCCTGTTTTGGATTGATGAGTACCGTGGCGGGTGCGAGAAGATGCCCGGGCGCTTCATGATGATCGATCACAATGCAATCGGCCCCCTGTGCGCGGGCAAGACTGATGGCGTTCGAATCCAATGTGCCGCAGTCCATCGCAACAAAAAGGCTTGCATCAGGATTTTGAGTTATTGCGCGCTCCGGTATTCCATATCCCTCCGCTCGGGAAGGAATGACTACTTCGAAGTTCTGATGTCCGATCTCGCGCAAGAACAGAGACATCTGCGCCGTCGATGTGATGCCGTCACAATCGTAATCGCCTACGAGGACAATCTTGCGTCCTTCAGAGAGATGCTCCGCCATTAGCTCGGCGGCTTCATCCATTCCCCGGATGGTCAAATTCGATTCCAAATCCTTAAGGCTGCAGGATAAAAAAGATGGATCGGTATTTCTATTCTTCAGTAGAATTTCGATCACCTGCTCACTAGATGAAGGTCTTGCCGCGGATGCTATCCGCCATGTTTGCCGAACCATCTATACCTCTTACGCCATGGTCTATGTTGACTTTGTTGCGCTCTGTCCGAACTCTAACTCCTTGCGCAACGTTCCATCAAGTATGAATGAGCAATGAGCGATATCGGAATCGCGGCCGCCTGTCAAATGCAAAAAGCCGTCTTCGTCTGCTCGAGCCCAAGGCGTAGGATAACCATCGACGGCTGGCATTCATGAATAGCATGAAGCTTGCCTGAAATCCTGACGGTCCTGACCTTGACTTTGCGCTATGATTAGCATAAAGGGAAACGATTATATAACCGGATTGCCTTGTATAGCGCGGCGCGAGCAGGCTTCCTGCGAGCTTTGGCGCCTGAGCGCTCGGAGGTCGACGCGCTTTGAGCGATCGTTGAAATGGCCTGAAAGTGCGCAAGTGTTTCAGCGCAATTTGAACGGGGGAAACTGATGCAGCCTGTCGAGATCAAAAAGGATATTTATTGGGTCGGAGCAATTGATTGGAATATTCGTGACTTTCATGGCTATTCCACGCCAAAGGGCACTACGTACAACGCTTATCTGGCGATAGATGAAAAAATCGCCTTGTTTGATACGGTCAAAAAACCCTTTGTGCACGATCTGCTGGAGAACATTCGAAAGATCACGGATCCCGAAAACATTGACTATGTGATAGTCAATCATGTGGAGATGGATCATTCCGGCGCGCTTCCGGAGATAATCGACATCGTCCGTCCCAAGAAGGTCGTGTGCTCTTCAATGGGTAAGAAGGCGCTTCTCGAGCATTATCGAAGGGAAGACTGGCCCTATGAAGTGGTGGAAACGGGACAGACGCTCTCTTTGGGGAAAAAGAGCGTTCAGTTCATTGAAACCCGCATGCTGCATTGGCCCGACAGCATGTTGTCTTATTTGCAGGAAGATCGGGTTTTGATATCGAGCGACGCATTTGGCCAACACTGGGCCACTACTGAGCGATTCGACTATGAGGTCGACGATCACGAGCTCTTTGCGAGCGCGGCGAAATATTACGCCAATATTCTTTTACTGTACTCTCCTTTGGTGAAGAAGCTCCTGGCCAATGTCGCAGCCATGGGCCTCAAGATCGACATGATTGCGCCGGATCATGGCCTGATTTGGCGCTCTCATCCGGAAAGAATCGTTGCTGCCTACGATGAATGGAGCTCCCAGAAGGGCAAGGATAAGGCCATCATTATTTACGACACCATGTGGCGCAGCACTGAAAGAATGGCGGAAGCCGTGGCCGATGGCTTGATCCGGGAGGGAGTCAATTCCAAATTGCTCAACATGAAGTACAGCCATCGAAGCGACGTCATGCTGGAAGTGCTGGACGCCAAAGGAGTTGTTCTTGGATCTCCGACCCTCAACAACGGAATGATGCCCACTATGGCGGATATCATCTGTTACATGAAAGGGCTGAAGCCCGGTCCCAAGATCGCGGCTGCTTTCGGTTCTTACGGCTGGAGCGGAGAGGCGGTGAGACACATGACGGAGGCTTTGCGCGAGATGAAATTTCAATTGGTGGATGAGGGCGTACGGATTCAATATGCGCCGAGCGACGAAAGCCTCGATAAATGTGTCGAATTGGGTCGCAGGATCGGGCAGGCGATAAAAGGCGAAAGCTCCTGAATAGGAAGTCATGAAAGAGCGATGCCGGATATCCGATGTGAATGAGATCTTCCACGCTCATGCCTGACGGCGAATATCCGGCATCCAGGATCAGGCATCCAGCATCTAATGAAAATGGCGCAGGACTTTCGCCATCCAATTCTAAGCGCCCGACCGGACATTTCTTAATAACGCGAACCGCTCGCCCTGAGCTTTTCGTAGGGCGGATGCCCCCGTTCATGCTTCGACGGGCTCAGCACGAACGGATGGTCGGAATGTTGAAGCACTTTCGGTCGGGCGCTTAGGCAGCTCACAACAAATAACCTACCAAAATTGGTTCAGAAACACCCACCGTCATTCCGGCAGTCTTCAAGCCGGAATCCAGTTTTTTCGCGGGGCTGGATTCCGGCTAAAACCATGCCGGAATGACAGAACCCCTCTTCCTGGTAGGTTATTTGTTGTGAGTTGCCTTAGCTTGCAGGGCAATTGCGGAAGGCATGAACCATCTCCGCCAGTCTCCAGGCTCTCCGCCATGACAGGAATTTCCCGCCGGCCCAAAGCTTTATGAATATATAGAATGTGCGAATCATTTCCTGTCTCCTCTACAAAATAATACCACGGGTTCCTTCTTATAGCGACCTGAGAAGCTTGCATTGCGGGCCTCGCAATAGCGAAAGTCATACCGCTCTTTGAGCAGCTCTTCGTCGGCCTGGCTCCATGCTCTCTTTTTATGCAATCGAGGCGGATATGTCGATACGTTGAATTTTGTATTTCCTCCCGTGCAAGACAGTAGCGGCATGGCTCAAGAATGGCGGGATTGAACAGAATAGGAGCGCGAGAATGGGGGTAAATAAGTAAGCATATAGAGCTAATATATTTGCATCAAAGGCAAATCCATTTTGTGGGGCATTGATGCAGTCTACCGGTCTAAACAGCGGGCTTCAGGGCGGGAAGCAGCCAGATCGAGATCCCCGTTGCTTCCAAACAAGCTTTTTATTATGCATCTACAGTATATTCCCCATAGACAAGCTGGACTGATCCTATTAGTTTCATTCTAGGGCTTTCTCAGTAGTGACGGGACTTTCTCTGCTTGTCTCCATCATGAAGGCTCATCCAAAGCCCGGAAAATTTGAGTCTGGTTTCTTGCCCATATCGGCAGCCGGCTGTTGGAAATCGAAAGCCTTCAAGGATGGCTGCGAAGCAGTTTTCGCTAATTCTATTGGATTCTATGGGGATTTGACTTTCAATCAGCATGCCATTCCTTCTTCAATTATGACCTATTGCCGGCTCCCCGATCGGCGTGAGAATTTCCCAACAACTTGGACGGCAACAAAAGGAGTATTTTATGAGAGAACACTATGAGCTCCCTTCGGATAAGCTTCGCGCGCGCATCGATCCTGATTCCATTCCTGTGGAAAGCGCTCTGGACATCGAACTGACGGACGGTAAGGTGATAGGCCAGGCTCGCGCTATAGACGCCATTCGCTTTGGCATGGGAATGAAGAGAAAAGGCTATAACATCTTCATTGCGGGTCCGGCGAAAGCCGGGCTCACCTATACGGCCAAAACCTTCATAGAGGAACAGGCGAAGAATGAGCCGGCTCCTCCGGATTGGTGCTATGTTTATAATTTCAAAGAGAAAGATGCGCCGAAGGCTCTGCAGATTTCCACGGGGCGCGGTAAAGATCTGAAAAAAGATATGAGTGAGTTCATCAAAATCCTTCAGGATAAGATTCCGGAGGTTTTTAGCAGCGAAGATTTTGCCGTGAAGGATCGTGAGGTCCATGAAAGCTTTGAACGGAAGAGGCAGGAAATTATAGAAGGGCTTTCGCTCAGGGCGAGAGAGCAGGGTTTTGTGCTGCAATTTTCCCAAGTTGGAATGATGATTGTTCCGGCCGGCCCTACGGGACAGCCGATGACGCAGGAGGACATACAGCAACTGGACGAACATGAAATCTCTTTGCTCAAATCGAAGAGCGAAGATCTTCATAAGCAGATGAAAGAAACGATGAAGATGATCCAGGAGGCGGAGGGCGAGTTCAAGGAGCGGCACGCCAAGCTGGAGAAGGAAATCGCGCTCTTCGTCGTCGGACAGCTCATGGATGGGCTGGAGGAAAGGTATAATGACGAGCCCAAGGTCCTTGAATACTTGCATTTGGTTCAGGAGGACATACTAGAGCATATCGACGATTTCAAAAAGAAGCCGCAGGCTGCAGAGCAGCACCCGGGAAGCCCGCAGGAGCAGGCGCAAATGCAGGCTCAGCCCGGCATGCAGGCGCCGATGCCGCCTCAGGACGCTGTGTTTCGCAAATACGAGGTGAATGTCCTCATTGACAATTCCGAAGTGCAGGGCGCTCCCGTTGTGATCGAGTCCAATCCGGCCTACCCGCATCTGTTCGGAGCGATTGAAAAGCAGGCGTGGTTCGGGGCTCTCTTCACGGATCACACAATGATCAAGCCTGGCGCCATGCATAAAGCAAATGGCGGGTACCTCATATTGAAGGCGCTCGATCTGCTCCGTATGAGCGTCTCTTATGAATCGATGCAAAGGACGCTGCGCGACGGCGAGATCAAGATAGAAGACGTTGGAGAGCTCTACGGTCTCTTCAGCACAAAATCACTTCGTCCTGAGCCCATCCCTCTCAACCTCAAGATCGTACTGACGGGAGACCCTCAGATCTACCAGCTCCTCTACAGTCATGACGACAGGTTCCAGAAGCATTTCAAAGTAAAAGCGCACATGGACACCGATATGGACCGCGAGGATGGAGCGATTGTCAACTATGCAAGAGCTTTGGGCCGTTATTGCAAGGAGCATGAGCTTCTCGATGTCGACCGATCCGGCATCGCCAGGGTGATAGAATACGCCATGGAGAAGACGGATACGCAGGAAAAGCTCACGCTCGAATTTGAGGATATAGGGGATCTTCTGACGGAAGCGGACTATTTTGCGCGCGAGGAGGGTTCAGGCTTCATACAAGGATCGCATGTCGCCCAAGCCGCTCAGAAACGCAAATACCGAGCCGGACTCTATGAGGATCGCCTAAAGGAAGTCATCAAGAAGGATATCTTCTGGGTTGAAACGGATGGATTCAAGGTCGGCCAGGTGAACGGGCTTTCGGTTCTCATGACAGGAGATCACATGTTCGGACAGCCCAATCGCATTACGGCGAATGTTTCGGTCGGAAAGGAAGGCGCCATATCGGTCGACCGGGAATCGAAAATGAGCGGGAACATTCATACCAAGGGTCTTCTTACATTGAGCAGCTTTTTAAAGGAGCGCTTTGCTCACAACAAGCCGATTTCTCTCAGCGCCTCACTTTCTTTTGAGCAAAGCTACGGGATGGTGGACGGCGATTCCGCATCGAGCACTGAGCTGTACGTTCTTCTCAGCGCTCTTTCGGGAGCTCCCATCTACCAGGGAATTGCCGTAACGGGATCGGTGAGTCAAAAAGGAGAAGTGCAGCCGATTGGCGGCGTAAACCACAAGATCAAAGGCTTCTTCGACATTTGTAAGCATAAAGGGCTTACAGGCAAGCAGGGAGTGATGATCCCGAGCAAGAATATCCGCAACCTGATGCTCGATCAGGAAGTGGTCGACGCCGTGAAAGAAGGGAAATTTCATATCTGGCCCGTTACGACCATTGAAGAGGGAATAGAGATATTGACCGGAGTCGAAGCCGGAAGCCTCCAGCCGGATGGAACATATCCGGAAGGAACGATCTTCAGGAAGGCGGACGACCGTTTAGTCGAGATTGGCGAGATTGTGAGAAAGTTTGGCAAGGATTCAGAGGAGCCGAGAAAGGCTCCAGAGGAAAACTCGGGTGGATGTCCTCATTGCGGAGGCTAGTTTTGGCTGACGTAAGCCCTTTGCCATATTGAATAGACTGTTAGACGCTCGACGCCGGATAAGGAATCTCCATTCCTTATCCGGCGTCGAGCTTTATCCCGCATGCGGCTTTCCACAACCTGCAATGCTTGTCGTCTCCAACCTTTGACTCTCATTTCCCGATTCTTATTCTCAGCCCTTTTTCCTTTTGCTTTACCCGCCTTGCCTTGGTGCTTAGGTTGATAATCATAGGACATGATTGAACCTTAGCGCTAAATCTCTTGTATTCCGAGCATTGCGTGACGTGGAGGAGAAACCTTGTATTTCAGGAAGCTGGCGTATTCAGATGGGCCTCATTATCTCTTGAGAGAGAGCATAAAGAGCAATGGGTTTTGGAAGCATAGGGACCTTATCGACTTGGGCCGAGATCCAGGCGAATTCATCGGCTATCCCGGGGGCAACGCCTTTTATATCAAGTCCGAGCTCCAGGAGACCCTCGATTCGGCGGGTATCCAGTATACCTATGAGGATCTGAAAGAGATACTCATCCCTTTCCTTCATCCGTGGCTGCGTTGGGTATTTGAAAGATCGGAAAGCAGGTATTTTCCATACACTTTGTCCAGAGCCTGTCCCATTGACGAGCTCGAGCGCGGCCAAGAGGATCTTCATCCCTTTGATGTCAGGAGGCTTCTTTATCTCAGATTTGGCCGTATGGACATGGATAGCGTCAGGATCAGCCGTTCATGGAAATTCCTGAGGGTTCTTTCCTGCAAGTGCAGAGACGAGATCGAAGCGACTTTTGACGCCATGGAGGCCGAACTGCCCATAATGGAGATTAAAAACTATATTTACGCGGCCTTCAATCTCCAGAGTTACTTTCCCCGGCATCCACTGAGGAACTACCCAGCAGGCTTGAGCCGAATTGAGGTCGATTCTTACTTCCTACATGAAATAACACGACTGAATCTTGATGATCGGTTCTTTGTCGGTGTTGAGAACGGGGAGGGCGATCGACTCCATCCTTTCCTCTCTAAATACGTGGGGCTCTACTTCGAGCATGAGTTTGAATTTGAAAACCCATGGGAATGGTTGATGAGAGCCTTCATGGAAGGACAGCAGTTCTTCAGGGAAAGCAGGCGTCATGCGGGGTCCCCAAAGGTCAGGACCTCCATCTCCGTACAAGAGGCGTACGCAGTTCTTGAAATATCTCACGACATATTTCTGACAATGAACAGAAAGGATCTGATTCGTCTGTATCGAAGGAAAGCCAAACGGATGCATCCCGACAGAGGAGGCGATCATGATGCTTTCGTCCGCCTTACCGAAGCTTATGAGCTGCTATTGCCGGAGAAGAATTGACAGAGGCGCTTGCGCCTTGGATGCATTCGTCTCTAGTTATGTATATATTCAAATTATAGGAGTAATGAGCATGCTGACATGGGCTTTGATGTTCTTGATAGTAGCTCTCGTGGCGGGAGCTTTCGGTTTTATGGGTATTCTCGGTACTGCCGCATGGATTGCCAAAGTGCTCTTCCTGATTTTCATAGTGGCTTTTTTGGCGTCCCTTATTTCAGGCCGCAGGACTCCGCCCGTAACATAAGTTTTGTACGCCGGGAGAGTTGAAGGCCTCTGCGTGCTTTATGCATATAGCCACCTTTCATATTTGAGATTATTCCCGCAGTATGGATGCGGATGCACAAAAAGGAGAAATTATGGAAAAGCAAACACAAGATGTGAAGCAGGGCGAGAGCAAAACGCCAGGGTTGGGCCTTGGATTGGGTGTCGATGTGGGATTGAACCTGGATCTTTCCGGCGTGCAAACCCTTGTTAACGATCTCAACCACGCTCTGTCGCAAACGGGCGGAGTGGCTACCGATCTTGTCGCCAACGTTATCCGGACCGTCAATCAACTCGGCGTCCAGAACCTGGTGAAGTGGGCCCGGGAAGGCGGGCGTGAAGCAAAAGAACTTTACAATCAGCTGGTGTCCAAGCTTCAGGAAGCCGCCAGTCGAGGCGAAGATCAAGCGAGAAGCCTTCTTGGAAAAATGGGTGAAAAAGTGGAAGGCGCAGGGGAGAAGATGCAGAGCGCCGCGTCCGAAGACGTCGGAGCCACGCACTGATAATATGCTCTAAAACAACGAACGCGCATTGCCAGCCAATGCGCGTTCGTTAACGTCTTCACAGCCTGCCGCCCCATCATCCAACCCCCAAAAGCGATTCACTTCATCCTCAATTCATGTATGCCTTCAAAATCAGAGTCAATCGCCAAATAAGCTTCCGCACAAGAGAAAATAACGGACGACAAACACAGACTTTTGCACTATGCTCGATAGACGTCTTTATTGAATGATTCTTTCTTTTTCCTTTTGAAGGGCGTGAAAGGATTCTGGAATGGAAGAGCGGTTGATACTGAGCGAAACCGATCTGGAGGAAATAGAAGGGAAGGTGAGGGCCGGAGTCGCTTCGAGGGAAGACCTGGATCTCTTGCTTTCTACTTGTCGACACTTCCTGTCCGGCGGCGTCAAGAGCCGCAAGAAAGCAGCGTCCTCCGGACAGACAAGAGCAACGAGGAAAGCCGTCGGCTGCCCGGCCGGAGTCGACAAAGGGGTTGTGGAGATATTCTCCGATGGAGCTTGTCAGGGCAATCCGGGTCCCGGGGGATGGGGAGTGATAGTGAGAGAGGGAAGCGTCGAGAGGGAGCTTTCCGGAGGTGAGAGTAAAACCACCAATAACCGGATGGAGATGATGGGCATAATTGAAGCTCTGAAGAGCTTGGATAATCCCTGCAAAGTCGTTCTCACGACAGACTCTCAATACGTTCAAAAGGGAATCACCTCCTGGATCCACGGCTGGAAGCGCAACGGGTGGCAGACCGCAGACAGAAAGCCGGTGAAGAATCAGGATCTCTGGGTTGAGCTGGACAGGCTCAACCAGTCTCATGATATTGAATGGAAATGGATCAAAGGCCATAACGGTCATCTGGAAAATGAAAGATGCGACGAGCTTGCCAGAGAGGCCATACAAGCAAGGGCCAGGCGTTTCTAACAAGAAGAAAAGGCGTATCGGGTGAAGCGAGAGGAAGGGATCGTTCTTAGATTGGTGTATAGGATTAATGAAGGAGTTGATGATCCGAATGGACTTCACTGCTCCTGTTCCCGTGAATATCCCAATTGGTCCAACATGCGAATGGGCGTCGGAGAATCAAATGGGAAAACTACTCAGCTTTGGACGCGACATTGACTTCGAAAAACTCGATAGAGCGATAAGAGAAAGGGACCTGTTTCTTGAGAAGAATCCTCATATGGAGAAATATCAAAGAGAAATAGACCGTCACATGAGAGGGGCCGGCTCTTCCGAGAACCGCATGGCTATTCTGGCGATGATGATGAATGCCAAGCTCATGGAGCTTCAAGAGCAGTGCAAGGCTCTTGTCGCGCAGGCCGGACGCATGGAAAAGGCCTTGAAAGGTCATACTGAAAAGAAGCTTCGGATAATAAAAACGCGCTGAGGGGTCGGGATAATGTTCCCTGCCCCCCGGCGTGGATTACGGGCCGAACAAGCAGGACATCTTTTCCTGTCCTGTTTGAGCACTCATATCCGATTCCCCGCTTTTCCTTTTAGATTACCAAATCCTAAGGAAAACCTTATCATCTCTCTTCTCTGCTCTTGCTTTTTCCATGTGCCTGAGGGCTGCGAATTCTCTTTCCAATTGCGGCAAGGTGAGCTTTCCGTCGAATTTGTCCAGAAGATCCGATTTTTCTAATCCTCCGGTTTCTCCCAGTATGCGAAGTATTTCGATTTGAATAGGATTGAGAGCAAGCGTGCTTCCTGAATGCTTCTCAAGAGACTTGGCAGTGTATACCGCCCATGGGTCGCATGATTTGGCCGGAGAGAGCGCATCCATATAGCAGTCTTCGCAAAGCGTCTGTTCGCGATACTCTCTCTCTTCTCCCCGTTCGATTTCTCCACTGCATCGATCGCATTTCATCATTTTATCTCCTCCCATTTCAAAAATTGACTTCAACCAAAACCTGAGCTCTTATTAAACGGCTTCGAAGATCGGCGCATCCCTCAAATGGGTTCTTCCACTCTCGTGTCCAACCTTGGCTTTCAGTATAAATCCTTTTCCATTTTTATAACACCCTTCCTGGCTTATCCTGGGATGATGAAAATAGGACAAGGCGGAAGCATCGTCTTCGTCCAGTTCTTGAGCCCCAAAGGGGCGCAACATCATAGCCCAGGGCAACGCCCTGGGTAGACGACGCCATACAATACCCTTCAAGCCCTGAAGGGGCGGGACAGCTCATCAATAGTTGTTTCGCCCTTTCAGGGCTTCACGGGAGATGCTCCCATACCCAGGGCGTTGCCCTGGGCTATGATTTTGCGCCCCTTTGGGGCTCGTGTGGCGATGATGCACAAAAGCTGGAAGGATGACGCACAAAAGCCGGAAGAAGTGATGGTCTATTGCAGGGAATTCCTGCTCTGATTTTCATTAGCCCGGGGTCGCTCCAAATGAGCTCTCTGTTTTTCCAAGATGAAAAAGCATGCGAACGGTCTCGATCTTCTGTTATTATGGCGTCCATGTATCCAATGCCTGTAATGGAGGAGACGTATCGATGGGAAGGATAACGAGTGAGGTTTTTCAAGTGGGTGGGGAAGGCTTCAGCGTATCGGAGGATGCAGCCGTTTATCTTCTTCACTTTGAGGGACGGGCCGCCCTGATTGATGCAGGATGCGGCAATTCCACAATAAAGATTATTGCAAATATCAAGTCGCATAAGGTTCAGCCGAGCGCTGTCGAGTGTCTGCTGCTCACTCATTGTCACTTCGATCATACGGGCGGCGCCAGGGCGTTGCGGGAGCTCACGGGCTGTAAGATTGTGGCGCATGAGATGGACGCGCGATTCCTGGAAGAGGGCGATGAGGAAGTCACCGCAGCCGCCTGGTATGGCCAATCCTTGGAGCCTTTTTCTGTCGATGTTAAATTGGAAGGCTTCCGGAATGAGATTATGCTCGGGGAAAAGGTCATTGAGGCTATCCACATTCCCGGCCACTCTCCCGGCTCTTTGGCTTATCTTGTCGAATCGGAAGGACGGAAAGTCCTTTTCGCTCAGGACGTCCACGGTCCACTACATCCAAGCCTTCTCTCCAACCACGAGGACTATCTCAGGTCCTTGGATCTTCTTCTTTCTTTGGATGCAGACATTTTATGCGAAGGCCACTACGGGGTGTTTCGTGGCAAAAAGGAAATCTCCGGGCTTATCCGCCGGTTCAGGAATTAAACATCCGACTTTGTTGGCGGAGCTAGCGAAATGCGGCTGAGGGAAAATCTCGAAATCGTAACGGCATGTGTGGGATTCCTCTGGCTGGTCTATTTTATTGACCTATTTCTTCCCCTAGACCTGCGAAGCTACGGCATAAGGCCTCGCAGCATAGAGGGTCTGTGGGGACTGATTGCGTCTCCTTTTCTGCATTCGGATTTTAACCACTTGTTTTCCAATTCCATAGCGCTTGCGCCCTTGTTGTCCATTGCCCTCCTGTACAGCAGGAAGCTTGCTTTTGAAGCGGCGTTCCTTTCGGCTCTGATCGGAGGTGGCTTCGTCTGGTTGTTTGGGGCCGAAAATACTGTGCACATTGGGGCCAGCGGCGTCATTTTCGGTTTGATCGGCTATTTGCTGGCCCTTGGCCTCTTTCGGCGTCAACTGACCGCCTTCGTGGTTTCTCTTATCGTGTTCTTCTATTATGGCTGGACTCTGCTCTCTTTGCTTGTTGTCATGCCGGGAATCAGTTGGAGCGGGCATTTCTTCGGATTCCTATCCGGCGTGCTCATCGCCTGGATGACGAGAGAAAGAGCTGTGAGCTGATTTCAAGGATGCATCTTATTCGAGGACGCAAAGATCCCCCGTTGACGATGCATCGGTGATCCTTAAAGGTCAGCAGCCGAGCAGATTCTTAAGCCACTCTTTCAGTTCTTCCGTAATCGAATAAACTCCGACTCCCGGCTTGTGTCCACCCTCTTCTATAGCCTTGCGAACCAACTCTTCCGGAGCATGGATTTTGGCGATCTCGTTCGCCTCGCGCATGCTTCTTTGGATGAGCGTCACTTGTGACGGCTCTTCCCAACTATAGATTACGAAATAGAGCGATTCCTGACCGGTATACTGCACGAAATCCCCTTTGCGGGACCATCCCGTTCCCCACTCGAGGTAAGTCTCGACAGCTTTTTCAGGCGTCATTTCCCAGTCTATGCGATCGATGATTTCCCTATGTCCCTTCAGTTCTTCCAATCCCCACATAAGCGCCTTCTTCTCAAAAAGGGTTCAAATCCAAGGGTTGAAAAATGTGTGTGAACGACGGCCGCTATGTTCACTCGTTCGACTCTCATCTCGGTCAAGGAGAAGGACCTTTCCCAAACATGGCGAGATCTTTCCCGTTACGCTCGAGATGATGGAACGAGACGGACGCCATCGATATTAGCGGTATCTAGGAACATGTATTTTCGAGAATAGCAAGGAAAACTTCTGATGCATGACGCGACAAGAGAGCGGCTGCCGGGAGTCCGCGATGTATTCTGCTCAGAATAACGAACCGCAGGTCTGAGCCATTATGGACACATTACACACTTATGCCCTATATAGCATAATTTTACTACTTAATAACTACATACGCCACTCCTGGGAGACTATCGAAATACCAGGTTCTCCCAATTGAGAGAGTGTGGGTGATTCTCTATATTTAAGTCACAGATTGAGTGAGCTCTTTGACACAGGAAAAAATCGAGAATGTTGATCTACTTCTGACTAATTCACATTTTTTGAACTGAGCTGTCGGTGTGGTGTTGCGTGAGTCTGATTAGAGTTTTTGGAGACGATTACTCTACACCGTATCCTGATTATTCTGGGATGTATTTGGGTTCTTTTATGAATGGAGAATATACATTATGCTACTCATAAAATACATTATTCAACCCATATTAAACCATTGCTACATTGCTTATTGTTGGTTTGAAAGGTAGCCGATTTCTTCTGGATAATCGCTTCTTAATTTATAGTAGAATGATGCATTGACCCTAAGGAGATTGGCGTAAGGAGGTTGACATGACGAGTACCTTCAGAGAATTGGGTGGAAGTCCAAATGAAAGAGAAAAGAAAGGGGTTATCATGAGAAAGATGCTTGTTGTTGGATTCGTGTTTCTGTTTCTGTTCACAGGTCTTGTTGCGCATTCGCAGGCGCAGGTGGCGCCGGGAACGTTTGCGCCTTTTACAGAAGGTCCCGCAATCGTGGCTGGAAATCCCGAGGCTGCTGCTTTCCCGCTTAGTGTCGGCTTTCCTCGATGGCTGAGGGATTCGAGAGGAATTCAGTTGGGCCTTTGTCTTGACGTGGCTCCAGGCGCTGCAGGGCTTTTAGAGGCTCCGCCCTGCCCGTCATTGGAGGCTGACCCTGTAACTGGAGATGTTATCGCGGCGGCATACTACGTATCCTCGGTTGTGATGTGCAACGATCCTCTGGAATGCGATCAAACCCCTGGGGCGGTTCCTCCCAATGGCGAGGTCTATATACTTGAATTTGCAGCATTGGCTGAGCCGGATCCCCTCGGATTGGAACCGCCAGAGGCGCCCGGAATGCTTGTCAGGCTGAGACCCGGGACCGCTGCCCTGAGCACGCCATTCAATGTTGAAACGCCTTTTGGGAACTTCCCTGATTTGGATATCGCTCCGGGACGCGATGAAGTGAGATCATTCCCTACAGTGGATCCTGCGCTCATGAAGTTCAGAGGAAATGGAACCGCAGGGCTTGCAGATGTATTCGCTCCTGAGGCGGTGCCTCCAGCTCCTCCAATTGCTCCAATTCCGGTAGGCCCTTTCCCCGGGTTTCTCAGCAACGGAATAACGACTGCGCCTCTCAATGGTAGTGGCGGCAGTACTTTTAGAGTGATTGGCGCCCCCGGCAGCAATATTGATGTAGCGACCGATAAGGTGGGAGTGGAAGGAAAGCTCTTCACCACCCCGACTGCGGAAGCTGGCGGTCTCCTCGGCGATCGCGCCACCATAGCGGTTAAGGGTAAGAATGCAACCGGCGTTATGTTTGCGCGCAGCAACGCTGCAGCCGGCATGAATATTACGCAGGTGGCCGGAGCGGCTGGGACTACCCAGATGACTCAGGATCCCGCCGATACGACCCGTTTCTTCGCCGCTTTCCCGATCGCCAACCTTCCCGATATGGAAGTCGGCATTTCTGCGACTGCTTTGGATGCTACGCCTGCAGCCATACCGGAATTGGAAGATATCGCGTTTGTCATGAATGATACGGTTAAGATTACAAACGCTACCTTCAACGCCGCAAGAGGCGGGACCCTGACGGTAAGGGCTCAATCCAGCATGGGCAACGGCACTCGCCGGGCGCCTGGCCCGACGCTAACTGTGGAAAGCGTTCCTGATATGACTCCGGCTGCAGTGGGTACTGCTCTTGGAACTATGACGCGCGGTCGTTTTACCTTGAGAGAAGCTGGCGCCACGGCGCCTGCTTTCGTGCGGGTCAAGTCATCCATGGGCGGCTCCATGACGGTTCCGGTGAGCGTACGCGGCGCTCAGGCGGCGACGGACATCGTGACCATCCAGAGCGCGGTGTGGAACAGCCGGAATCAGTCCCTTGTGATCCGCGCCAAGTCCAATGTGAGAGGCAGTACATTTACGTTCCAGAGCGCTGCCACTGCCGACCCGACTGTGCCGGGCGCTGCGCTTGAGGGCACGGCTAGAGGCGGCCGCATGACCCTTCGAGATGTGGTGGTCCCGCCCCCCTTTGTGAGAGTCGAATCATCGGGCGGCGGTTTCCAGACGGTTCCTGTCGATGTTAACGTGCCTAGAAGATAACATGAACATTCTTTGAACACACTCCCCCCGGTAAGGCTGCTTATCCTCCTTACCGGGGATTTCCTTGAGCCTCTCAATGTGGAAGGGCAAAAGGCGCGTGCGAAGCGGCATCGAGATTGTAGATGAAGAGCGCGCTCTCACGCGTGGCATCTTTTGCAAGCTCCAGGATGTGAGCGTGGTGGGTGAAGAAGATAATTTGAGTGAGCCCGGACAGTTCCTCCAGTATATTCAAGGTCGCTTCCGCTCTTCTGTCATCGAAGTTGATGAGGATATCGTCGATTATGAGCGGCAGCGGTTCGTTTCTTTGCAGGTACTTTTCAAGACTCGCCAGCCGGAGAGAGAGGTAGAGCTGATCTCTCGTTCCTTCGCTCATGCCTTGAATGGGAGCTCGATTTCCTCCCGGCCGTACGCCAAAGAGCGCCGGTTCATCCATCTCATTGAAATCGGCTTGAAGCGATTCGAACGAGCCCAAGGTAAGCTTCGAAAAAAGCTCGCCCGATCTCTTTAAGATGGGATCCTGATTTTCGGCTCTGTACCGTTCGATTTCTCTCTGCAAAAGGATGGAGGCAAGCCGGAGACGGGTGTATCTGTTTGTCGCCTCACAAATTTGGGCAAGAATGGCCTGCGCTTTTTCCGCCGCTTCTGCCGCCTGAGCATTCCCATCCATGAGGTCGAGATGGGTTCTTTCGCTTCCTATTTGCTCCAGAAGCCTGGAGCGCGTCTCTTCCAGCTCCTTTATGATTTGTCCGAGACCGGCGATCTGAACGGGCAGAGAATCAGCGTCAATTTGCTCTATCTCATGGATCAGCTCCTCTATGGCGAGTCCTCCGCTATAGCCCGTCAACTGCTTATCGACGGCCTCAATTTCTTTCCTTAGCGCTTGCGCCGCCGCCGAGCGTTCTTCCAGTTCTTCCAATTCTTCGTAGAGGCTGCAGCCGGCTTCGCGGCACAGGACATTGAGCTCCATTTCCGATGCTCGCATGGTTTCCGTGGAGCGCCGGATTGTCTGCTCCACTTCTTTGGTCTGTTCTTTGAGCTCGGTAAGAGTGGCGGAATCTTCAAGAGCGATCCGGAGCCTGTTCTTGAGCTCCACGGCTATTCCTTCAGCGGACAATCCGGACGCCTCAGGCGCAAGCCTTTCGGCCATCTTGCGAGCGGTATCCTCGAACATTTCCCCGTCCGCTTTGATGCCTGCGATCCTGCTGCTCAAGCCCGTCATTTTGTCGACTCGTTTAAAGATTTCCTCTATTTTGTCCAATACTGCGTTAGCCTCGCCCGGTGAGGCGTTCGCCGAAAGCGCGATCTCATCGACCGCCTTCGACCATTCTTCCTTCCATTTCGAAAAATCCTTCAGAGCTTGATCTCTCTCAATAGCTGCCGCAACAAGCTCTTCTTCCAGTTGAACCACAGTTTTTTGAACTTCCTTGCGTCTTCTTTCAACCTCCGTGATCTGCTCTACGAGAGCGAGCGCGTGTCCGACGAGGAATTCCAGGCTCGACTCGGGCTTTGGCGCCTGCTCGCCCAATTCGATAAGGCCTTCGCATAGTATCGTCCGGTGCTCGTCGATCCGTCGCTTCAAGGACTCGATGCGGCATTGCTCTGCGCGGAGCTTCTCGGCCTGCTCTGAGAGCTTGAGCCTTTTTGCCGTCCAGGAGCGCATCTCCCTGGGCGTGAGAGGGACGATCCCGACGGGGAGCCAAAGATCAAGCCATTCCCGTTTGCATCCGGCAAGCTCGGCTTCAAGCTCCTCTTTTTCCCGTTTGCAGGCCTCTATTTCCTCCGAATATTGAATCTGCTGGGAGAGGAGAGCCGCATGCCGCGCGACGCGATCGGCCTCACGCCTGAGGCGGTCCGCCACCTGGTCGCAAAAGTAGACGCTCTTTTCATAGGCGATGTGGAGCGGATTATCCGGATCGAAGTCGATTGCGGCTTGAGGAGCCAGGTCTCCTTCGATCCACGCTTTTCGCACCAGAAGCCATCCGTTCCCTCGGCGTTTTCTCGCTTCTTCAAGCTCTTCTTCCGTAGGAATAGATCCGGAGAGCCTCAATTCGTCGATTTTTTTGTCGAGATCGCTCTTCCTGGCCAAGAGCTTGGTAAGGCGGTCTTTGACGCCTTGAAGATTCCGGGCATGATTTTCGAAAGCGGACTCAAAGCGGTCAATGGATTCTGGCGAAGGAACGGGAAGGGCCTCGAGTTGATCGAGACCTCCATTCCACAGCCCAAGTCGCTCGAGATCCACTTCCGACTGTTTTTTGGCGGCTTCGAGAGCAGCTTCGGCTTTTTGCCTGTCCGTCTCGATGTCGCCCTGTTTTTGCGCTCTGACGGCTTCCAGGCGGAGTCTGGAAACATCCCTGAAAGCGGGAAGCTTTTGCAGCTCTTCCTTTTTTCTGGCGAGCTTCGCCTCGATATTCTTCACATCCTGAGAGATCTTTGCTACTTTGTCATGGATGGCCTGGCTTCGGTTTCCGAGCTCTCTTATCCTCATCTTTTTTGCCGACGTGAGGCGAAGCGAATCGACGGCCCCGAGAGTAAGCTCAGGTCTTAGCTCCCTAAGGATTGCGGCTGCGTCATTGGAAAGCTGGCTGAATTCGCCTTGAAGACGCGGCAAATCTCGAAACGCCTTTTTATGGCTTCCAAGCCTCTCCTGCAGGTCGGTGACGGCATCGGCTTCCCGCAGCAATGGCTCGGGAATGTTGAGTAAGCTGATTTTCTCTTTCAAGCGCGCCAGTTTTGCGAGACCGTCCTTCTCAATCTCTCGAGCGCTGTAGAGCTTCTGAATCGCGTCACGGCGCTTTTTCCCGAAAGATTGAGGTAGAAGCCTTACTTTGCCGATTCTTTCGATTCCGGCAAGAAGCTCCTTTCGCTCGGCTATTGCCGGAATGGCCTTCTGAAAACGTTGGAGCCTGCTTTGCTCTGCAATGCGTTTCTCAAGCTCTCTTTCTATCTCGCTCTTTTGCTTCCGGGCTTCCTTGAGCGCCCGGTCGCGCTCGATCCACTCCTTACCCGACAGACTCGCTTTGCTGCTAATTTGTTTTGCCTCTTTATAGGCATTGACCGCGCTGGTAATGAGCTGCGCCTTTCCCCTGGGAAGAAACAATTTGGAAGCCTCATCTTCAAGGCTCTGGATCACTTCGCGGAGATTGGCTCCGCCCATGCCGGCGGCGAAAAGACTCTCCCCCAACGCTCCTCCGCCTTTGAGAATCTGCTCTCCGCCGCGAAGGAGGCTTTCATAGTCGATTCCAAACATGGTGGAGAAGACTTCTTCACTCACTCCGTTGAGAAACTTGGTCAGAACAGAGTCCTGGAGCGGTTTTCCTTCGGCGTCGAGAAGGGTGTCTTTATTGCCTTTGCGGCGTAGGAATTCGAGTATCTCTCCATCAGAAGCCTGGATGCGGGCGCCGAGTCGAAGCGCCTGGTGCTCATGGATGAAGTTATCGGTTGTTCGGGCTGGAATCCCGTAGAAGAGAGACTTCAATGCGCGCAGGGAGGCGCTTTTACCGGCTTCATTGGGGCCGTATATGATGTGCAGCCCGTAATCTCCTCGAGAGAGATCGAGTCTGAGATCCGTAAAAGGCCCAAACGCAAGGAACTTGATCTCGAGGATTCTCATGGCTGTGCTCCGGGCGATTCTGTATGCGATTGATTCAACGTTGGGGGCTCCTTGCGCCATGGAGAAGCCTTGCTATGAGCATCTGCTTCACATCTTCAATGATCTCCGGATGCCTTCTGGGAATGGCGAAATCCGCAGCGTCTTCGCCCTGTTGAAGCTCGATGGGAAGTTTTCGCTTGAGATCGTTCAATTCATTGAGCAGCAAATCGAGCGCTTCGCCGCCGGGGCGCAGGAGTTGAATGGATCGGAGCAATCCTCCCAAGGGGTCGTCGCGTTGCACCATATCTTCGAGATTGACTCTGATGCGGGTTCCAACCTTGATCTTTTCCACCCAGACATTTCCGCCGCTGAGGTCGGTGGCGATCATTCGGACCTCATTGATCCATCCCTCCGATTTCAATATGAGATCCGTTTGAGCCTTGCATGCGCCGGTAATCAGAATTCGCATGGCGACTGGACGACCGTCGTTTCCCTCCATCTCTTCCCGGATCGTGGCGCCGATCGTTTCCGTCACTGCATCGGCGTCTTCGCTCTCCGTCGCATCGATTTCCCTGAGAGACCAGCGGAGCACATCCAGCTGCCGATGTTCTGCTGAAGCGATTTCCCGATCTTCAACGGTAATGATGGTGCACCCTTTGGCGCCGGTTTCCCTTATGTGACGCCCTTGGATATTGCCTGGAAACAGAATCAGAGGATCTTCACTCAAGACCTCTCTTCGATGGATATGCCCCAGAGCCCAATAATCGTATCCCTTAGACCTGAGATCGTCGACGGTGCATGGAGCGTAGGGCTCGTGACCTTCGCGGCCCGTGGCGCTTGTGTGGAGTAGGCCGATGTTGAATAGACCGGGAACAGCGCCGGGATAGGCGCAGGAGAGATCTTCGGTAGTGGCGGCCTTGGGAAAGCTCTGTCCATGGATGGCTACGCCGAGGTTTTCCAGGAATACGCTTTCAGGCTTTTTCGATGAGAGTCCGCGGACGTTATCCGGCATGCGCAATTGGCGGCTGATTTGACTTCCGGCGTCATGATTGCCTGAGACTGTGACGACCATGACGCCGGCTTCTCTGAGCTTGGTCATCTGAGAGGCGAAAAAGAGGCCGGTGTTGTAGTCGCGCCAGTCTCCGTCGTAAAGGTCGCCCGCTATGAGCAGAAAGGCGGCTCTTTCGGCAATTGCCAGATCCACGAGGTTAACGAGCGCTTCGCGGGTAGCTCCGCGGATCTTGTCGACGGGAGCGCCCTCATAGCGCTCGAGCCCACGCAGAGGACTGTCCAGATGAATATCTGCGGCATGTATGAATTTGAACATATCCCCTCGCCCTGCGCTTGCGCCGAACTTCGCGCCGCCGTGGTTAGGACAAAAGCTCTCGGTTGATTGCAGCATTGCGGGGACAATATAGCAGAAGATCCAAGCAACTGGAAAACGTTTCCAGATCGCGAAAAGAGGGAGACATTCAGACTTTCTCCAATTATTTGTATTTTTGCAGCTTTTGAGCTATCAGCCCGTCTAAGGACCATTTCCCTCCCCCGTAGATGAGGACGACGACAGCTATCGCAATCGCCAGGAGATGAAACTCAAATCCTTCGCCTTGCTGCTTTCCAAACCAGTTCATGAAAAAACCGTAAGGCCAATGAACCAAAACAATGGCGCCGATCATGTTGCACATGATTCCGAAGGCTCCGAGTCGAGTGAAGAGTCCGAGAATCAGACCGATGCTCCCGAATGATTCAGCAAGAATCACGAGGAAGCTTATCAGCGCAGGTATTTGCATCTGTTCAGTAAAATAGCTCATCGTGCCGGCAAATCCGTTTCCTCCGAACCAGCCGAAGAGTTTTTGAGCGCCGTGAGGAAACATGACTGCCCCGAGGGCGACGCGAAGAATCAAGCCGCGCAGAGAATCGTCTGTTTGGAAAAAAAACTTCATGGCTTGCTCCTTTTTCACTTACGTAGGAATAATTCCATAGGAATAATCCCACATGAAAATATAGACAAACTAGGTACATTGGCGCATTCTTCAGAAAATCTACTTATCAGACATTAACCATCTGCTTTTGTTTTATCAAACCTGCTGACTCCACTATGTTGAATATTTATGTTCTGGTGAAATATCTCGATGTTGAAAAGGCTTTATTCATGAAAGACGATGCGGCTATGGCGGTAAAAGGGGGAATGGCATGCAGGCTTCAATCGAAGAGGTCATGAGGTATCATAAAGCTTCCAAGCACCATTTCAGAAAGTATGCGCGTGGTCCGGGTTATTTGGATTGGGCGTCGCAGCCGGACCCCTTTCGCCGCTATCATGGAGCGGCTTTAAAGATGCTAGAGAGAAGTGTGGAAGGGGAAGAGCCTTTCTATGAAGACGCCTTCGATGCGGGGGAAATTCATGCTGCGCCTTTCGATTTTCAGGCCCTCTCGAGGCTTCTGCGCGATTGCCTTTCTCTTTCCGCCTGGAAGAGAGCCGGAGGCGAGTCGTGGGCATTGCGGGTGAATCCTTCAAGCGGAAACCTGCACCCGACGGAGGGTTACGTAGTTGTCGGACCTTTGCCAGGCTTGGACGAGGCGCCCATACTGTGCCATTACGCCCCGAAAGAGCACGCCCTGGAGCTTCGGGCCAGGCTTCCTCTTTCCTTGTGGGAAAAGCTTACTGCAGGACTTCCGCAGGGAGCGTTCTTCCTCGGCCTCAGCTCCATCCACCGGCGGGAATCCTGGAAATATGGCGTGCGGGCATATCGTTATTGCATGCACGACATCGGGCATGCTCTCGGCGCCATTGGGCTTGCGGCTGCGGGCGTTGGCCTGAGGGCCAGACTCTGGGACAGCTTGAGCTCGGATCAACTGAGCAACCTTCTTGGCATCGGCGATAGTGGAGGAGCGGACCCGGAAAGTCCTGACTGTTTGCTCGCAGTCTATCCAGCTCACAGCGAAGATTTTCCCCTGAGGCGCCTTGATCCGGAAATAATCCAGGCTCTGAAAGATGGGCAACTGGAGGGAAAACCGAATCGTTTGAGCTCCTCCCACCTCGATTGGCCGGACATCGAGATTGTCTCCGAAGCCTGTGAAAAGCCGGAAACGTCGGGAATGCTTGTTTCCTCTTCGTTGCAGGGAGAATATTCGAGGCCGGATGCTAAAAGATCGTCTATTCCCCTGCGCCAAATCATCCACCAACGGCGTAGCGCAGTCGCCATGGATGGCGTTACAGCCATGGATCGGGACGCTTTTTACGCGATGCTTCAGAGAACGCTTCCAGGTTCCGGACGCATTCCTTTCGAAATCTTGCCCTGGTCCCCGCAAATTGACCTGGCCATTTTTGTCCATCGTGTGAAGGGCTTAACGCCCGGCCTCTACTTTCTCTTCCGAAGCGAGAGTAGAAAAGAGGAATTGCAAAAATCCCTGAAATCTTCGTTCGCCTGGAAGAAGCCCGATGACTGTCCCGACCCTCTCGACCTTTACATGCTGACCTCTGGAGATGTGAGAAAAGCATCCATGCAGATCGCTTGCTTTCAGGACATAGCGGGCGACGGCTGTTTCAGCGTCGGGATGATAGCGGAATTTGAACGTCCTCTAAATCATTATGGAGCATGGTTTTATCCGAGACTCTTCTGGGAATGCGGCATGATCGGCCAGGTTCTGTACCTGGAGGCCGAAGCTGCGGGCTTGCGCGGTACGGGCATCGGCTGCTTCTTTGACGATCCCATGCACGAATTGCTCGGAATCGAAAGCATGCGCTATCAGGATTTGTATCACTTCACCGTTGGAGGTCACTTGGAAGACCCGCGCCTTACCACTCTTCCTCCTTACTGATGCTGCGCCGCGAGGCTGTTTTGCGCTCCATGCGGAGATCATCTTTGCCGGGGATTTCTAGCCAAGAGCTCGGGCGGGGTCCTTCTTGCTTTGAAATAATAGAGGCACCCGAGCAATCCGAAGATGACTCCCAATCCGGTGATGACGCCCTGCCATTTGGATAGAGCTCTGTCGCTTTGGACAGTCCTATTATCGATATTCATATCTTTATCGACAGGGAATACAGCCTCTAATAAATGGCCCATGCCGGCATCTATGGATACTTTCCATTCGCCTGGACAGTCAGGAATGAAAGCGAAGCGGCCATTCTTGTCCGTGCGCCCGTTTTGGTGCTCAATCTTTCCTCCAGACGGCGAGAAGACTTTTGCCTCTGCATAGCTGACTGGCTCGCCATCATCGTATTCGGCTGCTATTACAATAGCATCTTTCTTCAGGATTTGATGGGACATGCCGTGAGCGTTGGCTACGGCAGGATTGGCGGACAGAAATGCGAAGATGAATAGGGTTAATAGCAGCGCCATGTTATCGATTCCTTTTCTGCTGTTTTTGCATAGTTTCTGAATGCATGGGAATTGAGGATGTAAATTTTGCGATTTTTCGAAGAGCGAGATCGCAGAGTCTTCCCAAAGCCTCGCCCAGAAAAAAAGCCGCCAGAGCATTTCCTGCCCGTGGCGGCCTTCGTGGCTGCATTGTTTGTTCTAGATGTTCGTGATCTTATGGATCGAGAAGGCGTTCAAGCCTTTGCCTGCGTCATCCTTGTGACGCCTTGAGTAGCGGCGTTTCTCGATCGACAAGCGTTTTTGCCGGATCGCGTAAGCCAGCTCAAGTGATTTTGAAAAAGCCTCCCTATGATTGCTTGACTGCAAGCTTGAGGCGTCTGCGATAAGGCGGGAAAACTATAGAAAACTCTCAGGTGAGTGTCAATCGGCTTTTTTGCGGCGTTTGGGTTGGAATTTTCTTGTTGACACGAGAGGAAGCATCGAATAGAGAAGATACGTCATTAGTTTTTGTTGGCTATCAGGTGCTGCAAAGTTTAAAAGGGAATCCCGTGCAATTCGGGAACGGTCCCGCCGCTGTTAACGGGGACGAAATCCGGCTGAGCCACTGCCTTGCGCAAGCGGGTGGGAAGGCGCCGGGGAGTAGGTTGATCCGTGAGTCAGAAGACCTGCCTGATGGTGTTGTGGAGCCGGTACGTGGTCATACCGGGTGAGCCGCTGAAGGACCAAGTAAAACAGGGTGCAATCCTTAGAGCTTTTTGCTCTAGGGATTTTTTTTTGGCCGAATTCCTCTCGGCCTGGCGCCGTTTTCCTCATCGCAACTATTAACCTTCTAACCGCCCGGGAGCCGCCCATCTCCCGGGCGTTCTCTTCTGCGCAAAAGTTGAGGCGCTGCGACGGACTCGGTCCTATTTTGTTGTAAAGAAAGAGGCAATCATGAGCTCAAAGTCAAAGGCTTGTTGTCGAAAGGCTGCTTTGCGAGGAGTGGGAAGCGCGCTTGCCGACCTCTCCTGTTTCGCCCGCTGGGCGAGGCATGAAGCGAGTGGCAAATATTCCATTGAATCTTGTTCGATGAAGATCGAGGTCCGTTGTAGGGAATGTGGCTCGTTCTTTGTGAAATACGCCTATGACGGGAGCGTGCGCTGTGGAGCGTGTCGAAAAGCCTCGGGAAGGTTGTCTGCAATGAGGAAAAATGAAAATGAAGGTGCTAGAAATGGAGAGTAAAGGACTCATAATGGTCCACACCGGCCGAGGCAAAGGAAAGACAACAGCAGCTTTGGGCCTTGCTATGCGCGCTCTCGGGCATGGATTGCCCGTTTGCATCATTCAGTTCATCAAGGGAAACTGGAAATATGGCGAGCTTGAAGCAGCCAAACGATTCCCGGGCCTTTTGGAGTGGCGGGTCGCTGGAGAGGGATTTACGTGGAAGGGCGATGATTCGGACCGACACCGCAAAGCAGCTCTTGAAGGATGGAATCTGGCCAAGGCAGCCATTTCATCCGGAAGGCATTTTTTAGTGGTGCTTGATGAGTTTACTTATGTGTTGAAATACGGGATGGTCGACGAGAAAGAAGCCGCGGAGATTCTTCTCAATAAACCTAAGAATCTACATGTGCTTGTCACCGGCCGCGATGCTCCGCAAGCACTTCTCGAGATTGCTGATTCGGCGACGGAAATGCGTGAAGTGAAGCATCCCTTCCAGAAGGGAATCAAGGCTCAAAAGGGCGTCGAATTTTGATGCGGCGGTGACGCCATTTTGGGGGGAGGCATTTGCTCTCCCCCCAATCCTACCTCAAGAGCATCAGTCGTTATCTTCAATCGTTACGGTGGCTCTCTCCCCATTGGAGAGGCTCAACGTGACATCCTCTACATCTTCCGCAAGCTTATCGTTCTTTGGCTTTACGGTGATCGTAGCCGTTGAAGCATTCTTCTTTATCGTCACCTTTCCTTTGAGCTTCTTGTAGTCCTTCCCATTCTCAGCCGATCCCGAGACCGTATAGGAGACCACCAGCTTCTTTGACGCGTCTGTGGATCGTGTGATGGTGAAAAGGCCATTGTCTTTCGACTCCGAGGCATACGGATCAGTGGCTGTAATGGTGATGTCGGCTATGTAGGAGACGGTGACTTCCTTAGCTTCTCCAGCCAGAATGGTCACAGTCTGACTTGCAGGCCTTGTCCATCCCTCAATGTCTTTGAGCTTCAACGAGTACTCGCCGGGATCGAGATTTCCAGCCGTAGCGCCGCTCTCTCTCCAGGTGACTCCCGAGTCGATGCTCCAGCGAGCCCCTTTGCGTACCGCCCCTGAAGAGGCGATGGCAACGGTGAGGGCGCCTTTGAGTTGCACGTAGGCTCCAGAGGCAGTGGCGGGAGTGTCGGCCGAGATGGTGGCAGGGACATTTGCCGGAGTGGTCCACCCCGAGATGGCCTTGAACTCGACTGTCTTAGCTCCAACCGGAATGTCTGAAACGGTTCCTGGATTTCTCCATGTATCTTCTCCCGCAAACCTCCACTGGGCTCCGGCCGTAACCGCCTCATTTGGCGTGATGGAAACGGTGAGGGCGCCTGTTAGCTGCACGTATTCGCCCGAGGCGGAAGCTGGGGCATCGGCGGAAATAGTCACGGGGACATCCTCGGGAGTGGTCCACCCCGAGATGGTCTTGAACTCAACAGTCTTAGCTCCGACCGGGATGTCTGAAACGGTTCCCGGATCTCTCCATGCGTCTTCATCGGTAAACTTCCACTGGGCCCCGGCAGTAACCGCTTCAGCCGGTGTGATGGCAACGGTGAGGGAGCCCTTGAGCTGCACGTAAGCTCCGGAAGCCGAAGCTTGAGTGTCGGCGAAGATGGCGACCTCCACGCTATCCGGAGTGGTCCACCCCGAGATGGCCTTGAACTCGACAGTCTTAGCTCCAACCGGGATGTCTGAAACGGTTCCCGGGTCTCTCCAGCTATCATCGCCTTCTCCCGCAAACCTCCACTGGGCTCCGGCCGTAACCGCCTCATTTGGTGTGATGGAGACGACGAGGGCGCCTGTCATTATAGTTCCTATAAAGTCCTGGCCTGTAAGGTTGGCGCCGCTAATGTCCAGGCTCAACTCTAAAGGATCGAAGATATACTGATCGTTGCTCGGAGTAATGATGTATGCGCCATTCGCCAGACCGCTGAAGGCGTAAGCGCCGTCAGCCCCCGTAGTGGCAATCTGCGATGCCGAGCCCTTCAGAGTCACCGTGACTCCAGATAGTGGGACGCCCTGATTATCTTTGACGGCGCCGGAGATCGAATAAGTCGGATCGGTGACAACCATTGTCGCCTGAACGTAAGCAAGCTTATAGGGGGTATCCTCCTTTATTTTCAATAAGGCGGTGTATTGACCCGTTTGAGCGATCTCGGGAACCGCCGCATTGAAGGTCACTGTGACTGCCTGAGCGCTATTAGCGTCGACGACTCCGTTTGATGGATCTTCAGCAAGCCAGGCAATATCAGCAGCGCATGATGAGTCTTCGCCGGAATCGATTTGGTAGACAGTTCCTGTGGACTGATCCAGAGCCCACAGGCGTCCATCACAATCCATTTCAAGTCCAGCGCCCCCATAGTCTGAAAAGCCGGGTATGGTGAAAGAGCCTATAATGGCGTAGTCAGCTGCGACATCCAATACGTAAACAGGATTTGGAGCGTCATTGGTCATTATGAAAAGATGCCCGGTATCCGGATTGTAAGCAAGTCCAGCCGTATCGAGTCCAGCATTCACTTGGGCAAGGATGGTTCCATCCGCGGCAAACCGGTAGAGCATCTGATCGTTCCACCCACCGGCGAAATAAGTATCCGTGACCGGATCATAAGCCAATCCGCGTTGACTTGTAGACCAGCTGGGACAAATCTTTTCACCCGTGACTGTCTGCGTGAGAGGGTCGATCTCGTGGATGCAGTTGTAATCTCCCACATCCATGACCCACAAGGTGTTGGTGTTGGCGTTATAAGTCATGTCGGCTGCAAAAGAATCAGCCCAGGAGAGATCGAATGTCATCCCCGTATTGGCTCCATCGAGTAGAAAACGATATGCGCGCTCATCACCGCTAGACGATGCGACATTGCCTATCCAGAGATCTCCTTCCATAAGATTGAATCCAAGACCCCATGGATCTGAGAGCCCTGAAGGCCAAGTCTGAACAATATCCCCGATGGCGTAAGCAGGGGCGGTTGGCTGGGATATTAGCCCTAATCCTTTTGAAATCTTGCGGTTCGCTTTGAAGGGCTTCACGACGAAAGCCGGCTGTTGAAAAGGCCCTAAAGGATATGGGGAGTTGAAGACCTCTTTCATTTCGAAAGAGGCCGGCAGTCCTCCCGAGTTTTGGAGTGTCAACGTAGCTGTCTTTGTCTGTCCCAGTTCGAGCGTCACCGTGAGCTCGGGATCGATAGAGAGCTTTCCAGCCTGCAGTTTGAAATCCCGTCTGGTAACAGAGTCACTCGTCATATCGAGGTCGAGCGCCTGTTGGCCATACCCGATTCCCGGGCCGGCAACTGTCAAGCTGTTTGGTCCGGAGGGCAAAAAGAGGGCATAATATCCATCGGCTACGTTTGCGTCGCCAGTTGTCGGCCCGCTCTTTGTCGAATTTCCGGCTCCATTTGAAATGAGAGCTCCATTGAGCGTTTCGTCGGTATTGGCGTCGTAAATGTTGCCGACCAGCATTCCGCCGCTAAGAGCAGCGCAGAGTCCTACTGAGACATCGTCTATAAAGTAACCTGCTCCAGTTTCCATCTCATCGGAGGTTAATCGGAAGCGTACGTGGAAATCACTGACAGCGTAGCTCGAGTCGAGCAAAACAGAGTGTTGCGTCCAGGTGAGGTCAACGTTACCGCTGACTGCGCCGTAAACCGTCTTCCATGTTGAGCCGCCATCCTTGCTCACCTCAACGCTTGCGAAGTCATAGCCGCCTTCGCTCTGAAGCCACTGCCACCACACAAGATTGAAGCTCTGCCCGGCAAATTGGGTCAAGTCCATAGCGGGGGAAGTGATATAGCCGTCTTCATCGTTGTTATACTCCCCGTTGAGATTGGCGCCCCAGCACTTATCGCCCGAGTGGGCGCTCTGCGGTCCGCTCGTGGGGACTCCCCACGCCCAGCTAGTCGTCCCGCTTACTGTATATGCGCCATCGTCATCTTCAAAGTCCTCAGATTTATTGATTGCGAAGGCGTATCCAGGGGCGCTGCAGGTCTCTTGATCGACGGGGATTTGGAAGTCGATGGCGGCTTGAGCCTGCCTGGTTTGTTGAAAAGTCGCATAGCCTCCACCGAGAGGCGTAATTGCGAAGGTATAATTCATGCCTTCGATCAAATCTACACAATACGCGCCTGTGAGAGGATCCGTATAGATCGGATCGAGCGCTGTGGTATCCGCATAAATGTCGATCCTTGCGTAGAGAGCCCACCCTTGTCCCGAACCGTCCCTGACGGTTCCGCATACTTGGATGAGAGGAAGCGGCGTGAGCGAAAAGTCCTGAGTGGTTGTTTGTCCTTCGTTGACAGAGACTTTGTTGACAATGCTGGACTGGTATCCATAGGCTGAAGCGGTCACATCGTACGAGCCTACGGGATGGAATGCGAGCTGGTATTCGCCATTGGCGTCTGTGGTTGTAGAGGCCTTTAGCGTTGAAACCTTAGCCCCGGAAATGGGATCTCCCTCTTCGTTCGTCACTTTACCCCGAAGTACTCCTGTAACCTCCTGAGTACAACCGGGAAACTTGAAATATCCGATGCGAGTCCGCCATCCGGCCTGGCTGGTCGTCTCGTAATACTCCTGGGTGTACCAAAAAGTGCAGTCGTCAACCGGGTCAACCGACATGGAGCTGTAATCTCCCCATCGGGCGGCGGAGTGGAGCTGTGAGCCGCCGCCGGCGATAAGCACTGTTTCCCCCTGACTCATCTCTCCGGGAGTGTCGCCGACAAGTCGCCCAGTGTAGCGAATGGAGGGATAAATCGATGAGCTCGAAACGCTATAGCCGAGAGCCATGTTTCCCTGATGGTCCATGGCGATGCTTCCCATCCAGCGGCTCGCGCTATCGGGAGCCCAGGTTCCCTGCTGGTGGATGGACGGCGCTCCGCCAGGGTCTCGTATCTCGTACCAACGAATGCCCGCCTGGCCGCCTCCTCCATCCACGGTATGGTTCGCCACCAACGACTCATGTGTCCCAAAGTTGCGGTATTGAAGGCGAAACATCAGGCGATCGCCGATCGCATCCAGCTTCACTGCTGTGTCGGGTTGCGCCACGCAGTTTCTAGAGCCCATGCAAAGCGGAGTCCATTCTGCTACGGGCAGAACGGCATTGGGTTGGTTCGCAATGCCAAAGGTGGAATTCGAAGTGGTGGTCCAATCTGCATGAAACTCCCAGATGCGCAATGCATCCTCTCCGCCAATCCAAGCTCCGTCATCCACTTCGGCGAAATAATTGGGGCTGCCCTCCGGTGGGGGGGAAACGCCGTCCCAGTCCGATGGCAGCATTCCAGCAAATGCGGAATCCGTGCTTTCGAGGTCGAAGTAGATCATGCGGGCTGGAAGACCTGCGAGCATCTTCTCCCGTTCGAAGGCTGCGACGCCTGCGCCCGCCCAGTCGAAATCGCCTGCGGAAAACTGGTTTATGGTCATGTAATAGCCATCCGGCCATACGCCGAACTTGGGGTAATCGTTCATCTTCTCGAATTCATACGAATAACGGCGCCATTCACCTAGAGGATCGCCCGATTGTGACACTGCAATGCACTGGTAGAACGGGCCATTATCATTCGGTATGGCGAATTGGCTCATAAGCCACCGGTCCGCCTGCTGATCATAAAGAACGATTGGATCTCCGTCATTACTGGTTTCACAAGGCCCGCCAAAGCCGTCCCAGAGCGTGTTGCCATCCGTAGGGCCATAGAGCGTGGCGCCCTCCTTGTCGTAGATGGCAAAAGAGACATTTACCCATTGGATATAATGATTCGGTCCGACATCTCCGCATGTGTCTGGAGGCAGGTATCCGTATATGTTGTTCACACCCTCGAAACTGGTGGATTCGGGCATGCTGCTTTCGCCAAAGAAGTTCTGAAGGGCGGCGTCCGAACGATCGACGGATAATGCCGATGTCCCATCTCCTTTGGGTGGCCTCAAAAGAGGGATTTCCCTGATCTTGGTTGGGATTGCTGGCCGTTTTGTATTGATATCCCGTAAAGGCTTTGAAACATCATTCTTTATGGATAGCTGAGCTGATGGTTTTAGCGCCGAACTGGAAGCAGCCTCTCCAATGCCATGGAAGCTCCAGAGAAATAAGAAAACGAGCGATAATGCCAAAAGGCGCTTGCTGCCAGCGCGAATCTTCATTGTCTACCCTTCTTTTTAATGAGGTGTTGAGTAATAGTCTCCCCCAGAATCAAGACGCCAAGAGCTCCTCGATAAAGACCGAACCGAAGGTTAAGGACTGGGCCTCCCTCAATGATGTCTCCTCCTTGTTCATGGCTGTTCTGTCATTATTTCGCCATTCCCCGCCAAATTGTTGTCGTCTCGAATTGAGCTTGTCGCTCGGAAAAGAATCGTCCTTTCAATAGGACTGAGCTTTTTAGCGATTTGGCCTCCATGAGGAAACGTCCGCTCTGTGTTCATTATCAACACTCATGCCAACCTGGCGTCGATGCATGGTCGACAGCGTTTGAAACCGGAAAGACTCTCGCATATTCATTGTCGATGGCGACCTCCGGACGGAAGAGATCGTCCAAAACGGGAAGCGCTGTGAGAATTGGGTTGACATTGTCGGCTCCGAAGAATATTTGAAGCATTGGGTAATGCACAATGTGCACAATATGGCCGGATTCGGCGCATGATGATTGTGAAATTGACCTGCATGCGTTGCTTCGAGAAGTAGCTCCGGGGGAAGCATGATTGTTATTAGAATTAACCAGTTGGCGGAGCAGTTGGGGGTTCATCGCAATACGGTCCGCAACTGGATCAAAAGCGGCAAACTGCCATGCCGTTCCATGTCTGGAAAGCGTTACCTGGTTTCTGAAAACGATTTCGGCAAGCTCTGCAGGGAGTTCAAAATAGACCGGTCCTTGCTGAAGTTGAAGCATGTGCGCAGCGGGGACTCGATGGAGGATGCTGAATCCCTGGCGCTGGACGAAGACCTCCGGCCTGTGGGCGGCAAATCTCAGAGATTGGATCCCAAATGGGGGGATGTCTGCCTTACTTGCGGTAGTTGCGCCAGTGTGTGTCCGATTTCCGGAGTCGACGGAATCGATCCGCGTAAAGCAGTCCGTATGGTGAACCTTGGCATGGAAGACGATCTCGTGAATTCCCAGTGGCCGTGGAAGTGTACGCTCTGTGGGAAATGTGAAGAATCTTGCCCCATGAAGGTAGAGCTTGAGAAGCTCTTGCTTTGGATACGGGGATTGCGGGATAGAGACAGAGTTCCCGGCTCTCTGCAGATGGGCGTTCGCATGTGCCTTGAGAAAGGCAACAATCTAGGCATTCCAAAGGAGGACTTTGTTCGGCTTCTCGGGGATATTGCTCGGGAGATGGCGCAGGAAGAAGGGTTCTCCGGTTTTTCCGCTCCTGTTGACGTCAAGGGAGCGGACATTCTTGTTACGATAAACTCCAAGGAGCCATTCATCGAGCCGGATCGTATGAAATTCTGGTGGAAAATCTTCTACGCCGCTCAGGAATCCTGGACTGTTCCTTCCGAAAACTGGGATGGCGTCAATTGGGGCTATTTCACCGGCGATGAAGAGTCGTGGAAGGCTATTGTGGGGCGGCTTGTCGAGAATATGTACCGGCTGGAATGCAAGACATTGCTCCTGCCGGAATGAGGTCATGCTTATTACGCCACCCGGTGGGGGCTGGAGAGATGGTTTAAAGAAGATCTGAAGAATTTCGAAGTCATTTCCATCTTCGATCTTCTGCTGCGTTACGTAAGGGAAGGCCGAATACAGATCGATGCTTCACGCCATCAAGATTTGACCACGTATCACGATTCCTGCAACTATGGCCGGAAATCGCTGAAGACTTTCGGGCGAGGCTTTTTCGAGGAAGCGCGGCGTCTGGTGCGAATGTGCGCGCCGAATTTCGTGGAGATGTATCCCAATACGGAAGGCAGCTATTGTTGCGGCGCGGGAGGCGGCGTCTGGTCCATGCCGTTCAACGAAGAGAGGGTTTACCATGGGCGGCTCAAAGCCCGTCAGATCCGCAACACCGGAGCCGGCCTTGTAGTTGCTTCCTGTCATAATTGCCGGGATCAGATCTTGAAGAGCCTTTGCAGAGAATACGATCTTGGCGTTCAAGTAAAAAACCTGTGGGAGCTTGTGGCCGACTCGCTGATTCTGCCTGTTTCCAAAGGGTGAGTCGGTCATGGGCTTGGAGAGGCTCGGAAGTCCGCCAGGAGAATATTTCACAATGATGCTATCCGAAAAAACTGGCGCGGTGATGGTCGTAGGCGGAGGAATCGCCGGAATGCAGGCGGCGCTCGACCTGGCGAACGGCGGATTCTATGTCTATCTGATAGAACGCTCTGGAGCCATAGGCGGTTCTATGGCGAAGCTCGATAAGACTTTCCCGACCAACGATTGCTCCATGTGACTCCTCTCGCCCAAACTGGTAGAGTGCGGTCGGCACTTGAATATCGAGCTCATGACATTGACCGACGTGGTGCGTGTTGAAGGGGAAATCGGCCAGTTTAAGGCGACCCTGCGTCAACGACCGCGTTATATCGACATGGAAAAGTGCATCGCCTGCGGCGTGTGCGCGCTCGCCTGTCCCGTCGAAGCTCCGGATGAGCACAATGAAGGCGTCAGGAGTCGAAAGGCTGCGTATATCAAATATCCGCAAGCTTTTCCGCTCAAGTATCAAATCGATCCGCGAACATGCGTCAGGATCGCCGGAGGAGAGTGCTCCGCCTGTGAGAGGGCATGCCCCTCCGGAGCCGTCCGCTTTGACGACGCCGTGCGTGAAATCGTCGTGACCGTGGGCTCGATCATTCTTGCTCCCGGCTTTGAAACGTTCGATCCTTCAGGCGTTGGCGCCTGGGGATATGGCGTGCTTCCCAATGTCATTACTGCCTCCAAGCTCGAGCGTTGCCTTGCTTTGTCGGGAGAGAATCGTCTTTTGCGTCCTTCCGACGGTAAAGAGGTCAAGAGAATTGCTTTCCTCCAGTGCATTGGGAGCCGCGACCACACTAAATCGCGGCATGGTTACTGCTCCTCCGTATGCTGCATGTACGCAATAAAAGAAGCCATGATAGCAATGGACCACGTCAAGGAGCTCGGAGTATCGATTTTCCATTTCGATGTCAGGGCGCACGGAAAGGATTTCGAACGGTATTTTGAGCGTGCGAGGGCCAGGGGCGTTCAATTCCATCGCTGCAGAGCGCATTCTCTGGAGCCGGCGGGGGAGGGCGG
Source organism: uncultured Syntrophobacteraceae bacterium (assembly GCA_964578835.1). Taxonomy (GTDB): domain Bacteria; phylum Desulfobacterota; class Syntrophobacteria; order Syntrophobacterales; family Syntrophobacteraceae; genus CAZOEL01. The sequence continues at coordinate 51,237 of CAZOEL010000013.1, read as the reverse complement.
CAATCTCTATCTGCGCTACATAACCGATGAGGGAAAACAGGTTGAAGCCGAATTCGATATGGTGGCGCTCTCGGTAGGTTTAGAGGCTCCTGAAGATGCTATGGCGCTTGCAAATGTCTGCAAAGTCGAGCTCAACGACGACAGTTTTTCGGTCACCTCCTCCTTTGCTCCTGTGAGCTCTACCAGGAAAGGCGTTTATGTTTGCGGCGCCTTTTCCGGACCAAAAGATATCGCCCAATCCGTCATTCAGGCTTCCGCTGCGGCTGCGGCCGCTGCCATTCCTTTGGCCGATGTCCGATACAGCCTCACCAAGCGGCATGTTTGCCTCCCCGAGCGCGATACCGCAGGGGAGGATCCTCGGATAGGCGTTTTCATATGTCATTGCGGCTCCAATATCTCGAGTGTGATCGATATTGGCGCTCTATGCGATTACACCTCTACCCTGCCTCACGTTGTTTGCGTAGAAAGAAATCTCTTCGCCTGTTCCCAAGATTCGCAAGGTTCAATGAAGAAAAGCATTCGGAGGAATAACTTGAACCGAATCGTCATTGCGGCCTGTTCCCCTCTTACACACGAGGAGCTTTTTCGGGAAACCGTCAAAAGCTCTGGGCTCAATGAATACATGTGTGAAATGGTCAATATAAGAAATCATGGGTCGTGGGTCCATCGGCGAGAGCCGGAAGCTGCAACAAGGAAGGCGCAAGATCTCGTTCGTATGGCGGTGGCGAAGGCGACCCTATCGGAGCCGCTCTTTCCCGTGGAAGTCGGCGTTATCCCTCAAGCAGTCGTAATCGGTGGGGGAGTTGCGGGAATGATTGTCTCCCTTGGCTTGGCGGATCAGGGGTTTCCCGTTCATCTTGTGGAAAAAAGCTCGCAGCTCGGCGGCAACGCCAAACATTTGTTCAAAACCTGGAAAGGAGAGCTTGTCGGGGAATTCGTGGAGGGGCTTATCGCTCGGGTAAAAGAGCATGAGCTTATCACAGTCCATCTCAAAGGGCAGGTCACACAAGCCGAGGGTTTTGTCGGGAATTTCAGGACCACGATCACGAAGAACAATGGCGTCAGCACGGTCGATCACGGCGTTGCGATTCTGGCTGTGGGAGGGAAGGTTTTCAAGACCGAGGAATATGGATACGGCCAATCCCCGCGAGTCTTAACGGCGCTCGAATTCGATAAGCTTCATCAGGTGGGAGACGAGAGAGTCAAGAACGGAAAAAACTTCGTTTTCATTCAATGCGTCGGATCGAGGGATGCTGAAAGGCCTTATTGCTCCCGGGTTTGCTGCACTCACTCCATTCAGTCCGCAATCGCTCTTAAGGAGGAAGATTCATCGCGAAAAGTCTACATCCTCTACAGAGACATACGCTCCTTTGGGCAACGCGAAATGCTTTATCAAAAGGCGCGGGAGATGGGAGTCTTATTCATCAACTACGACATGAGCCGCAAGCCTCTCGTACACATCAACGATGGAAATCTTGTCGTTCAAATTCGCGATCATATCCTTCATGAGCCGCTGGGAATAACGGCGGATGTCGTGGTGCTGGCCACTGCCATCGCGCCTCACCCTGAGGTGAAAGATTTGGCGACTCTCTACCGGCTGCCGGTGGATGTCGATGGTTTCATGCAGGAGGCGCATGAGAAGCTCAAGCCCGTTGATTTTGCAAGCGAGGGCCTCTTTCTTGCCGGTCTGGCCCATTATCCAAAACCGCTCGAGGAGGTCATCGCTCAGGCTCAGGCAGCTGTGGCCCGTTCTGTAACGGTGCTCGCAAATGGGAGAATGGAGCTCCATGGCGGAAAAGCTCTTGTCGACGTCTCCAGATGCGATGGCTGCGCGCTCTGTCTGGATGTCTGCTCTTATAAAGCTATCAGTCTGAACGCCGTGGAAGGGGCGGAAGACAGACAGATCGTTGCTGTGAATCCTGTTAGGTGTAAGGGGTGCGGAAGTTGTCAAGCCACTTGCCCAAAGGAGGGGATCAATGTGGGCGGTTTTACCTACCGTCAGTTGTCCGCCCAGGTGATGGCGGTCCTGAACTGAGTGGGATATGGCGGCTCCTGCCCGAACAGCTTTGCCGAGTATAAGGATGGAAATGAAAAGCGAAGAAAGGATCAAGGTCCGCGTCGAGCGGGTGGATACCAAGTGTGGGGCGGTCTCGCACATGACCGTTGATGAGATAAAGGAGCGTATGATCGGAGAGAATGTGAACGTTACCTGTCCGGCGTGCGGAGCCATTCACCTGACGGTGGAGGAGGCTGAGGAAGCTGCAAACATAAAGATAACGAAAACGGCGAAATACCTGAAAATTAAAGCCGAGGCGGAGGAATAGCGATCCATCAGCTGTCGGAGAAACATTTCACCCAATGATTTGGAGCTACTTCCCGGAAAATGGGAGCTTGCTCTCGACATGTGGCGCCGGCCTCCGGGCATCGGGGACTGAAGCGGCATCCCTCCATTGACTGCAGCGCCGCTTGCATATCGACCAGACGTTTTTCCCGCTTCTTGCGGGCTCCGGGATCGGGCACGGGGACTGCCTGTAGAAGAATTTGCGTATAAGGATGAAGCGGGTTGTTGAAAAGCTCTTCTTTACTTGCCAGTTCTACCAGCGTTCCCAAATACATCACGGCGACTCTATCGCTTATGTGGCGAACCACCGATAGATCATGAGAGATGAAAAGGTAAGCGAGCGCATATTGTTCCTGAAGATCCTGAAGCAGATTGATGATCTGCGCCTGTATGGAGACATCCAGAGCCGATAGCGGCTCATCGCAGATGATGAGCTCCGGGCGCAGCGCCAGCGCGCGAGCGATGCCTATCCTCTGGCGTTGTCCGCCACTGAATTCGTGTGGATATCGATAGGCGTGCTCAGGGCGCAATCCGACCACTTCCATGAGATGGCGCACTCTTTCCGCGCGCTCTGCAGCCGCGCCCACTCCGTGTATGGAAAGACCTTCCGAAATGATGCGCCCGATGGTCTGTCGCGGATTCAGAGAGGAGTAGGGATCTTGAAAGATTATCTGCATGCGCTTTCGTAATGGGTGCATTTGCTTTTTGCTTAGCTCGAGGATGTTCCGGTTATGGAAGAATACATCTCCTTCGGTCGGCTCTTCCAGACGCAGTATGAGCCTTCCCAGCGTGGATTTGCCGCAGCCGCTCTCTCCGACCAGTCCCAGCGTTTCGCCTCTCTTGAGCGAAAGGTCGATTCCGTCTACTGCTTTCACTACTCCCGAGCCGCGTCGGAAAAAACCTCGTGTTATCGGATAATGCTTTTTGATATTCCTGAGGACAAGAAGATCTTCCGTATAGTCAAATTCTTCCAAAGCTCGTCTCCAGATTTGGTCTACCTCTGTTCTTTCCTCAGGCGTATAGCCAGCAACGAACCGGACGATCGCTTTCCGGAAGCAGCAATGGCGGCTCCGGATCCAAAAAGCAACGATCGAACGCGTGTGGACAGCGAGTGTTGAACTTGCAGCCCGGAGGCAGCGAGAGAAGACTTGGGACTGTGCCGGGAATGGCCTCCAGTCTTTTCTTCCCTTCTCCAGCTGAGGCAGCCCTCGAGGGGATGGACCGCATGAGCCCCTGAGTGTATGGATGCAACGGGTTGTTGAATAAATTGTGGACGCTGGATTCCTCTATGACTCGACCAGTGTACATTACCAATACGTGCTCGGCCGTTTCGGCGATGACGCCCAAGTCGTGGGTGATCAGGAGGATCGCCGTTTTGATCTCCTCCTGAAGCTGCCTGAGCAAGTCCAGTATTTGAGCTTGTATCGTGACATCCAGCGCTGTGGTCGGCTCATCGGCGATGATTAGCCTTGGCTGACAGGCAATCGCCATGGCGATCATCACCCTCTGACGCATTCCGCCGCTCATCTGATGCGGGTAGTCCTTCATGCGCACTTCGGGATTGGGGATGCCCACCTGCCGCAACGCCTGGAGCACCCGCCCGGCGGCTTCCTTCTTCCCCAGGCCCTGGTGCCGTTGAAGCACTTCTGCAACCTGATCCTGAACTCTGAATACGGGATTGAGCGATGTCATGGGCTCCTGGAAAATCATGGCGATTTCATTTCCACGCAAGGTCTGCATTTCTTCCTCAGAAATCGAGAGCAGATCCTTGCCGGCGAACACCACCTTTCCCCCTGCTATTCTTCCGGGCGGAGGAATAAGGCGCATGATCGAAAGAGCCGTCACGCTTTTGCCGCAGCCCGACTCGCCCACAATCCCCAAAACGGAAGCCTTGCCAAGGCGAAAGCTCACGCGATCGACAGAGCGGGCAATTCCGCTTTCTGTGTAAAAATATGTCTGCAGGTCCATAACTTCCAGCAGCGGCGTGTTCATATCGATGCGCCTCGCGCTCCTTCACTATATAAAGTACAAAGAGTAAAGACATACAAAACATGCGGGCAAAGGGAATCTTTTCATTCCGGCGCCTTACCCTTGGCTATGATAACCCTAACTATTCCGTCAAACTGCGTCCAGCAAATTCACGAGTAAAAATTGATATGCGTCGAAATTTTGACTAAACTCGACGCCCGGAAGTAGGTCGTGAAGCGTTGAAAATTTGACGAAGTCTGACCTGCAGAGATATGCAATGAAGACATAATTTTGACATCTGAGGGGGAGGATTAATTAAGATGGTAGAAATTACGGGGTGTTAGTGGTGGAAGATCTCGGTGGGCCGATAAGATATGTTTTCTTGAATTTCTGAGCTGCAGCCTTCAGTCGGTCAAAATGTCGAAGGCTGCAGTCCGTTTTTTTATCTCGTGTAGTGAGGGGGACCTGCTTGGTGTCGCCTGGCCGGTCTTGATGGCTATTAGCCGGATATCAGCTGGATGATCTGCTGGGGCGCCTGGTTGGCCTGAGCGAGCATGGCCATGCCGCTTTGTTGTAGGATCTGGTTCTTTGTAAACTCGGTTACCTCGAAGGCCATGTCGACGTCTCGTATTGCGGACTCGGCTGCAGAGAAGTTCTCCACCATGACGTTGATGTTCTCCATGGTGTGCTGCAGTCTGTTTTGAGAGCCTCCAAGAGTGGCCATATACGTGTTGACGCTTGTCAGCGCCAGATCGATGTAGCCCATTGCGTCAGAAGCGGAGTTTGCAAGTGAAATGCTCAAGCTGCTCACCTGAAGAGCTGCCGTGGATACTGAATTGAGCCCGACTGAAATCCTGTCCGTATCGGCGTTGGTTGGCCCTATCTGGAACGTGAAGGTGAGCGTATCCACGCCAGTGGAGTAAATCAGCGTTTGTCCGCCGTATTTGGTGGACTGCGCAATGCGATCCAACTCCGCCTGAAGCTGGGAAAACTCGACATTCAACTGATCCCGGTTGGCATTCTCGATTTGCCCGCCTGCCGCCTGCGTGGCCAGCTCTTTCATCCTGACAAGGATGTCATGAACTTTGCTGTAAGCTCCATCTGCGACCTGGAGCATAGAGTTGGATTCAGTGGCGTTTTGATAGGCTACGCGCAATGAAGAGATCTTTGCCTTGAAAAAATTGGATACCGCCAAACCGGCGGCGTCATCTTTAGCAGACATAATTCTGCGCCCTGAAGAAAGACGCTTCAGTGAATCTGAGACTTTATTCCCTGTGCCTGTTAATGTGTTCTGAATGCTCAACGCCGGGATGTTGGTGTTGACTCTAAGCGCCATGGCCGTACTCCTTTCATATATGCAAAGCTTCTAATCTGAATCTCTTTTATTATCTTCGTAAAAAGCAGCAGAGCAGTAAGCGTGCCAAAAGTCGAGCTGCAACTCCAGGGCCGCATTATTAAACGGGATCGATCACTTAGGGCTCACGCTCGGATGGCTATGCGCCGGGCGAAGAGAGCAAAAAATTCCTTTGAGCGGAAAATTTTCCCTTATGCATCTCCAGCCGGGATGGTTAGGCGGAATGAACCGGTTATAATCTCAGGGAAAGGAGAAAATGTTATGCCTGAAGAATATGTTTCGCTGCCCTTGGTGACGGTTGGAGAAGCCGCCAGGCTTCTTGGCGTCGGGCGGAAGGTTGTTTATCAGTTGATTGAAAGAGGCGGGATCAAGGCCGTAAAAGCGAACGGCGCTATAAGGATAGAAAAGAGAAGCATAGATGACTATGCCGGCTCCGGCCTGCTGACCTAGGACTGCGGCAGGGTGGGCAGTCCCAGGTCGTTTGAGGATGAATCTGGATAGCCATAGCGATACCGGACGATATCTTCAATGGCTATGGCTTATCCCGCGCCAGCATCGCCGCGTGCAAATCAATGCTTGAAAGCTCGTTGACCCGTCAACACCATTGTCACATCGGCTTCGTTGCATGCTTCTATGACTTCCCAGTCTCTCATAGAGCCGCCGGGTTGAACCACTGCGGTAATCCCCTGACGAATGCCGACATCCACGCCGTCCCTGAAGGGAAAGAAGGCGTCCGAGACCATTGTGGCGCCCTTGAGTCCCGCATTGGCTTTAGTGGCCTCTTCGTCGATTTCCGCTTTTTGCTCTGGAGGACGCTCTCCCTTTTCGATGGCGAGCTCAAGATCCTTGTAAGGAATTCCATATCGCTCGAAGCAGATGGCGTCAGCGTATTTCTGATACGCTTTGTAAACGGCGATCTCGGCGACGCCCACTCTATCTTGCTCGCCGGTGCCTATGCCGACGGTGCATTCATCTTTTATATAGAGAACTGAATTGGACGTTACGCCCTGTTCGATGAACCAGCCGAAAAGAAGGTCGTCGAGCTCTCTTTCTGTAGGCGTCCTTTTGATGCGGTAATTCTTTCCATCATGAGTCGCCTCGGCAAGCTTGAGATCCCCTGCGCCGCGTATGACATTCAAGGGCGACTGCTGAACGATGAGGCCGCCGTCGACAAGGGACTTGAAATCCACAAAGCGCATGGAGGCATAATCGCTCAATCGGTCTATCCTGGCAACCTGGATAATGCGCAGGTTGGGGCGCTGTTTCAATATGTCCAGCGAGCCTTCCTCAAAATCGGGGGCCGCCACGACTTCCAGGTAATTCCTGGCAATGAGCTCTGCGGTTTCCTTATCTACCGGCTTGTTGAGCACAAGACAGCCTCCGAAGGCCGCTATGCGGTCGGCTCTCTCTGCTCTGCGGTAGGCTTCGGAAAGCGTTAGCCCGTATGCGGCTCCGCAAGGATTGTTGTGCTTCAGGATGACCGCGGCGGGTTTCTGCGTGAGATATTTTAGGATGTTAAGACCGTTATCCAGGTCCGTGAGGTTGATTTTGCCCGGATGTTTTCCTTCCTGCAGCATGTCCTCTTCCCGGATAGCGCTTACGAGACCGTTGCCCGGGTCAATGAAGCGGCAATCGCCCAAAGTGAGATTGCCGCTTGTCAGTTCATACAGGGCGGCCTCCTGGCCCGGGTTTTCTCCGTAGCGAAGCCCTTTTTCAATCAGCTCTCCAGACTTTGCGTCGGGAAACTTCCATGTGCGCTTCTTGTATTGAAGCTCCTGATCGCCAAAGATGATCCGCATGGATTCCGGGAAATGGTCTTCCATTACTGTGCGGTACATTTTCTTAAGATCTTCAGCCATAGTCTATTTTCTCCTCCTTTTTGCTCGGGGTCTTAAAGTATTGTACGAGCGGACCCAATTCATCCTGCTAAAACTTATAGCCGAGGCTCAGGGCTATGAGATGCGCCTGCCCGTTCCTGAATTGAGAGTCCAGAATGCCTTGCGCGGGACGAGCCGTTACGTCGCGTTCTTCAATAAGGACGTAATTATAGGAGACATCGATGGCCCAGTTGTCCAAGTGGACGCCGGAGCCGAGGCAGAAGAAATGACGGTCGTTCACCGGCAGAATATAGTCTACATGCTCATCGGGAATCGCCTCTTCATCGAATGCGTACCCGGCCCTGAGGTCAAGCCATGGGGTTGTCTTGTGCTCAATCCCAAACTGAAGACGCCAGACGTCATGCCAGTTCTTTGGCGTGCTGCTGACTGCGCTCCGACCCGGTATAGGGGGGGTATCCATCTTGAATTCAAGCTTGCTGAAGTTGCTCCAATGGGTCCATACTGCTCCGACCTCCACGCTAAGCTGTTTTGTGGGATAAAAGGTCAGTCCCGTAAACAGCATGTCGGGCAGCGTGGTCGATCCGCTGACGTCAGTATCTCTAAAGAATGTGGCCGGCAGTCCGGCCGGTTTATCGAAATCGATTTTTCCTTCCAGATCTTGAGTGACTTCGCTTCTGTAGGAAACACCCACCGCCAGCCATTCCATCGGCCGATATCGCATGCCGAGATTGTAACCATACCCGAAGCTATCCGCCTTGAGCGATCGGTCTATATCGCCCACGGCTGGAAGTGGAGTGGGTGGTCCGGTGGGCACTTTGGCTTCCAGGGTGAGATCGAACCACATGATGTCGAAGCCCGCGGCGAGAGAGAGCTGGTCATTGATTTTGATGGCGATATTGGGGTTGATGTTAAGGCTTTGAACAAGGGCGTTGTAGCTGTTGTATCTCCCTGGCCAATCGTCATCGAATTCCGTGCCCAATCCGAAAGGGGAGGAAAAGCCTAGTCCCAGCCATAATCGTTCGGAAAACTGGTAGGTCGCGTAGAAATGAGGAATCATGAAAACGTTGTCTTCGGTACCGGCTGTTTCGCCTCGAGGACCACGGATGCCCACATCCGTCTTCGGAAATGCCAGGGTGGTTCCTCCAAGGATCTGCAATCCTGGAAGCTGTGTTATGCCGGCGGGGTTGAAAAAAAGAGCCGACGGATCATCTGCTCGTCCCACCATTGCATGCCCGAGCGCATTCGCGCGAGTGCTTCCCTCCATGAGAGCAAAGCCTGATCCGAAGGCGGCTTGCGCTCCCGCGCAGAGGGTGAATAACACTGAGAAGACTTTTAGAAATGCCATGGCGTCCCCCATTGTCCGGCCAGCCTATAGATTGGATGATAATTGGAAAAATGCTCGGCAGCTCCAACCGTTGCGTTCACACGATTCTAACGAGCGCCGTTCTTTGGGCGGAGGCCGGCTTGAAAACCTTTCCATAGCGCTCCATGTTCATAAGCGGCTTTACAAGCTAGCAAAGCCAAGGGACTTCGACAAGTACAATTGCATTCAGGAGCATATAGCGCGTCTCGGCGGAAATCAGTTACTCGAGCAATGCTCGATGCTCCACCAGATCTCGCTTTTCCTCGTTTCTTTCAAGGCGCAGGTAGTTGTTTACGTATCGAATCGAGCTGAGATCCTCGGGTTGAATGGCGTCCAAAGCAGCAAAAAGATCGGATATCTTAAAGAAGACTATGAACGAACCGGGTTGGATCAAGTCAATATTCTTTATAAGCTGATTTCCGTTTATGCTGTAAACGTAGACAACGCCTTCTATGAACTTGAGAATCCGTCCGATTCCGCTGCTTCTGCCATCAAGAGAGGGCTTATCGGAATCCGTGGGGAGAATTACATCTTTTCTGGCAAAATACTCGCGCAGAATGGAATAATGAATGTCCCAAACATTTTCTGTCCTCTTGACGACTTTGACGCCGTAATAAGCGATCTGTCTCGATGGTGCAGGGGCAGTGCTCGTTTGAATGGGACGCCGAACCCTCGATCCGATTTCTTTTTCCTCAACGGAAGGGACGATTTCGCTCGAGTCTTTGCCGATCTGGGGGATGCCTAGAATTTCCCCGATTGTGAGCATCCTTCCTGCCGCTTCAAAAGGTTCATCTTTGGTTACAATAAAATCCACACTGTTTTTGAGTTGAAACGCTTCTCGACGTTCTGCCTGACTGGCTTCCGGCGATACTCGCGGAAGTGGAGGCGACGGGGGCATTTGCTCCATAGGCTTGGCGCCGGCTTCATCGGGGCTTTTTGCATCCTGTCTTTCTTCTCCAACAGGCGGGGACGACCGTTTCTCTTCGAGAGGAATGTTTCTTGCTGATCCTGATGGAGGGTCCTTGAACAGAATGTTCCATTGGCTGGTCGCGGAGATCCGCCATATAATAACGCCCGCTGCCGCCACACAGACAAATACGATTAGAAAGAACAAATTTTTGCGCTTCTTTAGCATGGAAGCCTCCGATGGAAGAGCGACTTCATGTGGATGCCGTATGCTTCTTTTTCAATCTCAAAACCGGCTTATAATTGATAATATATGAAATTTTACGGCCCGAACAGAAGCATTATCTTAAAACAGGCTGCGGCGTAATCGCTCGCGGACTTCTTGTGACCTAAAGAGTTCAGCAGTTCTCATTTTGAGACGGCACAGCAGGGGCAAAAGATTTTTTGCCCCTGCTTAGTCGCAATGCAGAGTGTGCTCTGCTGCAAATTTAGAATTGCTGTAAAGAGTTTGACCTTATACGACGAAATGTGGTAGGCAATCAAAAATGTTACTTTGGTGAAAAACGATAGGATTCTCGTTTACAGCCCTGGAAGGTTGTGCGCGCAGCCTTCAAAGATCGTCTGACGGCCGGGTTCGCATGCAATTCAACAGGTTTGCCTGGCTCCGCCGATGCGGAGGCGGTATGGGCTTATCGATACAGTTGCGCAGGAATGCCGGGGGTGAAATATCATGAAGGACTGGTCAGCATCTGCTTCTACTACATTGATTGGCAGCATGCCCCATAGAGATTCACGCAAAGCCATAGAGCTGATTCTCAGGGAAATGCCCGAAATTCCGGTTTGGCCCCAGCTTCCGGTCTTCCCTGCGGAGCAGATGATGATTCAGTACCTTGAGGGCATGCCTGGAATTCGGGAAAAAGACAATCGGCTGTTTGTCGAAACCGACAGTCCGGAATTCGAGCGGGAGCTATATGGCTTTTATGAAGAATATCTTGAGCTGGACTCCGGCGCAAAGGCTATCGACAATTCCAGGTTCGGAATGGGGAAAGATTGTGGGAAGACGTTCTTTGAATTTCTCGACCTTCTGGAAGGCGCCACCCAAGGGGTGAAAGCCGTAAAAGGTCAAATAGTCGGTCCTTTTACTCTTCTTGCCGGTCTGAAGGATCAGGACGATCGTGCGCTGCTCTATGACGAGCGTCTTCAGGATGTTGTCTCCAAGCACCTGGCGATGAAAGCGAAATGGCAGATAGAGCGATTGCAATCGTTTGGGCGTCCCGTTATCCTCTTCTTAGATGAGCCGGCTTTGGCGGGTTTTGGCTCCTCAGCTTTCATAAGCGTCTCTTCCGAGCTTATTGCGAGAATTGTGAACGAAGTAATCGATGCGGCGCATCAATCCGGAGCTATGACGGGAATTCACGTCTGCGCCAATACGGATTGGAGCCTTGCGTTCGATTCCTCTGTGGACATCATCAACTTTGACGCATATAATTACTTCGACAAATTCGCACTTTATAAGAAACAATTTTCCAGGTTTATCGAAGAAGGCCGAACCATTGCCTGGGGCATGACTCCGACTGCAGATGTGGCCACTATCGAGCAGGAGACGGCTCGGAGCTTGGCCGATCGCTGGTTTGACCAAGTTCGTGAATTGTGTTCATCGCATATCTCCATTGAGAGAATCCTGGCGCAATCCTTATTCACGCCGAGCTGTGGCTGCGGCAGCCTTCCAGAGAAAAGCGCCGAGCGAGTCGTTCTTATTACGAGAGAGTTGGGATCGATCATGCAGGCGTCACTTGGGGGATAGCTATTTCGGATCGAGCGAGACGGCGCTTCGAAAGAGGGGCTGACGCCTCGCGCTGCCGGATTGGGCGAGCTTTTCAGTAAATGTAAATATGGAAATATGACTTTTGTAAACGGCTCTTTTCTATGGTTCAGATTCTATATGACGAGCACACGCGGTAAAGTGAGCTGATATTCCCATTAACCTATGAATATCGCCATATATAAAGGATGCTGAAGCTTATCGATAATGGGCTCTTGACAATTACCGAGTGATTATTTACCGTAAAGATGCTTCCAATTCCTTCACAGGGAAAGACAGAAGTACGATTGTGAATTTGAATCAATTCCAAATGGTGATTCCAGAATATATTAGGCTAAATTAAGATCCTGTAATTCCTCACATACGCAGGAAAAGGCGGGGGACCGGCTCATAGCCGTTTTGCCCATGGGCTTTTGAAGGAAGCTCGGGGCTTGGATGGTTTTGCCGGGGAACAAATAGGCCGGTGCTCGGGTAAAGAGCGGATGGCTTTGGCCTGTGCCCTTTCTTTCATAGCCAGTATAGCTTCGACGGATACCTTTTATTATTCCGGGATGTTGCGGGGAATCAAGAGCGGAAGAGAGTCTTGTTGACGACATGAGCTCTTCGGATCGCTGGATGTGTCGGGCGATGTGCGTGAGCGCAGTAGGATGGATTAATCTCTCTTTGATAGAGAAGGATTGCACTGATGCAGGTTGAGTACAAAAACATTGACGCCAAGCTGATAGTGAACGAGATCCGTAATGGACGTTCTCTTGAATCGATACAAAAGATTTTCGGCATTAAGTTTAAGAGTGAAGTGCAGGATCTCTATTTACGTGGTCTAATGGAGCTCGGGGAAATTCCCAAGGTGGAGTTCAGCAAGCCCTCCTCTTCACCCAAACAGGCTTCCCCCACCGCCGAGCGGCCTGCTACCGTGCGGCGGCGTGAGAAGATAGTCCCGCCTGAGCCGACTACACTCATCAAGACAGCTAATTTCAGAACTATCGGCCATAGCGGCAGCATTACGCTGAACAAGGCCCTGCTGATTGAGCAGTTGGGATTTGAGGTGGGGGATTCTTTTGAGATTTTCAGGGAAGACGATCGTGTCGTTTTGAGGAAAAGCGATGTTCCCCTCCAGTAATTACAAGCCGCAAGAACCTGCAGTTCTTGTCGATCGTCGAAAAACATGATCCGACGATGATGAAATCATCTCCTGCTTCGGCGTTTCGGCGGCCAAAACACATTAGAGAAGTAAACAGCTTGTAGGTAACGGGCCTTTGGTTGCTTGTTTAGCTTTTACCTTCGTAAGTTATTTAGAACATGAAGGAAGCGCCAGATTGCCGTCAAATTTGTCCCGACAGCCAGGGTCAAGAGAACGGTTATAAGCACGATATCCCGTATCCAGTGGTCTGCCGGCGCGCTTATCATCTGGTTCACCAACGGATTGATTATGCCGGCGAGCCCTATCAGTATGATTCGCTCTCCTCGTTGGAACATGCCCACCATGCAACGTTCTCCGAGGCCTTCCGCTCGAGCCCTGGTGTAGCTGACCATCAAAGATCCGAAAAGAATGAGCAGAAAGGTCAGGGAGAAAAGAGGGGATGTGCTTCCTTGAAGGTAGAAGTAGCACCATATCCCCAAGTATATGATCAGTTCCGTGTACCTATCCAGAACTGAATCGAGGAACGCGCCAAACTTTCTGCTCTGCCCGAGGGATCTTGCCAGAGACCCGTCGAGTGTGTCCAAAAGACCGGTAAGTAATGTTAGAAGCCCTCCGAGGAATGGAGAGAAGATGAAGGCTATGCCGGCCAACAAGCTTGAGAGAAGGCCCAGGAGCGACACATGGTTCGGTTTGAGGCCGGAGTAGACGAGCCATGGAACCAGGTGCCGCTCCAGGAAATGATAATAGCCTGTCTCTATAGGCGTTCCTTTAAGCATAAAAACCTTTCATTCAGGTTTGAATCGTTTCTTTCCGGTTCTGTTACTGGAATCAGCCATCTGAGGCCCTGATATTATTTCGGTCTCGCTCTACACAATCATAATAAGGGAGAAGCCAGCATTGGAAAATCGTGCAACCGCGCCTGAACTCTGCTCCCTGCGCTCATTTCTATCACATGCGGCTCCAAAATAATATAGGCAAAACTGTCTTTGATCGTGGATAGGAAAGATCCGCCATCGTCCATTGGCGGGAAAAAAACAGCAGGCTCCACTCTGCAGTTCAATGAACCCCGAACAGCCTTGAACATGCTCGAGGGATTGGAGAGCGGGGAAGCAAGCGTAGCCGAAACGAGAGGCATTTTCATCGGCTCCAATCCCTGGCTTATCAATAATGCCGGAGCCACCAGTTCTTGAAAGACGAGCTGGGCGCCCCATGGATTGCCCGGCAGTCCCCAAAAGAGGCGCTCGCCGCCTATGCCGAGCGCGCTGTTCTTACCTGGAGAAATATTGATGTGGCGAAAGAGCTTCCTGACTCCTATCGAATCCCATGCCTCAAGTATAAAATCCTTGTCGCCCCGCCCAATGCCGCCGGTTGTTATGACAAAGTCTGCTTCAACGTTGTGGATACGCTCGGCAATGGCTTCCGGGTTGTCCCTGGCGACGCCCAGATGGACGGGCTTTCCTCCATGAATCAAAGTTAGCCACGCAAGCAAATGGCGATTGTTGCAGTAGGTCCAGGGACCTTTTATCGGCTCGCCCAATTCTCTGACTTCGTCTCCCGTAGCCAAAAGCGCTACAATGGGCTTCTCGTAAACAGGAATCACCGGCTCGCCCATAGTCGCAATCAGGGCCAGACGGGTTGGCGTAAGAATCTCTCCGCGTGGAAGCAGCAGTTCCCCTTTTCTCAAGTCTTCTCCTGAAAAAAGGATTCCTTTCCCACGAGTAAGAGGCCGCTTCAGGGTGATATGGTCTTTATGAGCTATTACGTTTTCCTGAGCGACCACGGCATCGGCGTTCGCGGGGATCGGCGCTCCCGTAAGAATGCGAATGCATTCTCCCGCATCGATTTCCTGCTCTACCATATGACCGGCGGCAAGGAGGTTCGGCAATAACTTCAATTCAACCGGACGATCCGGAGCGGCCTGTGAAGAATCTATGCTCCTAAGGGCAAAGCCGTCCAGTCGAGATCGAGATTCTTCGGGAATATTGCGTTCAACAAAAATCTCTTCCGCCAGAGCTCGTCCGAGAGCTTCAGCCAAATTAACGCGCTCCACTCCCTTGCGAGGGGCGAGATCCAATGCCAACTGCCTGGCTTCATTCAGCTCCATCGGGTATGCTTTCAATTGCCGTCCAGTCTTCTGGAGTATTCACATTTTTGGCGCTCAAAGCGTGGGGGTCGGCAATGCGCCATTCTTCCTCGGGAATCGTCCTTACCTTCATCTTTGAGTAGAAAGTGAAAATCTGCCTCTTTTGCTCTTCCAAAACGGCAGCTATGGCTGGAATGCACCTACGGGAATACAAAGCGAGAAGGGGTTCGTACATGCCGTTGGTGAGCGGCACCACGGCATCGGCGTCCTCCCGCGTCGAAAGCATCAATTGGACAAGCTCCGGCACAAGAAAAGGCATATCGCCGGCTTTTACGAATAGCCACTCATGAGGACTGAACAGGAGCGCTGTATAGAGGCCGACAAGAGGCCCCTGATGTGGGAAGATATCCCGAACCAAGGTGGCTTGGACATCGGCGTATATGCTGAGGTCATTCGCCGCCACTAGAACCGGGTCGCAAAAAGAGCGAAGAGAATCAACCGCTCTGTCTATCAACCGTTTCCCGTGAAAGACTTCCAACGTCTTGTTTTTGCCGAAACGAAGGCTCTTTCCACCGGCAAGGACGGCGCCTGCAAGGCTCACTTATCCTCCAGTCGAATTTGAATGTCTATTTTCTTGGGGGACTCCCATCCTCTCAATGTGGAAAGCATGCCGTAAATGCCTCCAACAAGAAAATCCCTGACGAAATCTTTCATGGGAAGCCTCTTCCCGTCCAGATGCACCGTGGCGTTGAATTTCTTGCGATCCTTAAGATACCTTTTCTCGATGAAATCGGCCACCCCGGCAACATTGTCGAAGCTAAAAATCTGTACGTCCGTCTCGATAATGTCGTCGGTCACGATTCCGATCAAATTATCATTTTTACCACATATAGGCGCAGGCTCGACCGCGGATCGGAAGATTTCTATTTTGGGAAAATGAGCTCTCTTGAATCCTTCGGTAATAAGAATATCTTCGAGCCAGAAATAGCGTCCGGCAAGCTCTTCGACGTCCATCTCGGATTCCGTGCTCCTGATGGTTGCAACCTGAAGAGGCGAAGAGATGGCGATGGTGTGGGCCCCCGCTTTCTTGTGCTTCCATGTGTCTTTGCCCTCCTTATCCATCTCGAATCCGTGCGCATCATGCTTGAGCGTCCCCACGCGATATCCCCGTCGTGCAAGCTCAGGAATCAACTTCTCCAGGAATGTGGTTTTTCCAGAGCCCGACGCCCCGACAAAGCTGATAATAGGCAACATGGGTTTTTTCCTCTACTCTAGTGCTCTCAAAAAGAGAGGTATATGGTTTTCAACTCTGTATATTCCTCAAGGCCGAAATGGGATTTTTCGCGGCCCAGGCCGCTCTCTTTCATCCCCCCAAACGGCGCCTCGGGATAAGCCTGGTGAATTCGGTTTATCCAGACGCTGCCGACCTCCAATCGTCCGACCAGATCCATGGCCAATCCGAGATCCTTGCTGAAAAGATATGCGGCGAGCCCGTAGCGCGAAGCGTTGGCCTCTTCTATCGCATCATCGACTGAGTCAAAGGGTGAGACCGTTACGACCGGACCGAATACCTCCTCCTGCATGATGGACATCTCCGCCGTGACGCCGGTTAGAACCGTGGGCGCAAAATAGAAGCCTCTCCTCGGAAGATCTGCATGCAGCCCACCGCATTCCGCATGCGCTCCCTTTCGGATGGCTTCGTCGACTTTACTCCTGACGCTGGCGAGAATGTCGGCATTGTTGAGAGGGCCAAGGTCCATTTCCGGATCTGCAGCCGGTCCGACTCTGAGTGCGGCTACATTTCCAGCGAGCTCCTTCAGGAACGGCTCGTATACAGCTCTCGCCACATATATTCTGCTTATTCGGTAACAATATTGGCCGCTGTTCTTCATGCATTGGGATACTATCTGGGGCAGAAGATCGCGCCATGGCGCGTCGGCGCAGATGATGCACGGGCACTGGCCTCCCAGCTCCAGGATGGACTTTCTGACGAACTTTGAACAAATCGCCTGAATCTCTTTGCCTACTTCTGTGCTCCCGGTAAAGCTCACGATGCGAGGGATGGGATGCTCAACGAGGAGACGTCCCACTTCAGGTCCCGATCCTGTAAGCACGTTGAAGGCCCCCGCGGGCAACCCCGCTTCGGACGCCAATTGCGCCATCTTCAACGCGCCCAGAGGCGTATGCTCATCCGGTTTGGCGACTACCGCGCACCCCACGGCCAGCGCGGGCGCCATCTTGCCGGCAAGAGTGCTCAAGGGATAATTGAAAGGAGTGATGGCCGCGACGACGCCTGCAGGCTCCCGCACAATGAGCACCTTCTCCCGCTGATGACCCAGCAACGGGATCTCGCCCGTGAGACGAAGACTTTCATCTGCAAAATAGTCGATAAGGCCGGCTGCGCTGCTCACCTCGTCTCGAGCCGAACGGATGGGCTTTCCAACTTCCTTGCAGATTGTTTCGGCTAACATCTCCTTCTCGGCGCGAAGACGCTCCGCAAAGGCGCGCAAAACAGCGGCTCTTTGAGATGCGGGCGTATTGCGCCAGGTCAAAAAGCAGTCTCTTGCGCTCTCAAGCGCTGAATGCGCCATGGATTGATCTGCGGCCGTCGCCTGCGCAAACACCTCTCCTGTTGACGGATCCACAAGCGGATACAGACTTCCGTTTTGTTTCGCTTCGCCATGTATCCAACAGGCGTAGGACGGCAACCCGCTATTTCCCAATCTTAAAACCTCCAGTCTCAAAGCGGCGGATTTCAGATCAAAGAATCGTAAAGAAGCAACTCCATCGCCTACAGCTCCTCCAGCCTTTGCGGGAACAACGGGCCGGCGTCCTGATTGTTTCGTTGCAGCGAAGGCTGGTAGAAAGCGTCCGTCGAAAAAGAATAGTTATTCAAACCACGTACTATGTCACACGCCTTCAGGGCTGTCAATGCGGCTATGAAACGCCTTTGAGCAGCGCCAGGGCTTTTTCCAGATTTTTGCTTTGCGCCTGAGTTCCCGTGGCTACTTCATCCAAAATCATATATACTTCTTCACGTCCCATGTCGCGCGCTCGGTCGGCCCAATCTCGGTAGGACTTGGCATGCTCCTCGTTATGGCGTATCCAGTGCTCTACTATCTTGGTCAACTTATCGGCTTCGGAGAGCGCTCCATGGCTTTCGCTCTTTTCATGTCCGTGGTGTGAATGGTGATGTCCGTGATGGTCATGATGATCGTGATCGTGGTGGCTCATAGATATGGATCTCCTTTCATGCAATTGACCGGGCATGCGCGCTATGTTAGCTTTCTGCCTGGAAAGGTGTTGCCGCTATGATTGCTTATCCCCGCATTGATCCGGATCTCATCACTATTGGGCCGATTCGCGTACGTTGGTATGGAGTCATGTACGTTGTCGGCTTTGTGATCGGTTATTACATCATACAGAAGCAAGAACGCTCTCGCCAAATTGGGCTGGTTGGCAATACGGCTCAGGATCTCATCTTCTATCTTGCTCTCGGACTTATCATAGGAGCCCGACTCGGTTTTGTCATCTTCTATCAATACAACGACTACATGACCTACCTAAAAAACCCCCTTGAAATAATCGCCACCTGGCATGGAGGAATGTCCTTCCACGGGGGGCTCTTAGGAGCGGCCTTCGCCGGCTGGCTGTTCTGCAGAAGAAGAAAGCTCCCGTTTTGGGCCGTTGTGGACTCGGCGATTGTGGCCAGTCCCATAGGGCTGGGCATGGGAAGAATCGGCAATTTTATCAACGGAGAGCTTTGGGGGCGTCCCAGCAACGCGCCCTGGGCCATGATCTTTCCCGATGCGGGCCCTCTTCCTCGTCACCCCTCCCAGCTGTATGAGGCTGCGATGGAAGGGTTTTTCCTTTTTATCGTTTTATGGACTTTACGTCAAAGAACATTCAAAGATGGCATGATGGTCGTCTTCTTTTTATTTTTTTACGGCTTATTTCGATTCTTTCTCGAGTTTTTCCGGGAGCCGGATCCGCAAATAGGTTTTCTCCTGGGGATTTTCACCATGGGACAGCTTTTATGCCTTGCAATGATAGTCGCCTCTGCGCTGTTGGCCTATTTCATAAACGGGAGACAAGCTGTTGATCGCGGCCCGGCGTCTCGGAGCGATCTGAAGGGCCCCAAAAAAAGTTGAGCATCCAGACTTTTTTCCATATATGCTTGTAATATGCGCGACTCGCTGTAGGGCGAGACCAATGGGAGAAACCGCAATGATCATCAATGAGTCTGCCAAGGAGCCGGTCGCGGAATATGCCTCGCCTCGGCCCTGGCGTCATATTTACGAGGAGAGGAAGACCACCGCTCCAAAAGCTTTGGCGGCCATCAGGCGCGGCAATCGCGTATTCATAGGATCCGGGTGCGGCGAGCCACAGCATCTTGTGAGGGCATTGGAAGAGATCATTCCGAAGCTTGCCGATCTCGAGCTTCTCCACATCCTGAGCGTGGGTAGAGCCAAGTATACGGACGCCTCTTTTTTCGATCAGTGCAGGTTGAAGTCTTTCTTCGTCGCCGCGGCGAGTCGGGAGGCTGTTGCAGAGGGGAGGGCGGATTATACCCCGATGAATCTGTGCGACATTCCGGAGCTGTTTCGCAGCGGCGCCGTGCCCATCGATGTCGCCCTTATCCAGGTTGCGCCCCCTGACAAGCACGGCTTCTGCAGCTACGGAGTGTCCGTGGATATCGTTCGAGCGGCTGCGGAGACCGCAAAGATCGTCATAGCGCAGGTCAATCCACGGATGCCCAGAACCCTTGGCGACTCATTTGTCCATGTTCGCGATATCGACGCGTTCGTGGAGTTTGAAGAGCCTCTTCTGGAGGTCCTGCAGCCCCTGCTCCATTCATCGATAGGCGATGCGATAGGCAAGAACGTGGCCAGGCTGGTTGAAGACGGATCGACTATTCGCGTAGGCGTGGGAACCGTTTCTTCTGCTGTGCTCCATGCGCTCGAAGACAAAAAGGATCTGGGCGTTCATGCCGACATGCTCACCGACGCCTACCTGCACCTCATCAAGAAGGGAGCGATAACCAACGCTCGCAAAGCGCTTCACCCCGGAAAGATCGTCACCAGCTTCTGCCTCGGCACTCAGGAGCTGTATGATTTTGTGAACAACAATCCGATGGTTGCCTTCTATCCTACTGAATACACGAACAACTATCTTGTCATCTCTGAAAACGAAAAGATGGTCTCGATCAATTCCGCTTTGGAAGTCGATTTGACCGGTCAGGTCTGCGCCGATTCTGTTGGCTATGAGATTTACAGCGGGGTGGGAGGAACAGTCGATTTCCTTCGAGGCGCCAATTATTCGAAGGGCGGCAAAGCCATCATCGTTTTGCCCTCGACCACTCTGGATGGAAAAAAGTCACGCATTGTTCCGGAATTGACTGAAGGCGGCGGAGTGGTCACAACGCGTGGGGGGGCTCAGTATATCGTTACAGAGTACGGCGTCGCCTATTTGCATGGGAAGAGCATACGGGAAAGAGCCCTTGCGCTAATCGGCATTTCGCACCCTGATTTTCGGGAAGAGTTGATGCGGTCGGCTCAACAGCTCAATTACATCAAACTCGATGCGGCGCAATTCGCTGCGCCCAAGGCCGTTTATCCCTCGGAGTGGGAAATCGAGCAGATCATAGAAGACGGCTCCAGGGCTTTTTTCCGTCCCGTCAAGGCTACGGACGAAAGGGCGTTGAAAGACTTTTTCTACTCTCTTCCCAAGGAGCAGCCCTATTTTCGCTTTCTGGCCACGATGAAAGTGTTTCCCTACTACGATGTCGAGCGTATGGTCAAGATCGATTACCACAAAGAAGTCACCATATTGGGGCTTGTGGGCGAAGAGGAAAAAGGGGAGAGGGTTATCGCCGTGGCGCAGTATATCTTGGATGAAGAATCGATGACCGCGGAAATAGATTTCGCAGTGCATCCGAGCTATGGCCGCAAAGGAGTAGCGAGCTTTCTCATTCATCATCTGGCGGAGATTGCGAAAAGCAAACGCATTCGGATGCTTGTGGCATATACTTCTCCGGGAAATGAAAAGATTTTCGGAATCTTCCAGAAGCTTGGCTATGTAATGGAAACCTCTCTTGTGGATGGCGTTTTCGAGATCCGCCTCCACTTCGATCAGCTGGCGCAGGTGTGTTTGACCGATTAAAGCCTTGTGCTCGGGAAAAGCCGATTGGACCGGTTGCTACAGCTCGAAAAAAAGGTCGAAGCGCTGGAAATGACTGTGCGCGAGCTTCAGGGGGAAGTCGAGCGATTGCTCCTCGATTTGAGTCGGCAAAAGCATCCTGTTGAAGCTCTACTCAGGCAGAGAGGACTTCCCATTCTATCTCAGGGCGAACGTTCCAGCGTTTTATTGCCTCCCGACTCTTCTTCCGCTCATGAAGAAAAATTCTACGAGCACATGCGCCGCTATTCTTTCCGCCTCTTTCTTCGGGAGCTTATCCAGTCGCCCCGGGGTAAGGATCCTTCGGTTTTGGGCAGGTACTGCTCCTCTCGAACCGTCCGGGCCTATCTGAAGATGCTCGCGCAGATGCGTGTTGTGGAAATTGGCGAAAGCTACAGCTTCAGACTCATTCGGGACAAGATCATAAGCTTTGGTCCAACCCTTGAATGGTATGTGAGCAAGGTCCTGGAACGGGAATTCATGGCGCCTGCTCTCTTCAATGTGCGTCTCGACAATACTCGCTTTGGAGGCGATTACGACATCATCGCAATCCTTGCCGGCCGCCTGATCTGCATTGAAGTCAAGTCGTCCCCTCCTCGCGGAGTGGCGCTCTCGGCGGTCATGGCCTTTCTGAGCCGCCTTATGGACCTTCAGCCGCATATGGCTGTTTTTGTGGTGGATACAGAGCTCAGAATGCGCGATAAGATCGTTCCGCTCTTTTCCGAAGCTCTCGCGCAACTTGGGGAGAAGCAAGAGAATTGGCCGGTTGTGCGGCTCTCGGGGGAGGTTTTTCAAATATGCCATGGCATTTATTTGATTAACAGTCGTAAAGGAATATATAGCAATCTCCGACAATGTTTTAGAGACTTCATTCGTTTTGAGATGCGCTCGAGGCTCCCCGCTCTGGGAGAGGGGCGGCTTGTGGAAGATGGGCGCTCAATAGACCGATAGGCGCAAGCCGGTCGATGCAGGCAGGAAGTGATGAGTCCTGACAAATTGGAGCATAAGAGCTTGTCTCCTGAGACAAGAAGCATAAGGCCGCTGATTGAATGCTTTCAGATGAAAAAGCGCTCGGCGCTTGGCGATGAGATCTTCAGCGGCGCCAACTTTTGCATTCGAGAAGGTGAATGTGTCCTCTTGACCGGAGCCGACGGCAGCGGCAAGAGCACTCTGATAAGACTTCTCTTCGGGCTGGAAGCTCTCGAGGAGGGGCATATTCTGATCAATGGCAGGAATTTGCAGCAGTTGAAGCCGTCTGAGACGCCATATTTCAGACGCCGCATCGGAGTTGTTTTTCAAACGCCCCAATTGATGACGGAGCGGACGGTGTTTGAAAATGTCGCTCTGCCTCTCTATGTATCGGGAAAAAGTGGAGCGTTCATCCGCAAGAAGGTGTATGGCCTGCTTGGCTCTATGGGGCTGGAGCGCTTGATGGCGCAGCACTGTTCGAAGTTGTCCGAAACCGAGCGAAGGCTTGTTGCTGTCGCTCGGGCTGTGGCTCACGATCCGGTCATTCTACTCGTAGATGAGCCGACGGCCAATTTGGAGAGCCGTGCTTCAGCGACCATTCTGGCTTCCATCTCGGAAGCGCATGCAAAAGGATCAACGGTCCTGGTCGTCGCTTCGACTCCTGATACCAAGGCTCGGGGTTTGCCCGCGGGTCGCACGGTCACCATTCAACGAGGAGAAATCATTGATAAGAGCCTTTCCGCAAGCGAGTCTTCTGCGTTAAATGGACGGGGATTGGCGCTTCGAGGATCATCATCATGACGGATTGGCTGTTGCCGGTCAGATGGATAGCCTACGACCTTTGTCGGAACAAGATCGTTTTCGCCGCCTGTCTTGCTGCGTTAACCGTGGAACTGCTCGTTTTGGGGCTTCTGTTTTCCATCTTCCTGTACCGAGAGCGGGTCATACCTCCTTACGCCTCCGAATTGAAGGCTGTTTTGTACTTACGCTCTGGGACAACGCCTGAAGAGCGGGACAACCTGGCTCGGCTATTAGGAAAATGGCCCGAGATAGAGAATGTTGCAATTGTCTCGAAAGAGGAGGCAAGAAGACGGATCGAGTCGCAGCTCGGAGAATGGAAGGGGATTCTGGGCGGGACGGATGAGACGCTGATGCCGTCTTCCCTTGAAATCCAGTTCAAGGCCAAATTCAGCAATGCCAAAGATATAAATCTCTTGGCTGAAAAGATGCGGAAGATTCAACAAGTGGATGAAGTTGTCCATGGGAGCGGCTTGGTGGACAAGCTGACGCCGATCTTGGGCTCTCTGGGGTCGGCGGCGCGTTTGGTAGGCGTCCTCCTGTGCCTGTTTCTGACCGTAACGCCTTTCTGCTTGACAGAGCTTATCTTTCGGCGTCGAAAAAATGAACTGGAAATATACAGCCTGGTCGGAGCGACGCAAGCATCGATCAAGGGTCCCTTCTATCTCTTGACTGCTTTTCTGGCAGTTGTCAGCTCGGCCTGCGCCTCGAGCATTCTGGTCTATATCCTTCATGTGGTTCGACTGGCATTGCCTTTGCCCTTATCGGGGGCGTTTTTCTTGAAAAGCTCGGAGCTTCTAATGGTCGGAGCGGGATTGGCGGGCAGCGGAGTCTTATTTGGCCTCCTTGGCTCCTGGCTTGCCCTGAGACGCGCGTTGAAAGGAGATGATCCCGTGGGCTACGTGTGAAGCGCTTCGAGACTGAGCTTCTGCTCCCTATCCTGCGGCTTTTCTTGCTACCCAATGAGCGGTTTGTCTTTAAGCGATAGTATGTAGAGAACAGGTCTTTGTCTTTGCCTTGTAATCCTCGTGAGTGTGAGAGGAAGGCTTCTTGAGCCTATGGCTACTCATTGAATGGACGGCCAGGCGATGCGCGCCAGGATTTTCTTCCTTATCGGGATTTTGATTCTTACGATCCACGCCTCTGAGCCCGTTGGGCCTCTTTGGTTTGCGTCAGGGTCTGCAGAGGCCGGTTTGGACGGTGAAATGGAGCTGCCACCCACAGTCCCTGGCTGCGATGGCCAAAGGCGGGACGATTGGAAGGCCGAAGAGGAAAAGCGCTTCGAGGAGTTGAGACAGCTTGAAGATGAGCTCGTGCGATTGAGGCGGCGGCTGGAGGATGTCAGGGGCGAATGTCGGAACCTTCGGAGAAAGGCTCTGGTTCGATTAGTCGCGCTTTACAAGTTTAAGCAAATCGGATATGCAACTCCATTGTTTCTGGCGAATAATCGGGATGAAGCATTGAATGGCTTATTTCTGGCTGAAAAATTGATGGCCAACGACCATGAAATCCTGCTTGATCTGCTGAATTGCAGCAAGATCATTTCGAATGTGGAATCCGAGACGATAAAGAAAGAGGAGAAAATACGCGCTTTAAAGGATAATCTGCAGACATGCGAACAGGAGCTTTTGGTCCTTGATGAGGGCAAAGGCGCTTCGAGAGCCGTGGGAATCCGCCAAAAGGATCTATACGCGAAAAGTTATTTCGAGCTGGAAAGAAGCCTTCTTATCCTCGAAAGAAGGGCAAAGAATCGAAGACCGATCTTCGATTTCGATTGGACGCCTTTTTCCAAAAGAAAAGGCGCCCTTCCTTTTCCGACGCAAGGAGAAATAACCGAAACCTATGCTTCAATAAATGATGTCTCTTCCCGCTCGATTCTCTACAATGGAGGAGTTATTATAAAAGCTCCCGCGGGGCAGTCCATTCAGGCGGTTCATGAAGGCGTCGTTATCTTTGCAGACTGGCTTGCGGACTATGGCAATGTTATGATTATCGATCACGGTAACCATTATAAGACTCTCATCGCGCATGCAGAACGACTTCTGAGGAAAACCGGCGATGTGGTGAAGGGAAGCGACGTAATTGCAACGGTAGGAAACACGGGTTCAAACGGAGAGGCTAAGCTCTATTTCGAAATCCGGCATCATGGAAGACCGGTTGATCCTGCTGAATGGTTGGCTGCATATAAATAATTCAATAGGTGAGGAAGTGCTCATGGTTAAGAAAAAGAAAAGTGTTCTGGTTCTACTCGCTTTATTGGCTGTGCTGCTCATGGGGTGGTCGAGCATCAGGGCGAAAACAGCTAACGAGAATTCCGATATCTACCAATATCTCAAGCTCTTCAGCGATGTCCTCAACATCGTTCAGGATAATTATGTGGAGAAAATCGACTCCAAGAAGCTCATGTATGGGGCTGTCAACGGCATGCTCCGTGAGCTCGATCCCCACTCCTCTTTCATGAAGCCGGAAGATTACAAAGAGCTTCAAATAGAGACCAAGGGGAAATTTGGAGGAATCGGGATCGAAATCACCCTTCGGGACAATGTCTTGACGGTTGTCGCCCCTCTTGAGGATACCCCCGCCGATAAAGTCGGAATCATGGCGAACGATCAGATTGTCAAAATTGATGATGAGTCCACGCAAGACATGACGCTGATGGAAGCCGTACAAAAGATGCGAGGCGTGAAGGGTTCGAAGGTGAAGCTGACCATTCTGAGGAAAGGTGAAAAGAAGCCTCTGGAATTCGAGCTAGTGCGGGCTGAGATAGCCATCCGCAGTGTTCGCAGCCGAACTCTGGAGCCTGGCTTCGGTTATGTCCGGATTTCGAGCTTCCAGAGCGGAACGGCGACTGACCTTAGAAAAGCCCTCGATCAGCTCGAGAATGAAAATGAACTGCTGCAGGGACTCGTGCTGGATTTGCGCAATGATCCCGGAGGTTTGCTGGATCAGGCGGTCGAGGTGAGCGATGAGTTCCTTGAAAATGGACTCATCGTCTATACCGGAGGGCGTCTCGAGAGCCAGCAGATGAGATTTGAGGCTCACAAAAATAGTAAGTCGCACAATTATCCCATTGTAGTTTTGGTCAACGCGGGAAGCGCAAGCGCCTCGGAAATAGTCGCGGGCGCCCTTCAAGATCATAAAAGGGCAATCATCCTCGGGGAACAAACCTTTGGAAAGGGATCCGTGCAGACCGTTATTCCCCTCAATGACGGGTCCGCCATACGCCTGACGACTTCTCTTTATTACACGCCTTCAGGCCGCTCGATTCAGGCGACGGGCATAACTCCCGATATACTGGTCAAGGCGGAGAATATTGCGCAACGTGAAAATGGGGAAAAGGAAGCCGGCGATGAGGCTCCCGAAGAGGTGAAGAGAATTCGTGAGAAAGACCTTCCCCGCCACATGCATAACAATAAAAAGCCGGAATCGGAGGGTGGAGCCAAACCCGATCTGAGTCAACAGGATACGCAAAAGATGATCGAGCAGGATAATCAGCTGAGAAGAGCCCTGGATCTTCTCAAGAGCTATAAGATCATGGCTCAGATGCAATTTAAGTAAATCCTCCCGGCATGGCCTCTTCAAACGACAAGGCGCCAGGGAAAAAGGTTTCCACAGGGCGGTCTTCCGGGGGATCTCAGGCTCCCCCGGACCGTTCGCGGAAGCCCGTGGCGAAGAAAGCCGAGCGAAGATCTCGACTGTCCTCGTCTCGAGATCGAAGAACCGTCCTTTTGCCGCTTCTGGCCGTCTGGCTTCTGGCGATCGTGGTTTTGTCCGGTTTGATCTACTGGAGCGAATCCTCCATAGACCGTTCCACCAAGCCGAGCAAATATGCTCGCACCGCAGTGGAGCCACAGCAGTCGAATAAGCCGGTCTCTGGCCCGGAGCAGGTTGAAAGCCTTTCGAAGACTCGCAATCATGAACCGCCCCCGGGAGCGGGGGTATGGAAACGACCCGGCCCTCGAGAAAAAGACCTTGCCCTCCCCGAGACGGGAAAAGACCCGATCCGAGCCGATCAATCCCGGAGCCAGGCGGCTTCTTCTGAAGCCCACTCGCCTGTTGTCCCGACCCGAACCGAAAGAGACAGCCAACCACCGGCTAGCTCCGCAGCCAGGAACGGCGACCATGCTCCGGTCCCGCAACCCGAGCGCCGTTCCCAGTCATCGGCTGCCGCGCCTGATAAGAATGCCGAGCAACCGCCTGCCTCACAACCCGACCAGCCAGTGCGTTCTCCGAACGCCTCTCTAAATCGGGATATCGATCGATCGCATGATCTTCATTCCGATCGTAACGCCCCGACATCGGCGACTTCTGCAGCACAGAATGGGGTGAGAGCGTTGCCCCCGGAACCTGACCGGCATGAGCGGGAGTCGACTGCTCGTGTAAGCAGGGACCTCGAGCGGGCGTCGGCTTCACAACCTGAAGAGCACGCGCAACCTCAGGCGGCCTCTGCCGAGAAGAACGTCGAGCGGGCTGCGCATGCTCCGCAAGCCGAGCAGAATTCCCAAATGGCGATAGCTTCGGTCTCGAAGAATATCGAGCGAGCGCCTATCCCGAAGGCGGAGCGAAGCCCCGCTTTGGATGCATCTCTCGCCAAAGTAGCCATTGTCATCGATGACTTTGGCAAAAGCATGGAGGTAGCCAGGAAGTTCCTCACTATTCCTCTTCCTCTGACCTTTTCTGTGCTTCCTTTCGAGGCGCATAGCAAGGAGGTCGCCGAGCTTGCCCATTCCCACCGGCGTGAAGTGCTTCTCCACGCGCCCATGGAGCCCAAGGGATATCCAAAAGTCAATCCAGGGCAGGGCGCCTTGCTGCTCTCCATGTCGGACGACGCCGTTCGGAAAGCGTTTAGAACGGCTCTTGATTTCAGTCCTCACGTTTCCGGCGTGAATAACCATATGGGCTCGAGCTTTACCGAAAAATCGGAGCGCATGAAAATTGTCTTGTCCGAAATACATAATCGAGGACTCTACTTTCTCGATAGCTATACGAGCCCGAACAGCACCGGTTTCATGGTTGCGCAGAGACTCAATATGCCGCACATGCGAAGGGATGTGTTTCTCGATCATACCGTTTCTGAAAAATTCGTGCTGTCGCAAATCAAGACGCTTATTCGACAGGCCAAAATTCACGGCGTGGCCGTGGCTATCGGACATCCTCATGAGGTCACTTACAAAGCGCTCATGAAAGAAGCTGAGACATTCAAGCGCGAGGGCGTCGCTGTCGTATCCGCCGGAGAATTGGCAAAGGAAAATGCTGCCGGCTTTAGATAAAGCCGATGAATTGAACTGCCCAGGCGGACGATTTTGCCCTTGACGTTTCAGAGAGGAGGAGCTATGCAAAATTGGCTTGGGTATTTGCCGTGTACTTCCAGTCATTTGTTTAAGGCTGTCTCCCTTCGCTCAACAGACAACCAATGGAGAAAAGAAGAGATTATGAAGCGATCATTGCCATGTCTTCTGGGGATTATGCTCCTGCTGGGCTGGATCGGTTGCTCGATTGCCGGTGAAGAATCAACGGCTGTCCCGCAACAAGGGGCTGCCCCGGCTAAAAGCGGCGAGCAGCAGAAAGCGCCATCTTTGCAGATTGCCGAAAAGACCTTCGACTTTGGTGAGGTCATGGAAGGTGGAGAAGTCTCACACGATTTTGCGATAAAGAACACCGGGGCTGAAACGCTCGAAATAGCCCAGGTGAGACCCGGCTGAGGCTGCGCAGTGGCCCATTTCGACAAGGCCATCCCTCCCGGCGGCGAGGGCAAGATTGCGTTGAAGCTGAATCTGAAGGGGTACCAGGGAACTATAAAAAAGAGCGCAACCGTTTTCAGTAACGATCCCCAGAATCCGAGGCTGATGCTGACAATGCAGGGGACGGTGAAATCCGTAATTGAGCTTCGGCCCGCGAATGCGGTATCCTTCCGAGGACTGGCCGATCAGCTGAAAGAGAGCGTTATCGACATTATCGGTACGACCGGCAATACTTTCAATATAGTGAACGTGGAGAGCAACCTGGAAGGCAAAATCGGCTTCCAGAAGGAAACGATTGAGGCGGGTAAGCACTACCGGCTAAAAATTGTCAATCGCGCCAAACAGGGTAATTATAACGGGTACATCAAGGCTTACACCGATCTTCAGCAAAAGCCCGAGGTGATAATCCGGGTGAGCGGCTACATTGAAGGGGATATTTCCGTGAAGCCTCAGACCCTCCTCGTTGGAAAGCTCGCTGCGAAGCAGCCCGTGAGGGCTGGGAAGGTTATTGTTGCAAACAATCGAGATAACCCTTTCAAAATCACCAAACTCGGCTTCGATGAGCGTCTCCTTCAGGTGACGCAACAACCGATTCCCAATGAACAGGGAATAAGTCTCGAGATTTCGCCACAGCTGTCGAACGTCCCGCAGGGAGGACGATTGAAGTCCATAATAACCATTGAAACGGATGTAAATCCGGAAGAAAAATACGAAGTTCAAGTGCATATAATCAATGCGGCCGATGCGCAACCGCCTGCAGGACAAGCTCCCTCAGAGAGTCCGGCTGTAAAGGCGGGGACTGCGGCTCCTGATAGAGCAGAAGCCCTTCCTCCGGCAAACACGGAGACGAAGGCGGCTCCGGATCAGGAAAATGGCAACAAACCCGAGGGGGCCCGGCGGTAAAGGCGTCAAATAAAGTATAACGAGCAGGGAAGGGCAGGCTTCTCTTTTGCCCGGTCCCTGCTCTCCTGTTTTTTACGGGAGGGTTGGCCGATATTTCAAGCGCCGGCTTCCTCAAGGGCTCTTTGTTGCTCCGGGTGCATCAGATCTTCAAAAACCGACATGGCCGATTCCGATCCCTGACCCATTGCTGTAACGATTTGCTTGAAGCCGCCCTCTACGTCTCCGGCGGAATAGATGCCTGGAATATTCGTTCTGTGGTGCGCGTCGTGCTTTATGAACCCATCCGGCGTAATCTCTATCCCGATTTTTTGAGCCAGTCCGACCGTGGGCGTGTACCCTATGGCTACGAAAATCCCGTCAACTCGAGCAGAAAAAGTCTCCCCGGTCCGTTTGTTATGCAGCAATACTTCTGAGACTTTTTCCTTCCCTCTTATCTCCTTCACTTCAGTGTCCCAGAGAATGGGGATGTTATTCGCCTTGAGATCCCGGGCGAGGTGCTCCTGGGCCCTCAGCGAATCTCTCCAGTGCGCCATGGTTACCGACACTCCGATATGATGCAGATACAGCGCTTCTGTTGCCGCTGTATTTCCGCCTCCCACAACGATTACACTCTTTCCGCGGAAAAGCGACCCGTCACAGGTGGCGCAATAACTGACGCCACGTCCGCCAAGCTCGGATTCCCCGGGGACATTGAGCTTCTTGTAGTTCGCTCCGGTAGCCAGAATCACGGCTTTGGCCACGAAGCGCCTGCGGCTGGTCGTAACGGTGATGAGCTCTCCCGGCTTTATATCGATAACCTCTTCTCCCTGGAAAATTTGGACATACTCCAGAGCGTGTGTTGTAATAATGTCCACAAGCGTCTTTCCGGGCACGCGCGTGAAGCCCGGGTAGTTTTCGACAATAGGGGTTGTGGCGACCTGCCCGCCGAGCGCTCCACGTTCGATAATCGCCGTCTTTAGACCGCTTCGGACCGCGTATATTCCTGCTGTGAGCCCTGCAGGCCCTCCTCCTACGATTACGACATCCAGATCCAGTTGCTCCGCGTCGCTTTCCGGAATAAAGATGGTCTGCGGCTCGAGCTTCTCAAGAGACAAAATTGCGAGCTCTTCGGGTTGCGCGCCCTGTGCAATCAAAACCTCATTTGCGTATGTTTGCGGAACGCTGAAGGCGGAATAACGGTTTGCAAGCTCCGGGTTGCTCTGAGTGTCGATCATCTCGACCGAGATAAGGTCGGGCTTCTCTATGGCCGCTTTGACAGCATGCAGCGCCTGTTCCGGGCAATATGGGCAGGTTGGGCTCACGAATACCTTGATGTGCCTGGGAGAGTCGATCTTCTTGAGAACTTTCAAGGACTGGTCGCTCAGGTTGCTCATTTTGTGACCGAGCAGCATCAGAACTCCCAGAAATGTCCTTGCCTCCTCTCCGTACGGTATGCCGAGATAGTGGATAGAATAATGGTCCGGATCGAAGAGAATCGCCGGAGCATCCGTCACGCCCCACTTCTTTGCAAGCTCGTGATTCAGGTCGAATTCTCTCAATTCGATTTTTGGGGTGAGATTGCGAAAAGCTCGAATCAGATCCCTGCCCGCCTGATTCAATACTTCGTTCTTGCCTTTCTCCGTAAACAGGTAGAGAGGAATAGCGTAAGGCATTAGCTCAAACGCTGCTCTAAGTTGATCTTCAACTTCCTTGCGAGCAAGACCTTGATCCTCTTGTCTCCTCTTCTCATAGTTTGTCATAGTTGTTTTCCCCTCTTTATTTGCATTATGACTTGGTCGCATTATGTCGCTAAGTAAGCTTCCTTCACTCCGTAGAGTCAAATATAAGTGAGGACCTTAGCCGTCGCCACTGTTCTGATGCATTGATCTAAACGTTGCTATTAAATATAATGGCCGAGCGCGAAGTGAAAGATTTGTGCGCTTGACTGATGCTGCGAGGAAGATGCTTCTTAATATTCCGTCACAAATGCCATTAGCGAGGACGCCATGAAAGAATACGCTATTTATCCGCTTGTTGTGGGAGCCAATGAAACAGACCAGGGGGTAATGACCTATTTAAGAGGGTATGGAAAGAGAATTTGGATACCTATCTATGTCTTTGTGCTGGATGGCGGCGATGAGAAGATTCTCGTGGATACGGGTCTCGAGCAGTTCGTTGTGCCCGAGAGCGTGGGCGAGGAATATGGCTTTGAAATCATGGAATTTGAAGACGCCCTGCAGAGCGTCAACCTCAGTCCCGAGGAGATCAACCTGATTATTCACACTCATTTGCATAACGATCATTGTGAGAACGACTATAAATGCTCCAACGCCAAAATTGTTGTCCAGAAGGCCGAATTCGACTTTTTCAAGAATCCCCATCCACTCGACCATAGGTACTACTCCGATCTCCTGGACGGACTGGATGTCGAGCTAGTTGAAGGAGACGTCGCCATAAGAGACGGCATTGACTTGATCTTTACCCCGGGGCACACTCCAGGCGGTCAATCCGTCTCCGTCAACACATCGAAAGGGCGCGCAATCATTACCGGTTTCTGTTGCAATGATATGAATTTCCCTCCAAACGGCCCCGTAATAACTCCCGGAGTCCATACGGACGCCATCGAGGCTTATGAAAGCGCAAAAAAGATTCGCGAGATGGCGGATATCTTGATTCCGTTACACGATCTTTCGATAGGTGGGCGGAAGCGAATCCCTGAGTGATTCTGGTCTTTTTTCTTCGTACTTGTTCTATCTATTCGAGACGGAGCGGCCAATGGTCATGGACTGTGAATTCAGCGATCTTCAAGGCGAGGAGGAGCGGGTTGTAGCCAGGCTTGCCTTAAAGCAGGGGCTTCTAAACGAAAGCCAGATGCAGGAAGCTATTTCCTGCCTTCGTCAGGAGAGAGAACAAGGGCGCACTGTCCCGTTTGGGGATATTCTCATCGAAAGAGGCCTGCTGAAGTCGAAGCAACTGGATGCGCTCAGCAAGGCGTCGGCTTTTCTCAAAATGAGACAGCCGGACCATGCTTTCGCGCGAGTGGTTATCAAGAATAACTTTGCTTCTCAGGAAGATATCGACAGGGCTATGAAGAGCCAGGCCGCCCTGTATAAACAGAGCAGCTTGTTCAAAAGTATTGCGGATATCCTGGTGGAGCAGGGGAGCTTGACTCCGCAGCAGCGCAAAGCGATCGATTCTGCTATAGAACGGTCGAAGAAGGAGAAATGTGGAGCGCATGAGGAGGGGAGAACCGTAATATATAAGGACGAAGATATCCATTTGCTTGTTTCCGACAATCGAATGGCCGCCTATCTGCGTATCAAGGAAGATGCCTCGGGCGTTGTCGACGTAGCGCGCATCAAAGATTTGCTCCAGTCGAACGGGATAGTCCATGGCTTGGTGGATGACGCTCTGCTCGGGCAATATCTGAAAGATGGAGCC
The DNA here is from genome assembly GCA_964578835.1 of uncultured Syntrophobacteraceae bacterium. Taxonomy (GTDB): domain Bacteria; phylum Desulfobacterota; class Syntrophobacteria; order Syntrophobacterales; family Syntrophobacteraceae; genus CAZOEL01. The sequence goes on along the minus strand of CAZOEL010000013.1, from coordinate 18,413 downwards.
GAGAAAGGTAAACTGGTGCAGATCGCCAGGGGCCGTCCCGCAAAACCGGGTAAGGATGCAGAGATACGCCTTTATTTCGATGAGCGCGCTGCTTCCGACCCGTTGGAGGATATGGCGGAGAATGTAGATCTGAAGGACCGGGGAGGCGTGCCTCAAGTGCGCAAAGGGGATCTCCTGGCGGAAAAGATTCCTGCCGTAAGAGCCTCTGAGGGTATGGACATTTACGGTGAAGTTCTTCGTGGGCAGGCGGCAAAAGACGCTCGAATCCTCTGTGGGAGTGGAATCGATTTGTCCCGGGATGGAACGAAAGCGTTTGCCAAAACAGACGGGAATCCCAGGACTTCCCTTTTTGGAAAGATATCCGTTTGCCCCGAATTGATCATTGACGGAGATGTCAGTTTCGAGAGTGGAAACGTCTCTTTTGACGGAGACATTTACGTCAGGGGCGTGGTCCAGGATGGCTTTCGGATAAAGGGCGGAAGCTTGCGAGCCCGTGAAATCGGAAAGGCTCATGTGGAAGTGAGCGGCGAGGTGATAGTCCATGGCGGAATTTTGGGAGCCGGCATCAGGAGTCAGGGCGGCGTCAGGGCCGTGCATGTTCACGCATCGCGGATCGAAGCGATGGGGGATCTGGTGGTGGACCGTGGAATTGTCGATTCCAAGGTGATGCTGTCCGGAAAATGCTCTGTGGGAAGAGGCAAGATACTGTCGTCCAGCATCATCGCAAAGCAGGGAATAGAGGCTTACGAGGTGGGCTCCGAGCTTTCGCTGCCGTGTTCCCTTGGGGTGGGCGTCGATCCCATAGCCGAGAAAGAGATGGCAAAGATCAAGGAAGGAGCCTCTTTCAAGCTGAAAAACAAGGCCAAATATGAAGAAATGGCTGAAAAGCTCGAGAAGGAGTTTGCTCAGATCGAGCAAAAAATAGGCGAGCTGGCCCAGGAGCAAGATCAGGCATTGAGAGAAAAGAGAAAATTGTCCTCAAAACGTGAAGAGTATTTGCTTGCTGAGAGCCCCGAGCGGGTGGCGCAGACCGATGCTATGATCGTGGAATTGGATGGCGTCATGGCGAAAGTTGAAGAAGAACTGGAACAACTCTTCGAACGGCAGGATCGAGCCAAAGAAGAAACGGCTGTTTGCCGCACGAAAATCGATGAAATCAAAGAAGATATTGACGCCATCAATGACGAGCTCGCTGCAATGGGGGGATGGTTTGCCGGCAAGGCTGCTCGCCCGGCAGTCAAGATTTACGGAGCCATTTTTCCAGGTACGGTCGTCAAGGGACTGCTCTCTTCACTGACATTGAAAGAGAAGGCCGGCAGGGTTCTAATAGAAGAGGTCAAGTCCTTTGATGCGGGCGCCGAAAGCGATTCCGCGTTCAAAGCCTATATGGCCATTAAGAGGCTCAGAGCGTGATAAGGTAATTTCCTTTGAAATCCTGACGAAGGCGAATGAAATAATATCGATGAACGAAGCTCGGCAACCAGAACAGGAAAAAAGAAGAAGATGGCGGCGGCCTGCAAAGTACGTTTGCTCTACTTGTAATAGGGAGCAGCTGTTTTGCTGGAGCTGTCCTTGCGGATTCATGATCTGCTCGGACTGTATGGAAGAGAACTTCTGGGGAATGACCTGCAACGGAATAATGTGGACATGTCCTGACTGTGGAGAAATCCGCAGCTTTGGCAATGATTGACCTGGACAAGGTTTTCAATATTTGGAGGATCGAGCGTAATGAAAGGAAAGCGCGTTGTCATTATCGGAGCGGTGGCCCTGGGCCCCAAAGTGGCCTGTCGACTGAAGCGCCTTCGACCCGACTTCGATGTCACGATGATAGACATGGACGAGCACATATCGTATGGCGGCTGCGGCATGCCGTACTATGTTTCCGGCGACATCAGCGAAGCCAGGGAGTTGATGAGCACAAGCTTCCATATGGTGCGCTCTCCACAGTTTTTCGAAGACGCCAAGGATGTCCGCGTTAGGACGCGCACTCGCGCGCTCTCCATAGATCGGCGCGAGAAAAAGGTGCGAGTCGTTGATCTTGTTTCTGGCAATGAAGATGACATTGCTTATGATGCGCTTGTGCTGGCGACCGGGAGCACCCCGAACAGGCTTCCCATTCCAGGGGCGGAGAGGCCCGAGGTCATGACGCTCGCCAATCTCAACTCCGCTATAGAAATAAAGGCGCGGCTGTCTCAAGGCGAGGTGGGCAAGGCTGTGATCGTAGGCGCTGGAGCTATCGGTTGTGAAATGGCGGAAGCTCTTAGCGACTTGTGGGGAATCGAGACGTCGATCATCGAAATTGCGGGCCAGGTGTTGCCGGGGATTCTCGATTCAGGTCTCGCCCGCATGGTGCAAAAGCACATGGAAGAAAAAGACATTGCCGTCTACCTGAATGAAACGGTGCGAGCCATTCACTCCGGGGACGGCGAATCGAAGCTCCGCGTGGAAACCTCCATGCGTTCTCTCGATGCCGACCTGGTGCTGATGGCGACCGGGGTGCGCCCCAACTCCGAGCTTGCCCGGAATGCCGGGCTCGCCGTCTCCCCGAAGGGCGCCGTCACGGTCAACAACAGACTGCAGACCTCAGACCCTGACATTTACGCGGGCGGCGATTGCATCGAGGTGATGCACCTCATCACGGGAAAGCCTGTATTCTTTCCCCAGGGCTCCCTCGCCAATCGTCAGGGACGGATCATAGGAACCAATATCGCCGGCGGCGCCGCAACTTTCAATGGCGTCGTAGGAAGCTTTTCGATCAAGATCTTCGATCTTGCCGTCGCCTCTACGGGCATTCCTCTCCACACCGCTTTGCAAGAGGGATTCGACGCCATCCACACTCTGGTTATTCAGGCGGATCGCGCCCATTTCTACCCTTCTCAGGACTTGATGTATCTTCAGATCACAGTCGATAAAAAGACGCGTCGCCTTTTGGGGGCTCAGGCTCTTGGTCATAACGGCGATGCGCTCGTTGGGAGGATCAACAGCATTGCATCCATGCTTCCGTTCCGTCCGACCCTTGAAGATCTGTCGAATCTCGAGGTGGGATATTCGCCTCCCTTTGCTTCGGCTCTGGATATTGTAAATGCGGCGGGAAATACGGCGGAGAACATTCTCGACGGCTACAATAAACCGGTGGATGCGGATGTATTTGAAAGCCGCTTTCTCAAAGAAAAGGAAGAAGATACGATTTGCCTCGATGTGCGTGGACCCGCCAATGCGGCGCCATTCGTCGAGCGTTTCGGGGATCGCTGGGTGAACATTCCGCAGGAAACCCTCAAGCGCCGCATGGAGGAAATCCCGAAGGACAAGCAATTGATCGTTGTGTGCAACTCGGGAGTCCGTTCTTACGAGGCCTTGCGCCAATTGGAGACCGCAGGCATCTGCAATGCGTTGAACCTTCAGGGAGGCGTTGCGGCTCTAAAGAAGTGCGGTTATCTGGATGCGGCTGATGAGCAAGACAATACCGGGGAATGATGACAATGGCGGGCGGGGCTCACATTGGGTTGGTCCGCCCGTTGCTCTTTTCTGGGATCAGGCTCTGCCTTGGGGCATAATTTGCGCGGAGACGTTGCAGCAGCTGGATATCCCTTTCCATCTGCTGACGGCTGAGGAAATCGCAGCGGGCCGGCTCGATGGCTACAGGATTCTTCTCGTGCCGGGCGGATGGGCCTCGCACAAAATCGAGGCCCTTGGGAAGCTCGGAGAAACCCGAATCAAGGAATTCATCCGTCGCGGCGGCAGTTATTTGGGCTTTTGCGGTGGAGCGGGCATGGCTTTATCGAGTCGGCCTTCCCTCAATATCGTTCCCCTGGAGCGGATGCCGCTTTCGGATCGCCTCCCGAGCGCAAGCGGCCATGTCGTTGTCAGAGGGATAGAGGGACATCCCGCCTGGACAGGGCTTCCACTGGAATTTCCCGTCTCCATCTGGTGGCCGTCGCAGTTCAACTGGCAGCCGCTTCCGGGTTGCACGCCGCTTGGCGTCTACCTTAGCGCCGGTTCGGATTTTCGCGTCGCAGACATTTGCGTTTCGGACCTCGACGGCTACTCCGTCTCTTGGGCTCAATGGGAGAAGGTCTACGGAATCAACTTGAACCCTGAGCGGCTTATCGGGCATCCGGCCATTCTGGAGGCGCGAGAAGGGCGGGGGAGGCTCATTCTCTCCTATCCTCATCTGGAAACCCCTGGAGACCGTTTGGGAAATCAGCTTTTCAGAAATATTCTCCATTACCTCGATAGCATGGCGTCTAAGCGCGTTTTCGTGAAGGACTCTCCTTCAGCCCCGAAGCCATTGTTTGATGCGCCGCCGGGCGAAAACTCCTTAGACTTGATCCGCAAAGCGAAGGATGCGATTGACGAGCTTATAAGCTTTGGGGAGAGGCATCTTCTCTGGACATGGCGGCAGCCGTGGCTTCTTCAATGGCGACGCGGAATCAGAGGGCTGGAATATGGCTCTCTTGCTGTCGCCATGAGTGTCCTGGCGGATGAGTGCGAACGAATGGAGCCGTGCGGCAGAGAGCTCGATCCATGGCGCGAAGCGGCGGGAAAGCTCGAAGAATCCGTTCGATCCTTCTGTCGTCCGGCCAGGCGTCTGCTTCTCGAGGAAAACCTCGCCTTACAGGCGGGGGCTCTGACAAAGCTCGGGAAAGTGAATGATACGGTGGATCAGCTCCGAGAGGAGCTTTTCGGCAACAGGATGAGTCATGCGGGCATCTGCCAAACGCTCTTCGATGAGCTCGACGCTCTTCTTCTTCAGATATTTCGTCTGAAAGGACGCCGCGACCGCGAAACGAAGTAGCGGCGTCGTTCTTCAGCCTTTCATCTTTGCTTCAGTCTTTCTCTTATCTAGACATTGAAACGGAAATGTATGATGTCCCCGTCCTGTACGGCGTAAGTCTTTCCTTCGAGGCGGACGAGCCCTTGTTTCCGCGCCGCCGCATAGTCGCCTGATTTGCGCAAATCGTCATAGGCGACCACTTCGGCCCTAATAAATCCTCTCTGGATGTCCGTGTGCACTGCGCCCGCCGCTTCCACTGCCGGCTGATTCCTGGGTATGGTCCATGCCTTCACCTCATCTTCGCCGACTGTGAGGAACGTAATCAGCTGCAGCAGATCGTAAGAACGCTGGATGACGCGGTCCAGAGCCGATTCCTGAATGCCGAAATCTTCGCGGAACACCTCGGCTTCGTCTTCCGGCAGTTGAGCCATTTCCATCTCGAGCTTGCCTCTCACCACCATGACCTCCGCAGAGCCGAAAGAACCTTCCGGGAGGTTGTCGTCATCATCCGAATTATTGACGACAATCAGAAGCGGTTTGGCGGAAAGAAGCGTAAAGCCGCGCAATTCAGGGGCGTTCGCCACATCGGGTCTCGTTCGAAGAGGAGTCTCATTATTCAAAAGCTCGGCGCAGGCTTCGAGCAGTTCCTTTTCCGCTCCGATCGGCTTTTTGCCCTTCTTGAGCTCCATGGTGAGCTTTTCCATCCGCTTCTCAACGGTTGCAAGATCGGCAATAATGAATTCATCTTCAAGCTCTCGAAAATCGCGAGCCGCGTTCGCCGGTCCCAGAGCGGAGTCGGAAAAATTGCGGACCACCATGAGGAACGCATCCATCGGTCTCATGTGATTGAGCAGGAGCGACATATATTCCTGTTTGCTCTCCACCATCCCGGGCATGCCCTGCAAATCCATGTAGGTGACTTGGGCGAAAGTAGTTTTCTTCGGGCTATACAGCTCGCTTAACCAATCGACTCTCGGATCGGGAACAGGCACGACGCCGAGGGCCGGGGCTGCCTGTCCTCCGGGAGGAACCGATTCGCCGGCGCGTTTGGTAAGCGCGTTGAATATGGTCGTTTTGCCGGACCGTGGCGGCCCGACGATTCCAAGCTTCATTTCCTACTCCTTCTTGACACTGCGCAGAGCTGTCTTTAGATATCGTGAAAAGATTCCGGGCGAAGAATCTGAAAAAATGAGCATAATTCAACGAGTCGAATGCGTCAACGACCCTTATCCCGAGCAGGAGCGACAGGCAGAATGGATTCCATTTTTGCGGATCTCGACCATTCGGAAATCGCGCAGTCGCTTTCAGAAAAGCTTTATGTCCTTCCTGAAGAAAAAAGTCACGCCGTTTTTGCCATCAGCTCCTTTTTGGAAACGACCGGGAAATGGAATGGAATCGCATTCCATCAGATACAAAGAGAATGGCTTACGAGCGGTCTTAATGGAATGAGCGCTTTGAAGGAATGGCTGCGCTCGAAACTGGAGATCTCCTGCCGCTCTGATCGGAGCTTCGATCGCGCTTTGAAAGACGCGGACAGAATTTGCGGAGAGGAAAAGATATGGGCGGCGATGCTGAAGCGCCGATTGCCGCCTTCAGATGCGCATGCGGACTGTCCTCAACTGCTGTTCGGGAGAGGGGACGTTGTGCTTGGCCGCCCGTTGGCGGCAGTTTTCAACTCGCGAAAACCAAGGATCATCTCTCCCGATGAAGATTGGCTGAGGATAATGCGCGCATTCCTGCAGCGCGCTGCGTCGGATCTCGGCATAGTGAGCAGCCTTGGCGCCGCTACCTATGATCTTGTCACTGCCTGCGCTTCGCAGTTGGATATGGCGATGCTGCTGACAGCGCCTTTTCCTGTTGAAGGCGTCAAAGCGTCATCTATCGATATTTTGAGCCCGCGGTCCGTCGTTAGTCCTATGATTGTGAGCTGCCTTACGCGGGCGGCGCATTGTTCGAAAGCGACCCGGATGATTTGCCGCGACAGGATCGTCGCATTTCTTTCTGATTTACACCTGCTCCTGGAAATTCGCTCCAAAGGTAATCTCGAGGCTATCCTGGAGAGACAACAAGAGCACGATCCTCGCCCGCAAAGAGTATTTTTGCCTGACGCGAAAGATGCTCAAAGCGGGGGCAATTTGCATCTTCTGGAAAGCTTCCCGCGATGGGCCAAACCGTTTCGCGTTCGAGATCACGGAGCAGCGGCGGAGTCCTCCCGCAAGAGAGCCGCCCTGTCGGAGTCACTCCAGATTGTTAGAAAAATTGCCTGGTCTGACTATCTTTATCATTACACCAGAGCCTGTCCCGGACCCTGGCCTGGACAGGCTTACCGGGAGCGGCTGCTCAGCTTGTTTGCAGGCGATGCCCTGGCGGGGCACGCCGCTTTGGATACTCTGATTCGGATTATTATCGAGAACCGCGTGCGTGCAAGCAGCAGGATCGTGCGGGGAGGCGAAGCCGTAGTCTGCTGGAGCGCGAGGCATCCCGGTGAGATTGACGCCATCCGAAGGTGGAATCCCGCCTTGATCCGCTGGACGTTCGAGCCGTATGGCATTGCTGTGAAGAGAAGTTGTCTTCGACGTCTCGGAGCCAAGCCCACCATCTATGGCAAAAGCGAGGCATATGCTCGGATCAGGCCGTCGGAGCGCCATAGATTTCAGAAGCATGAGCCTCCCGTGTGTGCTTGGAAGCACGAGCGCGAATGGCGGCTTCCCAGGGATCTTCTCCTCTGTGAGATTCCATCGGATGCGTGGTTTGTGTTTGCGCCAACCGGCACGGAAGCTGAAAAGCTGAGCCTTTATCTCAATGCGTGCGTGCGCGTAGCCATTCTCTCACAAATATCTTTTGAACCATGATGTCACACTATGACAACTCTACCGCCGTTTGCGGTTTCTGTAAGAGATATGGGGCTACAGGCGCCTGGGAAATTCCTCTCCTGGTCTTTTCAAGCTGTCTTTTGACTTCTGCAAAGGCGATAAAGTACGCCAGGGTGAGACATCGCTCCGAGTCTTCCGCCCATTGCTCGTCGCTCCATTGGATTCTTTCGTAACACTCGCATTGCTCGCATGTGAAATTGTCCCAGTCTTTCTTGACCGCATAATCCAGACATGCTTCGTACTGTTTACAGAATAAAAAGCGCCTGACTTCGCTTGGGCTTTCAACGGATTGACATTGAATCGGCTTGCATTGTTTCATGAGCTCTCCTCCGCTTCAACAGGTTTCTTCATTCGTTGCTCTTGGAACGTAGAATAGCAGCTATGGGGGGATATGGTATCAGGTGTATAGGGTATTTGAGGGCCTTGTGACATGTATAATTGCCTTCGCCTCCGCGCAAGCGATGGTAGGGTTTTTACTCTTGCAGAGAATCGAAGCGAGTGTTGATCCTTTCCTACACCTTTGGCATTGAAGAATAAAACTGATAGACGACACTGAAGCTCCTGAAGAAGAAGGTTCAGTTATTCGATGAAAAGCTCCGACTATCCGACTCACATGAAACTTCCTATGTCCAAAGGAAGTTTCAAAGCTGTGCTTAAACCCCGCCCGGTGAAGAGCCGATTCCGCTGGATTCCAGATGCTGTTCCTGGCTGCAGATCTATGGATCGAGAACTTGATAAAATAAGAAGCGCTTATGACATCTGAGCCGCCTTGACAGTCATTTGCGCCTCAGCTATATTCACCCCTGCAAAACGTATTACATTCCACCTTTGGTTTTTCCGTGACTTTTTGGCCCCATCCAACGCTCGAGTTGTTGATTCTCTTAAGTAAGGAACATGTTGACATTGACGCCTTTCAGAACGATAAAGCGCACCACCAATCTCTATGAAGATGTTGTCGCAGAGGTCAAAGAAGCGATCCTTTCGGGGAAATACCAGCCTGGCGAGACCCTGCCAAGTGAAGCGGAACTGACGCGGCAGTTGGGCGTGAGTCGACCGGTGATAAGAGAGGCGCTCAGGCATCTGCAGTCGCGAGGTTTTTTGGAAATCCGCCGGGGGACGAAAGGCGGCGCATTTGTCTGCGACTTGCAGAAACTGACGTTTGTGGCGGATATCGCTGACCTGATAAGGTTTCGGAAAATCAGCGTGGATCATCTGGCTCAGGTCCGAATGTACATAGAGCCCGAGGTGTGTCGACTGGCGGCAGTGAATGCCACAAACCAGGATCTTATTCGGATGCGGACCCTTCTGAAGGGTTACAAGACAATCAAGAATAGAACCAAGCTTGACCTAATGTACAGCGAGTTCCACCGGCTTGTGGGCCGCGCATGCGGTAATCCGATATTCTCCCTTATTATGGAAAGCATCCTCGACTTTACCGATGGTTTTATCAAGACGATCAAACCGGTTTCAAAGATCATCCACCGAGATGACGATCATGATGACATCCTCAAAGCTCTTGAGGCCCGGGATGCGGAAGCTGCGGCCGAAGTGGCCTGTCGGCATGCGGCTCATATTCTCGGGGAGATGAAAAAGCTTGAGGAAGTCTATATCGAACTGCTGAACACCGGCGGAGCACAAGCTTCTTTGGAGTGATCTAGATAAAAGGACCTTGTTTTGTTTAGTTGTCTCCTTCCTTTTTCTGTCCTGCTTGGCTTACAGACCGCGGGATCCATCCTTGTGATGACGCGTGAAAACCAACGCATTCTTAATCATGGCTTCAATATAGCCGGTTGATTCAAGAAGAATAATAAGCGTCTAGCCATCGGGTGAAAAACAGCTTGACAACCTAAAACGCCGTTTGTTAATGTGTAAAACGTAAGACGTATTCAGGCGGCGCAATCGCCTCGTTCGCTTGGATGAAGGCGAATTTATCCCCGAGACCTCAACGCTCCTCTTGCTCAATGCTCAGTTGTTTTGCCGGAATGCGGTGCGCTACAGTTTTTCAGGAAAATAGACTCTGCTTGATCTTTGTGGGTTTCTGATCGTGCGCTTCAGATCTTCATTTATTGCTGGTCAACCTTGTGGATTCTCCAGACGGTAAGGTTGCGCCTTTAGAAACGAGCCTTTTCGGGAAACAAATTTCTGGCGGCTAATAGTGAACGAAGGGCTAAGCCTGCATTGGCGCAGCGGCAGGCCGCGCAATGATGCAGCCTAAGCCCTACCAGCGGGAAGGAAAGGGGTAGTTATGTCAAAGACCGTGTATTTTGAAACCGAAGGGCCATGGTCCAATACAGAGAAGCTGCTTCTGTGCATGGACACGGGAAGCTGGCGGACTCAAAGGCCGGTGGTGAATGAAGAGCAATGCATCTACTGCGGCAATTGCGCTCTCTACTGCCCGGTGCAGATCATGATCGACAGGAAGACGCACTTTGAGCCCGATCTCAATTTTTGCAAAGGATGCGGCATTTGCGCCAGGGAATGTCCTAAGAAAGCCATTGCCATGGAAGCGGAGGAAGCCTTCAAATGAGCTTTAACCCAACAGAGAGCGTACAGGTAAAAGTCATCACGGGCAATGCTGCGGCAGCCATAGGAGCGACGCTCTGCCGCCCGGACGTGGTAGCAGCCTACCCGATCACCCCTCAGACCGAAGTTATAGAGAAGCTCTCGGAATTCCACGCCCAGGGCGTGCTCGATGCCGAGATGATCACGGTCGAAGGAGAAAACTCGGCCATGAACGCCGTCACCGCCGCCTCCGCTGCGGGCGGGCGCGTCTTTACGGCCTCCTCCTCCTGGGGCCTGGTCTTCATGTACGATGCGCTCCTAGCCGCGGCGGGGGCGAGGGCTCCGGTTGTCATGGCCAACGTAAACCGGGAAACCCCGGGGATCATCGCCGTCTCCTCGGGCCAGCAGGATATGATCAGCACCCGGGACTCGGGCTGGATATTTCTCATAGCCGAAGACAGCCAGGAGATCCTCGATATGATCATCATGGCCTACCGACTGGCCGAGGACCATGAGATTCAGCTTCCCACCATGGTTCACTACGATGGGTTCTATCTCTCCTATATGGCCGAGCGGGTCGAGATCCCTACGAACCGCAATGTAGATGAGTTCCTCTCGGCTCTAAAAGAGCAGCCCGAGCGCACCCGGCTCATCCCGGGAAGACCGGTTGCCATCGGCACCCACGGCATCCTCGAAGGCTACCTCGAGCTAAGGCAAAAGCACTGCAGCGCCCTAGAGCGGGCCAAAGCCAAGTTCGATGCAATCAACCTCGAGTTCAACAGCCGGTTCGGGCGAACCTACCAGGGGCAGGTGGAGACCTACCGGAGCGAGGACGCAGATGTCGTTTTGGTGGGCTCCGGGAGCATGTGCGGAACGATCAAAACCGTCATAGACCAGAAGAGGGAAGAGGGCCTCAAAGTGGGGCTCGTGAGGCTTAGAATGTACCGACCCTTCCCCGAGGAGCAGTTGCTCGAGGCGCTTAACGGAAAGAAGGTCGTAGGCGTCATAGACAGGAGCATCTGCTTCGGCTTCAAGGGCGGCCCGATCTATAGAGAGATAAAGAGCCTCTCCATGGACGGCCCAAAGGTCCTGAGCTTCATTGACGGTCTGGCAAACCTTGACATCACCACGGCTCACATCGAGAGGATAATCGATGCGTGCCTATCCGCATCGAAGGGTGACGCTTGCGATGAGGTGACCTGGGTTACAAACGAAGGGTGAGAGGAGGAGTCTATTCATGGCAAAAGCAAAGAGATTGCCTAAGGTATTCGAATACAAAAAGTTTGAGGATCCCTTCGCCAAAGGGGTCGCCTTCTGCGGGGGGTGTCCGCTCGAGCTGCTCTTGAGGTTCATCCCTCAGGTGCTTGGAAACGACATCGTAATAACCGGCACCCCCTCTTGCAGCGCTCCGGTGCTCCTCGGGCAGAACATAGGGGCCTGGCATAGGCTCTCATCCTATGGGACGCTCATGACCGGGGCTGCGGCAAACGCGACGGGGCTCGTGAGGCAGTACAACCGGGCCGGAATCGAGAACACCGTCGTTTGCTTCAACGGCGACGGCACGGCGGCCGACATAGGCCTTTCAAACCTCTCGGGGGCTGCCGAGCGAAACGAGAAGTTCATCTATATCTGCTACGACAATGAAGGATACATGAATACCGGCATTCAGAAGAGCAGCACCACCCCTTACGGCGCCAAGACCACCACCACCCCCGTCGGGAAAGCGACCTCGGGGAAAAGCAACAGGGGAAAGAACCTCGCGCTGCTCATGGCGATGCACAAGATCCCCTATGCGGCTACCGCCACGATGAGCAACCTGGACGACCTCGCCAAAAAGCTCATCAAAGCCAAGGAGATGAAAAACGAGGGATTTTGTTATCTCCACATCTTCTGCCCCTGCCCTACGGGATGGGGAGTCGCTACGGACATGTCTATCGAGCTTTGCCGCATGGCGGTCAAGACCAACTACTACCCCTTGTGGGAAGCGCAGATGGGGAACTTTCGCCTTACCCATGAAGTCAAGAGCCCGAAGCCCGTGGCCGAATACATCACGATGATAAGAAAGTTCGCTCATCTTTCCGAAAAGGACCTGGAGCTGCTGCAAAAGGATGTCGACTACAACTACGCCCTCCTGACGCAGATAACAGGGCTTGAAAAAGAGTGTGCGCTCTAGAGAGAAGGAGGCCTCAAGATGTTGGAAGTGCGATTTCATGGACGGGGTGGGCAGGGGGCGGTGACGGCATCGCGCATTCTTGCCGCCGCCTTTGTTAGCATCGGTCGGTACGGAGCGAGCTTTCCCATGTTCGGATTCGAGCGCAGGGGGGCTCCGGTCGTTGCCTACGGCCGCTTTGGAGATGAGCCCATAAGGCTCAAGACCGCCATCTACACCCCCGATGTCCTGGTGGTGCTGGACCCATCGCAAAAAGACTCTCCCGCGGTCTGGAACGGGCTGAGCCAAAACGGAGTGCTCGTGCTCAACTCAAGAGAGCTCATAAAAGATGGGAAATCCGAAAACTTGAAGAAGGCCTGCTCAATCGATGCAACGGGGATCTCTTTGGAGGAGATCGGGCGGGACATGCCCAATAGCTGCATCCTTGGAGCCTTTGCCGCAGCAACGGGGATCATCGGGATCGAGCCCATCATCACGGGACTTGCGGATTATTTCCAGGGCAAAAAGCTCGAGGCCAATGTCCGGTGCGCGAGGCGGGGCTTTGAAGAGGCAAAGATCATAGAGCTCTGAACCGAGACGAAAAATATTGGGTTAAAACCGGCTTTAGAGTCATGGGAGTCGACTGACCACCCTTTTAGCCTCTGTCCCAGGGATGGAGAAGGTCTTTCTCGGGCGGAGAGAAAAAATGAAAGAGACGACATGCCGCGTTGGGGAATGGTAATTGATGTCAAAAGGTGCATCGCTTGTTGGAGTTGCACGATCTCGTGCAAGCAGGAACATTTCCTGCCTCCTAAAGTTTTCTGGAACAGAGTCCTCATAGCAGAGAGGGGGAAGTATCCGAGCAGTAAAAAGCTCATCTACCCCATCCTTTGCAACCACTGCAGGGATGCGGCCTGCGTGGAGGCGTGCCCGACCGGGGCCACCTTCCAGCGCGAGGACGGCATCGTGATGATCGACTACGATCAGTGCGTGGGCTGCAGGGCCTGTCTCATAAGCTGCCCTTACCAGCAGCGAACCTACTACGACAAGGCCAAGGCCGAGGCCGAGTACTTCCCGGGACAGGGGAAGACCGAGTTCGAAAAGCTCGGAGAGAAGATCTATCCATTCAAGAAGGGCACGGTCATGAAGTGCAACTTCTGTGTGGAGAGGGTGGCCGATAGCCTCTCGAAAGGGCTCACTCCCGGAAAAGACGAGAAGGCGACTCCCGCCTGTGTCATAGCCTGCCCGGTTGGGGCGAGAACCTTTGGCGATCTCGATGACCCGAGGAGCGAAGTCTCCCGGCTCATAAAAGAGGGAAGCGGCAAGCAGCTTCGCCCCGAGTTCGGCACGGACCCCTGCGTATATTATATCGACTAAACCATAAGGATGCGTCATGGCCGGAAAAGATAACGAGATTTGGGAAGATGTTTGGGTGAACAGCACCTGCGGCGTATGCTACTGCGGATGCGGCATCAAGGTTAGGAGAATCAACGGTGTGCCCGTTAAGATTGAAGGCATTGCCGAGAGCACCATGGGCGGGACGGGAGCCGGCATCTGCGGCAAGGGCGCAGCCGGGCTCATGTACTATCACGATCCGCACCGGCTCAAGAAACCGGTGAGGAGAACCAACCCGGAAAAAGGCGTTGGAGTCGATCCCATGTGGAAGGAGATCACCTGGGAAGAAGCCTATGAGGAGATTGCCGAGCGCATGAAAAAGATCATGGCCGACAATCCCAACAAGATCCTCTTTTCAAACCAGACCTTGAGAGCGAGCGATGGGCCTCACAACCATCCCTATCTCTACGCCAAAGCCTTTGGCATCAAGGATAACGGCAACTTCATCATAGGAGGCGGAAGCCTCCACTGCGGCAACGCCGCGCACATGCTCGGAGGTCTGATCCACGGGGCCTGGTCGATCGCTCCCGATTGGCGGTACACCAAGTACGTGCTCAAATGGGGCTCGAGCAAGGGCACGGGCTCCGGGCACTCGGCCATGACCAATGCAAGGCTCAGGGCCGATGCGGTGAGGAGAGGCATAAAAGAAGTGGTCTTCGATCCCATGGGAAACTTTGCCGGCGGAAAAGCGAGCGAGTGGGTGCCGATTCTCCCCGGAACGGACTCGGCCGTGGCTTTGGCCATGTGCAATGTGATCGTACACGATATCAAAAAATACGATGAGCTCTTCCTCAAGGCCAAGACCAACTTCCCCTATCTCATAAAGGAAGACGGGACCTACTACCGGCACGAGGAGTCCGGAAAGCCTCTGGTCTACGACCTGAAAGCCCAGCAGATAAAAGAATTCGATGATGAAAGCATAGCCGATGAGGATTTCGCGCTCGAAGGCTCCTATGAGTACAATGGCGTGAAGGTGACTCCGGCTTTCGTGGTCCTTAAGAAGCACTTAAAACAGTTCACTCCCGAGTGGGCCGAGAAGATCAGCACGGTGCCAGCCGAAACCATGCGCCGCATCGCTAACGAGTGGGTCGAGAACGCTCAGATCGGGAGCACCATCACCATCGAGGGAAAGACCTTCCCCTACAGGCCCGTTGCGGCCATCACCTTCCGCGGCTCCCAGGGGCACTCGAATGGAATCCACCAGGTTGCGGCTATTGACCTCATGTGCGAGCTCGTGGGGGCCGAAGACGTGCCGGGTGGCACCTTGGGGTGGCCTTCCATCCGGAGGAAATACCCGGGAGGCCAGTACGAGCGTCTGCCCAAGATCGGCCCCGATGGAGTCCTTATCCCGGCTGTATTCTACTCCCACATGCCCTGGCCTCCGCACACACCCAAGGTTCCATGCGAGAACGCAGGATGCGTCGATTTCTATTCGCATTCCACCCTCTCGCATGTCCACTACCTTAAGGAGCGCGACGAGATCTGGGAAAAGTTCGGCATGAAGGCCAAGCCCGAGATGCTCTTCGGCATTGCGAGCAACTTCATCATAAGCCAGGCCGATTGGCGAGTGGCGGTCGATAATTTCAAGGACTGCTTTATCGTCTTAAACGACCTATGGATCAACGAGACCGACGAGGCCATAGGCGATATCATTCTGCCCGATGTGAGCTACCTCGAGAAAGACTGCTGGTCGAGCGAGATCGACGCCTTCTTCTTTAGCGGCAGCCCCTCCTATGAAGACTGGTATGTGCACATGCAGCAGGCGGTTGCGGAGCCGGTCGGGGAGAGCCGCTTCTTTATGGATGTCTACATCGAGGTGGCGCACCGGGTGGGAGTGCTCGATAAGTTCAACCAGATCCTCAACGACTACTACGGCATCACGGACCCCGAGCTCCAGATCAAGCCCGGCGAGAAGCTCACCTGGAAAGAGATAGGCGAGAGAGTGCTTGTCTGGGTCTACGGGGAAGATAAGGAAAAGGTGAAAAAGCAGGGCTATGCCACCTGGCATAAGCCCATAGAAGATGTCTACTGGAGATGGCACACCAAGTCGAGGAATCCTGTCTACATGGAGTTTTTGGTTCATGACCGCGTAGCTGTGGAAAAGATCTGCAAGGATGTGAACTTGGAGCTCGATACCGCTCAGTACGGGCCTCTTCCGAACTGGCATACGCCCACATCCTATAGCGAGCTCAACGCGGAATTCGATCTTCTCGCCTTCTCTTATCGGGACATTTTGCATGCGAACAACACCACCTTCCAGAACCCGATGGTAAAAGAGGTGAGCGAGCTTTGCCCCTTCACCTTCACCATCACCATGAATGCCGATCTTGCCGCAAGCAAGGGCTTGAAGGATGGCGATAAGGTTTGGCTCGAAAACAGATACGGCGCCAAAGAGTCGGGCGTGCTCAAGACCATGCAGGGTCAGCATCACAAGGTCGTTGGCATTGCGGGACAGGGCGGACTTTGGGCCAAGAAGCGTCCCATCTCCCATGGGTCCGGGAGCAATTTCTGCAAGCTTCTGCCCTCGACCCTCAAACACTACGATCCCATCACGGGGAACGTGGAGACTTCCGTGGCGGTAAAAGTGTACAGGGATGATTCGGCGTCCTAGTCAACAGCCGATAAAGAAATAGATACAACGCCAGATCGCAAGGCCGGCAGCGGTAATGTCTTGATATATAGTGTTATATCTTGAATTCCTTTGCAGGCCTTGCCACACGGGCGCAGCCTTTTACGATTCCTTACATTTTAGGAGGTTGGGAAATGCAGGAAATGCAAAATCTTTTAGATAAGCTCCTCCCACCGCAGAAGACGGACCCGGCGGACTACGAGTGGATGATCAGGGAAACGCCCCAGCACGAATGGATCGATAGACAGGGCATCTATCTCTGGCTCGCGTTCTTCTTCTCTGAAATAGGCGCAGGCGCCTATTTTGTGTCCTTGTTCTCAGACTTCAGGGCCGGCTACATAGCCGGCTATATAACCACCCTTGTCCTTGGGGGCTTGATCCATATGGCCTACCTGGGCAACCCGCAGCGGGCGATCAAAATGTTCACGAAGGTGAGAACCTCCGAGCTCTCCCGGGGCATGTGGGTGATCCTGGTCTTTGCCGTCCTGGGCTTCTTTCAATGCCTGCTCGGCTTCCAGTTCGGCCCCGTTCTCAAAACAGTGATGGGGATTGTTTGCATTCTGCTCATTATGCACGGCTTTGCGACCATGAACGTGATGAAGGCCATCCCCTCATGGAACCAATCGACGCTCCTTCCCCTCTCCATCGTCTCGGGCATTTGGGTGGGGAGCCAGATGATTCAGTTCCTTGCGGGAGTGAGCGGCGGGGATGTGCTCGAGATGGAAGTCTGGAGCCGCGTGCTCTTGCTCGCCTACAGTGGTCTGATCGCCCTTTTTCTCTGGGGCTCCTATCATTCATCGGAAGCCGCAAGGTTTTCGGTAGTGAAGCTCCTGCGGGGCGACTTCTCCAAATTGTTTTACCTTGTCGCAGCCCTGTGCTTTGTGGCTCCCTTGTTGCTCACGCTGGCCATGGGAGCATTGGGCGTCAATTCGGCAGGGATCTTTCTAAGACTGCTTGTTGTCTTGGCAGGCGACCTTCTTCTGCGCTACAGCATCATGAAAAGCGCCTACTATACGCCCCTCCTGTAGCTGCGTGGCTATCCGAAAGGCTGGCTCCTTGCGCTGGTTTGCGGGGAGCAAATGAAACAGAAGCCTGCCTTTAGGAAATCCAAATAATTCATATCACCCCGACATGTCGGGGTGATATGAATCCTCTCAGCCTTCATTGATTTTTGTCTCCCTGCCGATACGCTTTTCTGAAAAGAGTGCTCCAGCCTTTTATTCTCTTACATATGGACGCAACTTTGCTTCCTCATCCTGGAAAATCATGCCTTCAACATGTCTCCGATATCAGCTATGATAGCAGGGCGCTTTCCCGTTGGCGAGGATGGCCGGGGAAGGTGAGGAGCGATAGCGTTATGAGCAACGTGTGATCCGGAACAGGAGATTCAATGGAAACAAAAGATCTGGAGCAGTATATTGATGCGGCAAGAATCATTGGGGCGACAGCGGCTAAAGTCATCAGTCCGGAAACAGTCGTCACTGCGCCATGGGTGCGGTGGAAATGCCAATTTGGGTGTAGAGGCTTTGGAAAGAGCCACTGCTGCCCGCCCAACACGCCCACGGACCAGGAAACCCGCCGGGTGCTGGATTCCTACCGCCGCGCTATCCTCATTCACAAAGAAGCTTTGGGCGAGCATAGCCTGTGGGGAGAGATGTTCAAGGAGTACTTTGCGAAGCTTGTGGAACTGGAGGGAAGCATCTTCAAAGACGGCTATTACAAAGCCATAGCGCTGTTGTCGGGGCCCTGCGCGCTTTGCGCCGAGTGCGCAAAGTTGAAGGACAGCCCCTGCATTCTCGGAAAGAAAGCTCGGCCGAGTATGGAGGCCTGTGGCATTGATGTCTATCAGACGGCGCGGAATCATGGCTTCTTCATCAAGACGTTGCGAGAAAAGACTGAAACGCAGAACATATACTGTCTAATGCTGGTGGATTAGCTTCCACAGGGCGGCTGTTTGGAGACTGAAATTACCGGCTTCTTCGGCGATGCGCACCTCTTGAGTTGTGACGGGTTGCCGCAGAGACGCAGAGTTTGGACAGGCTAGTACTGCTAGGCGGAAGTTTAGGCGCAGTTTCGGTGGGCAACGCTTCG
>CAZOEL010000012.1:0-99958 GCA_964578835.1 uncultured Syntrophobacteraceae bacterium | reverse complement strand
CGACAGGATAAGATCGTGGGTCGCTGCGCTCTCACGATCTATCCTTATTCGTTAGGCAAATATACTAACCAAAACAAGCTAATAGCTCTGATGCAGGCAAACGTAGCAAAGCGGCACCGAGATAAGTTCTTAATCAATCGCTGACGGCTTGTTGTGTCTTTTCCAAAAATGTTCGGAGAAGCTCCAGTCTCTCGGAACTAGATAAGACTACGAATTCCTGTACTTGGCCTCGGAATTTTGGATTTGCAGCAATAGATGAATACCGGCTTACCATGAAAATCTGGTACTTCCCGAAAAAGTACTTAAGCCTTTTGAGAGACCCGTTTGTGAGTATCCAAGAAGCTCCTCTTTCAGCTGCATCTGTAAGGGCATTGCAGAGTTGTTCCTGATCTTTCTCGCTGAATGATCGAGTACTATATTTCCCAAACCGCTGATGGCCATTTTCAAAATATGGAGGATCTGCAAAGATCAGGTCGCCTTCGCCAGCTATCGAAATCACCGTTTCGAAGGGGCAATGTTGTAGAGAAACTCTTCTTAAGATTTCCTGAGCTCTTATGATCTGGTCTTCTGATAGTTGATCCTTGCGGGGCCGCGGACAGTAAGGCACATTGAAGTGACCGTTAAGATTAACTCTATATAGGCCATTCCATGAATGCCTCAATAGATAGATAAAACGGGCAGCCTGCTCGAATTCTGACGCAGGTAACCATTGATCACGTATTCGGTAGTATTCAGCTCTTTCACTCTTGAGTTGACGGAAAGCAGATAAGACACGATAGCTATCCTTTTGCACAGCTTGGTAGCAAGCTATGAGATCAGTGTTGATGTCTGAAGCGATACCATTCTTAGGCTCAAGAGCAAAGAGCAACGCACCTCCACCGATGAAAGGTTCCAGATACCTCTCAAAGGTGCCAATAAGGCAATTCGCGATTTTACTGGCGAGCCAGCGTTTTCCGCCAGGCCATTTAAGCAGTGGGTATGCCATAATCACTCAACTTGATTTAAGAGTCCCAAATCGGTCAATAGTTGGTCACGGAGTTTAACTACCCCTTGGTTTCCAGCGGGATAGTTCTGGCGTACGAATTTCTTGTCCTCATGGTCATACCCTTCGCGAATAGCTGTGAAAGCCTCCTGGACACCGCAGTCATCCAAAACCTGATGCTTTCTTTCACTAAGAAGCCATCTCTTTAGAATCTGCATGAAAGCAGCATACCCGGTAGTCTTCTGCAATATCGACTTTGGATCAGTCCACTGCTCTTTCCATGTATCTGCAACGTGAAAGAAAAACCTCCAAACAACTTCAAGAATTTTCTGATCATTACCTTCTATGAAGTAATCTCGCAGTGGCAGAGCAGAAGATCTATCGAGTTTCTGATGAAGTATGAGCCTATGCTCATCTTTCTCTGGATTGCTGGAATAGAGTTTCATAAGTTCTTTGCTAAAAGTTGCCTGACTAAGGAAACCCTCAGACCATCGGTCTTTGGTCCCAATCATCTGCAGCCGTTTATGGAATGGAGATCCTGGGGTTGTATTCAGCTTTTCTGCAATGTCATGAGCAGTCTTCTGTGGGCTTCGGCCTTCAGCATATCCGAAAAGTTGAAATGCAATCGATGGATTTACCGCACGCTGAGTGCTATTTATCTTAGCAAAGATCTGAGCTGCTTTGGATAACTCCAGGTCAACGAATATTGAAACTATCACCTGAAACTCCGAACCAGCGGCATTTAGTGCCGCAGCGCGATGTTGGCCGTCAATGATTCTAACCGCTCCTTTATCCTTCTTAAGCTTGATGAGACTGGTTTGATAGCCATCTCTGATGTCATCCCAGTTCTCTATGTACTCTGAGTCTATAGATAGAATAATCGCATTGGGAAAGGTGCTCTCTGGAGTATCTAAATAGTTGCGAATGCTTTCTACCCTTTCTCTCACAAGAGCACGCTGATAACCCGCATATTTTGGTATCTCCAATTTTTCAGACCTAATGCGGTCCACCTCGGCGATATCGTACAAGTCATTAGCATTCATTACGCCAATATACAGATCTCCGATATTCTGACGGACTCTAATGACGGGAATCTCAACGATATTCATGGAAAGACCTTTCCTAAATAATAGAAGGACGGTAATGCCTATACCGGAAGTTTGGGTAAGTTGGTCGGATTCAAATCGACAGGTTTTGGAGGTTCAGGAGGAGTAACCATTTCTTTCCGGATACCTTGTTCGTGTGCCCACGTCAAGGAAGCCCAGAACAAGCACACGATGGCAATAACGACCGCAATGAAATACACCGTTCCTTCGTCCCGTATCGTTGGCTTTATACCCATCGCAACAAGCACTCCATATATGATCATCACTGGGAATGGCCAAGTAAGCGAAAGGGCAGGCGACAGAAATGTGGACGGGCTATCGGACCGCAACCGTATATAAGAAACACCAGAAACTGCCAAAGAAATTGTTCCGGTGATGAGAAATGCATCAGGGCCAGGAAGATACCCCCCATATGTACCATGGTAGAGCTTGATCGTGAAGCTGGCTAGAAACGCAATTAGCAATCCTCCGACATTTCCAAAAAACCAGAGCACATAACCAAGCTTGTTGTCTCTCAGAACGTCCCAAATCTCTCTCCAGCGCACTCTTGACCTCCTTCAGTTCAAGACACTTGAGTTCTGATGATGTAAGAACAAGGTATTTTAGCCGCTCTTCCACTCAAATGACAGGGATAATTGGCCTGATCAGTGGCCTAACAAGTAATTAACCGAGTTCGCATAACTCCGAAAATCCGGAGTTATGCGAACAGCCGCTTTCATCATTGACGCTGAAAAGTTTCCAGTATTAGAAACAAATGTCTAGTATTAGAAACATTGCCTGCCTTATTCATGCGCATGAACTATCTTGTCTTCAGGCCCCAGCTCCGTAACCGCCGTATAGCTCGTTTCCAACACCTTTCGCTTCCTGTTCCATTTTCCTCTGGCAGCTTTCCCATTCTTGGCCAAATCCGCCTCTCCATAATCGATCCGGATTCAGCCAATTTTTTCAGCAGCAGCGCTCCTGGATTTTCTTTTTCATGGTGATCTTTCGACGATGATCTTTACGCGCTCTTGAGTCTGATATCCCGTTTTGTGTCACGGCGGCGCCTGGCGTAAACAAGATTTGCCGCCGCACTGATCGAGAAGCTTCATGACGCTTGGCTGCCCAAGAAAAATCTTCCTCCCCATCTTCATGAGAAAAACATCTCCAATGGTTGATACGCTTTGGCCTTGAATCTAATGACTTATATTGGCGGCTCTGGACATTGTGCAAACACTAAATGAGTCTGTTTGCCCTGTCAAATCAAAACAAAGCCGTAGACATGGAGGCAATGCCTCCTTATTGGCTTGTTTCGATGAGATTCAGGCTTTGATAGCTGCGGCTGGATTTATTTTCCTCACTGGGCTATTGCGCGGCATTCTCTGGTTTACTTTGCGCAGGCCCGGCGGCGTTGAAGAACTTTAAAGGGAAGGGAAGTCTTCGTTTCAGCGGTAATTCCAGACGAATACGCTGTTCTTTTCGAGGCAGAAACTGTGGAATTCCTTGAAGCAGCGATTTGCCCGAAGCGTCTTTTCATCCTGCGGGATTGCATTGAAAAAGGCGGAGCTTCCGATAACGATGAGCTTGTGCCTGGCGCGGGTTATGGCGACATTGAAGCGGTTCGGGTTATTGAGAAACTCGGACATCGAATGATCCGGATCGGATGTGGAGAAGCTGAAAAGAATCAGTTCGCGCTCGGCTCCCTGCACGCGTTCTACCGTATCGATCAGGGGAAGCGGTATGTCCGGGTTGCTGAGGAGCTTTCTCAGCCGGTCTGCTATGGCGTTGTTTTGCGCCCGGTGCGGCGAGATGAGAGCCATGCGCTCTGGGGCTAGATGATAGTCGACGATGAGGCGGTGCGCCAGGCGGGATGCGGCTTCAACTTCGAGATCCGATTTTTGGTGGCAGCCTTCGTGCTCGACGAGAAGGAGCGCAACCGGCTTGTCCGGATCGATAATCAAGTCCAGTTGGTCGGCTGCGCCTGCGGAGGGGAGGGCGAGCCGGGAGCGGGCGGCGTCTGGCGAAGGCTTGAGGCGTCCGTCATACCACATGCGGCTCGGGAATGAGCAGATCTCTTCATTCATGCGATAGGTCCGGTCGAGGCTCATTCTCAAATGCGGACCGTAACATTCCGCCAGCTGACTCAAAACGGATCTGCTGACGTCGGCTGCTGCGGGTTCTCCCGCCGTCTCTTCTTCCTCTTCGTAGCTTCCTAAAACTATGGGCGGCAGTTGCTTCGCGTCTCCAAGAAAGAGGAAATTGCCTTTCCCGTATAGAAGGCTCAAAAGCGCTTGTGGAACGAGAACTTGGGAAGCTTCATCGAAAATGATCCAGTCGAAGACGGATGGAAAAGCTCCTTTGCGACTTTCGAAGAGTTGATAAAGACCAAAGCCGGTCGCTCCCAAAATGAGATAAGGGAACCGCTCCAGTTCGGAAGGATTGTCGAGCGGTTTGACCGCAAATTCATCTTCTGAAAGGGGCGGCTCCTTCTCCCGCCATCGACCGAGCTTCGCGCAACGGGCGGGAAAGCCTTTGATGCGTAAACGGTTTACTATATCAACAACTTTTGCCAGCACCTGGTCTATGGCTTGATGGGTGAGAGCGCTCACAGCTATGCGCAATGGATTTCCTTCATCGAGGGCGCGCATCATGAGCGCAATCAGAATCCACGCTAAAAGGTGCGTCTTTCCCGTTCCGGGAGGACCTTCGATGAGGCTTAGACGGTATTTGAACGGAAGCTCCAGGGCTTGCTGCTGCGTCGGGTTCAATCCCGAGATGGACGCAAAGCCGGCCCCATTTGATGACAGCCATGATCTTAGCCATTCAAGGTGTGACGGACTGCGCTCTGTCGGCCATTTCCCCTCAAATAGTCTATTCAGCGGGATCGTCGATCGGGAATTCAAAAGATAACCGTCCCTCCCGAAAACAGTCCGCACGGCATGCTCAAGCTTTGGGGCGTTCCAGTCTGAAATGTCTTCTTCCAGGGAATAGGAGATGCGGGCGCTGACCACAAGCCGGCTTTGGCGAGACAGCACCGAGACTTCTCCGACGCTTGCATCGTAATCTTTCAAGATAACCGGGAAGCCGCTTTGGAGATCTTTGACGCCTATGGGGGCTAGCTTCAGGAAGTCCCCTTCTCTAAATTTGGCAATGCCGGTCTTTTCCTCACGGAGGATTCTGAAGCGATAGAGGAACCGCCCTTCCTCATCAAGAGACGCATCCATGAAGGAAAGCGGGCCTATGGCTCTGAAACGCTCGATGCGCTCGGTCAAAGAATATTCCTGCAGCGAAAGAATATCCTCTTCACGCAGCCTCCTCTCTTCATCGAGAAAGCGAAGGTAATCTGATGCCTGGGATTCCTGAGAGTCTTCGCTCTGCTCCGTTTGCTCTCGAAAGTAATCGCTTTCGAGATGCTGAGCTGCAAAGCGCCATACCGCCTCCTGGACCTTCAAATCGTTTTCGAGGTGGGAAACCAGCTCTTCCCTTTGTTTTTCCTTTTCCAGAGCCGAATGGGCAACCTGCGGAGCATCGGGATGGAAGAGGCTTTCGGGCTCATCCGGTTGTGAAGAAAGGCCGAGAATGCGCGCCAGAGCAAAGAGTGTGAGAGCGCCCGGGGCAGGAACGTCGAGGTGATTGAGAATCAGGCGACGCAGGTCTGTCCAGTGGGATTTCTTATTGTTGAAGAGAGGCGGCTGACCTGTCGCATGACTATTTTGCCGGTCCCATTCGATGAAGGACTCTCTATCGCTCTTGCCGAAGTGGAATAGCTGAGGGCTTCCGCCGGCGGCTTCGGTCCCGGCTTTCCAAAGGCGGGTCAAAAGCTGCGAAAATGCTGTCCAGGAGGATTGCATCTCCTCTTCCGCGATCACGGCCCACGCGTTGGCATCGATCATTTTCCCGCTTACATCCATTGCGCGAAAGCCGATGCCCAGTGGAGCCTCGGCTATGGGATCTTTAAGGAAGCGCAGGAAAATGCATATGGATAGGTTAACGGGAAAAGCTTCCGTCTTCCGTTTGTGGATCAGTATCCGGTTGGAAAGCAAGGCTTCGATATGTCCCTTTATCCGTTTGCGTTGATGCGGCTCGAATTCGGCGCAATCGTTTTCCTCGTTGTCGGCGGAGCTCTCAGCGGTTTCGGGGTCAAGCTCTTCTAGCCATTCTTGCGCATCCGCCATGGTCTTCAACCCGAGGCGGCGCATCTTCGCCAAAGCCCCATGGCTCAATTGGGGCAAAAACAGAATGTCTTCTTCATAAAGAGCCCGCTTGTAGCAAAAGGGGAAAAAAGGACACGTGACGCAATGTTCCTTGAGCGTGCAGGATGCCGCCAATGGCGGGATTTCAGCAGCTTTTGCCATGCTTCTGAGAACTGGCCGCATTGCGGACAGGTAGGGCTTCAAGTCGAAAGTATGAAGCTCCGGCTGTGAAGCTCCGCGCAAGGGCCTTGCGATGATAAAGCCAAAATCGGAAATTTTGGCCTCTGCCGGGGTTTTTCCTGATCTCGCCAGTTCTTTGAGCAGCTGCGCATAGAACGCTACCTGCCACTTTTGACTGTAATAGGGCCTGGCGCTGTGCTTTATGTCTCCCACTTCAAGAATCGGACCTTCAGCCCCCGGGGATATCCTGATGAGGTCCGGAATGCCGACGCCATCCGGCTGGAAAGGGCGGAGAGGGCTTTGGGGAGAGCGCGGCTCCATGCGCAATGGCCCAACCAATACGGCCTGTGAAAGATAGCGTGATGATGGCGAATCATGAGACGCTTTTCCTCCGTTTATCGTTGCGCCTTGCGACTGCGCTATTTTTATCAGTTCGTCCAATTTCGCCATGGATTCTTCGAAGCGGTCTTTGAACGGGCGCAAAGCTCCCGTGGAATCGGCCGCTTCGATAAACTCCATGTGGCCTCCGCCGGAAGCGATGCGCTCGAGCACATCCCTCTCGAACTGCTTGCCGAGCGATGTTCTCAAATCCGAAATCTCTTCGTCCAGACCGCTCTTTCCGCGCGGCTGCAGATCGGTGGGAAGGAGAGTCAGGCTGAGCCAACGCTCGCATTGTTTGTGGCGCATGAATTCGCCCATGAGCGTTCCAGTCACTCTCTGCAATCCAGACGGGCTTGTTGGCGGCAGCGCCGCATCGGTTTCCACCGCTTCCCACCGCTTCTTTTCCCACTCGAGCAAAGGCTCCCCAAGTGCGGGAATGTCTATGATCGCGCTGGATTCCCTGCTGGAAGGAGGAACAAAGGGATCGAGCATGGACGGATCGCCTGACGCCGCATTGGAGGATTCGGTCATATACCGGATAAAGAATTGGGCGACCCGGCTGTCGAAGATGAAGTCGGTAAGCTCTTCTGCGAGAAGGGAACGAGGCAGGGCGTTGCAGAAGGCGTTGAGAGGGAGGATGCTCCGAACGATCCTCATGTGAGTCAGGGTCCAGTCGAGATGCGCGTTTCTGTCGACCGGCAGGCGGAGCGCCTGGAAGTCTATGAACTCAGAGCAGTCCACACCGGTTTCATCCGAGGCCGTATAGAGATCTTCATAACGGGAAGAAAGCTGATGCGCAATCGTGTGCTGAAGTATGAGATTGCCCATAGAGCCCAGGTAAGTCTTGTAACGGTATAGGCCCGTCGAGGTTCTCACGACTTCGATCCCGTTGGCAAGGATGACGGACTTATTTCTTTCCGAGAGCTCTTCTGCGAGGAGCTTTTGGGTTCGCGCAAAAAGTCCGGGAGCCGCTTCGTCGGGATCTTCTTCCCAGAGGTCGGAAAATGAGCGGATCGCCTGCGCCGCCTCGAAGGAGACCTGGAATCCGGCGCCGAGCCAGAATATTTCCTTGTCGTCCAGATATTCCGAAGGTTCAGCCAGCACTCGCTTCCGCTCACCCGCATCGATTTGCAGAATATGAATGCGCCTGCCCGCAAGCTGCAACCGGTCTCCGACTTCCAATTGACGAACAATCGAGCTTGGAAGATCTGCAATAACTTCACCGGAGAGCTCCAGAACGTAGTCTTCCTCCTCCTCGGGGAAATTGCTCCAGATTTTATGATTGATGAGGCAATCTCTGTAAAGCCTTCCTCCATGGTAAAGCGATATATTTTCTTTTCTCAACCACCCTTGCCGCTCCATGTGCGGAAAGAGAAGATCGAGCTCTTTTTGGCGATCGGGAAAAAGCTCGCGCATGGCGAGAAGAGAAATCCTCTTTTTCTCGTAGAGGCAGGAGAGGATTTGCTGCGCTAAAACGCTTGGAAGCTCCTTGGGAAGAGGGGATTCCACAGCGCCCAATTTGGCTAGATGAAGGAGTGCGAGAAACCTGAGCAGTTGCGCCCCTGCACGCTCGCCCCGGCAGATTCCCCAAAACTGAGTGCTGCCGAGACGCCGGTTGGACCGTCCGATGCGCTGCAAGAGAGCCGAGGCGGAATCCGGGGGCTCGTAAAGGATGACTCCGTCCACGTCGCCAATATCAATTCCCAGCTCCAGAGTGCTTGTCGCGATGCAAAGGGCGTGGCTTCGGCGTCGAAAACGGGCTTCGACGCTCCGGCGTTCCTTGGGCTTCAGGTTGGAATAGTGGAGATCGCACACATCCCGGAAGCGGCCGCGCCGCCCCAGTTCAGCGAAAAGCTTGTCGCAACGGCCGCGGCTGTTTGCAAAAAGAAGGATTTTTTTGTAGCCCCAGACATCGTAAAGGTCGTCCAGCAAAGCGTTGAGCTCGGTTGCTTCCTTTTTCAAGTGAACGAAATGAGGAATTATTTCGCGCTGAACGGTCGAGGTCAACCGAACGGCATCCGCCTGGAAGCCGAAAAATTTTACCACCGCGTCGGCGTCGGCTATGGTGGCTGAGAGCGCAATTTTCTGGAGCCGCCTGTTGGATCTTCGTTCGAGACGCTTCAGAAGATAGGCAAGCTGTCTTCCCCTGTATTGATAGACGAGCGGATGCACTTCATCTATGACAACCGCGCCGATTCGCAGAAGAAAAGCTCTGATCTCCGCGTTGGCGCTTCCCATCATCACATCGAAAGATTCCGGCGTCGTGAGCATGAGAGCCATACGCCCGCCAACGCTTCGCTTCACATCGCCCGTGCGCACGCCGAAGCCGAGCTCGAGCCGTTCCGTAACCAAAGGCTCGAGCCTCCGTTCGAGATCGAGAGCCAGCGCGCGAGTCGGCACGATGTAGAGAACCGACGACGTCTGGCCCGCTTGAATGACGCGCTCGAGGCAGGGAGCGAGCACGGCCTCCGTTTTCCCAGATCCTGTCGCAGACTGCAGGATCACATCTTTGCCGCGCAAGATCGGATCGATCGCCTGCCTTTGTATGGCGTGAAGGCTTGCGAAGGCGCCGTAGAAAGCTCTGTAGGTATTGGGAAGATCGAGGATGGGCGATTGGCTTGACGTCATGGGGGCTCTACGGGCCGCTTGCCTCAAAGGGTCTGTCGAGTATTTTTTCCTGGTGCGCGATATCGATTTGGTCCACCAGCAGCTTGAGCTTGAGGCGGGTTTCTCCCGTTTGAGCGCTTTCAAGGCATTCCAGCAGCAACTGGTGAAGGCGATCGCGCGGCGGGTCCCAGCGGTAGGCGCCTGCGTGGAGGTTTATGAGCTTATCGATCAGCCCTGGCCATTCCTCTTTGGAGAGGTCATGGAGCCGATAGATGGAGAGGTTTCGCCCAAGCGCTTCGGCATAGTTCTTATCAAAGTAGGGCGTTTCCGCATCTCCTCGCATCCACACCCGGTCGTAATCTTCCTGTTCGATCTGAAAGAGGAAGTCGTCTGTGAAAGCGAAAACGGGAAAAAGACCTTTTGATGGGGTATCGGGAAAAAGCATCCGGTGGAGCAACCGATAACTCCTGCTCCGGGCCGTGAGACGAGCCAGGGCTATGGATTCCCCTTCATCGAAAAGCGTTACCCAGCCCTTGCAGCCCATCTGGAGGAGCAGTTGCGCCAAAGCCCGCACCATATCCAAGTATGGCTCCATGCCGCGACAGACGAGCGACGCCTCTCGATAGAAGGATACCTGTCTATACTTCAAAGCATCCCGAAGCTTGTTCAAGGGAACCGGCTCTCCCATGAGCGCACGAGAAAGGATGTAGGGAAACTCTCTTGGCCGATATCCTCCATGCTTTTTGGACTGCTTCTGGCGATCCGTGAGCGTCAGGCTTTTTTGCGCCATGGCTGTGAGAACCGACTTGAAGAGGTGCGGCATTTCAGAGGGCAGACAGGCCCGAGGATCCGGTGCGCAATCGTCCGAAAAAAGGTTTGCTTCCGCCCAGGCTTTCCATCTCTGGATAAAACCGCTATCGTTTCCCGGGAGCCTGAGTGAGGCCATGAGAGCGCGATAAACTTGGCGAAAATCGTGGAAAGGGATCTCGCGCGGGTCCAGGTTGATCATGCTTGTCGCGTATCCCAGGTTGAGCGCGCGGTCCTGAATGTAGGTGAGGCTGTGGGATTTGCCCTGTCCGTATGCGCCCACAATGCAAAGATGCGCGGAACTGCCCGCCTCGATGGCTTTAAGTCCTTGATCCATCGATTCGTTCAGGCGCTCTTCGTGAGCCGTGAGGAGCCTTACTGCAACGGGATCGAACAGGCCTTCCCGCAACCGCTCGATCGCTCTTCTCAGCTGAAACTGGTCTTCTGAGCTCAGTCCTTTTTCCATCATGAATCCCAACTGGGTTGCAGTTTTTCGATCTTTTCCCGTTCAAGCTCTCTTTGGCTGGAAATAATATGATCGGTGAGATCCAGTTCGTCTCCGGGAGGCTCGCCCTGCTCGGCCATATCGAGGCAGCGGATGATCTGTTTCACAAAGAGCCGCACTTCGCTCAAAAGCCCCATCTTCTTTTGATTCTGACAGATTTTTTCGATGAGCTCATCGGGAATGGAGCCCTCGGCTTCCCAACGATAAGAGAGCTCATGAATGCGGCGCAGGCAAAGGCCTAGGTCGATCAGCTCCCGCGTATCGAGAGGAGTCTTGTGGAGGTCGATCAGAACGCCTCTGTAGTTGAGCCGCTTGCTTTCGCCAATGGAGCGCACGCGGCTCCAGAGCGCGTCGTAGCTCTTGAAGCCTTTCTCGGAAATGATCACGTCGGGAATGATTGAAAAAAATATATGAAGGCATCGGGCTTGTTCCGTGTTATCGATCAGGAGCCTCACGTTTTCATAGGCGGTGTTGCGTACGGTGGCCGACTGCGCGATGACCGTCTCGAGCTCATCCATGAGAAGAATGAGGCCTTTGTGGCCGAAGCTTCCGAGAAAAGCTATGAGCGAGCTCAGCATTCTTTTGCTGTTGCTCTT
Organism: uncultured Syntrophobacteraceae bacterium; assembly: GCA_964578835.1. Classification (GTDB taxonomy): domain Bacteria; phylum Desulfobacterota; class Syntrophobacteria; order Syntrophobacterales; family Syntrophobacteraceae; genus CAZOEL01. The sequence goes on along the minus strand of CAZOEL010000012.1, from coordinate 88,622 downwards.
GTTGAGAGGCTCGAAGACCTGAAAGGGCTTCAACTCCCGTTTGCTGACTTTACCTCCGAGCAGCCACTGGTAGAGCGCTTCGCGAGACTCTGCGCGCTCTTTTTCCGTCTGTCCTTCCGGCAGGGGAGCGATCTTGCTGTCGAGCAGCGCCGTAAGAGCGTTGGCGAAGTTGAGATCCATGCCCGGAAGAGCGCGAAGCTCATCGCCCAGCTCCGAAAGCTTTTCCTGAAGAGACTGTCCCGACTCTATACTGAGCTCCGCCGCCTTTTTGTCCGACCATTCGTCAACGAGGCTTCTGATGCCGACGCCATCATAGCTTCCGCGAAGCTGCCTCACTATCTCCTGGTAGACAGTCTCGAACTTGTGCATGGGAATTTCGGGAGTGAGCACCACAAAGGAAACCGCGAACCCCTTCTGTAGGGCCATGTGACGGATTACCGACATGAAATGGGTCTTTCCGTCGCCGTAATCGCCATTGATAAAGCGGACCTTGGCGCCTCCTGCAGAAATGTAGTTGTCGAGGTCGTCTTCGATGAGGGTGAGCCAGTTCTGCCTGCCAACCGTGAAGAATGGCACGTATTCAATCGGCACGCTCCCTTTTCGAAGCTCTTCTATGATGGCTCTCGCTTGAAACGGCTTCAACTGCTCGAGCTGCTCTCTTGTTGTCATTACTTATGCTCCTGAAAGGAGATCGTGGTGATCTGACGCCGTTCTCCGTCGCTGTCTATAAGCCAGAGGGAGTTGTTTCTGCCCGGGCGCAGCTGAAGAGCAAGTCCTTCCGATGTTCCACCCGTGCCCGCCTGAAAGTATCGCCATATGTCGACGGCAAATTGATCCAGGCTGTAGCCTCGGAATCTCCCCTTTTCCATGTCCTGAAAGAAGGCCTTGCTCTGGAGGGAGAGAACGTGGTCGAAGTAAAACCGCTGAATGGGAACCGGATGGCCTGGAGCCCAGTTCTCCTTTTTCAGGATTTCGGAATAGGTGCGGTGAAGGCTGTCGATGAACGCCTGAGCGTTGAAGGGGCTGTCGTACAGGTTGCGTTTGATCCTCGAGAGCATGGAGACTATGCGCCTGGGATCGATCGACTTGAGTGTCTTCTTGTTTATGACGGTTCGCCTGCCGCTGAAATCGACCGTCCCGTCGATGCCTTTCAAAACGCTGAAGCGGGGAAAGTCGATCTCGATTTCAAGTCCCGCTTCCCGGGCGCGTTGGGTCAAATCATTGATGAACTCGAGGCGGTAACGTTCTACTTTGTCATCGGCGTAGCTCCTCAATCGATCGAAAATTTCCCGGCATCCCGCCAGCCCCTCTTCCGCTTCGACTTCTTCAACGGTTGAGGTCTTGAGAAGATCGTCCAGCTGAAGAAAATCGTCTCTGCCGGCAAATTGGATGCAGCGTTTGACGAATTCGGCCATTTTCTCCCGCCGGCTCAACTCCTGCTGATAAGGTTTCAATAGCTCCGCCAAATCCTCCTGGACTTCGGTCAAAAATCCTTCATCCGCCATTCACTTTCCCCCTCGTTGTTGATTTTTGTATGTTCTATCCTCAAATCTATTGAGAATTACACCGCATCGGTAGTTGAGACAACCAAAAATATAAGCAAGCCCATTGTTTAGCTCAACCCTGAGCGGGTTTTTATCTGTTGAGGCTCGGATTTTGGTCTATTTGATATAATCAAAGCGCCTTCAATGAGCGGCGGCGTGAGTCATGCCGCTCGCTTTCATGCAGGCCGATGAAAAAATAGCAGCATCTTTATTCGGAAATATGTTCCTTCTTTAAGAAAAAGATATTATAGCCGTCGATGTGTTGCCGAAAGCGTTGGAGAGAACGGGCGGAGTGCTGGGTAGGGTGGGCAAAAGTTTTTTCCTGCCCACCAAAGATTGGCTGCTAGCGTCAATCTTGTGGGCGTAAAAAGACGCTCCCACCCTACGAGAGCATTTCGCCGGGTTCGAAATTGGAACTGCTGTCAACGACGGGTTGATGATCCAATAGATTCTGAATGTCGGGCGGGTAGCGGACAAATCATGTTGATACTGGGAATTGAAAGCTCTTGTGATGAGACTGCCGCGGCAGTGGTGGAAGATGGAAAGAGAATTTTATCCGATGTGGTTTCGAGCCAGATCGCCGTTCATACCCCTTATGGAGGCGTGGTGCCGGAGCTCGCATCCAGAAAGCATGTGGAGGCGATTCTTCCGGTAATTGCGCGCGCTCTGGATGAGGCGAAGATCGCGCGCAACGACCTTGACGCCATTGCGGCGACGCAGGGACCGGGCCTTGTTGGGGCTCTTCTCGTAGGACTCAGCGCTGCAAAGGCGATGGCCTTCGCTCTGAAAAAACCGCTTCTGGCGATAAATCATCTCGAAGGACATATGAAAGCTGCCTTTCTCGAGCGCGATCCTCTCGAAAACCCGTTTGTATGTCTTGTCGTATCGGGAGGGCATTCGGCTCTCTACCGGGTGGAGTCCGATGGCCAGAGCCGTCTTTTAGGAACTACGCTCGACGACGCCGCGGGAGAGGCCTTCGATAAAGTGGCCAAGCTGCTAGGACTGGGTTACCCTGGAGGAGTCGTCATCGATCGGCTCTCGGCCTTGGGAAATCCTCAAGCCTTCCAGTTTCCAAAAGCTTTTCTAAGCAAAGACTCTCTCGACTTCAGCTTCAGTGGAATCAAGACTTCGGTCGCCAATTTTGTAAGGCGCTTCGGTCCTCCCCGCACTTCTAGCAATGAGGGCGAATACAGTCTCGAAGATCTTGTGGCGAGCTTTCAGGAAGCCGTTGTGGAAGTTTTGGCCGCAAAGACCGTGAAAGCTGCGGAAATGCAAAAGGTGAGCGATGTTGCGGTGGTTGGAGGCGTGGCCGCCAACAGGCGGCTCAGAGAGCGGCTCGAGCAGGAGACTGGCGCGCGTAGGTTGAACTTGCACTTGCCTCCTCTCAGATACTGTACGGACAATGCGGTAATGATCGCCGCTGCGGGATACTCGGTCTGGAAGCGCTCCGGCTTTTGTGCGAATCCCATAGATATCGATGCTGTATCACGCTGGTATTAGAAGAAGACAATGAGCGGTTTTATCACCCCGAGGCAATATTTTAGCTTCCATGGAACAAAGCCGAGGAAGCGGTTTGGCCAGCATTTCCTTGCGCAGCCCAATACGGCGGAGCGAATAGTCCGGTGCGCGGAGCTCGATCCCTCGGATGTGGTCGTCGAAGTGGGGCCGGGGCTCGGCGCTCTGACTCAGTTCATCTTGCCTTGCGTCGGACGGTTGCATCTCGTGGAGCTCGATCGAGATCTCGCCGAATATCTGAAGATGAACATGCCTCCCTCCGAGTGCCAGGTCTTCGTCCATTCGCAGGACATCCTCGCCTTCGATCTCGAGGCTTTGAGCCGATCCGAAAGCCGGAGGCTGACAGTTCTTGGCAACTTGCCATACAATATCAGCTCGCCTCTCTTGTTTTATCTTTTGGAATCTCGCGCATCCGTCAAGAGATCGGTTTTCATGGTCCAGAAGGAAGTAGGGGAAAGATTTGCAGCAGAGCCCGGAACCAAAGACTATGGCGTTTTATCCGTGCTGCTTGGAGCTTACGCCCGTGTGGACCGGCTTTTTTATGTGGGACCTAAGCAATTCTATCCTCCTCCCAATGTGGATTCGCTCGTTTTGTCCATCGACTTTCCGGAAGAGTCTCCTCAAGGCGCGCCTTCTTTCGACTTCTTCAGGAACCTCGTCAATATTGCTTTCCAGCAGAGGCGAAAGACTCTTCAAAACAGTCTGAAGGCTCTTATGGGAAGAGCGGCGCCGAGCCTGGACGAGGCCTTTTCAAAAAGCGGCATAGATCCCATGAGGCGTCCGGAAAGCCTGAGCCCGGAAGAATTCCTCAGACTTGGGAGCGAGCTGGAAAACATTCTTCTTGCTTTGGGGCCAAACTGAAAATGAGAGGAAATGAGGCTTCTGGGGCTGCTCAGACCCTGCACAGCCATGCCCCGACGTCGAATCGACGCTCATTCCTCTTTTTTCATCCCACGCGCAGCTTCGGCTCTTAGATGGTTCACAAATGCAGTGCAGAGAGGAGAGGGCTCCCGGTTCTTTCTTTGAGCGAGGTAAAAGGATCTGGAGAGCTTGACTCCGCTCAAAGGAACGCCTACGAGACATCCTCGCTGGAGGTCTTCTTCAACGGCTTTGGAGGAGAGAATCGAAACCCCGATCTTGGCCTTGATCCCCTGGCGGATTGCTTCCGTGCTGCCCATTTCGGCGACCGCGTTGATGCGCGATGGCTCGAAGCCGTGGGCTTCAAGCGCTTTGCCCACCACCATGCGAGTGCCGGATTCTTTTTCTCTGAGGATGAACGGCTCGTTCGCCAGTTCCGCTACTTCGACCGATTCCCTCTTCGCCCACGGGTGCTCGGGAAAGACCGTGAGCAACAGCTCATCCGAGAAGATCTCTTCCAGCAATATCCTGCGATCTTCCCAGCGAACTCCGAGAAGCCCCGCCTCGTAGCTTCCGTCAAGGATCTTCTGAACGATTGAGGCGCTGCCTGAAATTTTGAGCGTGACCCTGATGGATGGGTGCTTTGCCTTGAAAGATCCGATAAGCTCGGGAAGGATATAGGTCCCGGGAATGGTGCCCGCTCCGATGAGCAGGTGTCCCGATAAATTCCCCTTATACCTGTCGAGCGCTTGGATGGCTTCGTTGCGAAGCTTGATGATATCCTGCGCGTACCGATAGAGTATCTTGCCCGCGGGAGTCGGGAGCACTTCGCGCCCCAGCCTGTCTACAAGCTTTTCACCGAGTGTTTCTTCCAGAGCCCGTATGTGCTCGCTTACCGTCGGCTGCGTGAGGCAGACGGCGTCGGCGGCTTTGGTGAAGCTCTGCAGTTCGAGCACTTTGCAAAACACTTCCAGTCGATGAATATCCATATTGATATCGCCTTGCGCTTGTTGGGCCGCGGAATAAATCAACTTCCGAGGGCTTGTTCCTTGTTTTTCATAAAGGTTTCTTCCAATTCTTCCATCGCCAGCGAGCTTTCCTCCCATTCGCTTGTGAGCTTGCGAATAGTCGTCTGGCATTGTTGATACTCCTTTTGAAGCTCCTGCACTTCTTTGCCGTCCCGGTAGGTGTCGGGGTCTGCAAGGCGCGCATTGAGGAGCTCTAAGCGCTGATGAGCCGAATCCAGTTCCGTCTCTATCTTGTCGATCCGCTCCTGGAGAGGCTTCTTGAGCCGGTAGAGCTCATTTCTTCTTTCTGCTTCGATCCTCTTTTGCTCCTGGCCCCTTTTGACGGGAACGGAAGATTTCGCCTCTTCCCGCAAGGCCTTTTCCGACGGGGAAAGAACCGGCTCTTCCAGCCGCTTCTTCCATATTTGTTGAAAGTCCTCATAGTTGCCGGGGAAAAGCTGTATTCCGCCTGCTTCCACTAAAAGGATCTTGTTTGCTATGGCGTTGATGAAATGGCGATCGTGGCTGATGAAGCAAATTGTCCCGGGGAATTCGTCCATGGACGTTTCGAGTACGTTTCGAGACGGGATGTCGAGGTGGTTCGTCGGCTCATCCAGCAAGAGGACGTTGGGGCGCTGCAGCAAAAGCTTGCAGAGAATCAGCCGCGCTTTCTCTCCTCCGCTGAGGACCAATACTTTCTTGAGGACGTCGTCTCCTCTAAAGAGAAAAGCGCCGAGAAGGCTGCGGAGCTGGGTTTGCGACATGTCTCCCGCAATCGATGAGGCCTCCTGGAGTACGGTCCATTCAGTGTGGAGCTGTTCCCACTGATACTGCGCATAGTAGCCGGTAGTCACCTGGCTGCCGAGTATCCGTTTGCCCATGCTCATGTTTTCGACGCCGGCGAGCATCTTCAAAAGGGTGCTCTTGCCCGCGCCGTTGGGACCGAGGAATGCGATGCGGTCTCCGCGCTCGATCAAAAGATCGATGCCCGAATAGACAACGTGCTCTCCATAAGCCTTGTGCGCCTGTTCTAGCTCAATCACACGCTTCCCCGAGCGTTGAGGCTCGGGAAAGGTGAAATGAATCTCGCTTTGCTCTGTGGGCGCTTCTATCCGCTCGATCTTATCCATCGTTTTGATGCGGCTTTGTACTTGCCTCGCTTTGTCTTTTCGGTAGCGATTGCGCTCGATGAATCGCTCCAATTGGCGAAGCCGCTCCTGCTGGTTCTTGAAGGACGAGAACTGGATTTCCTGTCTTTTGGCTTTCTCTTCGAGATAAAAGTCGTAGTTGCCGCTATATTCCTGCAACTGCGCCTGGTCGAGCTCGAGAATTCTCATCACGACCCGGTTGAGAAAGGCGCGGTCGTGCGAGATGAGGAGCACCGCCGAGGATGTGTTGAGGAGATACTGCTCGAGCCACAGGAGCGAGTCTAGGTCTAGATGGTTCGTCGGCTCATCGAGGAGCAAAAGATCCGGTTCCGCAAGTAGCAGGCGCGCCAGCTCGAGCCGCATCACCCACCCGCCGCTGAGGGTGGACGCCAGGCGATCGAGCATTTCGTTTCGAAAGCCCAGGCCTGCGAGGATCTTGCTCGCCCGCGCCTCCAGGTCATACCCCCCAAGGTGCTCGAGCCGCTCGATCAGATGCGCCTGTCGAAGGGCAGTCTCCTGCGCCTTCGTGGGATCTCTATCCGCATCCAGCGATTCTTGGAGCTTTTGCAGCTCGGTGCGAAGCGTCTGAACCTCGTCGTCGATATCGATTGCATGGGAAAGGACGGTTTTTCCCTCGAGGGGAGTCCATTGTTGCGGCAGGTATCCCGTGCGGATGTTTTTTGCTTTGGTGGTAATGCCGCTATCCGGCTCGGTTTCTCCCAGGAGAATATGGAATAATGTGGTCTTGCCGGCTCCGTTCGGTCCGATGATTCCAATCTTTTCGCCCGGATGCACGTGAAAAGAAACGTCCCGGAATAGCTCTTTTTTTCCAAGAAACTTGCTTATGCCTTGTGCTGTCACCACAGAATGAGTCTCCCTCGTCCCGAAGATCGCCAGACGCTTGAACGGATAAAGCGCCTTCAATACCCAATGCCATATTTTAACCCTTTTCGCAACCTGCGTCCGCCCGAAGGCGAAAGAGCGCAGTATGGAATGAGAGATATGAACCAAAGACACTATGTCCACCTTGATGGAATATAATAAAGGTTCGCCAAGCCGGGTCTAGTCGATTCCATATGTCGTGAAATTTCCTTTGACAATCTCCATTTGCAGATGGTAGCAGGGATCTCGGTTCATATATCAAAAACTATAGTTCGGAGTATAAAACTGATGGGAAAGGCAACTAAAACCACCTCCACGGACAAGTACCTGGTGCCGGCGGTCGAACAGGCTATGAAGGTCTTGTTTGGAATCGCTCAGGAAGAGTCCGGGCATTTGAACCTGACCGAGATCTGCGAGAAGGCGGGAATGCACAAGAGCACCGCTTTTTGTATTCTCCACACTCTTGGAAAATATGGCCTTGTTCAAACTGCGGGAAGGGGAAAAGGCTATACGCTCGGGCCTGGCCTCATTGGGCTTTCGCGCAAGTTTCTCGATACTTTGAGCGCGCCGAAGCTTGCCGAGCCGCTTTTGTCTGACCTTGCTGAAAAAGCGGGAGCTACCGCGGCGCTCGGGCTGATAGCTGACAGGAACGTGTTCGTTGCGGCAAAAGATGAAGGCGGCCGCGTGCTGGGCTTTACCATGCGAGTCGGCCACCGGTTTCCTCTTACCTACGGCTGTCATGGCAAGGCCATTGCCGCATTTCTTCCGGAAAAGGAGCTAGACAAGCTGCTTCAGGAAGAACGGCTCTATTTCCATGGGGATCCGTCGAAGTTTGATCGAGCGAAGCTTAATGAGGAATTAGTCCGATGTCGCCGGGACTGGTACGCCGAGGATCTCGAGGAAACATCGCCAGGGCTCAATGTGGTTGCGGCCCCCGTGCTCGGTCCAAACGAGCAGCCAATTGGCTACATTGCCGTGCTCGGACTGGCGTCCGCTGCGGCGGCTCGAGAATGTGGGCCCCTGGCGGCTGAAGCAGGGAAGACGCTGTCTCGGCTGCTGGGCGCCCATGTATGCTCTTCTTCTACCGAATGTGTTGATGAAGTAGCTGCGTCGTGAGAATCAGCTTTTCAATGGAGGACGAAAAATGAAAGAGCACGAGGTGGATCGCATCGCTTCCAACCCGACAGCCGCCCGGCGGGTCTGCTTCACCGTCAATGGGGACTTGTATCGATTCAATGTGGGGAAGGGGATGGGTGAAATCTCTCCTTCCGATACCCTGGCGAAGACGCTTAGAGAAAATCTTGGGCTTACCGGCGCCAAAATCTCCTGCGATGACGGCGCATGCGGATGCTGCACCGTCATCATGGATGGAAAATCTGTCCTGTCTTGCAGAATCTTGACGATCGAGTGTGAAGGCAGGGAAATAACGACCATCGAAGGTCTGCAGGATAAAGAGACTGGGGCGCTGGACCCGCTTCAGCAGTCGTTTATCGATCACCAGGCCTTTCAGTGCGGCTTCTGTACTCCGGGCATAATCATGACCGCCAAAGCCTTTCTAAACGAGAATCCTCACCCGTCGGAAGGGGAAGTGAAAGAGGCGCTTTCGGGAAATTTCTGTCGATGCATCAGTCATTACCAGGTGGTGCGCGCTGTTATGGATGTCGTAGAGAAGGGGGCGGGCCATGGGCGATAATTACAGATACATCGGCCGGGCAGTGCAGCGGCGGGATGCTGTGGATATCGTCACGGGCGCCGCCCAATTTATTGATGACCTTCGCTTCCAGAACTTGCTCCACGGGAAGGTGCTGAGAAGTCCTTATGCGCACGCCAGGATCAAAAGCATTGATAGATCCAGGGCGAAAGCCCTTCCAGGCGTAAAGGCGGTCCTCACTTGGGAGGACATTCCGGACTGGATGGGAGGAACGCCACGCAATGTGCGCGTTCTCGACAAAAAAGTGAGATACGTGGGGGACGCCGTGGCGCTTGTAGCCGCCTCCACTCCTGAGATAGCGCAAGAGGCGCTGAAGCTGATCGATGTAGAATATGAGGTCCTGCCTGCGGTCCTCGATATCGATTCGGCCCTCAAGCCGGGCGCGCCGCTCGTTCATGACGATTGTCCCAATAACATCATTCCTGGCGGCGCGATCATCTTCGGTCCCGAATGCTTGAAAGGCGTCGTCAAGGGGGATGTCGAAAAAGGCTTTCAAGAGGCTGATGTTATCGCCGAAGGCGAGTTCGGCTATGAAAACATCCCGAGCGCCCTTCCTCCCGAATCGGTAGGCGCTGTAGCGCTTTGGGAGGAGCCGAATAAGGTCACGATTTGGAGCGCCAGCCAGGCGCCCTACATGGATAAGGTTACTCTTTTTCATGTCTTTGACCGACAGGTGGAAATCCGGAGCATAGGAGGCCATGTCGGCGGCAGCTTCGGAACAAAGATCATGTGCTGGCAGGTTCAAAGCTATGCCGCGCTCTTGAGCAGGGCCGCCCGCAGGCCGGTGAAGGTCATGTTCACGAAGGAAGAGCACATGGCGTGCTTCACGTTGCGGGTAGGCTCGCGCATCCGTGCTAAAGTCGGCATGAAAAACGATGGCTCGCTCACGGCCGTCCAGGGCGCATGGTATGTCGACACCGGCTACTATTCTTTTACGACTCAGGCCGAAGTCGCCGTGGGGTCTGGAGAGCTCATGATCATGGCGCAATGTCCGAATTGGGATCTCAAAAACTACGTCGTGACCACGAATCGCAACGCTTCGGGAAGCATGAGAGGATTTGGCGGCCAGGAGCTCAAATGCGCCTTCATACCCCTCTTGTGTCTTGCAATGGAAAAGGCCGGCCTCGATCCTTTCGAGGTTCTCAAGAAGAATTACGTGAAGCCTGGCGGCGGCTATTTCTGGCGCGATGGGCAGTGGTATCAATATCGGGGTATAGACTTTTCCAAGGCCATGGATGAGGGCGCTAAGAAATTCGGTTGGAAGGAGAAATGGAAGGGGTGGCTCACTCCAAGCTCCGTGAACGGAACGAAGCGGAGAGGAATTGGCGTGGGTGTGCATGGAAATGCTGACGTAGGAGAAGATACGGCGGAAGCCTACGTGCAGCTCAACTGCAACGGTATGGCGACCATATTTCTCTGCGCTGCCGAGCATGGAACGGGACAGACAAGCAACTATATCAAGATGGCTGCAGAAGTGCTTCAGATACCTCCGGAACGGGTCTCCCTGAGTCCCGCCGATACGCTTGTAACTCCTTTTGAGTTCGGGCCGGTCGGCTCCAGGGGGACCTACGCCATCGGGAGCGCCGTTATCAACGCGGCTGAAGATGCGAAGAAGAAGCTCTTCGATTTGCTTGCGCACAGGTTGGATGCGGAGCCGGAGGATCTTGAGACAGCCGATGGAGCTGTTTTTGTCAAGGGGACGCCGGAGAGGCGCATTAAGTGGCGGGCGATGGGAAGCGATCGGACCGCGCTGGGATACGGAAGGTTCAAGGAAGATTTCACTCTCTGCAACTGCATGATGAGCTTCGTAGAGGTTGAAGTGGATGTGGAGACCGGAAAGGTTGACCTGCTGCGCGTGACGCTCGCCACCGATGTGGGGCAAATCATGGACCCGCTGGGGCTGGAAGGGCAGCTCAACGGATGCCTCGGGTCGGCGGGCATCGATAGCGCGATCTTTGAAGAGACCATCCTAAACCCGACTTCGGGGCACATCCTCAACGCCAATCTGATCGATTACAAGTGGCGGACCTTTGCCGAGCTGCCCCCCATCGAGCAGGTTGTCCTCGAGACGCCTATGCCCTCGCACCGCTTCCATTCGGTGGGCGTTGGGGAAGTGGCGACCTCCCCGGGGCCTTCGGCTGTCCTCATGGCGGCCTCCAACGCCATCGGCGCCTGGCTAACGACTTACCCCGCCACTCCCGAAAGGGTTCTGGCCGCTATGGGCAAAGGATTCCGCGGGAAGATGGGAGGCGAGCAATGAGGGCTTTCGAGCATGTAGATGTCCGGACAGTGGAGGAGGCTGTGTCCCTGCTGCGCGAAAGCAATGGACGGGCGAAGCTGAATGCCGGAGGAACCGATTTGCTTTCGCTCTTAAAGGGAGAATTGGCGCCTCAATATCCGGAGCTCCTGATCAACATCAAGCCCATTGCCGGTCTTGATCAAATCAGGGAAGAGGGGGAGCATTTGAGAATAGGCGCTCTTGCGCTCCTGGCCGATCTAGCGCGTTCTTCGCTCGTAAACAGCCGCTATGCGCTTTTGGCTAAGGCGGCCCATTCGGTAGCTTCTCCCCAGATCCGCAATGTGGCCACTCTTGGCGGCAACCTGTGTCAGGAAGTGCGCTGCTGGTACTACCGCTATCCGAGCAGCATCGGAGGCCCCATTCAGTGCTTGCGCAAAGGAAGCGGCGCTTGCCATGCGATCAAGGGCGACAATCGCTACCATGCCATCCTGGGAGCAAAGAAGTGCTTCGCCGTCTGCCCATCGGATACGGCGGTTGCCTTGACGGCTCTGGACGCGCGGTTCGTAATCGAAGGACCTGAAGGGATACGCAAACTTGCTGCGCCGGAATTTTATCATTCTCTTGGGATCGATCTAAATGTTGATGAGCTTGTGCGGGAAATTGAGATTCCTGTGCGATCGAGCGCGGGGCGGCAGGTTTTTTCAAAGTTCACGCTCCGAAAGCCGATTGATTTTGCCATTGTAAGCGTTGCGGCGGCGCTGACCATGGATGGTGATGTTTGTACGGATGCGCGCATCGTCCTCGGGGCGGTGGGACCGACGCCCTTTCGCGCCGCGGAGGCCGAAGCGGAAGTGATTGGTCGGACGATTTCGCCCGAGACGGCCGCCAGGGCGGCGGAAGCCGCTTTGGAGAATGCAAGGCCATTGAGCCGAAACGATTATAAAATCGAGATTGCCAGGAGCCTTATCCGGAAGGCGATATCGGGTGAGGCGGAATGATCTGAACGTATGATGATGGATGCGGGTGCGCTCCGGATGTTGGTTAACAATCACTATGCCTTGGGCGGGCTGATCTTTTTCGGCATTTTTTTGCCGCTTCCCGTCTGCTGCCGTCCAAGCGAGCCTTGGGAGCAATGAGAGCGCCTCAGCACTTTGAGTTGCCGAGATGGTCGAAAACGTGCTAAACAAGTGCTCGTCAACTTTTAGAACCGCATTCCTCCGTTCCGGTCTCTTCTCGGAGCGGCATCATTTGTAACTGGCTCACTTTTTTCTGATACGGGCGAAGGAATCAATGGCTTCTGACTCACCTGCTCTCAGGGCGGTTATTTTCGATTGCGACGGCGTGCTGGTCGACACAGAGCCGCTCCATTACAAAGCTTTTCAGGATGTTCTGCGTCCCATGGGGTTAGGCTTCGACTACGATCACTATCTTGAATCCTATATCGGCTTCGATGATCGAGATGCTTTCCTCGAGGCTTTTCGGGAAGCCTCCCGCCCTTTGGAGCCCGATCTCCTGGCTCGGCTCATGCTCGATAAGGCTCTTGCTCTGCAGCGCATTGCCTCGGAAGGACTTACGAGCTTTCCCGGAGTTGTTGATCTCGTCCGAGATCTTGCAGCGCGCAAGGCGCCTCTGGCGGTGGCCTCTGGAGCTCTCAGGAGCGAAGTCGTGGCTTTTACTGCGGCTTTGGGGATCGCCGACGCTTTCGATGTTATCGTCGGCGCTGATGACGTGACCCGGAGCAAGCCGGATCCGGAGACATACGTAAAGGCTTTTCAGATGCTTTGTGAGAAGCTTTCTCTCGGGCGTGTGGATCCCGGGTCCTGCATCGCCATAGAGGATACGCCGGCTGGGATCGAATCCGCCCGGTCGGCCGGTCTTTTCGTTGTCGGCGTTTCAAATTCCTATCCGATAGATTACATCAAGGGTCTTGCGGACTATGCTGTTGAGGCTTTGACAGAGCTTGACTTTGCGCGAATGGAGAAGCTGCTGGCGGCCAGAAAGCTTTGAAGAGAGCAGAATAGGGAAGGATAATCATGAAAGGCGGTGTGAATCCATATGCCGTTGGTCTCTTCACGATAATGCTTTGGATCGTAAATGCCGCCTGTGCAGGAGAATATTCTCTTGGGCTCGAATCCGAGCCGCTTACAATCTCCAGAGCGATCGGCCATGCCCTGGAGCATAATCCCGTTCTTAGAGCCGCCAAGCAGGACGTCCATGCGTCCGGTCAACAGGTTAGACAGGCTTGGTCCGATTATTTCCCAAAATTGGATTCCAGCTATGCGCTCAACCACATGTCCGAAGAACCATTCGCAATTTTTGAAAGTTCCGTTGGTTCTCCCGTAAAGGTTCAAACGTCGCATCAGACCACCAACCGTTGGGAGGTTGTGGTTTCCCAGCCGCTCTTCACCGGTTTCAACCTCAAAGCCCAGACCAACATATCGAAGATCGACTTCAAGATTGCCGAGTATCGACTCGAAGAGACGCGCCTGAACCTTATTCGCGATGTGGAGCATGCTTTCTACCAAGCCATTTTGGGTGATAAATTGGTCCAAGTCGCCAGGGATAATGTCGAAAGCCTTGAAATTCAGCGGAGGAATGCACAAGCGAATTTCGAGCAAGGCCTCGTGGCCAGAAATGATGTTCTAAAAGCGGATGTCGCTCTGGCTCAGGCGCGGCAGACGGAAAGGACTGCTTCAAAGCAGTTGGTGATATTATTGTCGCGGCTCAATCAGCTTCTAAATATTGAGATGAACGCAAAGCTGACGCTTGCTGAAGAGGATATTCCCCTCCGACAGCCGCCCCAGTTGACCGAGCTCTACGCCTTAGCTGAAAAGCAGCGGCCTGAATATCTTACCTTTGAAGAATCCATCCGGCGAGCTCGGGAGAGCATCACCGCCGCAAAAAGCCGCTATTATCCCCATGTGTCTGCTTTCGCGCAATATTTCAGAGAAGGGAAAGACTTCCTGGCTGAAGAGAATGATTTTACGAACAATGACAATGCGGCAATCGGGCTGCGCGTCGATATGAATCTATTTGAGGGCGGCAAAACAGACGCTGCGATCAAGGAATTGCGCTACCGGCAATCTGCTCTTGAAGAGAGACGGCGGGACCTGCGGCAACAGATTCAATTGCAGGTGCGCGATGCTTATGAGCAGTTGCAGGTGGCCAGGGCGAATATTGACGCTTCTGAAACCGCCTTGAGACAAGCTCAAGAAAATGAGCGGATGACCACTCTCCAGTATAAGGAGCAGTTGGTGATCTTCCTCGAGGTGCTGAACGCCCAGGTTTTCATCGCCCAATCGAAGGCGGACTACTACCAGGCGCTTTATGGCTTCCAACTTGCCTGGGCCGATCTTGAGAGGGCTATTGGCGGACCGATACAACCGCTACAGGGGAGAGCTCATTAGAAATGCCTGAAATTGAGGCTGCATCGGCAAGTGGGGCTGAGCTTAAAACAAAGCGACATCGCCTGAGGCTCATTGTGCTGTTGGTGGTTGTCGCTGCGATCGCTGCATTCGTTTTTTACCGGTGGAGCGCCCATCGATACCGGGTCTGGACGGACGACGCCTATGCAAAGGCCGATAGCGCAACGATTGGTGGCCGCCTGGTGGGAACTGTCGTCGAGGTCGCCACGGGTAACGATCATTTCGTGAAAGAGGGACAACTGCTTGTGCTGCTCGACTCTGCGGACTACGAGGTTGCAGTTGAGAGGGCCAGGGCCGTGCTGGCTGAGGATGAAGCGAATGTCCGCGCCGCAGAGGTTGCCCTGGGGCAGACCGATGAGCAAACTGCCGCTCTTGTCCAGGCTGCGCAGGCCGGTGTGAATGCCGCCCGCGATGGCGAGCGGGAAGCCCGGCATAAGCTTGGAGAGACGGAAAACCGAAGGCTGGCGGAGTTGGCGGATCTCAACCAGTCCAAGCGTGATCTGGATCGCTTCGAAAATCTCTATCGGCAGGGCGCCGGCGCCGGGCGTCAGCAGGACCAGGCGCGCACAGCAATGAAAAAATCCAGGGCGCAGGTGGATGCAGCCGATTCTCAAATAGCCGCATTGAAAGCGTCTGTTGCTGCGGCTGCCCAGGCGGTTGGAAAGGCTGAGGCCCAGCTTCAGGCCATCAAGAGCGACCGCCATAATGTGCAGATTCAGCTTCATAAACTGGAAGCTTTGAAAGCCAAACGCGACAAGAGCAAAGCTGATCTCGATTCAGCTATGCTCAACCTCTCTTATTGCGCTATCAGAGCCCCTCTTTCGGGCTATGTCGCCCAGAAGAGCGTCCAGGTGGGAGATCGCGTGCAGCCCGGACAGGCTCTGATGGCCGTGACTCCTTTGCAAGACATATACGTTGAAGCCAATTTCAAAGAGACCCAGCTTACCAATGTCCGAATCGGTCAACCAGCGACAATAAAGGCCGATATTTATCCCGGTTTTATCTATACCGGCAAAGTTGCGGGCATTCGCGCCGGGACCGGCGCTGCGTTTTCTCTGCTTCCTTCTGAAAACGCCACGGGAAATTGGATAAAAGTAGTACAACGCGTGCCTGTTAAAATTGAGTTGGATAATCCTCCTCCGCCCAATCATCCATTGCGTTTGGGGCTTTCTTTGGAGGTTAGCCTCGATGCATCCGACAGAACCGGTCCAATGCTGGCCGGCGAGTGGGTGGCCCCGGCCTTTTCCTCAATCCAGAAGCCATGACGAACTATCCAGCCGAACGCTCGACTAATAAGTGGATCGTGGCTATGACCGTGATGGTTCCCACCTTCATCGAAGTCATGGACATGAGCATTGTCAACGTATCTCTTCCTCATGTGCAGGGAAGCCTCAACGCCGGTCTTGACGAGGCGACCTGGGTTCTCACCTCCTACCTTGTCTCCAATGCCGTGATAATTCCCATTACGGGATAAAAGTAGTACAACGCGTGCCTGTTAAAATTGAGTTGGATAATCCTCCTCCGCCCAATCATCCATTGCGTTTGGGGCTTTCTTTGGAGGTTAGCCTCGATGCATCCGACAGAACCGGTCCAATGCTGGCCGGCGAGTGGGTGGCCCCGGCCTTTTCCTCAATCCAGAAGCCATGACGAACTATCCAGCCGAACGCTCGACTAATAAGTGGATCGTGGCTATGACCGTGATGGTTCCCACCTTCATCGAAGTCATGGACATGAGCATTGTCAACGTATCTCTTCCTCATGTGCAGGGAAGCCTCAACGCCGGTCTTGACGAGGCGACCTGGGTTCTCACCTCCTACCTTGTCTCCAATGCCGTGATAATTCCCATTACGGGATGGATGGCGAGTGTTTTTGGAAGAAAGCGATACTTGCTTTTTTCTTTGACTCTTTTTACCGTCAGCTCAATCGTTTGTGGAGCTGCGCCTTCCCTCGAAACTCTTGTGTTGTTCAGAATATTGCAAGGGCTTGGGGGAGGAGGGCTACAGCCTCTCTCGCAGGCGATTCTTCTCGAATCCTTTCCGCCGGCAGAGCATGGAATAGCCATGGCGGCTTTCGGCATGGGAGTTGTCCTGGCCCCCATACTTGGGCCGGTTGTCGGAGGCTGGATTACCGATAACTGGAGTTGGCGCTGGGTATTTTATATTAATCTCCCTGCTGGAATCCTTGCGATTATATTAGCACTTTTCTTCATTCATGATCCTGCATACGTACGTAAGCGGAACGCGGGCATTGATGCTTGGGGTCTTTTCTTGCTCACCTTGGGGCTGGGGTGCCTGCAGGTGGTTCTTGATAAAGGCGAAAGAGAAGACTGGTTGAGCTCCGATTTTATAATTGCTTTGTCCTTTCTTGCCTTCGTTGCTCTTGTGCTGTTTGTAATCGTGGAGCTCAAGGTCAAAAACCCTGTCGTGGACCTGCGGGCGTTCAAAGATAGGAGCTTTGCGACCGGGACGGTGATCATGTTTGCTGGTTTCTTTTGTCTTTTCGGGAGCTTCATTTTGCTTCCCCTCTACGCTCAGCGGTTGATGAACTATACGGCGCTATGGGCAGGGTTGATTCTTGGGCCTGGAGGCGTGGCCAGCTTTCTGGTGATGCCTGTTGCCGGCATTCTGATGAAAAAGGGGGTGAGCCCGAGAAGCCTTCTCGCCATTGGGCTGATGGCCTCCTCGTACGCTCTTTGGCTGATGGGAGGGTTCACCTTGGATGCGAGCTTTACGGACATAGCCCTCCCAAGGGTGGTGCAGGCATTCGGTCTTGGCCTCTTTTTTGTGCCCCTTTCAGCGGCTACCTACGTTAATATTCCCAAAGAGAAGATTGGAAACGCTTCCGGAATTTTCAATCTTGTCCGAAATCTTGGCGGAAGCTTCGGCGTTGCCTTCAGCACAACTTTGCTGGCGCAGCGAGCGCAGGCGCACCAGAGCTATCTGGTTGAACATGTCACCCCTTACAATCCAAATTTCCGAGCTTATTATAACCAGCTGTCGGAATGGATACAGAGTCAACATCCGCAGCTTGCCGGCCCGGCATTTCAGCTTGCGGTGATCTACCGGGAAGTGCTCAAGCAGGCGAATATGCTTGCGTTTAATGACGCATTCAGAGCGCTTGCTCTTGGCGCGGCAGTGTTGATACCTCTTACGTTGCTGTTCAAAAAGGCGTCCACCCGCACTAAGCCTATGGGGGGAATGCATTGATCAAGGAGGAGTAGAAGTGCTGAGAGTTCCAACGAGTGAAATTGCCAATCGTTTGGTAGCCTTCCAAGCTTTGCTCGCAAAGAATGACATCGATGCGGCCATCATCCGGCAGAATACGGATCTTTACTATTTTACGGGCACGGTGCAGGATGCTCACCTTGTTGTCCCTGCTTTGGGAGAGCCGGTCTTTCTGGTCCGGCGCGATATCGGAAGAGCGGGGAGCGAGTCGCCGATACGACCTCTAGCGCCGCTTCAAAGTATAAAAGATCTTCCCGGGGCCGTGATCGACGCATGCGGAAATCACAAACCGGAACGGATTGGAATGGAGTTGGATGTTCTGCCCGCAAATTCATTTTTTCTCTACGACGAGAAGCTTTTTCCCAATCAGCGAATAGTCGATGTCAGCGGATTGATCAGGCAGTTGAGAATGATCAAGTCAGAATGGGAAATTGGAATGATGCGCAAAGCCGCCGAGATCTCCCTGATGGTTGCCAACGCTGTTCCTTCTACATTGAGGGAGGGAATGAGCGAGCTCGAGCTTAGCGCTGAGCTCGAGCTTGTGGCCAGGAAGGCTGGTCATTTGGGCATGATACGTCTTCGCTCTTTCAATATGGAGATGTATTTCGGGCATATTCTGTCGGGAGCTGAAGCGGCGATTCCAGCCTATCCCGACGCTCCCACGGGGGGATTGGGCATGAGCCCCTCCTTCGGTCAGGGACCCTCGGATCGTCGAATCGGGGCCGGGGAAGTCGTCAGCGTTGATACCGTAGTGAATTACAATGGCTATCTCAATGATCAGACGCGCAATTTTTCGATAGGCTCTCCACACGAGAAGCTTCTCGATGCGTACCGACTTGTTCAAGACATCCACCTGCGCTTCAAAGAGATAGCAAAGCCGGGCGCTGTGACCGGAGAGCTCTATAACGAAGTCCTGAGGTGGGTTGAGAAAGAAGGCTATGGCGATTTCTTCATGGGATGCGGGGACTCGCGAGTTTCCTTTGTAGCCCATGGGATCGGATTGGAAGTCGATGAGCTTCCTTTCGTGGCAAAAGGTCATAAGCTCGGGCTGGAACAAGGCATGACAATTGCCTTTGAGCCTAAATGCATTATCCCAAGTCTTGGGATTGTGGGACTAGAGAATACCTACGCGGTGGGAGAGAAAGGCATTGAGTCGCTCAATTGCGCAAGAGAAGATCTTATTATCCTCTGATCTTTAATTGGTCAAGAACCCTTCAATGCACAAGTCGCACAGAGATGGGGCGTGGAAATATTGATGAGAGAATGGCGCAATTTTTTATTGACTCAGAAGCCCAAGGATATTAAGAGCTATATTTCACTAGGATCTCATGCTTTTGTTTTTTATTGAGAGAGCTGAAGGCTTCTTTGGGATGGGCGAATAGCCGCAGCCTGCAACCATATAAATATAATCGTTAGAATTTTGTTTGACACAGGAAAATCCCTGTAATATAAGAATTGCACTTCCTTTTTGCCTTGAAGGTGTAAGCTATATTGCGCTTTTTTGATGATTGTTAGGCGAAGACTTTTTTGCGAGGTCTTTCTACATCCTTGTCGAGGATGGTTTGGTTGTCTGCCGCTATGCAAAAGATGCAATTGCCTTGTGTCGGGAGATGTGTCGGTTTGGATCGTATCTGTATTTGGCTGGGTCAAAGCAGGAAACCGAAGGATGGCTGGTCTCCATTTTGCTATGTCTTGGAAGGGTGATTTGTGAAAAAATATCCCTTGAAATCCCGAGGGGCTAGTGTCTATTCGCACCAATTTGAGGATTTTTTTACTTAAGGGAGGTGGTGTTGCAACCGATTTAGGAAAAGTGGAGTATTGAATTGCCTATTTAATCAAAAGAGGAAGGAGAAGCAAAGATGAGAGGTAAGTATTTTGTAGTGGGAGCCGTTGCCGCTGCTTCATTGTTATTCTTTTCTACAGCACAGGCGGCCGAGTGGACCGTTGGTGGTGGGGAGAAGTCCTGCAAGACCTTGAAGAAATGTGTCAACTCCAAGCTCGTGCAGCCGGGTGACACCATTTTCGTTCCTGCGGGATTGCAAAAAGGAATGATCAGCGTCAAGAAGCAGAAACTCACCGTTATCGGCGCCAGCACAGGGACCGGGACTACCCTCCAGGGTGGGTTCAAGCTGTCGGCAAAAAGCAATGGCTTTACCGTTAGCGATATAGATTTCAACTCTAAGGCTCCGATTTCCGCTAAGGGCGCGGACAACGTTACGATTCTGAGCAGTAACTTCAGAAACGCAAACACCGCAATCTTGATGGATGGATGTAAGTTCTGGACGATCGGCAGAGACGCCACAACAGGGAATACCTTTACGGCAAACGTGAATTTTGCTGTTTATGGAAAAGGCTCAGATAACATAACGGTTGCTAACAACACCATAGACCATCCTATTCAGGGAATCACCAACTGGGAAGGCAGCAACTGGCAGGTGACGGATAACGTGATTCAAAACGGCGTGCACTTCAACGGCGGCGGCGGTATCGGAATTCTTATCGCTAGCACCAGTAAAGTGACGCAGAACAATGTCGTCTCGGGGAACAAGGTTTCGGGCGCCTTCACGTACGACAAAACCAAGGATTTGGGAGACAACGCCGGCGCGGGCATTGCTTTGGTGGCGAACGGCGCCAATAAAAAGGCTAGTCCCAGCGTTACCGGTTGCCTGGTGCAGGAGAACAGTGTAGCTATTACCTCTCAGGCTGTAGGCACCCTCACCACAGCATATGGAATCATGCTCAACGAGATTCTGCCCAAGAAAGAAACTTCAGCGCCCAAGGGATGGGTTAAAGGAAATACGATTGCGGGCAACATTCTTACCGGATCGACGGCTCCCTATGGCGAGAGGCCGACAGGCATCGACCAGAACAACGTAGTGACCACGGATGCTGGAACGTTTGCTGTGACGGAAGAAGCAGTCGGATCGTTGATCCCGTACTAAGCAAGGCTGAGCTGATCATGATAAAGCTCCAATAAGTAGATGCGGAGCAGCCTCAATTGGAGCTTTATCGTTCAGTTGCCTGGTTGGGCGAAGATTGAGCAAGAATCATAAAAGAACCAAATAGTGCCATAAATAATTTATGGGGAGGTTATAAGATGCAAAAGTGTTTTAGGATCTTGGTTGTCTTTCTGGTGAGCATGATGGTGATGCAGCCGGTAGTTTCCTTGGCCGGATCTTCTGCGCGGATAATTCCAACAGGCAAAGTCGCTTTGCTTCAAGACGGCAAGGAAGCCGGCGTGTTCCAGTCCGAGATGCCGCTGCCGCAAGGCAAGCTGCTTACCTGCAAAGGCAATTGCCTCGTACAATCGGAAGGGCTCCAGCTTGTTGCTCATGACAAAGCTGTCTTCTCCATGGCCGAAGCGGGTAACGTATCGGATTTGAATCTCAATAATGGCGATATGGAGTTTGCAATCGGTTCAAAGTCCAAACAATTGGCTTTTCATACGCCCGATGATGTCATCACCGTGGCGAATGCCGAGCAGGGAAGCGGGCCGGTTCGCGGCTTCATCACGGTAAGCGAGAATGGCACCGATGTGAAGATCCTGGAAGGCAATGTACAGGTAGCCGATAAGGACGGATCCAAAGTTCTCCGCGCTGGCGAGACGATGTCGCTGGCCCGCGCAAACAATGGCGATGCGACCAAAGCAGCTATGGCCGGCGCGGCTGGAGCAGCAGGCGCAGCGGCGGCGGGTGGAAGCGGCGCGGGCGCTGCGGCTCTCGGCGCGGCTGGCGTTGTTGCGGCTGGCGTCGCAGCAGCTACGATTGATTCGGATTCGCGCGGCTCCATCGATCTCAGCCCGAGTGGTCTGGACACCAAGCCTAAATGAGAGAGTTTTTCTGCTAAACTTTTCTCGTTGAATTAGTTAGAATGGCGGTAATCATCCAAGGGTGACTACCGCCATTCGCTTTTAAGAACAATGAGAAAAGGTCTAATGAGTGATGAATTTGAGCAATAAGAACTTAGGATTACTTGGGATGTTTATTCATCTGATGCTGATTGTCGTCGCGCTGAGCGCTCTGTCAGGCTGTATGGGCGGGGGGCCAAAGCCTACAGCGGAGCTTGAAGATTTTATGGCTAAAGAGAAAGAGGCGCAGCAGCAAATAAAAGCGATAAATGACAAGCTCTTCGCTTCAGCAAGCCCTACGCCGCAACCTCAAGATTATATTCTTGGGGAGGGCGACCGTCTTAATGTCAGTATTTTTGAAGCTCCTGAGCTTAAGAGCTCGAGCAGGATAGGGGCAAGGGGGATGATATCTTTGCCGCTTATCGGCGTGATAAATATAAAGGGGCTCACTGTTCGGGAAGCTGAGCAAGCCATTGAAGATCGTTTCAGAGAGCAATACATCAAGGATCCGCATGTGACCGTCTTTGTTGAAGAATATGTTTCTGGGAAGATCACTGTGCTGGGATCGGTTAAAAAGCCTGGAACTTATAATAATCTGACGCGCCAGAAGGTGTTGGATGTGCTTGCCCTTGCCGAAGGCCTTAATGAAAAAGCGGGAAGGGTAGTGCAGGTGCGGCGCGCCGGCGAGGACGCCAATCAACCGACTGTATATTTGATAGATATTGACGATATTATACTGAAAGGCCGGACTGACGTTAACATAGAGGTAAAGAGCGGCGACTCGCTCTATGTTCCTGAGGCTGGGACTGTGTATGTTGACGGGGCGGTCAAGAAGCCGGGTAACTACCAGATAACGCCGAATATGACGGTGAGAGAGGCTATTGCGGCAGCCGGAGGGTTTACCAGCGTGGCGATGCAAAGCAATATCAAGGTTGTCCGACCGGATGAGGAAGGCAAAAAAGAAGTTGTGCAGACGAGTGGCAAGGACATAGAAACAGAAGAAAATAAAATTAAGCTGCGCGATAGAGACGTGGTTTTTGTAGAGACGAATGCATTGGAAAGATTTGTCTATGGCCTGCGCCTTAACTTCCTTGGCTATGGAATCGCCTTTGCGCCGCCAACGCAGTAATATGCCATGCAAAAGTGAATGGTCGCCTAGCATGTAGGTCAAAGCGCCCCACCATCACGTTTTTCAAGGATAGGTATGTAAGCGTCCATAAAGGATGTCCGCGCCGGGAGGTGGTCGGTGCGGGCAGAATCGTTGTTATGGAAGCCCATTGTGAAGTGACCGGGATCTATAATAAACTCAGATTTTATTAGATGTGAAATGTTATCGGTGTTAAGAGTGGCGCCGAAAATGCATTTCGTTCCCTGCTTGTTGCCTAAATAACTGACGACAGGAAACGCCCCAGAGGGAAGGCCTTCTCTCTCGGCGGCTAGTTTTCATCGGATTTGATTGAGTCGACGGGGGGCGTGTATCACAGCCCTAGATTCCAGAAGCGCGTCCCTTGAATTTATCGCTTGTGTTTCTGGGCGCCTTGGAGCAAAAAGAATAGATACGCTTTCTATATCCGCTGAGCTTTTGCATGGTTTTGAGAAGTAGAATAAGGAGTGAAGAATGAATCCACAGTTGGACAAACCACAAGGGGCAAATGGAGCGCAATACCCGGCGCCGGTTTCGGTCACACATCTTCCGGCGACTGAATTGAGGGAGTCGCCGCCAGATTTTGAGGATTCTGCCGACCTGCGCGACTACCTTGAAGTTGTGCTTCGCCGAAAGTGGCTTGTGCTTACGTTCCTTGTGGGTGTGTTCATAACGACGCTGGTGTTGAGCTTGAGTATGCAGCCTATTTTTAAGGCGACCGGTCGCGTTGAGCTGAGCATCCGGGCACCGAAGGTGACGAAGTTCCAGGATGTGGATGCTGTCGGCCAAATCCAAACGCGAGAGCTCATGCAAACGCATGTCAAATTGTTGCAGAGCGAGTCGCTTGCGCGTCGAGTGATGGAGAAGCTCCATCTGGAAGAGAATCCAGCCTTTAATGCAGTTATTGCCGAGGAGAAAAAGAAAGCGGAAGGCGGGATGCTCCAGAAATGGAGAATTTCCATCGGCGAGCAGATTCGTTCAGTAAAAAGTGGGATAAAAGAGCTCCTTCAAATCGGAAGCACGACAGAAGATCCTACGTTTGCCAGGCTTCTCCTGCAGAAAAGTGTGCTCGATCAGTTTACTAGAGACCTCGAAGTGACCCCGGAACGCGATACAACCATCATTTCCCTGAGTTTTAACTCGATTGATGGAGCGCTTTCGCGAGATATCATTAATGCGCTGGTTCAAGAGTTTATCGACTGGCAGGTCGACAAAAAGATCGATGCCGCGGGCTCTGCGAAGCGACAACTGGAAAAACAGATCGAAGTAGCGAGGATCCAGCTTGAGAGTGCGGAAAACAATCTCAATATCTTTGCGCAGAAGGCTGGAATCGTCTCTCTCGATGCGAACTTGAATCTCATCTATCGCCAGCTGCAGGAAACCAACGCTGCCTTGGCCGCCGCTGAAACCGACCGAATAGCCAAAGAGGCGACCTACAATCAAGCGGTAAAAGGCAATATGAGCTCTATTCCATTGGTGCTGAACAATGAACTGATACAGAAGCTGCGTGAAGAGCATGTCAAAGTTATGGCGGCATACCAGGAATTGGGAGAAACGTTCAAAGAGGATTATCCGAAAGTCAAAAGCCTCAAAGCCAGAATGGACGACATTGATAAGAAAATATCCGGCGCAGAGGCTAGGATATTGGAATCTCTAAAGATGGAGTACAGTGCGGCGCAAAAGAGAGAAGAGGCTCTGAAGAGTGAGGCTGAGACGAAAAAGGCTTCGGCTATGGCTCTCAACGACCGCGCCACCCAATATAAGATCCTGGCAAGAGAAGTAGAGACCAGCAAGATGATCCACCAGAGCCTTCTTGAACGCTCCAAGGAGATTGACGCCAATGTGGGGACTGAGCTTGGAAATATTCAAGTCGTCGATTATGCGGCTCTTCCCCTTAAGCCATACAAGCCGAATGTGAAGCTTAATCTCTTTCTTTCCATAGTGGTCGGTCTCATGGGAGGAGTCGGACTTGCCTTCTTCCTGGAATATTTAGACAACACTGTAAAAAGAATTGACGAAATCTCGGACCGCTTTCAAATTCCTGTCCTTGGAGTGTTGCCGGTCGCCGCTCCCGAAGAGGTTCGCGATCTGGACTTCTTGGTCCGGCTAAAGCCGAAGTCGAGCTTTTCGGAATCCATGAGAACGGCAAAAGTGTCAATCCAGCTTTCCAGCTATATGGAACATCCCCCCAGGTCGATCATGATCACAAGCACTACAGCGGGAGAGGGAAAGAGCACCATATCCTGCAATCTTGCCCAGGCCTTCTGCTCGGCTGAAGAAAGGGTGGTGCTGATAGACGCCGACTTGCGAAAACCGCGGCTTCACAAAGTTTTCAACGGGAACGGAGCCGGCGGGAAAGGCTTGAGCCAGCTCTTGAGCGGAATGTGCGATGTCGATGAAGCTGTGAGAGAAACGGATGTGCCGAACCTGTTCTTCATCACGGCGGGTCCCGTTCCTCCCAATCCCGCGGAGCTGCTGGCGTCTGCTCGTATGAGGCATGTCCTTGATGAGCTTTCCACTCGCTTTGACAAAGTCATAATCGACGCCCCGCCTGCTGCGGGATTTGCCGATGTGCTGGTTATCGGAAACTATGTCGACGGGGTGATTCTGGTTAGCACCCTTGGCCAAACGCATCGAGAGGCATTGCGCATATTCAGGAGAAGCTTGGCCAATGTGAGGGGCCATTTAATGGGGACGATAGTCAATAAGCTCAATCTGGGCAACCATTATGGCGGCTACTATTATAAATACTACAAGTATTACCACTATTACTATCAACAGGCGTATCACGACGCGCCTGAGGGCCTGCCCGAGGAATCTAAAACGGATAAAGAAGCATGATGAAGAGTATGTTGGGGAAAGCCGCGGCGAGCGCTTTTCTCCTGGGAATGGTGGGATGCCTGATCTGGTATTGTATCTTCACCAATAGAATCTTTGCAAAGGATGTCGAATTTATCAAGAGCCGCGGTTCTGCCGAGTTGTTCTCGGAATCCTGGTTGCTGAGAGGCAATCTTGCCTATTATGTAGATCTGGATTCATCTTCGGCGGTTGAATTCTATCGGGAGGCCATAGTCCGCCAGCCACTGCTGATCGATGCCTGGCTGGCTCTTGCGAAGGCCGAGATGGTGCGCGGCGAAAATGACGTCGCAGACAAAACTATCTCGGTCCTCTCTCCGTTAATATCTCACGTTAGCACATGGAAGTGGCAAGAGCTTCTATTGGCCTATGACATGCGAGATGAAGACTACTTTGCGGAAAGCCTCAATTTCATTTTGTCGCGACTCCCGCACAGGGCCGAAGAGTCCTGTTACTTGGCTGTTGATTTTTGGGGAAGCTGGAACGATGTGCTCCCGCATGTCGCTCCGGAAAGTAGTCTGGCTTTCCTGAATCAGCTCAAGAAAGCCAAGGAGGCGGATGTGGCGATGGAGCTCTGGCGAAAAATGGAGCAGGGATCGGAGCCTCCCGATAAGGACGAGACTCTGCGGTTTTGCAACTTCTTGCTCAATAACGGTAAGCTCGTTTTTGCCAAGGAAATATGGCGGCGATGGAAAGGTGATTCCATCATGGGCGTGTATGACGGGGGATTTGAATATGAACCGCTCAATACCGCTTTTGGATGGCGGTGGAAAAAACAGAACGATGTGATTGTCGAGCGCTCCTTGGAGACGCCTTATTCCGGCAATTACTGTCTTCAATTGCATTTTATCGGCGGAAGCAATGTCGCATTCAACCATGTGACCCAAATCGTGCCGGTGAACCCCGGAGGAAGCTATCGAGTGAAGTTCGCTCAAAGGAGTCGGCACTTGACTACCGACCAGGGAGTGTTTGTCGCTGTTACGGGCCACTTGTGCAAAGGATTGCAGGCTCAGAGCTCGCCTATTATCGGCACCAATTCCTGGGAGGAAGCGCAGTTTGAATTTCAGGCTCCTGAGAATTGCGAGGCGGTGGCCTTGCGCGTGATGAGGAAAGAAAGTCTGAAATTTGACAGTAAAATATCCGGCGACTATTGGATCGACAGCGTAGACCTGGAAGCTGTTGGAATGAATTAAAATAATCATGGATGACCGTGGAGCTCATGCTTCTGATTTGTCTTTGAAGATTTTAGTTAAACTTATTGCTTCCGAAAGAAATCCTCACAACCTGATTTCGCGCATTTCAGCAGATGCCTTGCTTCTCGAGCACGCAAGGCGTGTGTTCCTCCATTATTCTGCCGGACTTTTCAATCGAGAGCGTCTCACCGAGTTATGTCAATCCTTCCAGATCCAACCCGAATATTTCGAAGAACGTCTGAGGCTTGTCGGCTATGCGCTTCATATGGGCGGGCAGGAAGAGGATTATTATGCTCTTCTCCACGTGGACAGAAGCGCCACAGATAAAGAGATTAAACGCGCGTTCAGGCGGCTGAGCATCGAATGCCATCCGGACTCTCATTCGAATGAGCCTGAGTCGGCAGAGCGCTTCATGACCATTCACCGAGCTTACAAAACTCTGAGCGATCCCGAGCTTCGCAGACGCTATGATCTGCAATCCGCTTCTCCAAGATGGGTTGAAAATGACTTTCATAAAAGGGAAAGGTCAAAAAAATGGAAATACCGCCTTTTGTGTGAAATCGGCATGCTTCTGCTGCTCTTGCTTATCTTGAGTTTTCTCGTTGATTCCCAGCGCATGCTCACCAATACTTATTATGCCTCATCGCGAACGCCTCCCGAGATTTCAGAAACAGGAAAGACTGAAAAAATAGGAGATCAATTGCTTTCTACTCCTTCCCGGTCCGATGTCGCCAAGGCCGGGAGACTGAAGAAAGCAAACCCTTCTGAGCTTACGGATGAAAAAGGATCTACGCGCTCTGAGGTCAAAAAAGGGAGAAGAGATGAGAATATGCGAAAGATTGAAGACGACGGCCTTCTAGTCTCGGAAAAGGGCGGAAGTGGAATTGGTGCAGACCGTGGCATGACCGGCGTAGTGAATCATTCCGAGCGTGGAGTCGCGAAGAAGTCCGCAGATTTGGCAGACAATGACGTCAAGGCGTTCCTGGACCGGTACGTCAGCGCATATCAGAACAGGAATTCTGTTGAGCTTCTGAGGTTGTTCTCGCCCGACGCCGTTGTAAACGGCGGATCAATCGATAAAGTAGCCTATTTGTACCGAGATGGTTTTAGAAAAGCCGATCGGATAGAATGCTGGATCGAAGAGCCCAAATGGTCAATTTCAGGGCCGGAAGCGGAAGTGAGTGGATTGCTTCACGTGAGTATGCGGATTGCCGGCGATTCCCCGCTTGAGTCGAGAGGCCCGATGAGGCTGCTCTTGGTTCATGAGGGCGCTTCATTGCTAATAAAGCGTATGGATTTCCTTGCGCAGTAGTAGGCGATTCGCCATTTGATTCATTGCATGAGTGATTCCGTGCCCCTTTGATGCATCACGCCGTACGCCTTCTCGTCCGAATGATCATCGGGTGTGCTTTTGTGTTGACTCCCCCTTCTATGGAAAAGTATAAATATTTGTTTAGCCTTACGCTTTGAAGCCGAAGATGCCGATGGCGCTTTGCGGCTTTCTCGGATAGAGACGCCGTTCTTTTACTTGTTCCAACAAATTTGTTGGCGCGCATAAGGGTTGGGGATACGCCACCCGATCGCGCTGAGGTATCGAAGCATGATCGGGGATGTTCGCCCTTCGATACCTCGGGGCGAACGGGACACCCCAACCCTTATGCGCGCCAACACAAATTTTAGGAAGGACAGTGTTAACGCCCAATGCTCAACAAGCTGTTGGATGATATTGAAAAGCCGGGACGTTATGTCGGCTGTGAAGTGAACGCATACAAAAAGTCCTTTGACGACGCGAAGGCGAGGTTCGCTCTGGCGTTTCCCGATGTGTATGAAGTTGGGCTGAGCCATTTGGGATTGCGTGTCTTGTATCATACCCTGAACGATCTGCCGGAGGTAATGGCTGATCGCGTCTATGCTCCGTGGTTTGATTTCGAGGAACGTTTGAGGTCAAAGCGAAAGCCTCTGTGCGGGATTGAAAGCGAACGGCCGTTGGCGGAATTTGATTTTGTGGGCTTCAGCTTACAGTACGAGCTGAGTTACTCGAACATTCTCACAATGCTCGACCTATCCGGCATACCTCTTGATGCGGCATCGCGAGACGGCCGACACCCTTTCATTATTGGAGGGGGACCTTGCGCATTCAATCCCGAGCCGCTTGCCGATATCTTCGATTTCTTCGTTCTGGGCGAGGCGGAGCAGGCGCTCGGCGAGATCGTCAAGGTCTTCAACGAGTGGAAGGCTTCGAAAGGCGCTCGAGGCGAGTTTTTGCGAGAGGTTAGCAAGTTGCGTGGGATATATGCGCCTTCTTTTTTTCATGTTTCGTATGAGGGCGATATGGGGCCGATTGCATCCATCGAGCCCGTGCATGCTGATTACGCAAGTGTTAAGAAACGCTTGGTTTTGAGCCTTGATGAAATATCTCCGATATCTGAAAATCCACTGGTTCCGATGCTTGATATTGTCCATAACCGGTTGAGTCTCGAGCTCGCCAGAGGGTGTACGAGAGGATGTCGATTTTGTCAGGCGGGATTTATCTATAGGCCCGTGCGCGAGCGAGATCCTCATGTTTTTATGGAGAAGACTGAGCGAGCGCTCCGTTCGAGCGGGTATGAAGAGGTTTCTCTGCTCTCATTGAGTACGGGAGATTATTGTCAAATCCAGCCGCTGTTGGCGGCGATGATGGAGCGTTTTGCTTCGGAAAAGGTTGCCGTCTCTTTTCCTTCCATGCGCGTGGGGACGCTCACTCCCGAATTGATGGAGCTGGTGAAGAGGGTGCGAAAGACTGGTTTTACCCTCGCGCCCGAAGCCGGCAGTGAACGGCTGCGTCGTGTGATCAATAAGGGCGTCAACGATGCGGATCTGTTATACGGCGCCGAGAACGCCTTTCGGCTGGGATGGCGTATTCTGAAGTTGTATTTCATGGTCGGCTTGCCGACGGAATGTCAGACGGATCTGGACGCCTTAGCGGAGCTCTGTGTCAAGGTGAGGAATTTGGCTAAGAAGACAAAGTCTTCGGTCAATATCTCCCTGTCAACCTTTGTTCCTAAACCGCATACTCCGTTCCAGTGGGTATCGCAACCCTCTCAGGAGGAGATTGAGAGTCGGCTGGGCGCCTTGAGGCAAAAGCTGAATCGCCCCGGGTCACGCATCAAGTGGAGCCACCCGGCGCATAGCCTCCTTGAAGCCGTTTTCGCCCGCGGAGATCGTCGCCTGGGAAAAGTATTGAGACGAGCGTGGGAATTGGGCGTGCGCTTCGACGGGTGGACAGAGCGCCTCAGGGAGGATCTGTGGATGAAGTCCTTCCGGGAAACCGGCGTCGATCTGTTCTTTTACGCGAAGCGCGAACGTCCGCGTGAAGAGGTCCTTCCCTGGCGCCATCTCTCGACTGGCGTCGAAGAACAATTCCTGTGGGAGGAATACGAAAAGTCTCTTTCCGAAGAGTTTACTCCCGATTGTAGGTGGGACAAGTGCAGCCGCTGTGGGGTGTGCGATCACGCAAGCGTTCGGCCGAGACTCTTTTCAGAAGATAATCCTTTTCCCTCTGTTACGCCGAAAGTGGAGGAAGACAAACCCGAGCAGTTCATCTATTGGCTGCGATACAGCAAACTAGGGAAGCTTCGTTTCTTCGGACAGTTGGAAACAGCTCAAAGCTTCAGCCGCGCCATACGAAGGGCGGGGCTTCCCGCCGCTTACTCTGTGGGATTTCATCCTCATGTGAAGCTTTCGTTTGTTAACGCCTTGCCGCTCGGCTATGAGAGCTGCGCGGAAGAAGCCTTTTTGACTCTCACGGAAATGATCGATAGCCGCGTCATCCCTGTATTGCTGAACCGGCATCTGCCCGAAGGAATGAAAATAGAGGAGGCGGCTTTTGGGAAAAAGCGCGTCAGTCGGACAGAAAATCTCTGCGTTACCTACCGCATAACTGGTTTGACGCCTGAAGATGCGCAAGGAATAGCGCAAAATTGGACCCAACATCTTCACGAGTCTGTTGTAAAGAAGACTAAACGAGGCGAAGTGGCGGTTGAAATGGGACGAGTTCTTTTGGATCTTAGAAAGCTCAATGAAAATGCCGTGGAAATGGATCTGTTGGAGACTTCAAGCATGTGCATCAGACCGACATTGATTCTGCGTCAGCTCTGGAACGGATGCGCCAGTAGCATCTCCGAATGCGGAATATGCAAAACAGCAGTGTCCTACCTGCCAGGATTGGAGGAAAGCGAGGATGTCCGCCGAGCTTATCATCAATAGCGATTTTTTCGAGACGCGAGTTGCCTTGGTTGAAAACGGGCAAGTGGCTGAATTGTATGTGGAGAGAAGCTCAGATAAGGGAATTGCCGGAAATATATACAAAGGGCGAGTAGTCCGGGTGTTGCCTGGCATGCAGGCGGCCTTTGTCGACATATATCTCGAGAAAGCGGCATTCCTCTATGTGAGCGATGTTCATCAGCCGATGGAGGACATAGACAGGATTTTTCTTTCATCCGCCGATAAATCCGTTTCGCAGGATGATGCCGCGGATATTGCTCCCGAGCCGGTGGAGCAGGAACTGAATGAAATTCTAGATTCCCATCCTGATTATATGGAAGCGCCTATCGAGGAGCGGCTCCAGGAGGGTCAGGATATCCTGGTGCAGGTGGCCAAGGAGCCAATTGGTCATAAAGGCGCCAGGATTACCACTCATATCACCATGCCGGGCCGGCACCTGGTATTCATGCCGACCATGGATCATGTGGGAGTCTCCAGACGAATAGAAAACGAGAAGGAGAGGAAAAGGCTCCGAGAGCTCATGTGCGCTATCAGGCCGCCGCAATGCGGATTTATCGTTCGCACGGCCGCGGAAGGCGCGGAGCCCGAGAAATTGCAGGCTGAGATGGATTTCCTGCTGAAGCTGTGGCAAAACATCCAGCGCAGAGCCGAGCATGCCCCGGTTCCATCGCTGGTTTACCAGGAATTGGATATTACGCTCCGAGCAGTACGGGATCTCTTCACAAAAGAAGTGGACCGGTTGGTGATCGATTCCAAGTCGGAATATAGAAAGGTTTTGAACTTCATCGAGACGTTTATGCCCTCACTGCAGAGCTCCGTGGAGCTTTATGAAGGCGAAGAGCCCATTTTCGACGCCTATGGCATCGAGATGGAAGTCCAGAGAGCGCTCAGCAAGAAGATCTGGCTAAAGTCCGGAGGGTATATTGTGATAGAGGCCACAGAGGCGCTCACAGCCATTGATGTCAACACTGGCAGGTATGTCGGCAAACGCAATCTCGAAGAGACCATTCTCAAAACCAATCTCGAGGCGGTGAAAGAAATTGCCTACCAGTTGCGCTTGAGAAATATTGGCGGCATCATCATTATTGATTTTATAGATATGGAGAAGGAAGCGAATCGGGAGAAGGTCTTCAACGCTCTTAAAGATGCTATGAAGAAAGACAAGAGCAAAACGAACATCCTTGGCATGTCCGAGCTGGGTCTTATCGAGATGACCCGCAAGCGCACCAAGGAAAGCATTGGAAGGGTGCTTTGCGAGCAATGCTTCTACTGTGAAGGGGAGGGCCATCTCAAATCGAAACAAACGATATGTTATGAAATTCTAAGAGAACTGGAGCGCGACAGGAAAGACAATTTTGGTTGCAATATCGTCGTGACTGTACACCCGGAAGTTGCAGCGCGCTTTTATGATGAAGAAAGAGGACCGCTTGAGCAGGTGGAAGAAAGGCTTCATGCCAGGATCACCGTTAAAGGGGACACATTCTATCATCTGGAGCAGTACGAAGTAACAATCGACTTGGACAGCTCAATCCGCTAAAGAATGAATTTGCTCATTTTACATATCTTCAAAATCATCTGAAGTTCTTAATGGTTGGAACAGCCCTTTCCGTTCGCGTCGAGTTTTGAAGACTCGCCAACGCCATCCGCGGTCTCCGATCGCGGATGGCGGGGAAAAGACGCGGGGGAGCCGGAACGTCAACAGCCAACTATGCATTTCCTTATCTTGAAGTGAAGGAGGTAGTCCAGTGAAGTTTGACCGCTCGAGGCGACTTTATGAAGAGGCATGCGCTTTGATGCCAGGCGGCGTCAATAGTCCGGTCCGTTCAGGACGCGCAGTTGGCCTCGATCCCATTTTTGTCAAAGAGGCCAAGGGCGCCGCGATTACTGATGAGGATGGGAATGTCTATATTGATTATGTGGGGTCGTGGGGACCCTTGATAGTCGGCCATGCGAATCCAAAAGTCTTGGAAGCGATCATGGCGGCCGCTCAAAAGGGCACATCCTATGGAATCCCTACGGAGCTCGAAGTGCGGATGGCTCGAAAGGTTGTCGAGATGTGCCCTTCAATGGAAATGGTGCGCATGGTCAATTCGGGAACCGAGGCGGCCATGAGCGCCATACGGTTGGCAAGGGGCTTTACCGGAAAAAATAAAGTAATAAAGTTCAACGGATGCTATCATGGTCATGCGGATAGTCTGCTTGTGCAATCCGGATCGGGAGTCGCCACTCTGGGCATTCCCGGCAGTCCGGGGGTTCCAGCTGAAACCGCGCAGCACACCGTATCGCTTCCGTATAACGATCTTGAACGAGTAACGGAAGCCATGAGCCTTATAGGCGAGGATGTGGCCGCCATCATTTTGGAGCCCGTGGCGGCGAACATGGGCGTGGTGCTCCCGGTGGATGGCTTTCTGCAAGGCCTTCGAGATCTCTGCAACAGGTATGGGAGCCTTCTTATTTTTGATGAAGTGATAACCGGCTTCCGACTTGCGGCGGGAGGCGCCCAGCAGCATTTCGGAATAATGCCGGATCTGACCTGCCTTGGAAAAATCATTGGCGGGGGACTCCCGGTTGGAGCTTACGGCGGCAAGCGGGAAATCATGATGAAAATGGCTCCTGCCGGCGACGTCTATCAGGCCGGGACCTTGTCGGGAAATCCGATTGCGATGAGCGCAGGGCTGGCGACGCTTGAGATTTTGAGTCAGGAAGGAGTCTACGATGAACTGGAGAAAAAAGGCGAATATCTTGCCGCGGGATTGCTGCAGGCTGCAAGTGACGCCAATGTGGAGATAGCGATTAACAAGATCGGCTCCATGGGTAGCACGTTCTTTACCGATCAACCGGTCATGGATTTCGCGACTGCTCAGAAGTCGAATACGAAGGCGTACGCCGCATTTTTTCAGGAGATGCTAAAGCGTGGAGTTTATTTCGCGCCTTCTCAGTTTGAGGCTTTTTTCCTAAGCCTCTCGCATGAGAAATCTCATATGGATAAAACCATAGATGCGGCAGCTCAGGCCTTCAAGGTTGTCGGAGAAAGCTTTTCGCGGTGAATGCGTCAAAAAAGTAATTGACTGGAAATGGGGACTATGCTAGGAACTCTGTGAACATTTACACGAAGTGGGCCATGAAAGAAGACACAAAAAAATATATTCGACAGCTTGCGACCGCCAGTACAATAGGTCTGCAAGTAGCATTCTCAATATTTATAGGGTTGGGGATCGGCGTCTGGCTGGATTCCCGCTTTGGCACATTTCCGTGGCTTGCCCTTCTTTTTATGGTGATGGGGGTTGCCGCAGGATTTCTCAACTACTATCGCTTTGTGCGCGATCAGCAGAAAGAAGAATAAGGGCGCTAGCTGCCATTGCGTGAAATTGTCCTGGATGAAGGCTTGGTTAAGAGAATCGAGCTGCTCAATGGCGTCCTGCTAGCGGTGTTGGCTTTGGGTGCGTGGGCGCTCTTTTCAGGAAGCGCGGCCATTGGGGTTCTCTTGGGCGGCGCGCTCAGCATTACGGCCTTTAGACTGCTCAAGTGGCAGCTCTACAAGGCTTTTCGCAATCCTGAAGCGCTTCCGAGCAAAGCAGGCTTGTTTGCAAGTTATTATCTGCGATTCCTTGGAGAAGTTTTTCTTGTTTACGTGGTTATGTATTACGGGTGGGCAAATCCCATAGCTTTCCTGGTGGGGTTGTCTGTCGTTGTGTTAAGTATATCGTTTGTGGGAGGGCAGCTGATTTTGTTAATGCTCTTAGAGAAGGGGGAAAGCTAGCGTATGGAACACCCAATCCTATTTTTGAATTTGTTGTTTGAAAAGCTGGGTTTGCATGTTGTTGACGTCGAGGCGGCTCACACCTTGCCTGAGCTCCTGCTTCAACCTCATGTGACCTACACATGGTTAGCGATGTTGCTTTTGGTCGGTCTATCCGCTCTCGCCGTGAGAACCATAGAGATGGTTCCCAAAGGCGGACAGAATTTCTTTGAAGTGGTTATCACCGGGATAGAAGAGTTCATGATCGGCGTGACTGGCGAGCATGGGCGCTTTGTGTTTCCGTTGATTGCAACTTTGGGGATGTTTATTCTGCTAAGCAACTATTTGGGAATGATCCCCGGCTTCTTTGCTCCTACGGCGAATATCAACACGACTGCGGCCTGCGCCCTGATCGTTGTTGTTCTTACGCACATAATCGGCGTTAAATTCCACGGCGTGAAGTACATCAAGCATTTCATGGGGCCGGTGTGGTGGCTGACCCCTCTTATCATGCCCATTGAGCTTATCGGACATGTTGCCCGCGTGCTCAGTCTCTCCATTCGTCTCTTCGGAAACGTATTCGGTGAAGAATTGGTGCTTGGAATTCTCTTCTTCCTGGCGGGTCTGTACTTGGCCCCGTTGCCAATGATGTTCTTGGGCCTTTTTACCGGCTTCATTCAAGCATTCATTTTCGTTCTCCTTTCCATGATGTATTTTGCCGGCGCTATGGAGCATGCGCATTAAAAGCAGGCGACCCGGTCGGAGGTCAAAGTGTGGCGGATGCGTACGAAAGCGCATATCGCTGTGCGCCTCCGGCTTTGATCCGGGCGGTATTCGGTTGGAGGAAGGCCGCGTAGATATATGTTTCATTACCTTATTTACCTAATTACCCATTAATGAGGAGAGGGTTATGTCTAAGAAAGTCGGATTGTTTGCGATGCTGTTCGTGTTGGCGTTGACGACTGGCGCACTGGCCGCCGATGTTGCGGGTGCTGGTGACAAAGCTGAAGGTATGCGTTTCTTTGTCTACTCGGCTGTTGCCGCCGGCTTCGGTATCGCCATCGCTGCTTTCGGCTGCGGAATCGGCCAGGGCATGGCTGTTCGTGGCGCTGTTGAAGGTATCGCCCGCAATCCCGATGCTTCCGGTAAGGTAACCGTTACCATGCTGATCGGTCTCGCCATGATCGAGTCTCTGTCGATTTACGCTCTCGTTGTCGCACTGATTCTGATCTACGCCAACCCGGTTTCCAAACTGATCCAGGGATTCGTTGGCCTTGCAAAATAGATTTTACTTTAAGTAAAATCTCCCGAGCAGGAGCATGGGCTTAAAGTATTATTTCCATGCTTCTGCTTTTCTTATCCGGAGGTCGGAGTCTTTTCCCGGCCTTTTTTTGAGGCGGCTAATGTGAAGAAGATCACATAGATATGAGGTCGGGACGCCCTAAGAACCGGAGTGCACATCGATACGTTTAGTCACAGATTCACAACTTGAGGTTTGAAGAATGAAATTTGCCAAGATCCCGATGGCCACCATCAATCGCCTTTCCATTTACATGAGGACTCTCCAGGAGCTCCTGGAGGATGAGGTGGATGTCATTTCCTCAGAGCGGCTTGCCAAGCAGTGTGGAGTCAATCCCGCGCAGATCAGAAAAGACTTGGCGTATTTCGGCGAATTTGGCGTGCGTGGCGTGGGTTATCGGGTCAGCGATCTGGTCAATCAGATAAAGGAAATTTTAGGACTGAACCGTCCATGGAATTTAGCCATGGTCGGCTTGGGAAACCTCGGGTCCGCATTGATCAGACACGGCAACTTCATAAAGCATGGATACATCTTTACTGCGGCGTTCGACTGTGATCCGCAAAAGGTTGGAAAACGACTTCCGAACGGTTTGATCATCAGTCATGTCGATGAGCTCGAGGAGTTGGTAAAAGAACGAGAGGTCCATGTGGGCATGATCGCAACGCCGGCAAGCTCTGCGCAGAGTGTAGCCAACCAGTTGGTGCTTGCGGGAATAAATGGAATATTGAATTTTGCTCCTGTGCAAATCCAGGTTCCAGACTGTTGTCATGTGGAAAATGTTGATTTTACCATCAAGCTTGATGCAATCGCCTATCACCTTTCCTTTGGCTCATAGGTTTGGCGGACGATCGATGACGCCCGGCAAGCTAAAAGACCTGTCGTTGGAGAAATCGCCCTGTATGGGAGCCCCGTTCCAAGGCAATCTCCTCAGACGTTCCAGACGCTACGATATACCCACCCTCCTCACCGCCCTCCGGACCAAGATCTAAAACGAAATCGGAAGATCTGATCACATCCGGGTGATGCTCGATCATAATTACAGTATGGCCTGCATCGGCCAAACGTTGAAGAACATGCAGGAGCTTTTCGATGTCTTCGAAGTGCAGGCCAGTCGTCGGCTCATCGAAAAGGTAAAGTCCCATATCATTTACCGACCGTGAAAGCTCAGAAGCAAGCTTGACTCTCTGGGCTTCGCCACCGGAAAGTGTAGAGGCGGGCTGGCCAAGGCAAAGATAACCAAGCCCAACCTCCTGCAGGGCGCTAAGCTTAGATCGAATCTGAGGAATGCTTTCAAAGAACGCCGCCGCATCGTGCACGCTCATGGAAAGAACATCGGCTATAGAGAGGCCCTTATACAAAACATCAAGCGTTTCGTCATTGTAGCGCTTTCCTTTGCATACCGGGCAGACGACATGAACGGGAGGAAGGAAGTGCATCTCAATGCGCTGAAGGCCTTCTCCCTTGCATGACTCGCAACGACCGCCCTTTGCGTTGTAGGAAAAACGTCTGGAGTCGTATCCACGCGCCTTTGCCTCGGGAAGACGAGCGAAAAGGTCGCGGATGAGCGAGAAAAGGCCGGTATAAGTAGCCGGGGTTGAGCGAGGAGTCCTACCGATTGGCGTTTGATCTGCCAGAATCACCCTGCGGATGCTTCCTATTCCTTCAATCCTGTCGAATGGAGCAGGAAGAGTCGCCGCCCCATATAGCTCTTTTGCGATCGCGCGGTAGAGAGTATGCATAACAAGCGTGCTTTTGCCTGACCCGGAAACTCCGGTGACGCAAGTGATGCACCCAATGGGGAACCTGGCGGTAATATCTTTCAGGTTATGGCCTCTGGCCCCAATAATCCTGATCTCACCCTTGCTGAAAACCTTCCTTTTGGAAGCAAAAGAAATCCGCCGACGCCCGGACAAATAAGAGGCAGTGCGAGAGTTAAGACATTCCAGGAGCTCTTGAGGAGAACCGGCGAAGATAAGCTCTCCTCCGTGCTTCCCGGCGCCTGGGCCAATATCGACAACAAAATCGGACTGAAGGATGGTGTCGCGATCATGTTCCACTACGATGACTGTATTGCCGGAATCACGAAGATGGAATATTGTCTTGAGTAGCTGTGCGTGATCGCGCGGATGAAGACCCATACTGGGCTCATCGAGTACATATATGACTCCGGAAAGGCGAGCGCCAATCTGCTGCGCTATTCTTATCCTTTGGAATTCCCCACCGGAAAGCGTGAGACAGGAGCGGTTCAAGGACAAGTAGGGAAGTCCGAGCTCGTGGAGAAGGTCAAGGCGTCGTAGAATTTCTTGCCTTGGCCTGGAAGCAATGAGCTCCTGGGATGGAGAAAGGGTTAGCTTTTCAAGCCAGATGCGGACAGAGGGCAGAGGCATATTGGAGACGTCATGCAAACCTAGGCCGCCGAGTCGCACTGATCTTGAAAGTAAGTTAAGTCTCGCTCCATTACATTCAGGGCACTCTATTCGAGTGGAATGATGGGCTTGATGGCTGGAAGGCTCACGGATTGAAGGCGTATCGGCGCTGTTGTGGGACAAATCCTCAAAACCTGGAATAGGGGATCTGGATGCGGGCTTTTCGCCGCCGGCCAAGCTGGACGCAGTGCGGAGCCCGAGTCCATTGCACCCGGGGCATGCGCCGACGGGGCTCAGAAAGGAAAATAGGCCGGGAGTTGGCCTCGGGAGATCCATGCCGCAAGACGTGCAACGAAATAACTCGCTAAAAGGCTTCTCGCCATGGTCGATGCATACAACGGTAAGCTCGCCCTTGCCAAGTTGTGAAGCAAGCTCAAGGGAAGATAAGAGCCTTTTGAGCTTTTCAGAGTCAAGAATCAAACGATCAACTACAACTTCGATACTATAAGAGGCGCGCCTTGGAATCTGGGGGAGAGGGTCAAGCTCATAAATTTTGCCATCTATGCGAACGCGGGCGTACCCATCCTTTCTTATTCCTCGCAATGCGCTCGAAAGAAATCTTTCCTTGACCGCAACGGAACGGGAAAGCACCAGGAGCTTGGCGCCTGAAGGCCAAAGATCGGAAATCTCTTGCGCCATCTCGGGAATGGTGTGAGACCTGACGGGAATCCCGCAGGCAGGGCAGTGCATAACCCCAAGTTTTGAATATAATATACGGAGAAAATCGGATATTTCAGTGAGCGTTCCAACGGTTGATCTGGGGTTGGCGCTCATTCCCTTTTGTTCGACAGCGATAGCCGGGCTAAGCCCGATGATTTCATCGATCGAAGGAGCGTCGAGACGCCGCAGAAATAACCTGGCCTGAGCTGACAGCGCTTCGATATATCTCCGCTGACCTTCAGCGAAGATGGTGTCAAAAGCGAGAGATGACTTGCCTGAGCCGCTCACGCCAGTGATGACAATGAAACGATTCCGGGGGAGAGACAAGTCGACGCCCTTCAAATTATGCTGACGGGCTCCACGGATAACTATTTGATCCATAAAGATATTCTGAGGATATTACCCTTCCGTCCACTCACGAGAGGCATCTGTCATTCCATTAAAGAGAATGAAGCCCTATTGCGTGACATTAGCGCGGCCAGATCGACGGCGGCAAGAAGGCTTCCTTCATGAGCCATGCCGGCCCCCGCGATCTCATAGGCGGTTCCGTGGTCAACGGAAGTGCGAATAATGGGTAAGCCAAGGCTGATGTTAACCGCATCTCGAAAGTGAACAAGTTTGAGCGGGATAAGTCCCTGGTCGTGATACATGGCTACGACGGCGTCGAATTCGCCTTCGTACGCGCGAAAGAAGAGCGTGTCAGGGGCGTATGGGCCGGAGACCTTGTAAGGGGAAGATTCGAAGCTTTTAACGACCGGGCCTATAAGGTCGATTTCTTCTCTTCCAAATTGCCCTTCTTCACCGGCGTGCGGGTTCAGTCCGGCAACAGCGATTCGCGGCGTGCGAAGGCCGAAATCTCGATGGAGGCTTTCTCCGGTAATGCGAATAGTGTTGATAAGGCGCTTATGGTCGATCAAGCGAATGGCCTCAGACAGAGCATGGTGAATAGTAACCAAAGAAACTCGAAGGCGAGGCCCGGCAAGCATCATGACGACATTCTCCGCGCCGGAAAGATTTTGAAGAAACTCGGTATGCCCGGGAAAAGCAAAGCCCGCCTTATGAAGATTAGCTTTATGAATGGGGCATGTGCAGACTGCATGAGCTTGTCCTGCAACTACAAATCCGACGGCCGTTTCGATGTAATGGATTACCGCTTCACAGCATCTCTTGCTTGGACTGCCGTATTGAATATCTTCGATCGACAGCTCCCGAGGGGAAATGAGAGGGATGATGTGAGTCGATGAAACCTCCTCCAATCGTGCAAGGTCAGTGAGAAGGGAGATTTTCATGCTGGCGCCGGAGTGCTCAATGGCGCGCCTCAATGCCAAGCCATCGCCAACCACAAAAGGAAGACGACCTGAAAAGAATCCGGGGGAGGAGAAGGCTTTGACAAT
Organism: uncultured Syntrophobacteraceae bacterium; assembly: GCA_964578835.1. Lineage (GTDB taxonomy): Bacteria > Desulfobacterota > Syntrophobacteria > Syntrophobacterales > Syntrophobacteraceae > CAZOEL01. Next base: position 48,247 of record CAZOEL010000012.1, on the reverse strand, counting down.
AATCTCGGGGCCAACGCCGCAAGGGTCGCCCATTGTAATGGCTATACGGGGGGTGAAAGACAAAGCATCCAGGCTCATAGACATATTCTCTTAGCGCAAAGGCGAGGTTCAGAGCGTGAATAAGAAAAATAAAAAACTTCATCCAATGTCGATCATTCGCTCAACGGCGCCGAGGGCTCTTATGCGTATATGCTCTGGAACCGTTATTCTCGGCTGTAGGGTTTCAAGGGCTCTGAGCACGTCTGCTAGCGCCGTCATTTTCATAGTCGGACACATCATGGATTCGGATGCGGGATAGAAATGCTTATTCGGATTTTGAGCTTTCATGGGGTGAAGGATGCCGACCTCTGTTCCGATGATAAAGGAATCGTGAGGGCTCTCCTGTACGAATCGAAGCATCCCGGAAGTGCTGTGAATGACATCGGCAAGATCAAGGATTTCAGGTCTGCACTCCGGATGGGCAAGGAAGATCGCCTCTGGATGCTCTCTTTTTCTTTCGAGCGCCTCTTGGGCGTTAAGACTATGGTGAAAGGGACAATATCCATGCCAGTAAAAAATTCGTTTATTGGAATGCTTGGCGGTGTATTGCGCCAGGTTTTGATCCGGCGCCATGAAAACGGTATCAGCGCTTTCAAACGATTCGACCACCTTGATGGAATTTGCGGATGTGCAGCAAATAGTGCTCTCGGCTTTTACTTCGGCTGAGGAGTTGACATAAGTGACGATGGGAGCATCCGGATATTTCAAGCGAATGGAGCGCACATCATCGGCCGTGATCATATCGGCCATCGGACATCCAGCATCGGTTCGGGGAAGAAGCACCGTTTTCCCGGGATTGAGAATGGCGGCTGTTTCCGCCATAAAGGAGACACCGCAAAAGACGATAATGTCGGAATCGGTTGAGGCGGCCTTACGGCTCAGCTCAAGCGAATCTCCCATCATATCGGCTATATCTTGAATCTCAGGGGGCTGATAGTTATGTGCGAGAATAATCGCATTCCGCTCTTTTTTGATTCTTTCGATCTGATATTGAAGAGTAGGTGTGGTCATATTCAAAGGTCCCGATTTGGATTCGCGTCTAAAGACTTACTTCAGCTTTTCAACCTCAGAAGGCGACAGTTCGCGCCCTTCTGTATCCAAGACAATCGTTGACGGCGGCGCCTCAAGCTGAAAGAGCTTCTGGTCTAAACGCGGCGCAGCTTGTTGGTGCTCCAGCACTATACGGTTTGAATTGCCCAGGTGATCGTGACTTTCGATTCCGGTAATCCGATAAGAAAGGAGCTCAATATTTAAAGTGAGCTGCTTAATATTTGGGTCTTCCTGTTTTGGCGACAACTTCAGGACTGCGGATGTAGCGCTGGATAGCTTCGAATCCAAGGATACTTCAAAGTGGTTCTTCAGCTCGATAATCCCGTCGAAAAACGTTTGCGCCAGGGGGGAAGAGAAAAACCTGGAAGCCTCGAAGAGGGAAATCTGTTTTTCCTGAGGGACATACAGCCACGCCAGTCGTTGATTCGCAACAAAAATTTGGCGCTCCGGCAATTCGTATTCCCAGCGCATCTGTCGAGGTTTTTGATAGAATAACTTCCCCGTCGCCTCCGTTGTCATTCCGCTGGCAGCGGAAGACGTTGTCCACTGATGGAAGACAGCGGTGAATGCAGGCATCTCCTGGTAATGGGATTCCAACTTTCTGAGAATATCCGAAAGCACTTGAGGGGACTCGGCTTGAGCGCCGCGAACGCAAGTAGCCAGGACAACTCCGGCCAAAAACAAAAATATTATTCTTCTCATCAGATTGCTCATCATTCCGTTATTTCTGTTGACGTTAAAATATCCAATTGCGGGATAAAGCTCTTTGGGAGCTTCAACACGCCAATATATTATTTAACCTTTTCTACCAAAAACCTCACGCGGTTTCACACCGTCGGAAGCGCCGACGACACCCTGTTGCTCCATCACTTCTATCATGCGAGCTGCACGGTTGTATCCCACTCTAAGCCTCCTCTGCAACATGGAAATGGAAGCCTGACGGGTCTCAATCACCAATTCGACAGCTTCTTCGTACTTCTCGTCCAGTTCTTGATCCCCAGCAGAATCGGATGTGGATGCATCTTGAAAGTTCACACGCTCACGCAAGGGATCGTCAATAAGCTTCTGCTCCTGCCACAAGCGAGTGAGCCTCTGAACCTCGCCCTCGGAAATGAATGAACCGTGAATGCGCTGCAGCTTAGCGGTTCCGGGTGGAAGAAAAAGCATGTCTCCAGCTCCCAAGAGACTCTCCGCTCCGGATGTGTCGAGGATTGTGCGAGAATCGATGCGGGAAGAGACTTGAAAAGAGATTCTGGTAGGAATATTGGCCTTGATGATGCCGGTCAAAACATCCACGGAGGGCCTCTGAGTGGCCAGGATAAGGTGAATTCCAGCCGCCCGCGCCATCTGGGCGATGCGTGTTATGGATTCTTCCACCTCCCGGGAGGCTACCATCATCAGGTCAGCGAGCTCATCGATAATAATTACGATATAGGGAAGATGGCGATGCCTGAGCTGCATGTCATCGGGCGTATCGCTCTCAGCGCCGTCCTCCCTGGCCTTCTCTCGAGCGATAGTCTTATTGTACCCTTCGATATTGCGAGCGTTCTTTTCAGCAAGCAGCCGGTAACGAAGCTCCATTTCCTGGACCGCCCAGCGAAGAGCCCGCGTGGCCATCTTTGCGTCCGTCACAACCGGGTGAATCAGGTGCGGAACGCCCTCATAGGCGCTGAGCTCGATCCGTTTGGGGTCAATAAGAAGAAGACGCATATCATCAGGCGTATTGCGATAGAGTAAGCTGCTAAGTATGGTGTTGATGCAAACGCTTTTACCGGTTCCCGTGGCGCCGGCGATAAGGAGATGGGGCATTTTTGCAAGGTTGGCGGCGACCGGCTGACCGGTTATGTCCTTACCCAATGCGAAGGTGAGAGGAGACGGCGCAGCGAAGAAGACTTCCGATTCCAATACGGCGCGAATGGAGACAAGCTCGCGGCGAAGATTCGGGATTTCTATTCCAATAGCGGCCTTGCCTGGAATCGGGGCGACTACGCGGATGCTCAAAGCCTTAAGGGCCATGGAAAGGTCATCGGACAGCCCCACGATTCTACTGATCTTAATTCCGGGGGCAGGGGCATATTCAAACATGGTTATAACGGGGCCGGGGCATATGGCGACCACCTTTCCTTGAACGCCGAAATCTGAAAGCTTCTCTTCAAGAACGGCGGCGTCTTCTTCCAACTTTTTCCAATCCACTTTTTGATTGGTCTCTTCATAAGCGTCCAGAATGTCAGGGGAGGGGAGGAGATACTGACCGGGAGATGAAGGTGGAGGGGCTGGAAAAGTGGTCGCTTTTTTGGTTTTCTTCTTGGGCTCGTGAACGGGCGGAGGAAGAAGCTCGATTGGACGTTGCGGCAGTTTTAAATTTTCTTCAGGCTGCTGAGGCGTCGATTCCTTTCGATTAAAGGATAGATTCGTGGAATCGATCTCTTGCCGGGCTTCTTTCCTTTCCGGCATGGGGATTCTTATGCGCTGAGCTAACGAATGAGCCTTTCTAAAACCAACGGCTAGAAAGGAGAAGGCGGTTTCGCATACAGCCTTGATGGAGGAGTTAGTGAAAAGAATGAAGGAAATCAGAAAAACGCCAATTAACAGTATGTGCGCTCCAACAGGGTAGAGCCTTCTAACAAGGATGCCGGAGATGAGCAATCCTATTTGACCCCCAGTCAAAATCTCCTGACTCAGAAACAGAATCCTGGGCTGATGGAAGCTTGCAATGCTAATCATGCTGAGAATAAGGAGAATGGCTCCCGAGACTTGCAGACGGCCGATGGGAAAGGATGTGCAACCGCAAAAAAGAAGCCAGCTGCACCAAATGCCGATCAACGGAATAGCATACGCTCCGAGGCCGAAGAAGAAAAGAAGCGCCCAGGAAACATTCGCTCCAAAAAAACCGATCCAATTGTCGGGTGGACGGCTTACAGAGGAGGAATTGAAGAGAGTGAGATCGGAAGAATGAAAGGATATAAGGCTAAAAAATACAAGCATTGTGATAGTGAGTATACACAACGCCAAAACTTCATGCTTGTTTCGATCCACAAAAAACCTCAGTGCAGCATTTACGGGAAAAGCCGGTAAAGACCGTAACTCATGAGACCAGTCGGCTCCGGTTCACAGAGAATTGATTCAGCAATGAAAGTCAACGCATTAGATATCCACGACAATGGGGTAGATAACAGGACGGCGATCAAGAATTTTGCCGAAAAACCGCTTCAGTTCTCTACGAATCTCCGTTTGCAGTTCCGCGCAGTCCATATCGAAATCCCTTTCATGAAGCCTGTCGAAGATCTCGAGGATTATACACTTGGCGGCATCGAGAATTTCAGGCTGCGTCTCTTCATGAATGAATCCGCTGCTCAGGATATCGGGACCGCTTAAAATTTCCTTCGTTTCCTGGTTAATCACAAGAGAGGCAATAACAAGGCCGTCTTCAGACAAATGACGGCGGTCTCTGAGCACAAGGCCGCCAACATCGCCTACACCTTTACCGTCAACAAGAACCCGGCCGGTCTCAACGCGCTCACTAGTGGAAGCGCAAACGCCGTCAAAGGAGATGACGGTGCCGTTTTCAGCCACCAAGCATCTTTCTTCAGGCATTCCCATAACCATGGCCAGCTGTCTATGTTTTACCAAATGGCGGAATTCGCCGTGAACGGGCACGAAATATTTGGGTCGCACAATGTTCAACATCGTTTTGAGCTCTTCTCGATAAGCATGCCCCGATACATGGATATCACGCACTTGCTCGTGTATGACTTCAGCGCCCTGGCGGTATAGGTGGTTGATGATGTTTTGAATGGTTCTCTCATTTCCCGGGATGAACTTTGAAGAGAGAATGATCGTGTCGCCCGCTTTTACCTTGAGCTTCTTGTGATCGTTGAAGGCCATTCGACTCAAAGCGCTCATCGGTTCTCCCTGACTGCCCGTCGTGAGCATCAACACCTCAGAGTCGCGCATGCGGGGAAGCTCCTGAAGCGTGATCTCCTCCTCAAAAGGAAAGTCGATATAGTCGAGCTCTCTTGCGATGCGTACATTTGTCACCATCGACTTGCCGTTGAGTAAAACCTTCCTGTTGAATTCCCGAGCTAGATGAATTACTTGCTGGATCCGATGCAGATTGCTGGCAAAAACGGCTACAATAATGCGGCCGAAGCATTCTTGAAATATCTCTCTAAGAGTGGAGCCGACCTCTTTTTCAGATAAAGTATAGCCATCGCGCTCTACATTGGTCGAATCCGAGAAGAGCGCAAGCACGCCTTCTTCTCCATAGGCCCCGAAGCGAGCCATATCAAAACGTCTTCCATCCACCGGCGTATGGTCAATCTTGAAATCTCCTGAATGGATTATGATGCCGGCAGGAGTATGAATCGCGAGGCCGACACAGTCGGGTATGCTATGACAGACCTGAATAAACTCGATCTTGAACGGCCCCAGAGAAATTACTTCTCGAGGAATGACCCTGATCAGTTCAGATCTTTCAAGAATCCCGTGCTCTCGGAGCTTTTCACGGATGAGGGCGAGCGAGAGCGGAGTGCCGTATACGGGGATGCGGAACTCGCGCAAAAGAAAAGGAACGGCGCCAATGTGATCTTCATGGCCGTGCGTGATTACAAGGCCGCGCAGTCTTTCGCGATTTTTGTGCAGGTAGGCGAAATCCGGAATGACAATATCGATGCCGAGCATTTCATCTTCCGGAAACATGAGGCCGGCATCAATCAGAATGATGTCCTGATCGTACTCCAAGACCATCATGTTGAGGCCAATTTCGCCAAGACCACCCAAAGGAATTATTTTCAGAGACGATTGGTTTTCCATATTGGCGTTATACATCCGCTATCTTATCCCCCTGTATAGGCGAGCCGAAGCCTCTGAGGAAGACTCATCCGGAGCAATCCCGCCTTCATCTTGAGGCAGGCGCCTCCGAATGGCTTCGCGCAAAGCAGTCATCAGAGCGTCACGATCCTTTGTCGTCAATCCTGCTGTCGGAATAGGCTTCTCCACCACCATCCGTATAACGCCGGGATTTACAGTCCAGTCGCCTTTCTTGGGCAGAACTTTATAGGACCCGCTGATGCTGATTGGAACCAAAGGTTGTTGAGACCTTATAGCTAAGATAAATCCTCCGCTTTTGAATTCCTGCAGGCGTCCATCCCGGCTTCTAGTGCCTTCAGGAAAGATGAAAATGGAAGCGCCATTTTGCACCTTTTCAGCGGCTTTGTTAAGACTTTCAAAAGCCTTTTTGCGATCGGAGCGATCAATGGGAATAGCGCCGTTAGCGAGCATTGCGGACCCGAATATGGGAATCTTGAAAAGCTCTTCCTTGGCAAGCCACCGGAAATAGACAGGGAGTGTGGCGAAGGCTGCTAGAATATCGAAAAGACTCTGGTGATTGGCCGCATAGATGAAGGGACGGTCCTGTTCGATGTTCTCCAGTCCTTCGACTTCTACGCTAACCCCAGCGGCCCAAATATTGATCCTGCCCCATAGCCTGCCGCATAGATGGGCGTTTTCATGGCGTTTTGTGAGATAAAAGGCTATAATGGATGAAAGTCCCATAGCCAGGGTTGATAGAACCAGCACTACATAAAAAAAAGCGGATCGGAAAACCTTCATGAACGCCTTTCCCTCAAACTTAAGCTATGATAACGCGCTAGTCGCCCTTTTAGCTGAGCGCGCGTTGGTCGGGTTGAAAATTAGATCGGTATAGAAAACAATTACTTGTGCCCAAGCGCACCGTGAAAATGTAAACTGTTTCCATTAGTGAGTCAACTAAGCATTTTGTCTGGCGTTGCTTTAGGAGTCAAATACAATGCAAAATGGCCGATCGCCGAATTTGGCCTTTGCGTAAGTGTGCTTGTGATGTAGAAGAAAGGATCATTGAGAAGACCATAAATTCTAACCTATTAACAAAGAAGGAAACGTTATGGCGAGAGGGAGTGTGAATAAAGTCATCATCATCGGCCGATTGGGAGGCGATCCTGAAATCCGATACAGCACGAGCGGCGTTCCCGTGGCCAATTTCAATGTGGCGACAAACGAACGAGCGCCTGTAGGCGAAGGGAACTGGGAAGACCGCACCGAATGGCACAGGATTGTGGCTTTTGACAAGCAGGCGGAGTTTTGCGGGAATTACCTAAATAAGGGGAAGCAGGTATATATTGAAGGGAAACTGCGAACAGAACAGTGGGAAGACGCCCAGGGAGTGAAGCGCTCCACGACAAAAATCGTGGCGAGGGAGATCCAGCTTCTTGGAAGCCCAGAGGGACCGGCGGGCCAAGCCCAACCGAGCCAGGGCGCGTACAAATCCCCGTCTCCTCAAGCAAGCAGGCCGTCGCCCGAAGAATTGCCTCCGCCTTCAGGCGCTCCAGAAGACGACATTCCATTCTAAGAAGCATTGGAGAAGCCGTTCCCAAACATGAAAAACGCCCAAAGTCAGAGCGGCCATAACCTCATGCAGAGGGAAGGCGCTATCGGCTTTGGGCGCTTCAGAGCCCTTGGCTGACTTCTTCAGCTAGCTGAGCTTTTCGGATGACGAGCCTTTCTCTTCCAGTTTTTCTGACTTCTCATCGTTTGTGTCCAGTGAGTCATTGGTGGCTTTCTTGAAGTTCTTGATTCCTTTGCCAAGCCCCGCCCCAATCTCTGGAAGCTTTCCGGCCCCAAAGATGATGAGAATTATCACCAGGATTATTATTAGCTCGGGCATTCCGATTCCGCCGATCATGGCTGCTTGCTCCTTTCAGAAACAAAAGTCTACTGCTTAAGCAGTTCCTCAACTTCACCGAGGAGTTGTAGGAATTCTTTGGACTGTCTGTATTGATCCAGGCAATTCTGATGTTCGAGCCAACCTTCCCATACTTTCATCCATAATTCATTATGCCAGTAATATCTGGGGGTGGTCAGCCTTCCACTGCTTCGCTCTCGATATTCTTCATACTCCTCATGGCAGTTCTTGCAAAAAGGGTAGGGAGTGGCGTATCGTGAGGAATCTTCGGCTTCTTTATCCAGTTGGGCGCCGCATTTGGCGCATTTGAGCACACATCGAGTGCACTGGAAAATCTTCCTCAATGCCTCGATCTTGCGCTGGCGTAAACTGGTAGCCCGTACTTCTTTGAAGTCCTGGGCTTTCTTTCCAAACTCAATGATCTCTGCCATTCGGAAACCCTAGCTATTGTTTATATTTTTCAGGACCTTATCGCCATTATTAACATCTGGAGCATCCGCAGTCAAGGATGACGGATTCATTTCATCCCCGTCAGAGAGGTGGAAGAGTTGTTGCGCTACATCGACAAACAACGGTTTGCTGTCGCGATTCGCCTTCTTCTTAAGAAAGAGTATCGGGTCGTGCAACATTTTTTTAACTATGGCTTCAGTAAGAACTTCAATTGAACGGCGATCGTTTTCACTCAAATGAGGTAGATGCGTGAAGGTCTTGCAGAGCTCATTTTGCCGTATCGTTTCAGCTTTCTTGCGAAGCGCTATGATAGTGGGAACTACATCGAGAGTGGATAGCCATTCCTGGAATTTGAGCGTTTCCTCCGCAACAATGTGCTCAGCTCGTTCGGCTTCCTTCTTCCGTTCTACGAGGTTCATATCGACGACGCCTTTCAGATCGTCGATATCATAAACGTACACGTTGTCGACTTCGTTCACCTTTGCTTCAACATCGCGGGGGACGGCGATATCAATGAAAAAGAGAGGCTTATTGCGTCGTTCCCTCATTCTGTTTTTTATATCCTGGTATCTGATGATGGGATCTGGAGAGCCGGTGGAAGTAAGCACGATATCGACTTTTTTCAGAGAATCGAGAATGTGCGCGAAAGGGATCGTATCCGCTTTGAACTGTTTAGCAAGCTCGACAGCTCTTTCCAGCGTCCTGTTGGCCACGATAACCTGCCGGACGCGCTGTGCGATAAAATGCTCGGCGGCAAGCTCCGCCATTTCTCCGGCGCCGATGAGCAGGACGCTCTTATCCTGGAGCTCGCCAAAGATCTTTCTTGCGAGCTCCACTGCGGCATAACTGATGGAGACCGCGTAGGATCCAATCATCGTTTCCGAGCGGACTCTCTTGGCCACGGAAAAAGTCTTATGAAGGAGTCGATTCAAAACGACTCCTACGGTTTTACATTCTGCTGCCTCGCGGTAAGCGGTCTTTATCTGGCCCAATATCTGTGGTTCTCCGACAACCATGGAGTCGAGGCTCGATGCCACGCGAAACAAATGCTCTACAGCATCGAGGTTGCAAAGCGAGTATATGTATGTCTCCAAGCGGATCGGTGAATCTTCTTCAAGGTGAGACATCATCAACTGCTTAACTTCTCCAATGGCTTCATCGATGCAGTCGCACGTGAACAGGAATTCGACCCGATTGCAGGTAGAGAGCATGAAAAGCTCGTTAACGTATTGGAGATGAGGCAAAAGGTGGAGTGGGTGAGCTTTGATGCGGCAGGCGAGGGCGAGCTTTTCCCGTACGTCTACTGTGGCCGTTTTATGGTTCATGCCTAAGAGAGCAATTTGAGACATGTCAAATCTTACCTGGAAATGCCGGAGTGATGACCCTGCGTGAACAGGTTGACCCCCAAAAAGGTTACTAGAACAGCGGAAAATCCAAATATTGCAAGCCATGCTGCGCGACGGCCGCGCATACCCACCGCCAGGCGCTCATGAAGCAAGATAGCATAAATGAGCCAGGTAATAAGAGCAAAGATCTCTTTGGGATCCCAGCTCCAAAAAGAGGACCAGACGGAGCCGGCGTATGCAAATCCCGTCATGAGACCGATTGTCATCAGAGGGAAGCCGACTATCAAACAAATATAGTTGATCTTGTCGAGCCGTTCAAGGGAGGGCAGACGGTTATAAAGATGACCGAAATTCTTTCTTTTTATTTGTCGCTCCTGCAGCAGATACATGATTGCGGCGCAGAAGGCGAGCGCAAAGAGGGCATTCGCAAGAAATGAGGTCGTAATGTGAAAAACGACCCAGGCGCTCTTAAACGTCCCAGTCTTCGGCACAATGCTTTCCGGCAGTATGGAGGAGAGAATCATAAAGATGACGGCCAGAGGGGATATAAATGAGCCCAAAATCCTCAACCGGAATCTGCCTTGTGTCGCCAGATAGGTGACTACAATCATCCATGAGAAAAAGGAGAGCGCTTCCTGACTGTTTGAAACAGCGAGCTGTCCGACCTTATACGAGTGAAGCATTATCGCTGCGCCATGAAAAAGCGCTCCCACAAGGAGCACTCCCCATGCGCTCCAATGGATTAGATCCCGCTCGCGTATAAGATAAACAAAGTAACCGATGGATCCGATGCCGTAGCATAGAACGGCCAAAGCGATCAGGGCTATTTCCATACTTCATCCCAAACGCGGTTAAGTTCGTTCCGGTTGATCAATGGCTGACAAATGAGATGGATGGCGTCGAGCAGATGTTCATGTCTCTCCTGCGCAATCCATTCTGGTACGGGAAGAGCAGCAATATTTCTAAAAAGCCGTTGGTTTTCCGAGCTCTCTAAACCCTTTTCTTGAATGATCCTTCGCAAAACGCCCATCAAGTTCAGAAATATGATCCATTCCTGGCCAAACAGCTTTTCCATTTCTTCTCGGATGCGCTTGGCAAGGGCGGGACTCGCGCCTCCCGTACTGACTGCAATGGTTAACGGACCCCGCTGGAGGACCGATGGAACAATGAAAGAACCAAGCTCAGGATCGGTGGCCATGTTGCACCATTTATTCCGAATACGCGCGGCCTTGGCTATGCAGGAATTAAGCTCTCTATCGTCAGTTGCAGCAAACACAAGATCGATGTCATCCAGGTAGTCTTCTCTAAATTCAGGTCCGAGAAAGTGTATTCTGTGGCTTTTGAGCTCTGATTCAAGCCATGCGTTCAGTTTCAACGCAACAACGCGGACTATGGCTCCATATGAGAGAAGAGAGCGAATCTTGCGTTCAGCAACGGAGCCGCCGCCTACGACTAGGCATATCCTCCGATCCAGGCTGACAAACAGAGGGTAGCGATCGGTCTGCTCCAACCGTTTATGAAATTCTTCCATGTGAGCGCGGCCAGCCTTTTTATAGATAAATGCGTTCATTCTGCTGCGGAACCCCGCCAGAGCTAAGATCTTTACGCACTTCAATGTAACATGATTGATGCCTTGAAACAAGGCGAGGGCGAGCATTAATAGAGATGCGGCTTCGAGCTCCGAAACCGCATCTCTCTGCACGTGGGCAAGTGATATTTACATACGTCGAAAGATAACGTAATTGGCTATATCGGTAAGTATCTTTTTTGTGGGATGCTCCGGAAAGATATCAAGCGCTTCTTTTGCCTGTTGCACATGCTGCATGGCTAGCTTTTGCGTATACTCGATTCCGCCGGCGCGTATGACTGCTTCTCGCACTTCATTGAAATCTTCTGCGGGTATCTGCTCAGAGCTGAATATGGCTTTGAGTTTCTTCCTGTCGGCAGGAGGCCCGTTCTGAAGAGCGCAGATGAGAGGAAGCGTCGCCTTGCCTTCCTGGATGTCGTTCCCGACCGGCTTTCCCAACTCTTTGGCGTCGCCCATATAGTCGAGCGTATCATCGATTAGCTGGAAGGCGATCCCCAGATTGTGCCCGTATCTTTGTAGAGCCTCTTCTTGTTGAGCGTCGGCGCCGGCGAAAATAGCTCCTATCTGGCAAGCTGCGCTGATGAGAGCGGCAGTTTTGCGATCGATGACTTCAAGGTATTCTTTTTCATCGATTTCCAGATTGTCAGAATACACCAATTGAAGCACCTCCCCTTCACTCATTCGTGTGGTCGCATTGGAGATGACTTCGAGTATTCTTATGCTCTGGTAGCCAACGGTCATCAATATGGCTTTTGAGTAGAGAAAGTCGCCGACTAAAACAACAGCCGGATTCCCCCATAGGGTGTTGGCTGCGGGCTTGCTGCGACGGAACTCAGCATGGTCCACCACATCGTCGTGCAACAGCGTGGCGGCATGAATCAATTCGAACACCACTGAAAGAGGGGCGTCATTATTCCCGGAATATCCGCAAAGGCGAGCGGATAATATCATCAGAAGGGGCCTTAGACGCTTTCCCCCACTCCCCATGATGTAACGAGCAACGACAGAGATGAGGGGGACGCTCGAGGTAAGCTGCCGCTCTATTTCAGCCTCGATCCTTTCGAGATCGGGCCGGATTAGAGCATAGATCCGCTCTTTCATATCATCGAGCTCAGCTGCTGGAAAACCGGGAAGCACCGAGGAATTCACAAGTAATATGCCTAATTGATCGTTCAATGTCACAATGCAGATTTATGCATGTCTAAGAGTCTGCCGTTTATGTTCTTTTCAACTCCAACCATTAGCTTCATAACGAAAAATTGGTCATATGTCAAAACGTTTTGCTCGAGGGGAAAGCGTCAAAGAAAAGCCCGACTTTCGCAAAAAGGTAAAAGGAGCAGCCGAACCAGGAGAAAAGGACAAGCGCTTCATAGATTCCTCGCAAGATTTTGTCTATTCCTCTAAAAGCTCCGCGGCAAGATCATAGTCGTAAGAGTTGGTAATCTTAGCAAGCCGTATTTCACCCGGATTGCACGTCCCTCGGGTTATCAGAACCTCTCCGTCAACTTCGGGCGCTTGTGTGGGGAGACGTCCAGCGAGAAGAAGCTCGGTTTCAGGATGAGCGCCTTCTATCAACACGGGGGCGATTTTACCGATTTTCTTCTCGAGGAGCCGCTTTGAAACATCCTGCTGCGCCGCAAGCAGGGTGTTTCGCCTCTGCTCCTTGACTTCATCGCTTACCTGGTTGGGTAGCTTTGCAGCTCGACTACCCGGCTCAGGCGAAAAGGAGAATACCCCTGCATGATCGAATTCGGTCTTGTGGACAAACTCGAGCAATTCGAAAAAATCATCGTCCGTCTCTCCTGGAAAACCCACCATGAGCGAGGTCCTCAACGCAATATCGGGTATAAAGGAGCGTATTTTGGATATCAATTCGCTTGTGCCGGAATCGGGATTTTGCCGCCTCATGAATCTGAGTATTTTGGGGACGCAGTGCTGAATAGGAATGTCAAGATATGGAACAATCTTCGACGATCGGGCGATGAGGCGAAGAAGTTCCTCATTTATGCGATCGGGATATGCGTAGAGAATGCGTATCCACTCGATCTTCTCGACTTCCTCCAAAACGTGCAGAAGCTTTATGATGGCGTCCTTCTCTCCCAAATCGCAGCCAAAGGCGGTGGTGTCCTGCGCTATGAGGTTGATCTCTTTCACGCCTTCGGCAGCAAATCGCGAAGCTTCGATGCGAATGTCCTCGACGGTGCGGCTTCTAAGAGATCCGCGAAGACGGGGTATGAGACAAAATGAACAAGTGTTGCTGCATCCTTCCGCAATCTTAATGTACGCGGAGTAGGGGCTGGTCGATACAAGCCTTGGCGTGTTGCTGTCGATGAGGTGCTTTGGCCTCGAGATCCAAATCTTTCTTCGGTTCCGTAATTCATGTTGTGCGAGTATGTTTGTCAGTTGATGGAAATGTGATGTTCCAACAAATAGATCCACTTCAGGCATAAGGCTGACAAGTTTCTTTCCGTAGCGCTGAACCATGCATCCAGCCAATATGAGGAGGCTGCAAGCGCCGGTTTCTTTATGGGACGCCAGTTGAAGAGCTGTCTCTATGGCTTCTTCAACTGCGCTTTCGAGAAAGCCGCATGTATTTAAAAGAATAAGGGATGCCAATTGAGGGTCATCGACCATCACGTACCCAAGGTGAGTGAGTTGGGCGACCATTGTCTCACTGTCAACCAAATTCTTTGAGCAGCCGAGGCTGACAACCGCAGCAGTTCGTTCCATTGCTATTAGTTCCTATAAGAGATAACTGTAAAACGGTCTATGCCGGAAAAAACAAGCAAATCGAATAAAACAACAAGAAGGATAGCGGAAATCGTAAGGACGCCCTTTGTCCTTGGAGATTCGAGTTGCTTCATCCGCTTCATCACAATCGTCAGAAAATTGGTCATAACCAGGCACTCAATTGCGAAAGGAGGGAATCCGAAGAATCCTAAAAAGGGCATTTCAAAGACTTTGATCCAATCAACATACGGTATGGTATAAATCCATTTGGACCCAGCCCAATAATTCCAAAACTCCCAGAGAATTCCGCAGAGCATTCCAGCAGCAAGAGTAAAAACGAGATTCTGATAAGAGCCGTGACGCGCCTCCGAGAGAAGAGATCTGCCGCCGAGCAACAAGTTCAGAGGATCGAGAAGAAATATGAAGCCGATCCAGACAAGAGGAAAGAAATATGCGGGCCATAAGATTGGCAGAAGCAGGGAGACGACGCCAATGGGAATAAGAATGAAACCGAAGCGGTAAGAGGGAGTGGAGGGAGAGCGCCGGACTTTGCCCGTAGAAAGCGAAAGCTCCAAGAGCGACTTCATCGTGAAAATACCGGGAAGTACAGTTGCGAACGACAATGCATACCCTCCCCAGCGAACCCCTTTTGATGAAGGAACATTGATGTAACTCCAATTATTGAGTCGAAAATTGAAGGCTTCGAATATGAGCCATATTGTGATAGATAATGGCAGCCACAAAAAGAGATCTTTCGGTCTGCAAAAGAGAGTGGACTCGCCAAAGCGAAAATACAAAAGAGATTGTCCGAATAGAATGAAGCTCCACCAGGCGAAACAATAGAACCAGGTGTAAAACGGGTCCTGCTTTTGAAGCATCTTAACGGCCGCAAACGCAAATACTATAGCGGCGACGGCCATCGAAAAGATGGATGCCGCTCGCTTCGTGTGTGTGCTCAAGCCATGCCCTCTCGATCTGCAATTCACTATCTTCTTCTTTCCTTGAAATTGTTCATTGTAGTATAAACGTAGGGCAGGAGGGTTTTCAACGCGTTGTTGCGTTTATAGACTGTCTATTACGATTGAGCTGGCGCATTTCGGCGGGAAAAATAGCGCTTACTTTGATTTTATGGGAGGAATGTTTAATATTGCTTCAGTATTGTATAATAGTGGAAACAAAGGAAGGGGAGGGTGTTTCGGAGCTTTTGGTAAGGGGCTTTGCCTACAGGCATAACTGGGCTGCCATGGAGTGTTGAATCGTGATGCGTGGTAGCACTTTCATAGAGCGCCTTAGTTGGTGATTGTTGTCTCTCTGGCTTCATTGAGCGCTGAGAGAGGAAGGCCTCTCGGGGATTTTTGAGTAAGGAGATTGTTGATATGCCAAAAGAAAGGGTTTGTCGTGGGCAGTCTGCGCAGCCTGAAAAGGGTGGAAGAAACGGCCCAAACCCGAGCATGTGTAAAGAGGGCAAAGGTGTGCGAAACTTTGCGTGTGGTTATTATGATGCTTGTCTGGATAAGGCCGCAAAAGGAATGTGGAGCGGCTTCACTTGTAGAGACTGCGCACATAACTATCAGAAGGAGGAAGAAGCTTCGTCTTAATCTGGATTGAACGGCTTTGCGCCGTGTAAGAGCGAAGCCTCATTTCTGTCCGGGTCAGGGTGGACGGCTAGGAGTGACATCGCTTGCGCCAATTCGAACCCTTCAAAGCGGTGGATCTTTCAGCGCGCCGCATTGAATGCCTTCAAAAGCGGTAAGATTGGTTTTATGCTTGCGAAGCCTCAACATGCCGTATATCGCGGCATGTTGAGGCTTTTCGATTCTAAACCTTCACCTGGCGTCAAATTGAAGTTTCAGCTACTCGGTCGTGTCAGCTTTGGGAGTTTGCTGAGAAGTAGACGCCTCTGCAGAGACCGGCTCGTTACTGGGGGCCGAAGCTTTAGGGGTGACCTTCTGCTTTTTGGCGGATGAATCGGCGACGAGTTCAATCAGGCACATTGGGGCGGCATCGCCGCGGCGGAAGCCCACCTTAACGATTCGGGTATAGCCGCCTGCACGATTTTGATACCGGGGACCAATCTCGGTAAACAGTTTGTGGACTACATCTTTTTCTCGTATGAAAGCGAGGGCTTGGCGTCTAGCGTGCAGGTCGCCACGCTTGCCAAGAGTCACCATCCATTCGGTCCATTTACGAATCTCTTTAGCTTTCGGCAAAGTGGTGTATATCTTTTCATGATTGAGCAATGAAGTGGCCATATTTCTAAACATGGCTAGTCTGTGACTAGTCATCCGATTCAGCTTCCTGCCTGCAACTCCATGACGCATGGCTATTCCTGTTCCTTTCTTCTGTCCTCGATCTGCTCGCGACTTGGAAAATTGTCTAACTTCATACCAAGGGCTAATCCCATTTCAGAAAGAATTTCTTTGATTTCGTTCAGCGATTTGCGTCCGAAGTTCTTTGTCTTGAGCATTTCCGCTTCAGTCTTCTGAACGAGCTCCCCAATGAACTTAATGTCAGCATTCTTAAGGCAATTGGCTGAACGAACAGAAAGCTCGAGCTCGTCGACACTGCGAAAGAGGTTCTCGTTGTAGTCGGGCTCAATGCGGATGTCTTCTTCGCTCGTTTCGACCTCCTCCTCGAAGTTGATGAAGATGGAGAGCTGGTCTTTTAAAATCTTGGCGGCGTAAGCGAGAGCATCATCGGGCTTGACGCTGCCGTCCGTCCATATTTCCATGGTGAGCTTGTCATAATCGGTGATCTGGCCAACGCGAGCCTGGGTGACAACATAGCTCACTTTACGCACCGGTGAGAATATGGCGTCTATGGGTATGGTCCCGATAGGCTGGTTTTCATCGGCATTGCGGTCCGCAGGCACATAACCCTTCCCTTGCCTAAGGCTAAGCTCCATACGAAGTTTGGCGTCCTTGGCCAGAGTGCAAATATGGCGACTGGGATTGAGAACGTCAACGTATACATCCGTGCGTATATCCCCTGCGACAACCTCTCCCTCGCCATCTTTTTCAATGACCAACAGCCTGGGAGCTTCAGAACTCATCTTGAAGCGAACTTCTTTTAAATTCAGTATAATGTCAGTAACATCCTCCAAAACGCCAGGGATAGTGGAGAACTCGTGAAGAACGCCATCGACCTTTACGCTGGTAATTGCTGCGCCTTGAAGCGATGACAGGAGGATGCGGCGCAGGGCGTTACCCAAGGTAATCCCAAATCCCCGCTCCAACGGCTCACATTCGAATTTTCCGTAGGTGTCGGGGCGACCTTTGGTGTCACTTTCCAAGCGCTTGGGTTTGATTAGTTCGCGCCAATTCCTTTGCATGTTTATTCCTCATAAGAAAGTATATTCCCAACAGGATTAACCTCTCCAGGGAGGGAAATAACAAAATCCGGAGAGAGTGCGCTGCCAATCAGGCACCCAAACCGGAAAGATATGTGAGGGAAAGTACTTCTCCTATTTAGAGTAGAATTCAACTATAAGATGTTCCTGCACAGGGAGATTCATCTCTTCGCGGGCAGGGTAATTTTTGAACGACCCCTGGTAAGCGGCCTTGTCGACATCCAGCCAGGATGGAAGCCCGCGCCGCGGCATAGCTTCCATGGCGTCGTTGATTGCGGTCAGTTGGCGGCTGCCCTCAGCAACAGAAATCTGATCTCCTGGTCGCAGCAGGAAGGAAGGAATGTTGACTTTCTTCCCATTTACAAGAAAGTGATTGTGACGCACGAGCTGTCGCGCCTGATCGCGGGAGTTGGCAAAACCCAAGCGGTAAACCGTATTATCCAAACGGCGCTCGAGAAGAATGAGAAAATTAGTGCCGGTAACGCCCTTCTGCCGATCGGCAATCTTGAAATAGGCCTTAAATTGCTTTTCGACGAGGCCGTACATGCGTTTGATCTTCTGCTTCTCGCGCAGCTGAAGGCCATAGTCGGAAAACTTGCCGCGGGATTGCCCGTGCTGACCCGGGGGATAGTTGCGGCGCTCCACGGCGCATTTATCAGAAAAACAACGATCGCCCTTGAGGTAGAGCTTCATGGTTTCTCGCCGGCAAATCCGACAGTTAAAACCAGTATATCGAGCCAAGGTGATTTCCTCCTTAATGTCGATTTCATGAACAAGAACTTACGCGCAAGGCGCATGAAAAGAGAGCGCCCGAGAAGTATATGGAGCGAGAGATATTCATGCGCTCCAAGAGCGGCAAATTAGTTATACGCGACGGCGCTTCGGCGGACGACACCCATTATGAGGAATAGGAGTAACGTCTTTGATGAGAGTAATATTGAACCCAGACGCCTGGAGAGCGCGCAAAGCAGCTTCACGCCCGCTGCCGGGGCCTTTGACATAGACTTCAAGGTTCTGAACACCATGCTCCATAGCTCTTTTGCCGGCGATTTCGGCAGCAATCTGAGCCGCAAAAGGCGTGCTTTTTCGGGAACCTTTGAAGCCCTGACTACCGGCTGTGGCCCAGGACAACGCATTACCGCTGGTATCAGTAATTGTAACAATCGTGTTGTTGAACGTTGAGCGGATGTGGGCAATGCCGTTCAGAATGTTCTTTCGTTCTTTCTTCTTACGCGAGGCCGCTTTATCCCTAGCCATGATTCCTCCATGCTATGCCTTTTTGCGTTTACCCATTACGGATCTTCTTGGTCCCTTGCGCGTGCGAGCATTTGTGTGCGTACGTTGGCCGTGAACGGGCAAGCCTCGCCTATGCCTTAATCCGCGATAACACCCGAGATCCATCAGACGCTTGATGTTCATCGAAATTTCGGTGCGAAGATCGCCTTCTACTTTGTAGTGGGAGTCGATGACCTGCCTGATCGTGTTGACCTGGACCTCGGTCAGGTCATCTGTCTTGATATTGCGATCGATTCCGCCCTCTTCGAGAATCTTCTGCGCAGTTGCGCGTCCGATGCCATAGATATACGTTAGACCGATCTCGATCCGCTTATTCTTTGGAAGATCAATACCTGCAATGCGTGCCAATGCCCGTTCCTCCGATTAGCCTTGTCTCTGTTTGTGTCTGGGATTCTCACAAATGACACGGACACAGCCGTGTCGCCTGATAATCTTGCATTTTCGACAGATGCGCTTAACCGATGCTCGCACTTTCATGCCGTTTTCCCTTTCTCATAAATATAGCCAGCAAAGTCTTCAGGACTTGGACCTGTATGTGATGCGGCCACGGCTCAGGTCGTACGGCGAAAGCTCGACAGTGACTTTGTCTCCGGGTAGTATGCGGATGAAATGCATTCTCATCTTGCCGGAAATATGAGCCAGAATCCTATGGCCGTTGGGCAACTCCACACGAAACATGGCGTTCGGGAGGGTTTCTACGACGGTGCCTTCAACCTCTATAGCGTCCTCTTTAGCCATGTTCTACGTATCTCCTTAGGTTGCGAAGTAACACATGAAACAAATTATAATATTCCATTATTCGCAATGTGTAAAGAAAATTTTAGTGCTTGGTCAGTATCTCAGGTCCGTTCTGAGTAACCGCAATAGTATGCTCGAAATGAGCGGATAGCTTTCGATCAATAGTGACCGCAGTCCATTTGTCGGAGAGAATCTCAATTTCATACCGACCAGCGTTAATCATGGGCTCAATGGCGAATACCATCCCGGGCTTGAGCTTGACGCCTTTGCCGGGAGGACCGTAGTTGGGGATCTGGGGGCTCTCGTGGAGATGTTGGCCAATTCCATGACCGACAAACTCTCTAACAACAGAAAACCCATTCTCTTCGACATAGGCTTGAATAGCGTGAGAGATGTCGGAAAGCCTGTTGCCCACAACTGCCTGGCGAATGCCTCTGTACAAAGATTCTTGGGCAGTAGCGCACAGCCTAACAGCCTCCGGGGCGGCATTGCCAACCGGTACGGTGATCGCCGAGTCTCCATAATATCCATCGACTGAAACGCCAAAATCGAGACTGATAATGTCCCCCTCGTTCAGCGCTCTATCTTTGGATGGCATCCCGTGAACAACCTCTTCGTTAATGGACGTGCAAAGCGTAAAGGGAAACCCATGGTAACCCTTGAAGGCAGGGATGGCATTGTGCTTCGTCGCCATTTCCTCGCTGAGCACATCCAGCTCCCAAGTGGTGATGCCCGGGCGGATGTGCTCTTTGAGACGCTCGAGAATCTCAGCAACAATCTTGGATGCCTTGCGTATTTTTTCAATTTCACGCTGAGATCTTAAAATGATCAATGGATGAAACCTCTATCCTAAAATGGATGTTATCCTGCCAAAGATATCGTTCATATCTCCAACGCCGTTAACATGGCGGAGCTTGCTCTGCTTTTCATAATGATCGATCAACGGCTTAGTCTGCCCGTCATAGACCTTGAGACGAGAGCCGACAGTCGCCTCATTGTCGTCATCGCGCTGATACAGCTCTCCACCGCATTTATCGCAAACACCCTCCTTCTTAGGAGGATCGAACATCACATGGAATCCAGCGCCACAAGCCTTACAAGTGCGACGGCCAGTGAGCCGCCCCATGAGCTCTTCGCTCGGGACTTCAATGGAAACGACATGATCGATCTTCTGGCTGAGCTCGCCGAGCATATTGTCGAGCGCTTCAGCCTGGCTGACATTCCGCGGAAACCCATCAAGCATATAACCTTTTGCGCAGTCAGGCTTCTGTATGCGCTCTTTAACGAGCCCAATTACAACTTGATCGGGAACCAAGGCGCCTTGATCCATGTACTTCTTGGCTTCGAGACCCAAGGGCGTGCCTTCCTTCAGAGCAGCTCGGAGCATGTCTCCGGTGGAAATCTGTGGAATGCTGTATTTGTCGATCAAGCGTTTAGCCTGTGTTCCTTTACCAGCTCCCGGCGGACCCAACAGAATAATGTTCATGAATCCTTCCTCCCCTTTGTTGTAAAGAGACTTTTGGTGTTTCTTCCATCAGACAGTCATGGCGCACACGTACCTATAAGCAGGCAGGGCAGACAATAATTCCGGAAAACGGGTTATCGCCGGCCTCGAATGCGTCCCTTCTTGAGAAATCCCTCATAATGGCGTGACAAAAGATGGGCCTCGATCTGAGAAAGGGTATCCATCGCAACGCCAATAACGATCAGCAGAGCAGTTCCGCCAAAGTAGAAAGGAACATTGAATCTTCCAATTAGTATAGTGGGCAGAACACAGACGGCGGAGACATAAACGGCCCCCCCCAAGGTAATTCTGCTGAGAACCTTGTCTATGTATTCCGCGGTAGGTCTCCCAGGACGAATGCCCGGGATAAAGCCGCCATACTTTTTCATGTTGTCGGCGACATCCACGGGATTGAACACAATGGCGGTGTAGAAATAGCAGAAAAAGATAATGAAGCCTACATACAGAACCGAGTATGCCCAATGGCCGGGCATCAAAGCGGCCGCAATGCTTTGCACCCAGGGCACGTGGATGAAATTGGCCACGGTTGCAGGGAACATAATGATAGATGACGCGAAAATAGGCGGAATAACCCCAGAAGTATTGAGCTTCAAAGGAATATGTGTGTTTTGGCCTCCATAAACGCGCCTGCCGACTACCCTCTTTGCGTACTGGACCTGAATGCGTCGTTGTCCACGCTCCATGAATATGATGGCGCCGACGACAACCACCATCATCAGAAGAATGGAAAGAGCAATGAAAATGCTCATTTCTCCAGTGTTAACCAACCTGAAGGTGTTCCCCACCGCATTAGGAATCCCGGCGACGATACCTGCGAAGATTATAAGCGAGATGCCGTTGCCTATACCTCGCTCCGTAATCTGCTCGCCGATCCACATGATGAGCGCTGTCCCTGCTGTGAGGGTTATGACCGTAATGATGCGGAAGGGCCATCCTGGATCGAGCACAACCATCTCGCCGCCGGGTCCTGTCATGCCTTCCAGGCCGAAGGCGATGCCGAAGCCCTGAATAGTGCTGAGGACAACTGTTCCATAACGAGTGTATTGGGTTATCTTCTTGCGACCGGCTTCGCCTTCCTTGCTCAGCCTCTCGAGGGTCGGAATGACAACCGTCAACAACTGCAAAATGATGGACGCGCTGATGTAGGGCATTATGCCGAGAGCAAAAACCGAGAGCTGACTCATTGCGCCGCCGGAAAACATATCGAAAAGCCCAAGCAGAGTGCCCTGCGCGGCCTTAAAGAAAGCCGATAATGCCTCAGAATTGATTCCCGGCGTCGGAATGTGCGCGCCAATGCGGTAAACGGCGATCAAGAGCAGCGTATTCAGGATACGGCGTTTAAGCTCAGGAATTTTGCCTATGTTTTGAAAACCGGAGAGCACTCTTTATTTCCTCTTTGGCGGTGAGATGATCTCAATCCTACCTCCGGCGGCTTCGACCTTACTTATCGCAGCAGCGCTGGCCTTATGCACATGGATGGTGAGGGGAGAAGTAATCTCGCCGGAAGCGAGAAGCTTGATCCCGTCGCACGATTTCTTCAAAAATCCAGCCTCTTTAAAGTTCTCAAGCCGTATCTCGGTAAGGCCCGAAAAACGCTGAAGATCGTCTAAGTTGACAGTAGCATAGATCTTCTTGAATGGATTGGTGAATCCACGCTTCGGAATACGCCGCTGCAGAGGCATCTGTCCACCTTCGAACCACGGAGGCGTTCCGCCGCCTGATCGCGCTTTCTGCCCCTTGGATCCCCGCGCGGCTGTTTTGCCGAGGCCGGAACCGGACCCGCGTCCCACTCTCTTCTTACTGGTTTTTGCTCCGGGCGCCGGAGCCAGATCAGATAATCTCATATTCAGGAGCCCATTCTTGGATAAAGATGTTGTTAACGCTCACTAACTTGAACAAGATGAATCACTTTGCGGATAGCCCCCAAAATCTGAGGCGATGCATATAGATCAACGGCCTTATTAAGGCGTGTGAGGCCAAGAGCTTTTAGAACCTTACGATGCTTTTCAGGTCGCCCGATGGGGCTGCGAACAAGCTTTACCTGTATTGGCTTCGCATTGCTGGTAGTCATGTCGTGTCCTTTTCATCCTGTGAGTGGTTAGCGTCAGTATGAGCATAACCGTGAAGCTCACGAGCCAGTGAAGTCCGTTCACACTCACACTGAGACTAACCACTTACACTGGCTCTACTAAGATTTGATCTCCTGAAGATCCTTACCGCGCGTCTTTGCAACGCGGTCGGCGCTTCGAAGATTCCGCAATCCCTGCAATGTCGCCTTGACCACATTGTGGGGATTCCTGGATCCTATGCATTTTGAGAGAATGTTGGAGATTCCGGCTGCTTCCATAATGGCCCGGACAGCCCCGCCTGCGATGACGCCGGTTCCGGGGGATGCCGGCTTCAAGACAACCGAGGAGGCGCCAAAATGGCCGAGAATCTCGTGCGGGATGGTGCCGTCAACTAAAGGCACCTCAAACATCCCTCTTTTGGCGGATTCCAACCCCTTGCGAATGGCTTCGGGGACTTCGTTCGCTTTGCCGAGGCTGAAGCCTACTTTGCCTTTTCCGTCGCCGACGACGACAATAGCGCTGAACGAAAAGCGCCGCCCGCCTTTGACGACCTTGGCCACGCGGCTGATGTGAACCACCTTATCGATGAGCTGAAGCTGGCTTGATTCAACGTTTAGCAATTGCATGCCTCCATGTAAAAATTTTGGATTCCGCTAGAAATCGAGCCCTGCCTGCCTTGCGGCATCTGCGAGGGCTTTGATGCGGCCGTGGTAAATAAAGCCATTACGATCGAAGACAACTTTGGTGATGCCGCCTTCAAGCGCCTTGCGCGCAACAAGCTCTCCGATGCGTTTTGCTGCTTCGAGCTTTCCCTTGGAGGGCTCCATTTGCTTGTAGTCAGGAGACAGCGTCGACGCTGCCACCAGCGTTGCGCCGAGAGCGTCATCAATAATCTGTGCATAAATATGCTTGTCGCTCCGGAAGACAGACAGCCGAGGGCGTTCGCTGGTGCCGTGCACCTTCTTGCGGATGCTTCTCTTACGCTTAAGCCTTGCCTCTTCACGCGCAATAATAGTAGTCGCCATCTTTTTTCCCCTGTTATGCTACTTCTTTGAACCGGCTTTGCCAGCTTTTCTGTGTATGTATTCGCCGGTGTAACGAATTCCCTTGCCTTTGTACGGCTCAGCAGGCCTAAGCGCTCGGATCTTTGCTGCCGTTTGCCCGAGAAGCTCCTTATTTATGCCTTCGAGACGAATGATGGTTTGCCTTTCAACGGTCGCAGCAATTCCTTCGGGAAGAACGAATTGAATCGGATGTGAATACCCGAGATTTAGGGTCAGTATGTTGCCTTGCACTTCCGCTCTATAGCCAGTACCCTGAATTTCCATGCCTTTCGAAAATCCCTGGCTGACGCCGACGACCATGTTGCTTACCAACGCGCGGGTCAGGCCGTGCAGCGCGCGGGCGGGATTGGAATTATCTTTTCGAAGAATACTGATTGTGCTCTGGTCAGCAGAAATATCGACAAGCGAAGGAACCGTATGGGAAAGAACGCCTTTCGGTCCCTTAACCGTAACGACTCGATCATCGATAGCGATACTGACGCCACTAGGTATGTTGATGGGAAGTTTTCCCACTCGCGACATTTTCCAACTCCTTACAGATCGAGTTGAGGATTTCGGGTCCAGGGCCAGGCGCCGGTGAGAATCCCGCGATCGTCAACTACTAAAAATCCTACCAGACAGAGCACAGCAGCTCGCCGCCAATACCTGCGCTTCTAGCCTGACGGTCAGTCATGATCCCTTTGGATGTGGACAAGATGACAACACCAAGACCGTTCATCACTTTCGGAATGTCCTCGTGCCCAACATAAATCCTGCATCCGGGCTTGCTGATTCGCTTCAAGCCCACAATCGCGGCTTCTCGAGCGGTTGCGTACTTGAGCTGGACTCGTAGGACGCCTTGCTTATTGTCACGAATCAACTTGAAATTCTTTATATATCCCTCGTCCTTCAAAATGCGCGCGATATTGACCTTCATTTTGGAGGAGGGAACATCGACTTTGTCGAACCGAGCTTTTTGCCCGTTTCGTATGCGAGTAAGAAGATCTGCTATTGGATCTGTTACGGCCATATAAAACTGCTCCTTGTTATTCCCCGTTGCTACCAGCTCGATTTGATCACGCCGGGAAGCTCGGCATTAAGAGCCATGTTGCGAAAACAAATACGGCAGATCCCGAATTTGCGAATGAACGCTCTTGGTCGGCCGCAAATAGGGCACCTGTTATAGGCCCTGACTTTGAACTTCTGCGGACGTTGAGATTTTGTAATAATTGATTTCTTGGCCAAAGCTGACTCCTTTAAATCAATGCTTGAACGGCATGCCCATAAGAGCGAGAAGGGTGCGCGCTTCCTCATCCGTTTTAGCAGTGGTGACGATAGTGATGTTCATCCCCTTGATCTTGTCGATTTTATCATAATCGATCTCGGGAAAGATAATCTGTTCTTTGACGCCGAGGGTGTAATTGCCCCTACCATCGAGCGCCTTTGAAGATACGCCGCGGAAGTCTCGAACGCGGGGAAGCGCAACATTGACCAGCTTATCGTAAAATTCGTACATGCGATCGCCGCGCAACGTAACCATACAGCCGATTGGCATGCCTTTGCGCAGCTTAAAAGCGGCGATGCTCTGACGAGCGCGCGTGATGACGGGCTTTTGGCCGCTTATCTGCGTCAATTCCGCAGTTGCGGAATCAAGAATCTTGATGTTTTGAATCGCTTCACCCAGTCCCATATTCAGAACGATCTTGGCCATTCTGGGAATCTGCATGGAACTTTTGTAGTTGAACTGCTCTTTGAGCTTGGGAGCCACCTCTTTGTGGTACAATTCCTTTAATCGCGCCATGAACCGCCTCCAATCCCGAGCCTCTATGAGCGGACGTCCTTAGTCGATCACTTCGTTGCACTTCTTGCAGAAGCGCACCTTGCGATCATCCTCGAGCTTCTTATAGCCCACTCTGGTCGGGTCAGTACATTTAGAACATACGAGCATTAAGTTAGAAATAGAGATGGGCGATTCCTTTTCGAGGATCCCACCTTGACGGTTTTGCTGATTGGGCTTCATGTGGCGCTTGACCATGTTGATCTTTTCCACAATGGCCCTCTCGCTTTTGGGGATAATGCGCATGACCTTTCCGGTCTTGCCCTTATCCTTCCCGGCAATTACCATTACCACATCATTTTTTTTAATTTTAAACTTTTTTACGGCTTCCATTGAACAAGCCCCTTGTCCCGTTAAAGCACCTCGGGAGCCAACGAAATGATTTTCATGAATTGTTTTGCTCGCAACTCCCTGGCAACTGGTCCGAAGATACGAGTTCCAATGGGTTCTCTGGCCGCGTTGATGAGCACGGCCGAATTGTCATCGAATTTGATGTAGGAGCCGTCGACGCGGCGCACCTCCTTTTTGGTGCGAACGACTACGGCTTTGAGAACATCGCCTTTTTTAACCTTCGCATTCGGAATGGCTTCCTTGACGGAAACAACGATGATGTCTCCGAGGGAAGCATATCTCTTGCGCGTTCCTCCGAGAACCTTGATGCAGTATAGACGCTTGGCTCCGGAATTATCCGCGGCGTTGAGCTGGGTTTCCGCTTGAATCATGGCTTACTCCATAATTGTATCGCTTCTGCCGTACGTCGGCAGGCGCAAAACTGAGAATGAAAACCGGTTGTCAAACGGCAGTCTTCTCAATAACCTCGACCACCACCCAGCGTTTGTCTTTGCTGAGGGGGCGGCTTTCTTCAATGAGGACGCGATCGCCAATTTGGCAAGCGTTCTGAGCGTCATGCGCCTTGAACTTATTGCGTCGGCGGACGAATTTTCGATATTGGTGGTGATGGATAAGGCGCTCAACAGAAACGACGACCGTCTTGTCCATTTTGTTGCTGACTACCGTTCCGACGCGAGTCTTACGACTGGATTTATTCTCTTCCATTGCCTCAACCTCATGCCGCAGACTTACGGTCCATCTCACTCAAAACCGTTAAGGTCTGTGCGATGCTTTTGCGTGTTTTCTTAAGTTGCGCAGTGTTTTCGAGTTGCCCCGTGGCCTGCTGAAACTTCAAATTGAACAGCGCCTCTCGAAGCTCCTTGAGCTTGTGCTGCAACTCGTCTTTAGTCATGTCGCGTAATGAGCTGACTTTCATAATACATCCTGTCTAGAGACAAAGCGCGTTGCGATGGGGAGCTTTTGGGAAGCGAGAAGAAGCGCTTGGCGAGCAACTTCCTCGGAGACTCCCTTGATTTCGTACAAGACGCGTCCGGGCTTGACAATGGAAACCCAGCCTTCCGGAGCTCCTTTACCTTTTCCCATACGAGTTTCCGCGGGCTTCTTCGTATAAGGAGTATCGGGGAAGAATCTGATCCAGACCTGCCCTCCGCGCTTTACATGACGGGTGATGGCGACGCGCGCAGCTTCTATTTGCCTCGAAGTAAGGCGTCCGCATTCAAGAGCCTTGAGACCGAAGTCTCCGAAGCTAATATCGCTTCCGCGGTACGCGGCTCCACGCATGCGCCCCTTCTGTTGTTTTCTGTGCTTTACTCGTTTTGGAGCTAACATTTGATCTTCTCCTGTACACTAGGCTCAGGACCCATGGCCTCTGGCTCATGGCTCATAGCTGATAGAACGGATTCCAGCAACCGCAAAATGCTTCGGTCATGATCCGGCAGCATTCGGCGAGCTAAGGGCGGAACCCCTATCAGCTGTCAGCCATCAGCCAAGTGCCGGTTACAAGAGCCTTACGCCTGCGGCGCTATCAGGGCAGTACCTCGCCCTTGAAGATCCAGCACTTGACGCCGATAATGCCGTAAGTCGTCTTGGCGAGGGCAGTGCCGTAATCGATATCCGCTCTAAGAGTGTGAAGTGGGACGCGCCCCTCCCGATACCATTCCCTCCTGGCCATTTCTGCTCCGCCAAGGCGGCCGGCGCATGCCACGCGGACGCCCTTGGCGCCAAACTTGAGCGCGGCGCCGACTGCGCGCTTCATTGCGCGGCGGAAAGCCACTCGTCTTACAAGCTGCAGGGAAATATTTTCGCCAACCAATGTGGCGTCGAGCTCGGGGCGGCGAACTTCCTGGATGTCTATGAGGATTTCGCGTTTGAATTTCTTCTCGAGATCCTGTCTCAAGGCTTCAATCTCGGAGCCCTTCTTTCCAATGACGATGCCGGGGCGAGCTGTAAAAATGCGAATCTTAACCTTATTCGCCGCTCTCTCTATTTCAACCTTGGCAATGCCGGCATGGTAAAGACGCCCCTTAAGATAATCCCTGATGGTGCGATCTTCAAATACCAGCTTTGGGTAATCCTTAGTGGCGAACCATTTAGAGTCCCAAGTCTTGATGACACCCAGTCGGAAACCGGTAGGATGTACCTTCTGTCCCAAACTTCACCTCCACAAATCGACGCGGGTCCGAAAAGCCAGACCTCAAATTTTCTATTTCTCGGCCAATACGACGGTTATGTGACTCGACCTCTTGAGGATTCGGGTTGCGCGACCCATGGCTCGTGGCCGCCAGCGTTTGAGGCGTGGCCCTTCATCCACCAAGATGGTCTTCACGAAAAGATTGTCTACATCAACTTCTTTGCTGTTCTCGGCATTTGCTACGGCCGAGCGCAAGGTCTTATTGATGAAGCGACCGCTCTTTTTGGTTGTGAATTTAAGAATGGTCAGAGCTTCATCAACTTGCTTTCCACGAATCAGATCCGCAACCAGCCGAGCCTTAGTGGGCGAAACCCGCAAGTATTTGGAAATGGCTCTCACTTCCATTATTTCTTCCCTTTCACCTTGGATTTCTTGTCCCCTGCATGACCGTAAAAGGTTCTTGTAGGAGAGAATTCTCCAAGCTTATGGCCCACCATGTTCTCGGTGATGAATACCGGAATGAACTTTTTGCCATTGTGCACGGCCAGGGTGAGGCCCACAAATTCCGGCACGATCGTGGATCTGCGAGACCATGTTTTGAGAACTTTTCTGTCGCCAGTGTCTCTGGCCCTGGTCACCTTTTCCATAAGATGGTAATCAACGAACGGTCCCTTTTTGAGAGATCGAGGCACCTTGGTCTCCTTCTAAAAAGCTGGTGCGTCTTACTTACGACGATGAACAATGAATTTATCGCTCTGCTTCGGCTTACGGGTGCGATAGCCCTTGGTTGGGACGCCCCATGGAGTGCAGGGATGACGTCCGCCCGAGCTCCTGCCTTCGCCGCCGCCCATTGGGTGGTCGACAGGGTTCATTGCGACTCCTCGAACGTGAGGTCGCTTTCCCATCCAGCGGGTTCTACCTGCTTTACCGTATGAGAGGTTCTCGTGCTCGATGTTGCCGACCTGTCCCACCGTGGCCTTGCATTGGAGGGGAACCATGCGCATCTCGCTCGAGGGTAGACGTAAGATGGCGTACTTGCCTTCCTTGGCGATCAGCTGCGTCCCGGAGCCCGCGGATCTGGCGAGTTGACCGCCTTTGCCCGGTCTCATTTCCACGTTGTGGACGACGGTGCCAAGGGGGATGTTGGCTAGACGAAGACAATTGCCCGGTTTGATGTCAGCATCCGCGCTGGCTATCAGCCTATCCCCTACCGAAACGCCTACGGGCGCGAGAATGTAGCGTTTTTCGCCATCCACGTAGTGAAGCAGCGCTATATTCGCGGAACGATTCGGATCGTATTCGATGCTTGCCACTGTAGCGGGTATATTTTCTTTGTCTCTTTTGAAATCAATGAGACGATATCTTCGTTTGTGCCCACCGCCTCTGTGCCATGCCGTTACTCGTCCGTAGCTGTTTCGGCCGCCTGACTTCTTCAGCGGCTCCAGCAAGCTTTTTTCGGGCTCGGTGCGGGTGATTTCCTCGAAAGTCGAGTACGTCTGGAACCGACGGCCCGCAGATGTTGGATTGACCTTCTTTATGCCCATGGATTCCCTTTCCTACACTACGCGCCTTCAAAGAATTCAACGCGCTGACCGGGCTTGATCGTTACGATCGCCTTCTTCCAGTCGGGACGAGTGGTGAAATGTTTGCCAACGCGTTTTTTCTTTCCGCTCACGATCAAGGTCGAGACGCTTTGAACGTCCACTTTGAACATGAGCTCAACGGCTTCTTTAATTTCGATCTTGTTGGCTCGACGGTCAACTTCGAAAAAGAGCTTGTTGTTGAGCTCTTTTTCCGTGTTGCTCTTCTCGGTAATTAGGGGCCGCTTCAGGATTTGGTAAGTTTTGCCGTTCATGATCCAAGGGCCTCCTCTAATTTCCCGATCGTCTCGGTGGTCAGAAGCAGGTGATGATAATTGAGAACATCGTAGACATTTAGCCCTTCGCTGCGAAGGACTTTCACGTCCGGTATATTGCGGGCCGATTTCTCCACAATCTCATCCTGCTGAGGAATGACCAACAGAGTCTTCTTGAGCTCGAAGCGGTTGAGAATCGTAGCGAACTCTTTCGTTTTGATCTGCTCGAGCTTGATGCCGTCCAGCACAGTCATTTCCTGGTCTATGAGCTTTTGACTTAGCGCCATCCTGAGTGCGAGCTTTCGGACCTTTTTAGGCACTCTCATTTCATAGGTGCGCGGCTGCGGCCCGTGTATCACGCCGCCGCCTCTCCAGATCGGGGAGCGGCTGGTGCCGGCGCGAGCGCGCCCCGTTCCCTTTTGACGCCATGGCTTTTTTCCGCCGCCGCGAACATCGCTTCTTCCCTTCGTTTTGACGGTGCCCGCCCGGCGCTTTGCTAGCTGGTACAAGACAACCTCGTGCAGAACGCTGGTTTTAACGGGTACGGCGAAAATGTCGTCCCTCAATTCCTGCTGTCCAACGACGTCTCGATTGATACTGTATATATCTACAGTTGGCATGGTGATCCTCAAGTCACAAGTTGCGGGTTTCGGGTTACGGGCTGAATTGGCCAAGATCAGACAGTCCGTAACTCGCAACCCGCAACAATGAAATATAAAATTCTACATGGTGGAGCAATGCCCAAGGCAGAAGGCCGGAGAATAGTGACGCTATTTCCCCCGATTCGTTTTCCGAATGAACAACGTGCCGTTCTTAGCCCCTGGAATGGCGCCTTTGACGAGGATCAAGTTTTCCTCGGGACGCACGTCCACGATCCTTAGATTCATGACGGTCACGCGCTTGTTGCCCTTCTGGCCCGCCATCTTCTTGCCCTTGATGACCCGGCCCGGGTATGTCGCGTTTCCTGTCGAGCCAGGCTCTCGAATGTTCTTCGAGCCGTGAGCGGAAGGACCGCGCTGGAAGCCCCATCGCTTGATCGTGCCCGCGAATCCTTTTCCCTTTGTCTTGGCGATAACATCCACCCGCTCGCCGATTTCGAAAATGTCAGCTGCAAACTGCTGTCCCATTTCGTAATCGGTAGCTTCTTCCACTCGCACCTCGCGGAGCACCCTGAAGTATCCCTGCCCCACCTTGTCAAAATGGCCCTTGAGCGGCTTAGTGACATTCTTTGCCTTGGATGTTCCAAAGCCGATCTGTACAGCGGAATATCCATCCCTTTCAGGGGTCTTGATCTGTGTTACGGTGCAGGGACCGGCTTCTACGACGGTAATGGGGACCGCGCTGCCGTCCTCCGCGAAAATCTGGGTCATTTCAAGTTTGCGCCCGATAATTGCCTTTATCATGGTGACCTGCTCTCTTTCAATAAAACCAGCCGCTTAAAGTTCTAGAGCTTAATTTCGACGTCAACTCCCGCAGAAAGGTCGAGCTTCATCAGAGAATCCACCGTTTGCTGAGTTGGTTCGAGTATGTCGATCAGGCGCTTGTGGACACGGATTTCGAACTGTTCGCGCGATTTCTTGTCGACATGAGGGGACCTGAGAACGGTGTATTTCTGGATCTTCGTCGGGAGCGGTATCGGACCTGCTACCCGGGCGCCGGTCTTTTTGGCCGTCATGACTATCTCGTTTGTCGACTGGTCCAGCAGCTTATGATCATATGCCTTCAAGCGGATGCGAATTCTTTGATTCGTCATCATAACTTATCATTCCTATAATTAAGACCGGGAGCACGCTACGATGTTCCCGGTCGATGAGCTAATTCGACTACTCGATGATATCGGTAAGGACGCCGGCGCCTACGGTTCTGCCGCCTTCGCGGATGGCGAATCTAAGCTCTTTCTCAAGGGCCACGGGGGTGATGAGGGCGACTTCCATTCCGATGTTGTCTCCGGGCATCACCATCTCGACGCCTTCAGGCAGGGTGCAAACGCCGGTCACGTCGGTGGTTCTGAAGTAGAACTGAGGTCTGTAGCCCGGGAAGAAGGGGGTGTGTCTTCCGCCCTCTTCTTTTTTGAGCACGTAGACTTCGGCTTTGAACTTGGTGTGAGGGGTGATGCTGCCGGGCTTGGCCACTACCTGCCCGCGCTCGACCTCGTCTCTTTTGGTGCCTCTTAAGAGCACGCCCACGTTGTCTCCGGCCTGGCCCGAGTCGAGCACCTTGCGGAACATTTCAACGCCCGTGCACACGGTCTTGAAGGTGGGCTTGAATCCGACTATCTCGACTTCCTCTCCAACCTTTACCTGCCCTCTTTCAACCCTTCCGGTCACAACCGTGCCTCTGCCGCTTATGGAGAAGACGTCTTCGATGGGCATGAGGAAGGGCTTGTCGATATCGCGAACCGGATCGGGAACATAGGCGTCTATGGCCTCCATGAGCTCGAAGACGCACTTGGCGTCGGGGCTCGCCACATCATCGGCCTCGAGGGCTTTGAGGGCCGAGCCCTTGATGATGGGCACATCGTCGCCCGGGAACCCGTACTTGCTGAGCAGCTCCCTGAGCTCGAGCTCCACGAGCTCGATGAGCTCGGGGTCATCGACCATGTCCACCTTGTTGAGGAACACCACTATGTAGGGCACGCCCACCTGACGGGCGAGGAGGATATGCTCTCTTGTCTGGGGCATGGGGCCGTCATCGGCGGCAACCACCAGGATCGCTCCGTCCATCTGAGCGGCTCCCGTGATCATGTTCTTTATGTAGTCCGCATGGCCGGGGCAGTCCACATGGGCGTAGTGCCTGCGCTCCGTTTCGTATTCCACGTGAGCCGTTGCAATCGTGATTCCTCTCTCCCTTTCCTCAGGAGCCTTGTCGATCTGGTCGAAGGGCACGAACTGCGCGTTGCCCTTCTTGGAGAGCTGCTTTGTGATTGCCGCCGTAAGCGTGGTCTTGCCATGGTCGATGTGACCGATCGTCCCTACATTCACATGCGGCTTCGTCCGCTCAAACTTCTTCTTCGCCATTGTTCATTCCTCCTTGCCGATATCCATAAAAACCGCAACCAGAACCGCTATGTATCCGCCAAAGCCTTTGGGCGACTTCCGATCTCGCTTGAGTCCAACCAGGAGCTGCGTCTCTGGCCTCGGGAAATCGTTGAGCCCGAGATCGGATCAAAACTGCTGTATGCGGATGCGCCAATAAGGCGATCGAGTCCGCGTCGGCATGCATAATGTCTGCCGTGACGATTTACCACCTGTAATGGGCGAACGCCTTGTTGGCCTCGGCCATCCTATGGGTGTCCTCTCGCTTTTTTACAGAACCGCCTCTGTTTTGAGCGGCGTCCTGAAGCTCGCCCGCAAGCCTCTGGACCATCGTCTTTTCCGAGCGCTGATTCGCATAACCGATTATCCATCTCATGGCCAGCGCATCTCTTCTTTCATGCCGAACTTCCACCGGCACTTGGTAAGTGGCGCCGCCTACGCGTCGGGATTTCACCTCGACGATCGGACGCACATTATCCATGGCCTTATGGAACACTTCCATGGGATCCTGTTTGCTGCGCTGTTCAATCAATTCGAGCGCTCCGTAAAAGAGACCCTCTGATAGGCTCTTCTTTCCGCGCCGCATAACGTTGTTAATGAACTTCGCCGCCAATTTACTGTTGTATTTTGGATCCGGCAGGATTTCACGTTTTGGAACTTCTCGTCTTCTTGGCATCCCTTTCCTCGACTTCCAGCATTTAGGAAAAAAGAGGCCATGACTGTTATCGGAAACGCCATGGCCGCAAAGATAGCGTTCGCTATTTAGGTCTCTTGGCTCCGTACTTGGAACGGCCCTGCTTGCGGTTGGCGACTCCCAGAGCGTCCAGTGTGCCACGGATAATATGATAACGCACGCCTGGCAAGTCTTTGACGCGGCCACCGCGGATAAGAACAACCGAGTGCTCCTGAAGGTTGTGCCCGATACCTGGAATATATGAGGTGACCTCTATGCCGTTCGTCAGTCGAACGCGAGCGATCTTGCGCAATGCCGAGTTGGGCTTCTTGGGCGTTGTTGTATATACGCGAACGCATACCCCTCTTTTCTGAGGGCAGCTTTGGAGAGCAGGAGTACTTGATTTCTTAATGATTTCCTCTCTCCCTTTTCTAACCAACTGATTAATTGTGGGCATTTCTCTTTTTCTCCGCTTTGCTCGGAAAACCCTCTCTAACGGTCTCTGGTTAAGTCATTTCTTAAACTCTGACTCGAAAATCCTCTTTATCTAACGGACAGATCTGCGTTTGTCAAGGGCTTTTCCATCTATTTGCGTTATTCGCGCACTTCTCGATACATGCGCAAGCCTGTGCCTGCAGGAATCAGGCGACCCATGATGACGTTCTCTTTCAATCCCAGAAGATGGTCCACCTTTCCCGCCGTAGCCGCGTCGGTCAAGACCTTTGTCGTTTCTTGGAAGGACGCCGCAGAAATAAAGCTCTGCGTGCTCAGTGAAGCCTTCGTAATTCCCAAAAGGAGAGGCTCGGCTGCGGCAGGCCTTTTACCCTGGGCTATCAGAGCGTCGTTTATCTCTTCGAAGCTTGGCTTTTCAATGTGCTCGCCCATGAGGAATTCCGAGTCTCCGGGATCGGTTATCCTGACCCGCTTGAGCATCTGGCGGACAATAACCTCTATGTGCTTGTCATTGATCTTTACGCCCTGCAGGCGATAAACTTGCTGCACTTCGTCGACAAGATACTTTGCAACTTCCTTTTCTCCCAGAACCGTCAGAATGTCGTGCGGGTTGGGAGAGCCATCCATGAGCGGTTCGCCAGCCCTCACATAATCGCCTTCATGAACGCTGATGTGCTTTCCCTTGGGAATCAGGTAGTCTCTGGGGTCTCCGATATCCGGGGTAACGGTCACCTTCCGCTTGCCCTTCGTGTCCTTGCCGAAGCTCACGATGCCGTCTATTTCGGTAATGACGGCGTTCTCCTTCGGCTTCCTCACTTCGAAGAGCTCGGCGACGCGCGGCAGACCGCCTGTGATATCCTTGGTTTTGGTGGTTTCGCGCGGGATTCTCGCCAGAACATCGCCGGGGTAGACCTGTTCGCCCTCATTTACCATCATAATGGCGCCGAGCGGCATGAAATACCGGGCATAGCCGCCTTCGCCGACGCGGGCGGTTTTGCCTTTTTCATCCTTGATGGAGATGCGGGGGCGGACGTCGGCTTCACGAAATTCCACAATGACCTTACTCGACTTTCCGGTAACCGGGTCGAGCTTCTCCTGCATGGTTTGACCCTCGACGATATCGCCGAACTTGGTTGCTCCGGCCACTTCCGTGAGGATCGGCATCGTGAAAGGGTCCCATTCGGCGAGAAGCGTATCGGTTTCGACGCTCTGGCCGTCTTCAACCTTGATCTTCGCCCCGTAATTGATGACGTACCTTTCACGCTCGCGGCCCGTTTCGCTCAAAACAGAGATTTCTCCGTTGCGGTTCATGGCTACGAGCTCGCCCTCTCTGTTTCTGACGGTGTTGAGATTCAAGAACCGGATGCTGCCGGGAAATCTATTGTTGATGGATGTTCTTTCGATGCTCTTGCTCGCGGTGCCTCCGATGTGGAAGGTCCGCATGGTCAGCTGCGTGCCCGGCTCGCCAATGGATTGCGCGGCGATGATGCCGACGGCTTCTCCAATTTGCGCCAACTTTCCCTGCGCAAGATCGCGCCCGTAGCACTTGGCGCATATCCCGCGCGGACTCCTGCAGGTGAGGGCCGAACGGATCGTAACTCGTTCAAGGCCGGCTTCTTCAAGCTTTATCACGCCCTTTTCGTCTATCTCTTCACCGGAGGGAATAAGCACTTCCGCCGTGACCGGGTCCGTGACGTCTTCTTGGGCGGTGCGTCCGAGGATGCGCTCGCCGAGCCGTTGTATGATTTCGCCGGCTTCCAGCAGGGCTTCCACCTCGATTCCGTCCATGGTTCCGCAATCGGGCTCGGCAATGATCACATCTTGTGAGACGTCGACGAGACGTCTGGTGAGATAACCCGAGTTGGCCGTCTTGAGGGCCGTATCAGCCAGACCTTTACGCGCGCCGTGCGTGGAAATGAAGTATTGGAGCACGGTGAGGCCTTCACGGAAATTGGCGGTAATAGGCGTCTCAATGATTTCTCCGGATGGCTTGGCCATAAGACCGCGCATTCCGGCAAGCTGGCGCATTTGATCCTTGCTTCCGCGGGCGCCTGAATCGGCCATCATGAAGATGGGGTTGAAAGCTCCTATCTGGCTGGAAGTCAGGCCATCGCCTGATGAGCCGATTTCCTTCATCATTTCGGCGGCGACGTCTTCTGTCGCTTTCGCCCAGATGTCAACCGCCTTATTGTACTTTTCGCCTTCGGTAATAAGACCTTCATTGTACTGACGCTCGATCTCTTTTACCTGATCGAAAGCCTGGTCGAGAATCTCGGATTTTCGGCTCGGAATAACCATGTCATTGATCGAAATGGAAATCCCGGAACGGGTGGCGAATTCATATCCCAAGTCTTTGAGCCGATCCGCGAGAATGACCGTAGCCTTGACTCCCGCCTGCCTGTAACAGACGTCGATCAGCTGGGCGAGGCTCTTTTTGTTCATGACCTTGTTGATGACAGAGAAGGGAATTTCCTCGGGCAATATCTCCGAGAGCAAAATTCTGCCAACGGTTGTCTGAATGCGGCCGTCGCTCATTCGGACTTCGATGCGGGCGTGCAGATCGGCTTCCCTGGCGTCAAAGGCGCTCCTGACCTCATCTCGGCTCGAGAAGATCCGGCCTTCGCCTTTTGCCCCTTCCTTTTCTCTGGTCATGTAATAAATGCCAAGAACGATGTCCTGAGACGGCACGATGATCGGGTCTCCGTGCGCAGGGCTCAGGATATTGTTGGTGGACATCATGAGAATGCGGGCCTCAGCCTGAGCTTCTATAGAAAGAGGCACGTGGACGGCCATCTGGTCGCCGTCGAAGTCGGCATTGAAAGCCGTACACACCAACGGGTGAAGCTGGATGGCTTTCCCCTCGATAAGCAGGGGCTCGAACGCCTGTATGCCAAGTCTGTGCAGGGTTGGAGCGCGGTTCAGCATGATGGGGAATTCGCGAACCACTTCATCCAGAGTATCCCATACTTCAGGCGTTTCTTTTTCCACCATCTTTTTCGCCGCTTTGATGGTGGTCACATACCCCTTCTCCTCGAGCTTGTTGTAGATAAAGGGCTTGAAGAGCTCCAGCGCCATCTTCTTTGGAAGACCGCACTGGTGAAGCCTCAAGTTGGGTCCAACGACGATAACCGTTCGCCCGGAGTAGTCAACGCGCTTTCCGAGGAGGTTCTGTCGGAAACGACCTTGTTTTCCCTTGAGCATGTCGCTCAACGATTTCAGCGGGCGTTTGCTTGCTCCGGTGATCGTCTTGCCGCGCCGGCCGTTGTCGAATAAAACGTCCACGGCTTCCTGGAGCATGCGTTTTTCGTTGCGAATGATGATATCCGGCGCATTGAGCTCCTGGAGGCGCTTAAGCCTGTTGTTGCGGTTGATCACGCGCCGGTAGAGGTCGTTCAGGTCGCTCGTGGCGAACCTGCCTCCATCGAGCGGAACCAGAGGCCGCAGGTCGGGCGGAAGCACCGGAATGACGTCCATGATCATCCACTCGGGCTTGTTCTCGGACTCTCTGAAAGCGTCTATGATCTTGAGCCGCTTCGCCAGCTTCTTTCGTTTCGCCATGGAGTTGGTTTTGACCATCTCCTCGCGTAGCTCGGTGGCAAGGGTCTCG
Organism: uncultured Syntrophobacteraceae bacterium; assembly: GCA_964578835.1. Taxonomy (GTDB): domain Bacteria; phylum Desulfobacterota; class Syntrophobacteria; order Syntrophobacterales; family Syntrophobacteraceae; genus CAZOEL01. The sequence continues at coordinate 10,364 of CAZOEL010000012.1, read as the reverse complement.
AGATCGAGACTGGAAAGGAGCTGCTTGATGGACTCGGCGCCGATGCCGGCAACAAAGCCGCTGCCGTATTCCTGGACCATCTGCCGGTATTTCTCTTCGGTCATGAGCTCGCCCTTCGTGAGCGGCGTCTCACCGGGATCGAGCACTATGTAGGAGTCGAAATAGAGAACCTTTTCCAGCTCTCGCAGCGTAAGATCGAGCATATTGCCGATCTTGCTGGGAAGGCTTCTAAGGAACCAAATGTGGGCTACCGGAGCGGCAAGCTCGATGTGTCCCATTCTTTCGCGCCGCACCTTGGACTGAATGACCTCAACGCCGCATTTTTCGCACACGACTCCGCGGTGCTTCATGCGCTTGTATTTGCCGCAGTTGCATTCGTAGTCCTTGATGGGGCCGAAAATTCTGGCGCAAAATAACCCGTCTCTCTCAGGCTTGAAAGTCCTGTAGTTGATTGTCTCGGGCTTCTTGACTTCCCCGTAAGACCATTCCCGAATCCGTTCGGGAGAAGAGATCATGATTTTAACGGCATTGAAATTCAACGGGTCCTTGGGCTTCATGAAAAGACTGTAAAGCTCTTTCAAAGGATCCTCCTTAGTGAGTGAACGGCGACCAAGGCTCGAAAGAAAAGAGGCGTTTCGTTCTTGCTGCGTCTTTCGAGCGCCGAGCGCTCCGAGCACTTACTTGAGCGATATCCGCTATCCATAATATGTAATAGATCGTCGGTTCGCAGCCCGTGGACTGCCGGCGCGACGATCAGTAAATAACGTGTTTGCGGCCGCTATTCGGCCTCGTCTTCTTCCTCCAGCAAGCGGACGTCGAGAGCGAGGGCTTGCAGCTCTTTTACCAGAACGTTAAAGGACTCCGGCAAACCGGCTTCCAAAGTGTTGTCGCCTTTTACGATCTTCTCGTACATTCGCGTACGGCCTGCGACGTCGTCCGATTTGACCGTCAGGAACTCCTGAAGGGCGTAGGCGGCCCCGTAAGCTTCCATGGTCCAGACTTCCATCTCGCCCAGCCTCTGACCGCCGAACTGCGCCTTTCCACCCAACGGCTGCTGGGTGACGAGAGAGTAGGGGCCAATGGATCTTGCGTGGATCTTATCGTCCACAAGATGGTGAAGTTTGAGTATGTACATGATGCCGACCGTCACCTTCTGATTGAACGGTTCGCCGGTTCGTCCGTCGTAAAGTATGGTCTGGCCGGTTTCTGAGACTCCCGACTCCTTCAGAAACTCCCTGATTTCTGCTTCCTCGGCGCCGTCGAATACGGGAGACGCTACATGAACGCCTTCCCGGAAATCGGCGGCAAGCGCTTTGAGATCGCGGTCTGTGGCGTCTTTGAAGTAGTCATCGAACTCGAACTGATTGTAAATGCGCCGCAGCTTGTCGGCGACGGGCTCCCTTTCCTTGTATTCCTCGAGCATCGCCGCGAGCTGCATGCCCAGCCCTTTTGCCGCCCAGCCCAGATGGGTCTCCAGGACTTGCCCGACGTTCATACGGGAAGGAACGCCCAGAGGATTGAGCACGATGTCCATTGGAGTTCCGTCCGGAAAATAGGGCATATCTTCGATGGGCATGATGCGGGACACAACGCCCTTGTTGCCGTGGCGTCCGGCCATTTTGTCGCCGACCTGGAGCTTTCTCTTAACGGCGACATAAACCTTTACCATTTTGATCACGCCGGGCGGCAGCTCGTCGCCTCTCCGCAGCTTATTGATCTTTTCCTCGAAAAGGGCTTTGACCATCTCGACCTGATTGCGGTAGTTGTCGACGATGGTCTCGACGTCCATGCCAATGGAGGGATCCTTGGAGACCGTAATATGATCCCAGAGGCCGCTCGGCGTTTCTGCGAGGATTTCGGGAGTGATGATGTCGCCCTTCTTCAGATATATTCTTCTGACGTCTTTGACGACGGTGTCGCAGGTCTTGCCCGCAAGCAGCTCGGTCAGCCGCTTGACGGTGCTTTTGCGAATGATGTCGAGCTCGTCCCGCTGATCTTTCATCAAACGGGAAATTTCCATATCCTCGATCATCAAAGTGCGCTCGTCTTTTTCCACACCTTTGCGTGAGAATACTTTGGCGTCGATGATTATGCCTTCAACTCCGGGAGGCACCCGCAACGATGTGTCTTTCACGTCGCTCGCCTTTTCGCCAAAAATTGCGCGAAGGAGCTTTTCTTCCGGTGTGAGCTGGGATTCGCCTTTCGGCGTCACTTTGCCAACGAGGATATCGTTTGGCTTTATATAGGCCCCGATGCGGATGATCCCGCTCTCGTCTAGATTCTTCAGGGCTTCTTCACCGACATTGGGGATGTCTCTTGTGATTTCCTCTTTGCCAAGCTTCGTATCGCGGGCGACGACCTCGAACTCCTCGATATGAATCGAGGTGAACACATCCTCCTTCACAATCCTTTCGCTGACAAGGATCGAATCCTCAAAATTGTAGCCTCCCCAGCTCATGAATGCGACCATCACATTACGGCCGAGCGCGAGCTCGCCATGATCCGTCGAAGGCCCATCGGCGATGATCTGCCCTTTCCGGACATTATCGCCCTGCTGGACGAGCGGCTTTTGGTTCATGCACGTGTTTTGGTTTGAGCGTTGGAATTTTATGAGCTTATAGATGTCAACGCCTCGTCTTACGACGAATTCCTCTTCCGTGGCGCGGATGACGATGCGCGTGGCGTCCACGTATTCGACAATGCCGGCTCGTTTCGCTACGATTGCGACGCCGCTGTCCTTGGCGACAATTCTTTCGATGCCCGTGCCGACCAAGGGCGCCCGGGTCTGGATGAGGGGCACAGCCTGGCGTTGCATGTTGGATCCCATGAGAGCGCGGTTGGCGTCGTCATGCTCGAGAAAGGGAATGAGCGAAGCGGATACGCTAACGAGCTGGTTGGGAGAGACGTCCATGTAGTTGATCTCTTCCGGCGGCACCATTACAAACTCACCAGCTTTTCTGGCCGATACCTGTTCAAGGGTGAAGGTTCCTTGTTCGTCAAGGGGAGCATTGGCCTGAGCGATGGGGTAATCCTTTTCGTCCATCGCCGTAAGATAGCTGACTTCTCCCCGGACTCTCGAATCCTCGACCTTTCTATAAGGCGTTTCAACAAACCCGTAGGGATTCACCCTGGCATAGGTCGAAAGCGATACGATAAGGCCGATGTTCGGTCCTTCCGGCGTTTCAATAGGGCAGATCCGTCCGTAGTGGGTCGGGTGAACGTCGCGAACCTCGAAGCCCGCTCGCTCGCGCGTGAGACCGCCGGGGCCCAGAGCGCTGAGGCGGCGCTTATGAGTGATTTCAGAAAGCGGGTTTGTCTGGTCCATAAACTGCGAAAGTTGGCTTGTCCCGAAGAATTCCTTCACAACAGCCGAAACCGGTTTCGCGTTGATGAGATCGTGGGGCATAAGCGCTTCAACTTCCTGAAGCGTCATTCGCTCCTTTATCGCTCTTTCCATGCGCACCAGGCCAATGCGGTACTGGTTTTCAAGCAGCTCTCCCACCGCGCGCACGCGGCGGTTCCCGAGGTTGTCGATGTCATCGACGGGGCCCTGCGAGTCCTTGAGCCTGATGAGATGGCGCACGGATACGAGGATGTCCTCCTTGCGGAGCGTGCGGTAATCGAGCGGGACATCGAGAACCAGCTGCAAATTGAGCTTCAGCCGGCCGACTTCCGAAAGGTCGTAGTGGTCGGCGTTGAAAAAGAGGTTGTTGAAAAACTCCGTCGCTACTTCCAGAGTAGGCGGATTGCTCGGGCGGAGGCGGCGGTAAATCTCGATGAGCGCATCCTCCTGGGCATTCACTTTGTCCATCAGGAGCGTGTTTCGAAATGACGGACTGATATCATGGCCTTCGATATGGAGCAGTTCTATGCTCTTGACATCATGGCCTCGGAGCTCATCCAATATCGCTTCCGAAAGAGTGTCGTTGCATTCTGCAAGAATCTCGCCCGTGTTGTAGTCGATGACATCTTGGGCGAGCACCTGGCCGATCAGCTCCGAGGTCTTCATGGGGAGGCGTTGAATGCCGAGGTCCTGCAGGCGGCGCAAGGTCTGTTTGCCGAGCTTTCTGTTCTTTTTGACTATTACTTCACCCGTCTGAGGGTGAGCAATGTCATCGGTGGCGCGGCTGCCCACGAGTATTTCCGGATTCAATTCTTTCTCGGAAGTCAGTTCGTCGCCGAGATAGATCTTCTCACTGGGATAAAAGTAGTTGAGAAGCTCCTCCGTACTGTAACCGAGCGCTTTGAGGAGAACCGTGACCGGGAACTTGCGTCTGCGGTCGATACGTACGTAAAGGATGTCTTTGGGGTCGAATTCGAGATCCAGCCATGAGCCGCGCAGGGGGATGATGCGAGCGGAATAGAGGATCTTCCCGCTCGAGTGGGTCTTGCCCCGATCGTGATCGAAGAAAATACCGGGAGACCTGTGCAACTGGCTCACGACAACCCGTTCGGTGCCGTTGACTATGAAAGTGCCGTTGTCGGTCATAAGGGGCAGAGTTCCGAAATAGATCTCCTGCTCCTTAATGTCTCTTATTGAGCGTGAGCCCGCCTCCTTGTCGACATCGTAAACCACGAGGCGCACGACAATCTTGACCGGGGCTTCGTAGGTCATTCCGCGCGCAAGGCACTCCTCCACATCATATTTGACTTCGCCGAAGCTGTACTGAACAAATTCGAGCGATGCCGTTCCGCTGAAATCTTCAATGGGAAAAACGCTTTTGAATACCTCCTGAAGGCCTCTATCACTCCTTGCCTCGGAAGGGACATCCTTTTGCAGGAAGTTCTCGTAGCTTTCCTTCTGCATCTGGATGAGGTTCGGGATGTCTATGATCTTTTGGATTTTTCCGAAATTCTTGCGCACCCGATAATCGTGGGTTAAAGCCGTTGCCATGGTTTCTCCTGCAACATTTCGTAGAGTGGGCAATGATCTGTGAACAAGTAGTCAGTAGATCGACAGTGAGCCGTCACAAAGGGTCTAAAATGCGATGCCGCAAGGTTGCGCGATGGTTCCAAGGGTTTGCCGATCTTCCATCTCCGTTTGTCGCTCACTGTGTAAGGCGCCAAAAAATCGAAAATCGGAAACAGGCCGAAGGCGACTTTCTGCGGCCTGTTTCCGATGTCCAGATCAAAGAGCGTGGAGATTATTTTATTTCAACTGTGGCTCCGGCCTCAGTGAGTTGCTTGGAAACAGCTTCGGCTTCGTCTTTGGGAATTCCTTCTTTAACGGTTCCCGGAAGCTTTTCGACGAGGTCCTTGGCTTCTTTCAGGCCCAAGCTCGTAATTGCGCGCACTTCTTTGATGACCTGGATCTTCTTGTCCCCTACGCCAGTGATAATAACTGAAAACTCGGTCTGCTCTTCGACCGGCGCGGCCTCGGCGGCGCCCATGGGCATCGCGGCCATAGCCACGGGAGCCGCTGCGCTTACGCCGAAAGTTTCTTCAAGCTCTTTTACAAACTCGCTCAGCTCGAGCACGGTCATATTCTTGATGAAGTCGACTACATCCGCTTTCGTGATAGACATGTTTCATTTCCTCCGTATGGAATTAAGCTTGTTCTTCTCTTTGACGTTGAATAGCTGCAAGCACGCCCACAAGGGCTCTGGGAACGCCGCTCAAAACGGTCACAAGGCCGGTCGGCACCGCATTGAGGGTTCCCAACATTTTGCCCAAAAGCTCTTCTTTCGGCGGCAGTTCCGCCAAAGCGGAAACCTGATCCGGATCAAGAAGGCGCTGTCCGAGAGCTCCGGCTTTCACCTTCAACTTGTCGTTGGTCTTGGTGAATTTCTTGAGAATCTTTGCCGGAACGGCAGGATCAGCGTAGCCGATTGCTACCGCGCATGTTCCCTTAAGAAGCGGATCGAACGCGGAAACGTAGGTATCCCGGCTTGCGAGTCGCATCAGAGTATTCTTCACAACCTGATACTCGATCTTTTCCGCCGCCAGGGCGTCTCGCAAATCGGTCATTTCGGCAACTGTCATCCCCTTGAAATCGGTCAAGATAGCCGCAGTTGAACGCTCCAACTTCTCGTGCAACTCTGCAACCACTTTTTCCTTTTGGGTTCGCTCCAAAGTTAACCTGTCCTCCTTTCCCCTGCCGACGTGCTTTCGTCATTCGAAGCAAAGCCTATGCGCCTTACGGGGAGAAAGCCTTGAGGGCTTTCTATCTTGCGGGCGTCAGACTTTCCTGTTTTGTTCCGCGAGTCCGCGATGTTGGCTTGTTCCTTCATACATCTCGGTAGGTTCCCCACCCCGAAGGGGGCTTTAAACACCTCTCTGATGCACCTACGGTCTCAGACGTCTGAAAGCTCCAAGCGGCAGTTCAAAGTTAGTGATAAAAACTCGCATCCGGATGAAATCCCTGAATAGGCGGCTCAGTGCCGGCCTAGTTCAATAACTGCATCTGGAGGCGCATATTTCTGCCCGAGGCCATGAGGGCCTAGGACAAAATGGATTTAACCAGCAGTGGATCGACCTGAATGCCCGGACCCATCGTTGTGGCGATGGCGATCCCGCGCAGGTACGTGCCTTTTGCGGCGACGGGCTTCAGACGGATCAACGTGTCCATGAATGCGGAAATGTTTTGTATGAGCTTTTCTTCGCCGAATGAAGCTTTGCCCATCGGGGCGTGTACGATGCCGGTCTTCTCGACGCGAAAATCCACCTTACCCGCTTTTATCTCTTTAATGACCTTGGCGAGATCGAAAGTAACCGTGCCAAGCTTCGCATTGGGCATCAAGCCGCGCGGACCGAGCACCTTTCCAATTTTACCGACCGAGCCCATCATATCGGGAGTGGCCACCGTCTTGTCGAATTCGAGCCAGCCTTCCTTTATCTTATCGACCATGTCGTCGCCGCCGGCGTGGTCGGCGCCTGCATCCAGCGCTTCCTTGACTTTTTCGCCTTTTGCAAAAACCAGCACGCGAACCGTTTTTCCCAGTCCATTGGGCAGGACTACCGTACCGCGCACCATCTGGTCCGCATGACGGGGATCAACTCCCAGGCGAACAGCGATATCGAGCGTTTCGTCAAACTTTGCGTACTTACATTCCAAAGCCAGTTGCAGAGCTTCCTGGAAGCTGTATCTTTTGGCCGGATCTATCTTTTCTCTCACGGCGCGGAAATTCTTCCCATGTTTTGCCATCTTTTCACTCTCCAGAAACGAACATTCCTATTCAACTTCAATGCCCATGCTTCGGGCGGTCCCTTCTATCGTAAGAATGGCTGCGTCCAAATCCCGAGCATTCAGATCCGGCATCTTCAGCTTCGCAATCTCCGTTACTTGAGCTTTCGTCAGCTTCGCCACCTTGTTGCGGTTGGGCACGGCCGATCCCTTCGCCAGCTGAGCAGCTTTCTTCAAAAGTATGGAGGCCGGAGGGGTCTTGGTTATAAAGGTAAATGAACGATCGGCGTAGACCGTGATGACGACCGGAATTATCATGCCTTCCTGGCCCTGGGTTCTGGCGTTGAAAGTCTTGCAGAATTCCATTATGTTAACGCCATGCTGGCCAAGAGCGGGACCGATAGGGGGGGATGGATTCGCCTGTCCAGCGGGCACCTGCAGTTTAATATTCGCAACAACCTTTTTTGCCATTCTGGTATCAACTCCTTCTAAAACCCTACAGCCGGAGAGCTAGATGCGGTTCACCTGTACAAAGTCGAGCTCCACGGGCGTGGATCGTCCGAAGATGCTGACAAGAACGCGCACTTTTCCTTTGTCCGGCATTACCTCATCAATGATTCCATTAAAGGTGGCAAAGGGACCTTCGATAACGCGCACCTCATCGCCCTTTTCGAATTTGAATTTCGGGCGCGGCTTGTGAGCGCCTTCCTCCATCTGTTGAATGATGCCTTGAGCCTCTTCATCGGACAGGGGAATGGGACGTTCCTGGCTTCCTATGAACCCGGTGACTTTCGGCGTATGACGAACGAGATGCCAGGTTTCGTCGTTGAGCTCCATCTGCACGAGGATGTAGCCGGGGTAGAACTTCCTCGACGACGCCTTACGCTGGCCTTTCACCAGTTCGATCACCTTCTCGGTTGGAACAAGGATCTGGCCGAACAGCTCCTGTTTGGCTTCCGCCTTGATTCTTTCTTCCAGCGCCGACTTCACCTTGTGCTCAAAGCCCGAATAAGTATGTACAATGTACCAATGCTTTGCCACGCAATTGCCTCTTTGCCGGTTGCAGCGCGGTTGCGGACCCGCCGCGCCCACCTGGCGTCCCGGTGATAGAGTTTATCCAAAAAGGAACCGTACGAAGCGGCTCAATATCGCATCTACGATCCCGAGATAGATGCATGCAATGATGACGATCAAAAGCACTACAGCCGTAGAGCCTATGGTTTCTTTCCGAGACGGCCAAATAACTTTTCGCAGCTCGTAGACAACTTCTCTCAAATATTGTCGAAAATGCTGCCACCAGGGAGTCCTGGGCTCGTCAGGTCTCTTTGAAGGCTTCTTGGCTACCTCGGCCTTTTTCGGCTTCGTCGCCTGGTCGCCGCCCTTTTTTACCGGCTTCGCCTTTTGGACCTTGCCGGGCAGATTTTCTGCCTCTTCATTCTTCCTCTGGAATAGCTTCACCACATCCATTTCCATCTCGTCTTGGTGTCAAGAAAATCGACGGCCGGGAAGGGACCGGCATCCGCCAAAACGGCTTGCGCCGCATGCCGAGCCAGCTACCCCATCCCGGTATGTCTCGGAAATATCGACGTTGAAGACAGAGCCCCAATGATGAACGAGACGCCGTCTATTTGGTCTCTTTATGCTCGGTGTGAGCATTGCAAAACTTGCAGTACTTCCGGAAGCTCAGCTTCTCGGGCGTAGTGCGCTTGTTTTTCGTCGACGTATAGTTGCGCTGCTTGCATGCCGAGCAGGCCAAAGTTATGAGAACTCGCATAATTGATCATCCTGACTTTTCAAGTTACTCGATGATATCGGTAAGGACGCCGGCGCCTACGGTTCTGCCGCCTTCGCGGATGGCGAATCTAAGCTCTTTCTCAAGGGCCACGGGGGTGATGAGGGCGACTTCCATTCCGATGTTGTCTCCGGGCATCACCATCTCGACGCCTTCAGGCAGGGTGCAAACGCCGGTCACGTCGGTGGTTCTGAAGTAGAACTGAGGTCTGTAGCCCGGGAAGAAGGGGGTGTGTCTTCCGCCCTCTTCTTTTTTGAGCACGTAGACTTCGGCTTTGAACTTGGTGTGAGGGGTGATGCTGCCGGGCTTGGCCACTACCTGCCCGCGCTCGACCTCGTCTCTTTTGGTGCCTCTTAAGAGCACGCCCACGTTGTCTCCGGCCTGGCCCGAGTCGAGCACCTTGCGGAACATTTCAACGCCCGTGCACACGGTCTTGAAGGTGGGCTTGAATCCGACTATCTCGACTTCCTCTCCAACCTTTACCTGCCCTCTTTCAACCCTTCCGGTCACAACCGTGCCTCTGCCGCTTATGGAGAAGACGTCTTCGATGGGCATGAGGAAGGGCTTGTCGATATCGCGAACCGGATCGGGAACATAGGCGTCTATGGCCTCCATGAGCTCGAAGACGCACTTGGCGTCGGGGCTCGCCACATCATCGGCCTCGAGGGCTTTGAGGGCCGAGCCCTTGATGATGGGCACATCGTCGCCCGGGAACCCGTACTTGCTGAGCAGCTCCCTGAGCTCGAGCTCCACGAGCTCGATGAGCTCGGGGTCATCGACCATGTCCACCTTGTTGAGGAACACCACTATGTAGGGCACGCCCACCTGACGGGCGAGGAGGATATGCTCTCTTGTCTGGGGCATGGGGCCGTCATCGGCGGCAACCACCAGGATCGCTCCGTCCATCTGAGCGGCTCCCGTGATCATGTTCTTTATGTAGTCCGCATGGCCGGGGCAGTCCACATGGGCGTAGTGCCTGCGCTCCGTTTCGTATTCCACGTGAGCCGTTGCAATCGTGATTCCTCTCTCCCTTTCCTCAGGAGCCTTGTCGATCTGGTCGAAGGGCACGAACTGCGCGTTGCCCTTCTTGGAGAGCTGCTTTGTGATTGCCGCCGTAAGCGTGGTCTTGCCATGGTCGATGTGACCGATCGTCCCTACATTCACATGCGGCTTCGTCCGCTCAAACTTCTTCTTCGCCATTGTTCATTCCTCCTCAATCATTGCTTTGCTTCACTGTCTGAAAAACGCGCCTCACAAATCATAATGTATCGTATGGTTTTGGGGGAAATGGATTCAAGGTTGCATGTTCTGTGGCCGCTTCGAAGGGCGCTTGGTGGCTGCGTCTGCTTTCCTGAAGGGTAGCACAAACATATGGAGCCCACGACCGGGATCGAACCGGTGAACCTCTTCCTTACCAAGGAAGTGCTCTACCTACTGAGCTACGTGGGC
>CAZOEL010000011.1:0-101965 GCA_964578835.1 uncultured Syntrophobacteraceae bacterium | reverse complement strand
AATGACGGTGGGTGTTTCTGAACCAATTTTGGTAGGTTATTTGTTGTGAGCTGCCCTAGGACCCGGAAACAGTCGCGATTTCCTTCCTTGTCTTATGAAAAGATGATTGCTCCCGACTGTCAAGAAGAGCTATTCTATTTTCTGCATAACGTTTGCTATTAGCGCAATGAGGCGATCAAAAGCTTCCAGACCACTCATAGAAGGATCAAGAGGAGGCGGATCATGGGGCGCATCTTCAAAGACGCTATTAGAAGAAGCCCCTTGGGATTCGATTGGCGTTATTGGAGGGGCGAAACGCCTTGGGATACTCAAATCACACCGCCCGAGGTCGTGGATTTCATAGCAGGCGCTACTCCCGGAAGGGCTCTTGATCTTGGCTGCGGCTCGGGAACCAATGCCATCACGCTAGCCCGCCATGGCTGGCTGGTGACGGGGGTAGATTTTGCGCCCAGGGCTATCCGCATGGCGCGTCGTAAGGCAGCGCTGGCAGGGCTGAGTATATCGTTTCATGTGGCGAGCGTTACAAACCTCAGCATGTTGGAATCTCCCTATGACTATGTACTGGATATAGGCTGTCTGTTCGTTCTGGGCGAGAAGGAGCGGATGAGCTACGCGAAAGAACTGATCAGACTCACAAAACCCGGGGCGTGGTACATGCTTTACGCATGGCTGCCGAAACCATGGCGTGGTGGAAGGCGGGGCATTTCTCCCGAAGAGGTCGATCTCCTGTTAAGCGGCAAGTTCTTCAAAGCGCGCCAGGCGATCGGCGAAGAGAAGGGAAGTCCCTCTGCCTGGTATTGGTTTCAGAGGCTCTGATTTTTGTTCAACCGCAGTGAGCCGACTTGAGCAGAACATCGTCACGGACAGTGATTGATCGGGAAAACATCCGAAGATCGAGGTCCTGCGAGAAGAACAGGTTCATGTTCAATCGTCCTCCCCCCGCGTTAAAACAAAGCGGATCGGCGCCACAGCCCTGCAAGCTACGGGCTTCCCATTCCTCTTCGCTGGACCGAAGCGCGAGCCTTTGATGGACCGAACAGCCTCTTCATCGAAACCGGAGCCTGCGGACTTCAAGACTTCCACGGCGGTAAGGGCGCCACGCTCATCGATGGTCAGGCGCAGGAGCACAGTGCCCTGTTTGCCAAGCTCTCTCGCAAGCCTCGGATAATTGGGCTGAAGCCTGGAGATGAACCGTGGGCCGTCTCCTGAGCCGAACGAAGCGTCCACCGGTCCCTGTGCGGCTCCTGATGAAGCGCTCGAGCCGCCGCCCGGCCCATCTCCGCTCGTGGTTCCACCAACAGGGCCATCCGCCGCTCCAGAGCTCTCAGCTTCCACTCTCGATGGACCGACATCGCTATTCTCCCTTTTTGCTCTCATCTCCGTGACCTTGCTCCGCCCGGGCTTCGGGCGGGGCTTGGTTTTAGGCCTTTCCTCCGGCTTGACCACAGGTTTGAGCGCCGGAGGCGGCGCTTCAATCTTTTCCGGAACGTGGACAACATTCGCTGGTTCTTCCTCGGGCTCCGGCCGGCTCAAGGCTTCCGGCTCCGGATCGGCGGGAGAGCCCTCCGAAGCTGGGGCAGGCTCAGGAGCCGCATTTCCATTTGGGCCTGCATTTCCCCCTGCCGGCGCCACCACCGGCTCTCCCAAAGTAAGGAGGTTTACCGTACACAAAGGGAGAGGGACATCCCTTGCCGGCATCATCCATGAAAGCGATACCACCATCAGTAAAACGGCCATATGGGCTATGACGGACATCCCCAGGCCATATAACATTCCGCCGTTCAGCAGATCTTCGCCTTTATAATCCCGAACATCCATATCCCGTAAGTCTCTTGATTTCAGCGGATTCCTCTGCTATTCCCCATCCGTCGTTCACGCTCTTTTACCGGCTCTCCAAAGGCGGCCTCTTGTTCTGTGAGGGCTCCGTCACCATGCCGATCTGATCGATTCCCGCCTCGCGGATTGTCCCCATGACCTCCACCACAAAGCCGTAGTCGATCTTCTTGTCCGCTCTCAGAATGACTCCGCGCGCATCCTGACAACCCTTGTAGATTGCAGAGAGCCTGGGACCGAGATCTTCCATGGTCGATTCGCCATCGTCGATGAAGAGCCTGCGATCCTCTGCGATACTCACCACAATCCGCTTTTCATCGTTTGCAATCGGTTTGGCGGATGTCTCGGGAAGCTTTACATCTATCCCCTGCACCATCATGGGCGCAGCCACCATGAAGATGATCAGGAGGACCAGCATGACATCCACAAAAGGGGTCACATTGATTTCCGAAACCATCCCGCCTCTTGTCCGGCCGCTATTGGTCTGCATAGCCATTGAGAACACTCCTTTCTTTTGTAGGCTGATCCACGCCGCCATACGGGAATGCGCTACAAACTAACGGCTCATGCTCCGTTGCTCCAGAACCGCCACACTTTGCCTGCCCCGACACATCAGCTCTGTCCTGAGCGAATTGAGAAAATCCGAAGTGAAGTGGAGCATGTCGTCTTCTATGGAACGTATCTTGTTAGAGAAATGGTTATAGGCGACTACCGCCGGGATGGCCGCTCCAAGCCCTATGGCTGTCGCCACCAGCGCCTCGGAGATCCCGGGCGCCACGACCGCCAGATTGGCGGAGCCCTTCAGGCCGATCTCCTGAAAGCTTGTCATGATGCCCCAGACGGTTCCAAAAAGACCTATGAACGGGGCGGTGCTCCCGGTGGTGGCCAAGAGCGGCAGAAGACGCTCGAGCCGCTTTCTTCTGGCGACAACCCCGCCCTGAATCGCCCGGTCTACATTCTCCAGCATCACCTCCGAACTATCTCCGCGCCCCGTCAGCCCTTTGCTTTCGAAAAGCTCGCTTATCCGCTCGAGCTCTGCATAGCCTTTCCGAAAGATGTAGGCCAGATGACTGTCTTGCATCGCTTCGCTCTCTTTGTAGAGCCCTTCGAAGCTCTTCCTTCCAAGGAAGAGATCTATGAACAATTCGGATTCCCTGTTCGTAGCGCGGATCAAACGGGCCTTGAGCACAATGACGCCCCAGCAGAGCACCGAAAGCGCCAGCAGTCCCGCCATGATCGCCTGTACGACTGGGCTTGCCTCCAACATCATCCGGACGATTCCGGCTCCTTGATCTTGAATGTCCATTTTGATAATCCTTTCAAAAGTCTTGGTGGATATCCCCTCTTCTCATCATCCGAACGAAGCCGACTACTATTCGGGAAAGCCGGCCATAACTGCTGTGAGCATCGCCACTCTTGCGAGCAATGTGAATCCAACGGAAAGAGAGACAATAACGGCTCCAAGCCGAGCGCCGAACAAGGCGACGTAGCTCGGAAGCATAGAGCGCATGTAGATCATTGGAATCATGAGGAATCCCCCCAGGAGGAGAGCCAGGATGGCCTGACGCTCGGTGATCAGCTCGGTCTGAAGGAGAGTAGAAACCGATGCAAGGCCCACCATCGGACTTATCACATAGGCGCTGAGCGGTCCGATTACCACGGATGGCAGTCCAAAGCGATGGATGAGTGGTCCTATCAGCGAATCGGTCCACTTGAAGAAGCCAAGATCCATGAACAGGAGAAGAAAGAAAGTGACCACCGCATAATATCCAGAAATCCTGAGGAAAATCTTCATTCTGGATCTGAGGGTGTCGGAAAGAAGCTTCTTGATGCTCCTTGACTTCGAGGCGTCGGCGGGCGCCGCATGCGTCTGCTTCGGCTCGGTCGTCTCCGCTTCGTTCCTCCTCCCGAGAAGGAATCTGCCTCCCACAATGATGAAAACGATCTTGATGAAACCGGAAAGCCAGAAGGTCATGAAATAGATCATCCCGACACGGACTCCCAGAAGTGGAAAGATGACGGGAAAATGATAGGTCAGCAGCTCTCTGAGGTACATGGGAACACTGTTTAGAAGCGAGGAGAGCACCAATTCCCTGTCGTCTATGAGCCCGTCGTTTCGGTAGGAGGCGAGCATCGTGTTTGCTGCGATTACCGACCCGATCGACGCCACAAAGGTAACGGAGCTGACGGCGGGAAGCCTGGAAGCCCTGGCGAGGGGCGCGCCGAGGGGCTCCAACTTGCGCATCACGCCAAGTCGAGTCATCAATTCGACTCCGAAGAGCGCGACAAAAGTAACGGGCAATATCTGGCAGAGTATATGAAACAGACTCTGCAGGACATGAAATAGCATCTGCATGCTCGCTCAACTCCGCCTTCTCTCGCCGGCTGCTACCCCCGATGCCGATTCATCCATGATGTTACTGTCAGGAGACGACTCCGTCTTCCCCTTCTCTGTCCATTCCGTCCGCTCCCAGCCTCCTCCGAGAGCCTTATAGAGAGCCGTTAGATTGACGCACAACGCCTGATTGCTTTGCGCGTGCGCTTCTTCGGCAACAAAAAGGGCGGCCTGCGCCGTCAGGACATCGAGAAAATCGGTTTGCCCCGAGGCATACAGCTTCGAAGCCAGTTCGACCGCCCTACGGTTCTCGAGGACGGCTTCAGAGAGTAGTCTGCGCCGAACCTGCTCTTTGGCGTAAGAAGTCAGGGCCGTTTCGACATCCTTCAGAGCGGTGAGGACAATTTGCCGGTATTCCAGTAGAGCCTGTTCCCGGATCTCTTCACGAGCTTCGATGTTCCAGCGGATGCGGCCCGCATCAAAAATGCGCCACTGCACTCCCGGCCCCACCGACCAAGAACGGCTGTTCCATTCGGCCGTGGAGCTCAAGGCATCTCCGGAAAAGCTGAAGGAGCCGGTCAGAGAGAACTTCGGAAACAAATCGGCTACAGCGACTCCAACTCGAGCGGTCGCCGCATGGATGAGGGCCTCGCTGCGTCGTATGTCTGGGCGTCGGCGCAACAGATCCGAAGGCAGTCCCACGGGGACTTCAGGCGGCGCCGCAGCGAGAGGCGCGGGAACCTCGAGCTCTTCTTTCAGGGCGGAAGGCTCACAGCCGAGTAGCACGCTCAGAGTGTGGATGCTTTCATCGGCCCCGGATTCCAGGAGTGGGATGCGCGCAGCTGTGGACGCCATCTGGGCGTTCGCGTTCGCCACATCGAGACGACTGACGAAGCCGGCATCAGACCTCTGCCGCGTGATTTCAGCCATTTTGCCCTGCGCTGTGAGATTGGCTTCCGCAATGGCGATTTGCTCCTGAAGGCCTCGAAGCGTGAAGTAGTTCAGCCCGATCTCGCCCATGAGCGTCATGGTCGCGTCTCGACCGTCCTCGATTGCGACGTCCAGATCGGCTGAAAAGGCTTCGACGTTACGCCGGACGCCTCCGAAAAGATCGAGCTCCCACGCAGCGTCAAGCCCCGCCTGAAATATGCTCGTCTCCAAACCGGATGAGCTTGCGCGGCTGAGAAGATTTTCCCCGACGCCCGTTCGGTTGACATCGGCGAAAGCATCGGCCGAAGGCCATAAAGAAGCTTTGCCGGCCAGCCTCTCGGCTCTCGCCTGACGAATCCTGGCGCTCGCGCGCTGCAGATCGAGGTTGGAAGCGATACCCCGTTCTATGAGCGAAGTCAAAACGGGATCGTTGAAGCTTTTCCACCATTCGACCATTTCCATGGGCCTCGCCGTTGGAATGCTGATCTCCGGCGACTGCGAAGAAGAAAGAGCGCTCCAGGACGAAGCGACAAGAGTGACGGGATGTTTGAAATCCGGGCCGACCATGCACCCGGCGATCAGGACGCTCCAGAGAGGCGTCATCAGTCGCAGAGCACGAAAATTGAACAAAAAGGCGACGCGCCGCGTATATTCCTTCTTCATCGTTCTCCATTCATCACATTCTTCTCACGCATCATCCAATCACTCGTAGCGCAAGGCGCTGATGGGGTCCAACCCCGCGGCCTTCCAGGCCGGATAGTAACCGAAGGCGACCCCAACCACGGCGGAGACGGCGAAGGCCGCCAGCACGGCCTCCAAAGATAGCTCCGTGGGCCACCGCAGCAGCATGTTCACGAGAGTGGAGGCTCCCCTTCCCACCACTATGCCGGCTATGCCCCCACAGAAACAGAGGACGACCGACTCTGCCAGAAACTGCTCCAGAATGGCGCGGCTTGCAGCGCCAACCGCCATCCGAAGCCCGATTTCCCGCGTGCGCTCCGTCACCGAGACCAGCATAATGTTCATGATTCCGACTCCGCCCACGATGAGCGATATGAGCGCCACGGCGAGAAGAAGACGAGTCATCATCTCGGAAGTCGAAGACATGGCTTTTGTCATTTCCGCCATGTCCCGAATATGAAAGTCCGAGGGCTCTCCCGGACGGATTCGATGACGCTCGCGCAGGAGATCTTCAATCTGCTTCATGCTCGATCCGAGCTGAGAGCTCGAAATCGCCGCCGCATGTATGCGGTCCACATTAACGAAGCGAATCGGCAAAGGCGTGTTCGCGGCCTGAATTGAGGACTGCTCCGGGTACAAACCGTTGTTGGAGCCGGGATAGAGCCGGCTTATCGAGTTGACTTGCTGCGCCGCGGACACGCTCGAGGAGGAATCGCTTTGATTCTCCGTCGTTTGGGGACTTCCCGTCACGCGGAATTTGATGGTGGTCCAGGGCGCCAGCACCGTATCGTCCTGATCCATTCCCATCATACTGGCGCCTTTCGGGGCGAGTACTCCCACCACACGGAACGGCACATTATTGATTCGCACCTCCTTCTCGAGCGGAGACTCCTCCTGGAAAAGCTCCCGGACGACGGTCTTCCCGAGCAGGCAAACCTTGCTCGCATTGCGCAATTCTTGATCCGAAAAGGGTTCGCCTTCGGCAACCGTCCACTCGCGAACATCGAGATAAGCCGGGCTCGTCCCGGTCACCTCATTGGGCATCCAGTTGCGGTTGCCGTAAACGACCTGAGTGCGGGCTCGAACGGCGGGCGCCACGGCTCTCACCGACTGGATCTGATGCGCTATGGCTTCGACGTCCTCAGGGGTGAGCGTAAGGATGCTTCCGCTTCCGTGCGAAACCCCTCCGCTTGCGGCTGCGCCCGGCAATATGAGCAGATTGTTGGCGCCCATGTTGGCGATGGTCTTTTGAATCGAGACCGACGAGCCGCGCCCGATCTCCATCATGGCAATGACCGCTGCGACTCCGATCACGATTCCGAGCGTGGTAAGCGCCGCGCGCATGACGTTTCGGCGCAGCCCGCCCATAGCCGTTTTCAAAATCCGAGGCAGCCCTGACGTGAGCGAGAGGAGCGGAGATCCTTTCGGGGCGCTATCGGCAGACGCTTCTGAAGTCTCGTTCGAAGCCCTCTTCTCCTCGCCCGCTTTCGCACTCTTATCAGACTCGATCACTCCGTCCCGAATTCGCACAATGCGCCCGGCATGACGCGCAACGGACTCATCGTGCGTCACCAGTAGAATCGTCACGCCTTCATCGTTGAGCTTCTGGAATATTTTCAGCACTTCCTCGCTCGTCCGGGAATCGAGATTTCCCGTCGGCTCGTCCGCGAGAAGCAAAGAGGGGCTATTGATGAGCGCCCGTGCGATAGCCACACGCTGCTGTTGACCGCCGGAGAGTTGAGAAGGCTCGTGATGGAGATGATCTCCGAGTCCGACGCGGCGCAAGAGCGCTTCTGCCCTGGCGCGGGCGTCCCTCTCCGAAAACGGGGTGGGGGAATAGGTAAGGGGCATCAAGACATTATCTATGACGCTCGTTCGGGGAAGCAGATTGAAAGTCTGAAAAACGAAGCCCAGCTTCCGGTTCCGAAGATTGGCCTTTTCTTCGGAAGTCATGTCGGTGACGTCCTCTCCGTCGAGAAGGTACCTGCCCGAGGTCGGCCGATCCAAACACCCCAGCAGGTTCATGAGCGTAGTCTTGCCCGAGCCGGAGGAGCCCATGAGCGCGACGTATTCTCCTCGAAGTATACCCAACGACACATCGTGAAGCACCCGAACTTCGGCGCCTCCCATCGGGTAGACCTTGCCTATGCCTTGCAACTGTATGAAATCCATAACACCTTTACTCCGAGAGCTTGATGAGCCTTTGCTCAGGCGTCCGCTCCGATTGGCTCAACGGGGCATGCCCTTCCCTGAAAGCTTGGGCGTAAACGGGTTGACCATCTTCGATTGCCCTTTCTCCTCCGTCTTCATGCGCTCGCCCACAACAACCGCAGTTCCTTCCCGAATCTCTTCGCTCCGGATTTCCGTCCACATCCCGTCGCTCAAACCGGCCACCACGTTGACCGGTCGAACGGCTTCGCTCTCCATGACCCACACAACGGCGACATTGCCGGACTCCGTCTTCACCCGAGAAGCTTCGGCAGTCTGCGCCGTCATACCGGCCCGGATGTCTCCCGAAGAAGCTCCAGCCCCAGCGTATGCGCTCGAAGCCCATTTGAGAGCCGCCTTTGGAGCCATCAGCACATCGCGATGTTCATCCACAATGAAACGGGCATTGGCGGACATGTAGGGCAGGAGCTTGCCTCTTGGGTTGTCCGTATTCACCTCGACGATATAAGAAACCACATTCTGAGTCATATTCGCATTGAGGCGAATCTTGGAGACACGGCCCTCGAACGATTCTCCCGGAAAGGCGTCGACTGTGAAAACAACCCGCTGCTCCTTGCGTATATTTCCGATGTCCGCCTCGTTCACGGCAATCCAAATCTGTAAGCGCCTGAGATCTTTCGCGATAAGAAAGAGGCTCGGCGCGCTCAGGCTCGCTACGACCGTCTGGCCGATATTCACGCGCCGATCGATAATGACGCCGTCCACGGGAGATCGGATTGTACAGTAATCGAGATTCTGCCTGGCCTTCACCAATGCCGCGCTCGATTCCTCCACCGAGCTCTTCGACTGCGAAACCGCCGCTTTGCCCACAGCCAGGTTTGCCTTGGCGACTTCGCAGGCCGATAGGGCCGAATCGTAGGCGGCCTGAGAAAGCGCCTCCGAAGGCCCGAGCTTTCGCGCTCTGGCCCAATCGCGCTCCGCCTGATCGAGCTTTGCCTTAAGCTGCGCCATGTCCGCCTCTGACCGCTCAAGCCCTGCCTTCGCCAGGGCCAGCCGACTTTCCGACTGCGCAACATCCGCGGAAAAGAGCGCATCGTCTATCTGAGCCAACACCATTCCTTTTTCAACCGTCGAACCGTAGTCAATGGTCTTTCCGGAGCGGTCTTCTCCAAACCGCAAGATCTTGCCGGCCACCTGGGCTCCGACGTCCACCAGTTCTTCAGGCTCCAACGTGCCGGTCGCTCCGATGGTTATCCGGATGTCTCCCTTTTTCACCGCGGCTGTGAGGTAGGAGGTCGAAGCTTCTCCGTAACCGCCGAAGCGCCAAAGCAGAAGACCGGCAAAAGCCCCGAGGGGAATGAGAAAAAAGAGTATGCGTTTTAGATGAATTTTCATCAAAGCCCGTTTTCTCCTTTATAGGTTTCTATTCAGATTCGTTCCTAGAGCTCTCTGGCTATCCGGTAG
This sequence comes from uncultured Syntrophobacteraceae bacterium, assembly GCA_964578835.1. GTDB lineage: Bacteria > Desulfobacterota > Syntrophobacteria > Syntrophobacterales > Syntrophobacteraceae > CAZOEL01. Next base: position 92,553 of record CAZOEL010000011.1, on the reverse strand, counting down.
AGCCAACGCAGCTCAGAGACATAGAGAAGCTCCGTTTTGTAGAGCCAGAAGGCGGTCTTCGCTATCAGAAGCGCCACGGCGGCTGCAAGAGGGATGACGCTGACAACGGTATCCCGCAGGCTCCACCGTGACTCCTCCAGACAGGTCCTCTCACCCAAAGGGTTGAAGGCGCGGCTCTCACAGGAGGCCCCGAGCGTTCCCGCCCGTCTTACGGAATTGGCAAGAACGGGAGTCAATATGCGAATGGCGCTCGTGATGGAATGTCTCCCCAACCTCACCGGATTGGCGCCTCTCAGACGCTGAACCGTTATCACGGTTGCAATTTCGGAGATGAGCACGGGAAGGAACCTTACCGCCGTAATGAACATGAAGGCCAATCCGTACGGCATCTTGAGGCGGGTCAGGCCGAGGAGTATGTCTCTGGGCTCGGTCGTCCAAGTGAGCAGAAGGCCGAAGGCGGTCATGGTCGTGAAGCGCAACCCCTGGACCATCCCGTGCCGGAAACCTTCTCTATAAAGGTGGATGCCGTCCGTGAGGCGTCCCAACAAGGGGAAGTCCTCCGGGACGAGAGTGGCGAGGACGGTCCTTGGCCAATCTCTGTAGAAGAGAGCCTGGGAAAAAACGACTCCCCACAAGCCGACGACAAGAATCATGAAAAGGAGCTGGTATTTGCCTCGATCAAATCTTGCCGAAAGATGTCCCGCGACGGGAACGGCGAAGAGCAAGAGCAGATGGGACGCTTCCTCGATGCAGATCGCCGCGATGCCGGCCGAGAATATACAGAGAATCTTGCTCCTGGCGTCGAACCGATAGATGAGCGCATCTTTGCGCTCAGGAGTCACGAGCGCTTTTACCCGGAACATGGCGCACTCTCCAGAAGCTCCTCGGAAGTGAAGGCGTCGATATCCAAGAGTCTTCCGATTTCAAAGGAGATGGGAGGCCGTAACCCGGCCTTCTTCATGATATCTTCTCGCCGAACAACTTCGCAGGGAGGCCCGTCTGCAATGATCTTTCCCGCGTGCATCAACACCAGCCGGGTCGAGTAGCGGATAGCGGCATCGACGTCATGAGTGCTGAAGAGAACGGCTATACCTTTCGCTGCGAGCGTCCGGAGGTGATCGAGCAGACTGCAGCAATTGCCCTTGTCCTGGCCCGATGTGGGCTCATCGAGGAGCACTGCTTTGGGCTCGAGCGTGAGGATGGCTCCCAGGGCTACCCTCAACCGCTGCCCTCCGCTCAGGGCAAGCGGGTTGTCGCGCTCGAGCGGCGCCAGGCCCAGCACCTCGGATATTTCGGATACAGATCGGTCGATCCGTTCTTCATTCATCTGCAAAGCCTTCGGACCAAACTCCATCTCCTCTCGCACGGTCTCGTTGAAGAGCATCAGGGTGGGGTTTTGAAAGACTATTCCCAGTTCACCCGCGAGCTTCCAGGGGCTCGATCCGAGAAGGTCTCGCCCGCACACGCGCACAAAGCCCTTTCGGGCTTTGAGAAGACCTGCGAAGAGGAGAAGAAGCGTCGATTTGCCGGAACCATTATTGCCCATAAGGGAAACCATCTCGCCTCGCCTTACGGTGAGGCTCACCTCCTTTAGTGTGGGCTCATTCTTCTTTTCATAAGAAAATGAGACCGCTCGAGCCTCGAGCACGGCTTCGGCCGGAAACGCGCAGACAAGCGGAGCCGGAGAGGATCGACGCTCCGGCAGCGCCCACAGCGCTCCTGTTTTCCCGTTGAGCTTTCTCTCGACTTCCTCGAGATTGAGCGCCACTTCCTCAAAGCCCATCTTCCAGGATAGCTCCACAGTATCGGGAATTTTCAGCCCGAGGCGGTCGAACAGATCGCTTTTATGAAAGGCCTCCCTCGTGTCTCCATCGAACACGATCCGACCTCGCTCCATCACGACCATCCTATCCGCTGAGTCGATGACTTCATGGATGCGATGCTCCACGAGAATGACCGTCATGCCCTTCCTGTTCAAGCCCTTGACAACTTCCAGCACCTCTCTGGCGCCGCGAGGGTCGAGTTGGGCCAGGGGCTCATCGAGGAGCAGTATGGCCGGCTCCATGGCGAGGACCGAAGCAATGGCGAGACGCTGCTTCTGGCCTCCAGAGAGCATCTGGGTGCTTCGGCGCCTCAATTCATCGAGGCCCACCGCTTTCAGCGCCCTATCCACCCGACGCCGGATCTCGGCGCGAGGCAGAGCGAGATTCTCCGGACCGAACGCAGCCTCGTCCAGCACCATCGTCGAGAAGATCTGGTCTTCGGGGTTCTGGAAAACGAGTCCGACTATTTGACTGAGGCTGGACATGGAAGCCTTTCGAGTGTCCATCCCTTCCACCAGAACGCGTCCTGCGAGCTTCCCGCCGATCAAGTGAGGTATGAGACCGTTGATCGTTTTGAGCAGAGTGCTCTTTCCGCATCCGGTCGCCCCTGTCAGAACCACGAATTCTCCCCGTTCTATCCCGAGGCTCACACCATCGAGGGTCGGCTCGATTCTTCCGGGGTAGGAATAGCTGAGATCTTCGATTTGGAGGATTGAATCAGACACTGGCTGCCGCCTTGAGCCGACTCCCCAGCTTGAAGCCGAAGGGCACGGCGATGAGGGTGAACAGAAAGCCGTCGATGACCAGATAAGCTCCGACGTACCAGGTAGCGTAGTAAAGGCGATAGAAGAACATGCTGAGATTGAAAAAGACGAAGCTGAGAAACATATCCGTAACGCCCAGAACGACAGCGGCGAGAAGAACTTGCCTTCGGTTGAAGACCGGCTGAGAGACGACCGTCGCCGGAAGATCTACCGAAGCGGCGTCTCTTCGGGTAAGTCCCGAAAGGTAGACGGCCGCCTCGAGACAGGTCGCATTGGTCGCATGATACAAAAGAGAAATGGGGCTGAATTCTCCGAGCACGAAACTGCTCATCAGGAATCGAACCGCAATGACCAGAGACACGGTTCCCACCTGCGGAATCAAAACGACCAGGGAGACGAGGAGTAAATAGAACAGAACCTCATGAAAGAACCCGGTAACGAGAAAACTGAGCGGCCCCAAGATGATGTGGGCGGCGCTGAGCAGAAGGGTCCCGGGTATGCTGACGACTGCAAACATGACGGCGCCGAAAAGAGAAATGAGAATGAGCTCGCTGCCTTTCATCCCCAGATATCGCTTCCTTTGACGGTACGAAAAGAAGAAGCCTCCCAGGGCGGCAATCAGGGACGAGGCCGTCATGAGCGCCGGAGTCCAACGGATTCCCACGACTCTGACTGTGAGCTCTCTACTGTCCGCCTCGATATCCGTTCCAAAGAGAAAGGAACGGATACGGGCTTTATAGACGCCTGGGCGCGCCGTATCCTCGTTGACGTAAAAGGGCAGCGTCACTCGCTCCTCGCTCTGCGGATTCATCTCCACCACTTGATAGATTGCGACTTCACCCAGAGTGTCTCCATGCTCGGCTGCGTATGGAAGCTCAAATCCGGGGGCCGTCTCCCCAGTCGCAGGATCGAGTATGTCCATGCGAACGAGCAGGATCGCTTTGTGAGGACTGGTGTTGCGAACCGGGGCCACAAGATAGGTGGACGGCTGAGTATCGAATCGGGATGCTTTTTTCTCGTCTTCTACCAACCCGTTCCAGAAGCTCTTTTTTCCCTTGATCAAAACCGTATTTCTCTCGTGCCGCTCTTCGGGCTCGCCGTTTTCGTTGCAGGGCAGCTCAGCATTTCCCATACGGAACAAACCCGGTATGGCTTCTTTGGTGACCACTCTCAGACGCGCCGGCTGGACCACGGTTTCTATTCCAAGCCGGTTCTGGACGCGCGCCTCCGAGCGAATCACGTATTCGCCGGGCGGAGCGTTCTCCGGGATGGCGACGGTAATGGAACCGAACCATTTTTCTCCCTCTACCCGGAGCTCGAGCGACGACCTGACGGTTGTCTCCGTCTCCCCGGGCGACACGCTGATGCTCGGGTCTTCGGAACTCACCTCGAGCGGGTAGGGGACTGCAAGCGAGAGCTCCACTTGCAGGTCTTCCTGCTTCAGGCTCCGGATGCAGAGAAGAGCGCTGATCTTCGAGCCCCGCGCCATCAGAGCCCCTTCTCTTTCTCCGTAAGGGATCTCGTTCTCGATGACAACTTTTGAGCTATTCGCCATCCCCTCACCCGGCAAGCAAAGACAGAACGCCATTCCGAACAGGACTCCAACGGCAACGCTAAAAAGATCAACCCTCAAGATCATATCCGCTCCCGAGAAAGCTCCGTCATCAACGAAGAAAATAGAGTCTATGCCGCCCGCGAATGTCCTCGAACTCGCTCCTCGGATCCATATCGAGCGGGTATTCAAGGGCTGCTATGCGTTTTCCATCGGCGGAGGTCGCAGTCGAAAGGCACATGCCTTCCGTATGAAGAAACCAGTCGAGCCGCTCTGATGCGCTGCCAGGACGGGAATTGTCGAAGACATAGACTCCGTGTCCGGAAGTGTTTTTCTCGGCCCGGCTGTGCGCTGCGCCAAAGATCACGTAGCGCCCGTCGACCGAGACGGGAATGTCGTAACACAATCCTCCCGGCTTGTAGGTCCAGAGAAGACATCCTTCCAGATCGTAGATGAACACCGAGTTGCCGTTCGGGTGTTCGATGAAGGTCTTGGCGTTGCTCGCCTGCTGTACGATGGTGTTTCCCGTTGCAAGCACAATGTGCCTGTCATTGACATGCGCTTTGGCGCCCTGTCCGATCAATCGCAGACCATTGACCATGACAGGCTTTGAAATTTCTCTTTCCCAGATGAGCCCTTGGCTCCCCGAGCTTTGCAAGAGAGCCTGATGGTCCAGAAGGAACCCCCTCCCGTCCTGGCTGAAGACGACGACGCGATTCCCGTCCGGCGAGATCCCGAAACCATGCCAGAGCAGGTACTCCCTACCCGGATAGAGCTGCGCGAAATCCCATCCCCAAAGCTCTTTTCCCGTCTCTCCCGACAGACCGTAGAGGGCTTTGTTGAAGACCTTGCCCTTCTTCCAGTTGTTGAATAAAAGGGTGCGTCCATGAGCGTCGGTCGTAAGCATGGAGGGGCTCGCATCCATGGAGCCTTCAGCCGGAAACGTCCAGAGAGCGGCGCCCGAGGCGACATCGAAGCTATATAGTTTGCTCCTCGCCAGCAGCCTGGACTGCTCTTCATATTGCCTTTTGGCTGCAATGTAGCAGCGCGCTTCGCCGCTCTCCTCGCTTTGCACGACCGCCATGCCGGCAATAACCGGCCATCGGCTTCGAGGGTCTCCCTGCTGCATTTCCCCGACATCATTCGCCGTCCGGTATTTCCAGAGCTCCTCTCCGGTTTGCGTGTCGAAGCAGTAGACATAAGCGTCACGGCTCTGTTCCCCGACAAGGAGGCGCTTCCCCCCGGCCGCGAAGTCAATCTCGAGAATACGGCCTTCTCCTATCCTCTTGCTCCAGAGCTCACGCCCGTCCGCCATGCGAAAGAGGCGCACATTGCTCAGTTCAGTCCCCACGGCGGCAAGCTCTCCGTCCGGGGAGACCGTCACGCGCCCGCCCAGGTAAGCCGAATCCCTGATCCCCCGAGGCGTTACATCGGATTCCAGATCGACGGTTCCAATAACTACCGGAGACGGCTTTTCAGGACTCTTCAGCCGAACAATCGCATCGGCTTCGCCTCCTCCCGGAGCAGCCCGCAGGGTGTACTCTCTACCTGGCTCCCAGAGCCAATCCAGGAGGTAAAGCCCGGATGAGGCTACTCCGCTCCCCCGAGCAAGCTCGGTTTCGCCTTCCAAGAGGCTGACCGCCTCCATGGGAACCGCTCGAGACAGCTTGACGGCAACCAGCTCCCGCCCAAAAATGACTTCCTTGATCTCGATGGCGGAATCGTTCGAGCAGCCCATCAGCAGCACAAGCAACGCGGCGGCGCGGAGGCGCATCGAAAAGTAGATGCAAAGCTTCCGCGCACCGTTGAATACGTATCCATACGATGACTTATATGATCTCATTAAGGTCCGGGCTTTCTTCTCTCAGGCAGGCATCCGCTTCCCACTTCAGCAAACAGCAGAGCGGTCAGTGCAAGAAAGCTCCCGATGAAATTTCCCATTACCAATCCCTTTCCCATCACACCGGTTTGGTCGGCCTCAGAGCGCTCAGCTTCGCCTTGACTTCCGTCATCATGGCGCCCCAGTTTTCAACGTCTTCGGGTGTGAGTATATCCACGGAGCCGCCCTGGAAGTCGCCCGAGACCTCACCCATGCGATCCTCGATCCAGCCTTCGATTTCGAGGTAATAGCTCTTGAGCTCTTCGAGCACTTCGGGGTCGGCGTTCCAGAGTCCCCGCTCGTTGGCTTCGAGAAGCCTTCTGCCGATCTCCTCGAGCGCCCACGGGTTATTTTCCTCGAAGAATTTTCGGTTCTCTTCGTCAAGCACGAAGGTCTTGGCGATGTCGTCGAAGATCCAGTCATCCACTTCTTGCGTCGTCGATTCCCAGCCGTAGACGCGGCCGACTCTTTTTGAAATATCCCCTGCGCCTTTGTAGCCGTGGCGCTTCATGCCGTCTATCCAGCGCGGATTGAGGAGCTTCGTGCGCACCACGCGTCGCACTTCGTCGGCGAGATCTCTCACCTCGACGTTTTCCGGCTCGCGTGTGTCCCCGTAGTAAGTCCGAACTTCTTTGCCCGAAATGCTGCGCGCCGCCGCCGTCATTCCTCCGTGGGTTCCGAAGTAGCAACAGCAGCCGAAAAGATCGGATTCGTCGGTTACAACCTTGTTGAAAGTAACGTCCACAGTCTTGAGGCTATGGATGAGCTGTTTCTGCGATTCTTCGCCGAAGACCCCCTTGCCGTAAGCGTAGCCGTTCCAATAGACGAAGATGTCGCCAAGGTCTGCTTCATCCTTCCAGGCCGAGGCGTAAACCGCCAGATTGACTCCAGCCATGTAGGTTCCGGGTTTTGCGGAAAAAACCCGATAGGTGGCTTTCCTCCAGCTTTCCCTGTTCGCCGGATCCTGACTCTCCGCGGCGAGCTGCTCCAGGGTGTGCTTTCGGACGTAGTTCATATCGAGCGGCTCATCGAGAGCGGCGACCGCCTGCACCGCTTCGTCCAGCAGCTCCACGCAGTTGGGGAAGTTGTCCCTGGTGATGCCCGAGACCCGAATGGTCACATCCACGCGCGGACGACCGAGCTCCTCTAGAGGGATGACCTCAAACCCGTTGACCCGCCCGTTCGAAAGCCAGACGGGACGCACGCCGAGCAGCGAGAAGATTTGGGCCATTCCTTCGCCGTCCGACCACATGATGTCCGTGCACATCCAAAAGATGGCCACATTCTCGGGGAATTTCCCTTCTTCTTTCTGATGCTTCTCGATGACCGACTGCGCAAGCCTCTCCCCCACCTGAAACGCCGCCTTAGTGGGAACTCGGTTCGGATCGAGGGAATAGAAATTCCTGCCGCTCGGGAGGACATCGTCGCGTCCCCTCGTGACCAGCCCGGAAGGTCCTGCCGCGATATAACCGCCATCGAACCCATGAAGCAGCGCTTCGATTTCCTTCGATGCTCCGATGCGAAAGTCGAGATCTTCCACCTGCTCCCGGATCAGCTCGAGCTCGTCATCAGGGTCGCCCGTTTTCAAGCGCTCCCCCAAAATTTCTGCGAATCGTTTGCTCAGGCTCCCATTCGAAGAACCCAGGATTTCGCTTATAACAAGCTTGCTCAGGTTATCGATCTCCTCAAGCAGCTGTCCGTAGCTCATGCGATACTCGGGGTGCACCGCGCCCTGATCCTTCATGAGCTGCTGGAGCTCGAGCCCCATCGACCTGCAAATGAGCTTGCGCAGCGAGACATCCTTGCCCGCATCGTAGCGCATGACCGAGTTGATGAAAGCCACACGGCTTTCTCCCTCCGGGAGCTCTCCGAATATGTGCATGCCGTCCTGGACCTGAGTGTTTCGGATGCGGCTGAGCGCCTCGTGAGTCGCTCTGACAACCTCGTCGAAGGGCGTGTCGTCGGCAAGCTTGATTTCCTTTGACAGGTTGGTCTTTTCAATCAGGTCCAGGATGAGGTGCTCCAGGCTGTGAGCCCGACCTCGTTCAGAGATCTTCGCCTGTTCGTATTCAGCGAGATTTCTTTCGAGCTCTTCGAGCTCCTCATAGAGTCCGCCCTGAGTCATCACGGTCTGCATATGATCGACCAAGACCGCGCAGCTGCGTCGTTTGGCGATGGTCCCCTCAGGCGGGTTGTCGGAATTGTAGATATAGAGGTGCGGAAGCTCATGAATGGTTAGATCCGGCAGACACGCCTCGGAAAGCCCGACTCCCTTGCCGGGCAGAAATTCAAGATTACCGTGGGTGCCGACATGCACCACGACATCCACTCCGAAGGTGTCTTCCAGGTAACGGTAGGTTGCAAGATACTGATGGGGAGGCGGGACATCGGGATCGTGGAGGATCTTGCAGACGCGCCCGTCACAGCGCGGACCGGCGCAGCCGCGCTTGGGCTGCACGCACACGACAGCATTTCCGTACTGGACGCCCGTGACCAGAATGTCGTTTTCATACACCATGGCGGGCGGCATGCCGTTCATCTCTTCACCGGGAGGCCGTCCCCAGGCCTCGGACATCCGAAGCCGCGTCCTTTCAGGAAATGTGTCGAACCAGCGCAGGTACTCCTCTACCGACACGCGTCCCAGAACCCCTCCTTTGTTCACGATCTCGTCTACGGTCGTCCAACGAAACTCGGAAATCGCCTTTCGCTCCATGATCGTCTCAATGAGCTCCTTGCCGTTCCCGGGCGGTGTGATATCATAGCCGCACTCTTTCATTTGGTTGAGAACCCTGGCGACGCTCTCGATCGTATCCAGGTTGGCGCCGCCGCCCACGGTAGCTTCTACCGAGGCGCACGGGTTGTTGTGCAGAACAAAGGCGACTTTCCTTTCCGGAACGGGCTTTCTCCTGAGATCAACCCACTTGCGGACGCGCCTGGCAAGGCGGGCGCATCGCTCTTCAATGGGCGTCCTCAGCTCGAGAACGGCGCCGGATTCGTCATCCTCCGTCTTCCGACTCGCCCCTATGATGATCGGTTCGATTACCCCCTCGAATTCGGGCAGCGCCACAGACCAGGCGATATCCGTTCCGAGCCCCTGCGCATCGGCGTCCCATGCGTCGATGGACTTGTGAAAAGCGGTAATGGGCTGAAATACCGGAACATCCAGCTTCTTTAGAAGCTCCACGCCCGAGGCGGCCTCCTTGCCATCCGAGAGATCCCTGCCGCGCCGCCCACCCAAAAAAAACGGCTGCATCTTGATGAGGGCGTCGATACGGGATTTCCCTTGCGCATCGAATAATACGTCTTCTACCACCTCTCCGCTGCTGCGCGTCCCGAGCGCATCGTCCCGAACGCTATACGAGAAGACGGGGATAACATTGAGCCCCAGTTGCTCCAGTTCTCCTATGAGATGATCTTCCACGGCGACACTGTCAGCCACCCAGTAAAAGCGTGAAAAGAGAATCCCCACTGTAGGCTGATCCTTAGGCCGGCGCCAGGCATGATACTCATCTACGGACTCGAAGCTCTTTGTCGGCGCCTCGGGATGATAGAGCCCTTCCCACGGAACCGGCTTGGGAGGATCGTAGGTCGTAGCGCGTCCGACCATCTCATGAGCCATGCAGCAAAGGAGATTCGACAGGTTCTCTTCGCCTCCGTAGGTGAAGAAGTCGTAACAGGTGGCGACTATGGTCGGCTTCGCCGTCGAAAGCGCCCAAAGGGAAGGATCGTGCCCCACGCAAATAATGGGCGGAATGGCTGCGCCCCGCTCCCTGATCTCATGTTCGATGAAGGACCAAAATCCTTCATTCGAACGGTAGAAAAGAAGCATATCGGCATCCTTGAATCCTTTGACGATCTCCTCGACCTTGAGAGGATCGTCGTCCAGACCGGTGCTCGAATATGCGGTGAGATCCAGCCAATCCAATTTGGAAGCCGCACGAACCAGCGGCGCGACATGGCTCTTCCATGTCAATGATATAACTTTTACTTTCATTGCTATCCCTCCTGAGGCTCTTCCAAACAGTGATAGAAGCTTCCTGACACTCGCCGATCCGATATCTCCGGCCCATATCGAAGTAAGACACTGATTTGACGCTTTCAGCTCCGATGGGGAGGTGGCGGCAAGCTTGACGAAGGATGGCCCCAGTGCTATGAAAGGACTGAAGGCTGCCTCGCCTCGAGGCGCTTCACCACGGGGAAGCAGCTGCGGACTCTTGCCGGAGAGCGGCTGCTTCCTTTTTTATGTCCCCTTAGAGGAGCGAACGCTCCCGGTTAAAACTTGAAGGTCACCTCGCCAAAGAACGATCTGCCGGGCGCCTTGTAATAACTGTAATAGTCCTCGTCCAACAGGTTATCCACATAGAAGGAAACGGTGGCGAACTTCGCAATTTTGTATGAGATGCGCGCATCGAGAAGAAAATAAGGATCGTAGGAAGTATAAACATGATTGTGCTCGTCGCTGTTTTCGTCATTGGTGAAGCGTTTGCTCACATACCTGCCGATCAGTGAGGAAGAAAACGGGCCAAGGGTGAAATCCACGCCATTGTTGAACATGTATTCCGGAACCTGAACCAGCTTCTTGCCCTCTATTTCCGGCTTCGCGGGGTTGTCCGTCACATAGGCGTTGGTGATCGTGAAGTTGGAGAAAAGCCGCACCCACTTGTCGAACTTCTGCTCTACCTCGAATTCGACGCCTCGGCTTTCGGCGCTTCCAATGTTCACCCTCTCTCTGAGGGTCGCGGTAACATCCTGCGTGTAGATGAGGTCGTCGAGGTAGTTCTCGAAATAGGCGACCTTCGCTTTGGCGCCCTTCCACAAGCCCTGCTCGATTCCGATGTCCCATGAGGTCGCGGTCTCCGGCTCGAGATTGGGTCCGGCCGTGGTGGTCACGCCGCCGCTCACGAATATGCTGTAGAGCTCATAGATGGTCGGAGGCCTGAACGCCCGACCCACGGACGCCCTGAGGGTCGTCTCCTGCAAAGGCTTGTAGACGAAAGCGGCCTTCGGGCTGAACGCAGAGGAGGAGCGATCGGGATATTCTTCCGAAACGCCGATGGAATCCTGCCGGAAGTATCCCCCGTACGTCTCCCACCAATCGTAGCGAAAGCCGAGAAACATCGTCAGGTTGTCGAGAATGAGGATCTCGTCTTCGAGAAAAGCTCCCGTCAGCCGGTCATTGCCTCCGGCTTTGTAATTGAGAGTCGTGATAGAATGCTCATCCCGCCAATCCAACAGGTTCCACCTTTTGGTATCCGCCCAAGCCTGCCGGTAAGAGCTGCCGAAAGTGAAGATATGGCGATTCCAGAGAGGAACGCTGAACTGAAGGTCCGCCTGATATGTTTCGGCCGGCGTTCTGTTCATGGTTCCTGGACCGCCCCCTCGCGTCGCGCTCGTTGTGCTCGGCGTGGTGTAGTAGTACATCGGGCGGTCGAGGAATCCCAAGGAAGCTTTGACTTTCACGGGGGAGATTTCGGTTTCGAAGGAAAGATTGTATATGTTGTCCTCGTTCCAGGCTTCTCCACCAAGAAACGCGCCCTCGCGCACCCCGGCATACGACCACACCGGGTCATTGGCGGCGTCTCTCAGGAATGTGTGCGGGGTATCGTATTCATACCTGAACGTGGCCCGAGTGAACAGGAAGCGCAGATTTGTCACGTCCGAGAAATCATATTTGGCCTTCATGGTGAAGTTTTCGTCCCACCATTGCTTGTCGCCCTTGTCTCCGATCAGGAAGCGTCTCTCGCCTTGCGGATTCTCCGTCGCGGACCATCCGACGATGCCGGCCGGCGGCTTTCTGCTCTGCACATTGAGGTCAGACGGATAGCCGTTGGTGCTCTTGTAGCCGTAACTTCCGAAAAGGCTGAAACGATCGAAAAACTTATCGCCCGCCGAGAGGTAATAGGTCAGCACGTCATCCGGGGCTTCCCCTCTGTCCCAGGCCGAGCCGTAACCAGACTTCACAACGAACTCCCGCTCCTCCGGCATTCTTGTGATCACGTTGACGACGCCGCCCATGGCGTTTCCGCCGTAAAGGCTCGAAAAAGGCCCCCTGACAACCTCAATGCGCTCGACATTCTCAGGCGCTATGGATAAAGCGCTTCTCTGGCTTCCGGAATAGGCGTCGTTGAGGCCGAAGCCATCGAGCATAAAAAGCGTATTGGAAGCCCTTGGAACACCTCTCAAGGTTACCGCCCCATTGGCGAGCCCATCCATGAGGCCGCCGCTGAGGTTTCTCGGGGTGTAGGCGCCGACCATGGTGTCCAAAGCTTCATCGACCGATTTCACCCCTTTCTTTTCGATCTCCTTTTTCGTCACGACCGATACGCTTCCAGGCGTGGATTCTAAAGCCTTGTCCGTTCGCGTGGCCGTGCATACGACCTCGGGCAGTTCGGATTCCTGCTCGTATGCGGCAGCCTTCTTTTTCTCCTCCCCCGTTCTTTCCTCTTCAGCCGCAGCCGTTTGCGGAAGCGAGCACACAAAAAGCAACGCACAAGCCAACATCATCCTGCAAATACTTTTCATAACCCCCTCTTCTCCCCTTCAAGCAATGACATGATCTGTTTGAGATGCGCGTTCGAGCGGATCTTTGAGAAAGGGATCCGCACGGTCCGAACCATATGTGGAGCAACGTGGAATGGGTGAGGAAGGCCTTCTCCAGCAGGATGGAGAAGTGAAGCCGACCTCGCCCCGTGACGCGTCACCACGGGAAAGCGGCTGTGGACTCTTGCCGGAGAACAGCCGCCTCCCAAAAAGAACTACAATCAAACAACAAACGACGGGAAATGCATATTCAGGCCGGAGGCTCCCTCCATCACGCCTTGGCGGCCCGAAAGCTTTGGACATTCGAAGCAATTTCCTGCAGGGGCTGGCGCCGCACCCGGTGGGGCAGGGCGAGCTCTGCAGCCAGATCGATGTCCTTCTTGGTTACTTTGGTCCTTTGATCGTATGCGGCGACCGTTTTTGCCGCCTTCAGCATGATGATGTCTCCGCGGTGGCCGTCCACGCCGACATCCAAACAGCACGAAGCTATATCGAGTAGAAGCGGCCGGTCGATGGACACCCGCGGGTAGAGAGCCGTAGCCTGCTGAATGCGCTCGGAAAGCTCTCTGGAAGCGGCTTCCCACTGCGCGCAATATCGCTGCGGGTCGTCATCGAAAGCCGTTCTACGTTCCATGATGGCCACGCGCGACTCAAGATCCGAGATGCCCTCGATGTGCACGCAGAGGCCGAACCGGTCCAAAAGCTGCGGCCTCAGCTCGCCTTCTTCCGGGTTCATGGTTCCCACCAGGGTGAACCGGGAAGGATGCGTGAACGAGATCCCCTCGCGCTCTACCGTGCTCACTCCCATGGCGGCGGAATCGAGCAGCACATCCACAATATGGTCGTCCAGGAGGTTCACCTCATCCACGTAAAGGATGCCTCTGTGAGCGGCTGCAAGAATGCCGGGTTCAAACCGCTTTTCGCCTTCCTTCAGAGCATGCTCCAGATCCAGGGTCCCCACGACTCTATCTTCCGTAGCCCCCACGGGCAGCTCCACGACGCGCACTTTGCTGCGAACGGTTTTGCGCGCCCCGCTCTGAGGAGCCTCCCGGCACGCGTCGTTTCCACAATGGTTGCACACCGACGGATCGCCTTCAGCAGACAGGCGAAAGGGACAATCCGCCACGACTTCGATTTCGGGAAGAATGTCGGCAAGAGCCCGGACGGCGGTAGACTTGGCCGTGCCTTTTTCTCCGCGGATCAAGACGCCGGAGAGGCTTGGATTGATGACATTGAGGATCAGGCCGAGCTTCATGTGCTCCTGGCCGACGATAGCGGCAAAAGGGTAAATACTCTGTGGATTCATCACATCTTTCTCCTGACTACATCCAGCAATTTATTAGCTTTCAAATCCTCGATCCGGCAGTATTCGGCGTCCAGGGACTCGGCCACCTTCCTCGCCAGGCCGAAGGCGATCATGCCGGCAGGCTCCGTATCGACAACGATGAACTTGATGCGATCGTCTCGCGCCATACTCCTCGCAACGGAGAGGGATTCCCGAAGCGGATGGTTCCCCTCGCCTACGGCGACGTTGCTTTTTCCGTCCGTAATGAGAACGACGATGGGCCGTGATGACGGCTCCTTGATGAGCTGATTGCGAACCACTTCATAGCCCCGCGCCAGTCCGGCCGTGAGAGGAGTTCGTCCCCCCACCGGGAGGTCTTGCAGCAGCCTGCCCGCCAGATCGATCGAACAGGTGGGAGGAAGAACCGTCACGGCCTCGCGCCCGCGAAAGGTCGCCATCGCCACGCGGTCCCGCTTCTGATAGGCATCGAGGAGCAAGGACATGATCGCGCCTTTGGTGGCCGACATGCGGTTCTGCGCTCCCATCGAGCCGCTCGCATCCACGAGGAACAGGAGAAAAGATCCGATTCGTTTTTCTCGGACCTTTTCCCTGATGTCTTCGTCATGGATCGCAACGGCAAGCCGGGAGCCGCCGGCGCGACGCGCCTGGTGCGGAGCGGCGGCGCGCAAGGTAGCGTCCAGGGCGAGATCTCCCCGGTCCCTTTGCATCGTGCTCTTGACGTAGCGCCCTTGTTTCTGCGAGGTCCTCGTCCGAGACCGGCGTCCGGAGCCTCTGCGAAGAAGACGATCCTTGCGCCGCTCGATCCGCCTTACCCGAAAGGTTTGCCCCACCTCGAAAACTTTCTCTCTTGCGTCTTGCTCCTGCGGCATCGGCGTGGAGCCTTCGGAAGACTCGGAATCGTCCCGTGTGGATTCGGAAGATTCGCTTTCAGACTGGTTCTGCTGCTCGTTCGACTGCTCGGGCGGTTCTTCGTTCTCTTCTTCCTGCGATTCCTCTTCCTGATGATCGCGCTCGTGATCCTCTTCTTGATTCTCTTCTTTCGGCGCAGGCTCTGGAGGCGGCGGAGGCGCTGCGTCCCGTCTCCTGTGCGCGAGGGCCAATTCAGCAGCTAGCTGAATATCCTCGATTCCAGCCTCATCCCGTCCGCTCCAGGCCGCAAGCGCCAGAGCGGCGCGCTCGATGACCAGATCGGCCCGGTGCCCCGCCACATTATTCTCAACGCACAGCTCCGATATGACCCGCCTCAGGCTCGAATCCAAGCCCACGCGCGGGAGAGCTTCCCGGGCTTTGGCGATGGACGCCGCGATCCTGTCGTTCCCCTCACGATGCTCTTCCATGAAGCCGATTGGGTCCAAATCGAAAGCCTCCCGATGTTCCATGAGCCGCACGCGCTCTTCGGGATCGGCCGCCCCCTTCACTTCGACGCAAAGCCCGAAACGGTCGAGAAATTGGGGTCGAAGCTCGCCTTCTTCCGGATTCATGGTGCCGACCAGGATGAAGCGCGCCGGATGCCGGAACGAAATCCCCTCCCGCTCGACCACGTTTTCTCCGGAAGCGGAAGCATCCAGGATGATGTCCACCAGGTGGTCATCGAGCAGATTGACCTCATCCACGTACAGAACGCCGCGGTGAGCGAGCGCCAGAAGTCCCGGCTGAAAGCGCGGCTTCCCTGTGCGAATGGCGGCTTCGAAATCCATTCCTCCTACCACGCGATCTTCCGTGGCGTTCAGGGGAAGATCCACCACCCGAACGCGCCGCCGAGCGGCGCAAAGCCGTGCGCCGGAGGCGCGGCAGGCGTCGCACTGATCGTCGGTCTTATGCGGGCTGCATGAATAAGGGCAACCGGCCACGGTTTCGATATGGGGCAGGAGATGCGCAAGAGCGCGCACGGCCGTAGACTTCGCGGCGCCCTTTTCCCCACGGATGAGGACGCCTCCGATGCGGGGCTCGATCGCGTTGAGGATCAGAGCGAGCTTCATGCGCTCCTGCCCGATGATGGCCGAAAAGGGGAAGATGATTCGTGTCTTCATTGGTTCGAGCTTCAGCCTTCCGTTGTCTGTGTAAATAGCCTGACGCATCGCTCAGTCTCTGGCTTTGTCCACGCACAGGAACGCTCCCAAAAAGGACAGCGCTCCCAAGATGAGAAGAACGACATAAGAATAGGGCTCTGGGGCCGCGCCGAAGGAGGAAGCGCGAATAGCAGCCGCGGCGTGTGTGAGTGGAAGCGCCGAGAGCGCCTTCTGAACCCAGATCGGCATGTGGCCGAGAGGGAAAAAGGTTCCTCCCAAGAAAGCCATGGGAGTGATGACGAAGTTGGTGAGCAGCACCTGATCGCCGTGTGACTGCACGAGCATGGCCATGCAGACCGCAACGCCGGAGAAGAGAACAGCGTTGAGCAGGACGGCCAGCCAGAACATCAATCCATAAGAGAGAGCAACCCCGAAAACGAGGGCGATAATCAATATGACGAGCACGGCGATAACCGCCCGCGTCACCCCTGCAAGAACCTCCCCGGCGACGAAGGAGAGATTCGAGAGCGGCGCGGACTGAAACTCTTCGAAGATGCGCCAGTAGAAACGCGCAATGTTGATCTCGCTCGCAATGGCGAAAGACTGGGTCATGCTGACCATGGCGACCAGGCCGGGAATGAGGAATTCCTGGTACGTGCGCCCCTCGTAGGAAGCGTTGCGGCCCATGGCGAAGCCGAAGGCTATGAGATAGAGAAGCGGGTTGACCGCCATGGAGGCGATCTGCTTGAAAAATTTGCGTTTGAGGATGAGGATCTCTCGGTAATAGACCGCAAGGCAACCGCTCATGCCAACACCTTCTTTCCCGTCATCGCGATGAACGCGTCTTCGAGATGGACGCGCCTGAGGGTGAAGCCGTCTTTCGGAGTCTCCATTTGAACCCTGGCTTCTTCCCTTGACCTAAAATACGAGGTGCGGATATGGCCTTCCACGATCTCGTCCAGAGCCCATGCGCCCAAATCGGACATGAGCCTTTCAGGCGTATCGAGAGCCGCCAATCGCCCGGAATCGAGAAAAGCGACCCGGTCGGCAAGGAACTCGGCCTCTTCTATGTAGTGAGTAGTGAGAAAAATCGTTGCGCCACTGTTGCGCACCATTTTGACATAGGACCAGATCCTTCGCCGAATGGCCGGGTCCAGCCCCACTGTGGGTTCATCGAGAAAGAGAATCTTGGGGCGATGCATGAGCGCCCTTGCGATCATCACCCGACGCTTCATGCCTCCCGAGAGATCCCTTACGAGAGAGGCCTTTCTATCTGCAAGATCGATATATTCGAGAAGTTCATCGATCCGCGCCCAACGCTCGCGCTTGCTCATTCTGAAAAGCCTCCCGTGGATATCGAGGTTCTCGCCTACAGTGAGCTCGTTGTCCAGGTTGATGTGCTGAGTGACCAGACCGCATTCCATACGGGCCCGAACAGGGTCAGAGCTGATGGAGCAGCCGTTGAGCATGGCCGTGCCTCCCGAGGCTTTCTTCAAACCGGTAAGGATGGAAACCGTCGTCGTCTTGCCGGAGCCGTTGGGGCCGAGGTAGGCGAAGATTTCGCCGGAGGCGACTTCGAAGCTCACCCCGTTCAAAGCATCCACTGTCCTGTAACGTTTTCTGAGGTCACTCACCTGGATCACAGACCACTCCCCCTCCGTGCCTGGCGCGTCAGGCATTTTTCACCATACAAACAAAAAAAGGCCACGAACCCCCTGACGATTCACATCGCCAAAGACCTTCGTGGCCTTCTCACAACGCACAAATTTTTATGACAAGCGTATTTCCGGTTTCCTCAACGAGGAGCGCAATTCTTTTGCGCTGTAGGCTTCATCTACTACTGGAATCCGCGCGCCAAGTCAACTTAAAATATCGAAGAAGCCGATCCGGAACGGAACCGCACCTCTCCATTTTCGTTCGAGGGGGCTCCTGTGAGAGGAGGCCCGGTTATCAGACAAGCCGTCTCACGCCAATGCCAAGGGCTGCGAGATGCTCTTTCACCAGCATGCGCAGAACCCGGGGCGTCATCTGAACCATGGAGCCGACGACCTGAACGGATCCCTCGTTTTCCGGCAACAGTATCTTGGGAGCGCTCGCCTTGCCGATCGCTTCGACAATCCGAGGGGTGATTTCTCCCATGAAGGCGTTGCAAATGAGTATGGAAATCGGTCCCACAATGAGGCTCGCCTCACAGAGATATCGGCATATGGCTGCTTCACCCGACAAGCCCATGTGAGCCCCCGCATTCAACATCTGAGCCGTCGCGTTGGCGTTGGCGCCCATTGCCCAAATCTCAACCGTCTTGGCGATTACCGGCTTTATCGCTTTGATGATGCTCGAGCCAGTTTCGCCATTCAACGCGTCAATCACTGCAATCCGGGTCACTGAGGCGATCCTTCGCCGATGCTCTCCACCAAGACAAGACGGTGCGTGAGCATGTCGAAGCCTTCAATCCGGGCCGATAGACGATACCGGTAGCCAAAGACGTCCCGGATATGCAGTTCCTCACCCGCCGACTCAACAGCCTCGACGTTCTCCACGACGAGCTCTTCCCCATTTCCTCTCTTCAGGTAAGCGTGTAACTCGCACATCCTGCTTCCTCCCTTTCAATGCACGTTCTCTCCTGGTCCGGAGCGTCGCAACAGATGAAGACATGGAGCACAATAGGACTTCCCGTGAAATTCGACCGCATGCTCCCGTAAGACTTTTTGACCGCAGCCCGAGCACGAGAGATAAGCGGCGGGAGACTCCATGGTCAGCACCTGTTGTTCGACATCCAGCACATCGAAGATTTCCTCGGGAATCGACGAAAGCAGCTTGAGCACTCGACCATCCAGAAGCTCCTGAAATCGCACCACTTCATCCAGCGAGATCTGGTTGTGAGCGATCTTTTCCTCGAGAATCTCGTATTCGGACTCATCGCCATAGAGAAATCCCTTCATGACGAGAGTGAACTCCTCGCCTCCGTTTCTCGCCGAAAAGGTATAATTGTGCTTGCCGAAATCGAGCACTTTGAGACACTGGTTGCCAAGGGTAACCCCGAGGAGCACCTGGATCGCATCGAGGGCGGAAGTGCAGTTCTCGGCCAGGACGGAAATTCGCCCCGATTGCTCATTTTCCTTCGAGAGCAGCTTGCGGGCGTATTCGCAAGCCTTCATCCCGATCGCCAACTCCGGGCATAAATGCCCGTGGAATTCCACCACTCTTTTTACCGTCATATCTACCAGCATCTTCCGATCATCCCTGTAAAAAGCCATCAATTCCCGGTCGCTCAGCACCCGGAAGCTCAGAACCCAAAAGCCTTCATGCAACTGGAGGCCCGAAGCGACAGTGTGAAAATAGAGAAAATAAACTTCTCCATCGTCCGCCTTCACCAGAAAAGCGTCAAAAGCCGCCTCACCCTTAATCCGGAAGCGGCCCAGAACATCACATACCAACCGCTCCCGCTCTCCGTGAATGAAGTGAGCCGGCGCCTGTCGAGAATTGTCGAAATCTACCCGGATCTTCTCCTGAATGTAGCTCAGCCAATCATAGCGTATGGATCTCAACGCCTCTGCGGCATTCATGGCGAACCCCCTCGTCCTGTTTCTCGAATAAGATGAGTAAATACCCTCGGCATCGGGCGGCGGGCCGGTCCAGCGCAGAAAATAAAAAAGCCAAGAGGACCGGACAGGTTATTGCTCCACCCGTCTGAGCCTTCCTGGCTTCATTGGCTTGAAAATCGAAAGAGGTTGACGACCGCGGCTCCATGCCGCAGCCTGATATGCTCAACCAAGTATTGTCGTTTTGATACCTCAGCAGAACTGCTTCTGTCAACTCAAAGTTTCTTCGTCGAATTCCCCGATCAAATGGAATGAATCGATTTCGGCTTGCTGCGCTGCACAACGCCTATTCCATATGGGCGAGAACGATCTTGAGATGGTCGATCCAGATATCGACGATTTCCCGGTATTCGGCTGCGCCTTTCAAGATCGCTTCGCAGGCGAGGCCCTTTTTGCCAAGCACGGACTTCCAGCTTTCGGGATCGTCGCCCGCCATGTCGTTGAGCGCATGGTCGCCCGCAACGGCCATGAAGGGCATCAGATAGACCTTTTTGATCTTCTTCTGCTCCAGCTTCGGAAGGATATCGTCCAAAGCCGGGTAACCTTCGACAGTAGCCAGGTAGACATTGGAATCCAGTTCCTGAAGCGCCTGATTCATCGCCGAATAAACAGCGTCAGAAGGATGCTTCGCGCTACCGTGTCCCATGAGCAGGACGGCCTCATCCTTCTTCCTTGCGGCTGGAATGTGCTGAATCATGGCTTTCGCAGCGCGCTGCATATCTTCGCGCGAGGAAAGAAGAGGCCAGGCGACGAGCACCTTTTCAAAGCCCCCCGTCATCTGGCCAAACAGGCGCGCGTTTGCAAACAGATTATGGAATTCCTCACCGGGTATGGTGTGAAGGGAGAGTACGGCCACATGAGTGAAACCTTCGTCCATCAGCTTCGACAACGCAGTTTCGGGAGAATCGAACATAACGCCTTCTTTGGCCAGCTTCTTTCTAACGATGCTCGACGTATATCCCCAGCGAATCTCAGTATCCGGAAACGCGTCCTTCACCCTCGCAGCCACCCCATCCAGCGCGCGCCGAGCCTCGGGAACAGTCGTTCCGAAAGCAGCCAGAAGAATGGCCTGTTTCTTCGGACTCTTTTCCCCATGAGCAGCGAAGACATTTACAGCCACAAGCATAAGAAGCACGCACAAACAAAGCGCCATCGAGAGCTCTTTTCTCATTCGGTTTCCTCCTTCTCAAAGATTAGTTGTTGAAGCAAAAAAAAATCCTTAGAGCATTATGCCCTAAGGATTGCACCCTGGTTTGCTTTGTCCTCATAGCGGCCCATCCGGCATTGCCACGTACCGATTGGCCATACATCATCAGGTAGGTCTTCTGACTCACGGATCAACCTACTTTCCGCACCTTCCCATCTCGCTCACGCAAGACAGTGGCTCCCACGGATTTCGTCCCCGTTCACAGCGGCGGGACCGTTCCCGATTTACGCGGGATTCCCTTTTAAGCTTAGCAGCGCCTGATGGCGATCATTCTATTGTGGCCGCCATTGTTACAACAGATCCCGTTGGCTGTCCAGTTATTTCAATGCGCTGTCCCCGCATCCATCGGGCTGACCGAAAGTTCCGGCGCGACAGTAATTCGTTTTCCGATATAGGCTCCGCCGCGCACATCTGTTCCCGTATATTCTTCTACGACCTTCAACCCGTTATTGGTCATGGCGGATAGGTACTCTTGCCGCGAGAAGAGACCGATTTCCATAGATTGTTTATGGTAGGCAACGTTATTGTCTTTCCCAAGTAGGTGGTGGAACGTCACCTCCACAATTTTTGGCTCCTTGAGACGCACCTGTTCCATACGGGCGATTTTCAAATCCGGCCCGTCAGCGGCATCGACCACAATGATATCTTTGAAATCCTCCACTGTGCTCCATGGGGTGATCAAGACCAGTCCGTCGGGCCGCAGGTGGGTGGCAATTCGTTCCATGGAGGCGCGCAGATTTTCTACTGTCTTGACGAATCCGATGGATCCGTAAAGGCAAATAATAGCGTCAAAGTCCATCTTCAGTTCAAAATCGATCAGGTTGCCCAGATGAAATCTGAGATCGGGGAACTTCTTTCTGGCCATCGCAAGCATATCCTCGCTGAGATCCAGGCCGGAAACACGGTAGTCGTTCATAAAATAGGGTATATGCCCTCCTGTGCCGCAGGCCAGAACGAGCAGATCAGCCTGCAATTGAACGCCATGCTTGGTCAGCAGTTCTTTCACCCTGGCGGCTTCCAACGAGTATTCCTTGTCGTTTACATACAAGGCGTCATAATAAGTTGAAATGGTTTTAAAATCAGAATACATGCCATTTTCCTTTGTCCATATTTGCTTAAGGCCGAGCATCGTTTGCTCGAAGAATACTTCCCGGCGCACACGTAATCTTAACCGACAAGCGCCGCACGGTCCTCCAGATCCAGTTTCTTGATCGCGAGTGGCCCATCCGAATGGTTGCAGCCCCGGGGAGCTTCCGGTGTGGGAATGGTCCTCACCATCACGCTGACCAGCTATCTGATTTTTCGAAAGCGCAGCGAGGAAAGGCTTTTAAATCCGCCTTCGATTTGTATGAGGACAACGCCGGGTTCTCGCACCGCTTAGCGCCTAGAGCGATGAGAAGGAAAGGAGCGGTTCGATTCAAAAGACCAAAAGCCGAAAGGCCGAGCCGGGACAAGAGAATAAAAGCCCCGGCCGGGAAGGTCGGCTCCGATCGCGCTCGATGATCCGCTCGCTTTCTTACGGTTGTGAGAGCGCTCCATTCCGGAGGATGGAAAGCGAGGTCGTTGCCTCCGGATTTTCACCGATTTTGAGAGAAACCTCGAGGGTATTCCCCACGGGGACGAACTCTTCGCCCGCAGCGTTCTGCAGGAAAAACCGCCATTGGAGCGAGTCGAGATCCAGACTCATGCTCGCCCTGCCCACGGGAAGATCCCCCTCGAAAATCCGCCTTCTTCCGATTGTTTCGAAGGATTCAGCCGGAATCTCGACACTCATGGCGCCGACCTTCAGGTCGACATTCCCGAAGCCGAGCGGTTGCGAGTCAAGGGCGGCGGCGCTGATCCTCATCTGTTTTCTGTTCTTTCCCGGGCTGTATTCCCCTGAGAGGTTATTCACGGCAAAGCCGGCTTCCTTCGCGCGTTTCTTCTTATGACGCCACGAGATGGCCGCGGTCGGCTCGAGACGCGCCGCGTACGCTCTATAGGCGTCCAGCGTCAAGACGAGCGGGAGCGCTTCCGTCAGGCTAACGTTCAAAGAAGGGGACTTCGCATCGAACGACCACAGTCCCTTCTTGGAATCAAGGACCAGATGAACCTTCGGCAGAACCTTTTTCCAGGATTCGAACACGAAGACCCCGTCTTGCTCCTCTTTCCACACCCCGTTGCTGCAGCTGAACACGGAATCGCCGAACCGCACGGAAACCAGAGGTCCGTCATTGCCTCCCGAAGGGTTGAAGCCTCCTGGAAGAGCCGGCAGTTCCGCATCTTTTACGGAAACAACGCTCCCTGAAGGAGCCGAGTCGTTGAGACGCGCCAAAACCTTCCCCGGGTCGATGACCTTGCCCAAAGAGAAGAGAGCCGTGACGGCGCAATCTCCATTGCAGGCCACGGTCTGCCCACCCAGAGATCCCCGTCCCGCAAGCGTCCAGCCTCCGAAGACATAGCCTTCGGCAGGCTCTGCCGCAAGGTCCGTCGAGTAGCCTTTGGACTGGAGGATCACCCCGTAAGGCGAGATCGTTCCACCGAAGGTCGGCGAGGGCGCAACGCTCAACGTCGCCAAAGAGTCGAACCGCTCCCCGATCCATACGTTTCCGGAATACATGGACGCCGCGACTTTCTTGCCGTCGGACGACACGGCTACGGAAGACCACATGGCGGCTGCGTCCCCTTCCGCTCCCATGGGTGTCCATGCACTCCCCTCGTCCAAAGAGACATAAAGAGGACCATCAAGGCAGGAAGCCACGACGGTTTTTCCGTCTTCGGAGCAGGAGACTGCTGTCCACTCTCTGGCCTTGTCTCCAGGGCTCATCCGGCTCCAGGTTTCGCCGCCGTCCAGGGATCGGTAAAGATCGTCGCCGAACGCTGCAAGATAAATGCGGGAGCCGTCCCGTGAAACAGCGGCCCCGTACCAGGTCTTGATCTCGTCGGCAGGAATCATTTTCCGCCACGTCGCCCCCCGATCGCGGGAGAGAAAAGCGTCGCCCATATCGTGGAGCGCAACGAGCAAGGAGCCGTCGGCAGCCCAGGAGACAACCCGCCATCTCTCCGCGGGAAGAGAGGTCTGCTCCCAATGCGCGCCTCCGTCCCGCGAAACATAGACATAGCCGTCCCCATCATCGATTCGTCCGCATGCGGCAAAGAGCTTTCCTCCATCAGCGGCCGCGAGCCCCATCCATGTCTGCGCCTGAGAAAACCCTTCCGCAACGTTCCAGGTATTTCCACCATCGACGGAAAATTTCAGGTCGGTCTTATGGGCTCCCGTGGAGGCCAGCACGCTCTTGCCGTCTCGAGAAACGGCGACGCGGTCCCAAACATCATCCGACCCCAGAGGCGCTCCCCATTCGGACCCGCCGTCGACGGATCGAAAAAGGGCTTCTTTCTCCCCCGCTGCGTAGAGGGAGAGGCCGTCGCCGGAGACGGCTACGGAGCGCCAGTAGGCGCCGGTCTGGAGCCTTCGCCAGGAGGCCCCGAAATCATGGGAAAGGTAGATTCCTTGTCTCGTTCCGAGCAGCAAAGCGTCCCCGGCCTCGGAGATCCGCACGCTGCCCGGGGTTTCGCCTTCCGGCAGGGCCGCCTTCCTCCACCCATTGTCATTGGTGAATACGTAAAGAGAATCCTCGGTGAGCGCGGCAATGAACATTTCCATGATATGGCTGTTGGTCTGAAAGTCGATATCGATCCACCGGACATCCCCCTGAGCGGGATCTTCTTCTCTCCAGTCGGGACCGTTCTCCCCGAAGCTGGTGGAAATGTAGATCTTGCCGGGACTCCTGGCCACGATGAACTTGGGAGTATCAGCCTCCTTTGTGGATCCGGATCCGTAACCCGCGCACAAGATCTTCTCAGCAGGCTCTTGAGCTTTGTGCGCCAGTTGCAGAACCTCGGCCCAGGAGGCGCCATCGTCTTTCGAGAGATATACCGCCTGACTGCCGACATCGGCTGCAATGCTGTAAAGTCCCGTATAATCCGACGCAAAAGAGCGCCACAATTGTCCGTCGTCCACCGGCAGAGGAACTTGAGTCCACTCCTGTCCTCCATCCAGAGAATAGAAGGGGGGACCGTTCTCCTGCGCGGCGATGATCTTCTTCCCATCGCCGGTGTAGATCGCCTGCGCCCATTGAGCGCTCTCCTGCCCGTCAATGGAGACAGGCGTGAAGGTATCGCCGGAGTCTCCCGTCACATAGAGTCCCTTGAATTGTTCAACCGCCACGGCGCGGGTCCCGTCCCCGGAGCTCGAAATCCAGCTCCAGCACCCAGGCGCCGTCTTGGTCGCCCAGCTCTCGCCTCTATCGAAAGAGTTGTGGATGTAGGTGTTGAAACCGCCCGCATAGATCTTGACCAGCTCCGAGGAGGCGGAGATGTGGCTGAAGTCCGTTCCCGTAGGCTCGCCGGGAATAGCCTGCCTCCAGACCCAGGAGGCGTCAGCCGCGGCCGCGTTCACACTCATGGCCGATACAACGATAAAGAAGAAAACACTTCTGATGAAAGTCTTCATGTTCATTGGATTCCTTCATAGTAGTTCATTGCCGCCTCTTCCACCAAGGGGAAAGCATCAGCCCCGACCTTGTTGACGAGGATCATCCAGCCGGTGGCGGTCTCTCCCTCTTTGAGCTCCGGATAGGCAAAGCGCAGTGAAGATTCCGCAGTCGCGGGATCCATAAAAGAGGAGAGGCTTATTCCTTCGGCATTGGGGTAAGCCCTGTATTCCGACACAAAACAGGGCTTCCATTCAACGGCGCCCCCGCTTCTGTATTCTATGTAGACTTTGGGCCGGGAATCCCCGAAAAGGAATCCTTGAACCTCGAGCAGCGCACCGGCTTGGAGCGAGCTATCCCGGCTCCTGACCGACCAGATGACCGGCCTGCCTAGGCGAACTTCCCCCGCGAAAGCTCCTTTGAATCGGGTCTTGTCGGCTAACGTTCCACTCAGAGCGAGCGCAAAATCGGCGTAGGGCTCCCGAGCGAGGGCGTCGGGGCCGGACAAGCCCGCTTTGAGGTTGGCGGCAGTGGCGCGGGCATCGAACAAAGGAAAAGCTTTCCGCCATTTGAACGCAGCGACCCGGGAGGGCTCTCCGCTCTGCGTATCGCCGTCTTCGGAAAGGCCTTGAAGCGTCTTGAGAGGGAGCCGCACGGACGGAGCATCGATTCCGACAGCCGTCAGCTTCGTCTTTCCAGTCAAAGCAGCTTCCGTATCGAAGAGGATGGAGGAGCTCGCCTCTATTCTGGACCCTTGCGCGACCGCCGGAGGCGCGGCCGGAATCGTCACGTCGCCTTCGAAATGGACAGCCAACTGCATGATTTGATAGAAATTGAGCTGATCTGAACGGGCGATGGCAAGAGGCGCCATTTCGATCTTGTGGGCGGTGAAAGCTTCGCCCAGGGTTTTTCCTGGACGTTTTCCCCTGAAGACCCGGTTGAGAAAGCTGATGATCTTCTGGGCTGAATATCCGCCGTAGATATCGGCGGGATTGGCGGTGCCGAGCCTCGAGCAGCCATAGTACACCAGGCTCCCCCCTTTGGGATTACGGATGAGGGCTTCGCTCAGCGATGGATCGATGCCGTGGTCGAACCCGCCGCAGAGACAGGATACAGCGGCGACCACCGCCGTCAGGTTCTTGAGGGCGGCGGCGTCTTTGACGGTGAAATAGTCATCCTTGTTTTTGCTGATGACGAAAGAATCGTAGTACCCATGGGTGTTGTTGATCAAGAACTCCCAGCCCAGGTTCAATTTCTCGACGAGGCGCTGCGCCGTGATGCCGTAGCTGCCCGGAGCCTCCATATCCCAGGAGCTCACCGTATCGAAAAGGCATCGGACCTCCCGGGGCGGGTTGTGGATCATTGCGGTGTCTCGGAACATGAGCCGCGCCCAAAGCTCCCCATCCGACACGGGACCGCTTCCCCGGCTGTTGAACTGCGCGGCTCCGTCGTTGACTACTTCCTTGATGTTGGAGCCCTCGTAGGTAAAAAAGGCGCTCACGCCGGTCAACAGGCATTTTCCCCGAACATCGCGGAAGGCCCCCTTTTCATAAGAGATGAGCTTATTGAGGTACCCTTCCACATCAACCGCTTCGCGAACCGGCAGGCGCCCGACCACCACGCTGGGAACCAGCGGAATGGGGTTGGCCACGCTATCGGCGGGCCAATCGGCTTCCAGCGTGGAGTAGTAAATTTCCGCGGGCCAGTTGTCGAGATCGTCCAGGTTGTGCTCCAAACCGGGATAGGTGAAATAGCGCACGGGAACGATCTTGTCGTCGCCTCCCAGAAGAGCATAGTCGATCCCGTCCTCGAGCAGCCTGTGGCGCAGATAGGCGCGGAGCTTTGCGGCATCGTCCGCTCCTTCCTGATTCCGAATCGCATCGGCAATGTCGACAACCTCGATCTTCCCGCCGTTCCAGTTGATTTCCCGGTATTCAGCAAGACGTCGAAACGGCTCGACCAGATTCCGGGATGTTAGAATCAGGCAACCCACCGCAGGCTTCTCGGCCTTGGCCTCCAGGCTCGGATCGGGGTTACTCACCGATTCGTTGATGATGGAGGCAAAAAGAGGAGTCATGGGAACAGGCGTGGATGATCCCTCCAAAAGCTTGGTCTTGACGGTGAATTCCAGGCTCGTTACAACAAAAAGACGTCCCGCCGCAGGGATATACCGAACAGGATGGATGAGAAACTGGGCCAGACGCCGTCCTCGAATGGGCGCCGTATCCATGTGTTTGACGACGGATTCCGGATACTTTCCGTTGAAGCCGTATACATCCGCATCAGGAAGGGCGACCGTCGGCATGATGTATTCCGGAATGCAGACAGGCTGAGCCGGAAGGACGAAGACGTCGTTGAGCCAGGGAGTCTCTTCCAGACGAGTGATCTCGATGCCGTCATAGTCCGTTCCTTCCGGCAGAAGAACGCTCACGGACTTTACCGGCAGCTGAGGCAGCGTAACGTCGGTATCCATGAAGAAGCCCAAGCCGGTGACCACGGTTCCCTGCAACGAGTTAGCGAAGGATTCGTTGTGCGTGCGGTTGAATGACTCAGGACGAAAATTCATGGAGATCTTCGGGTCTTCCGCGGCCGCCGGAACGCTCCAGAGCGCGGCCAGACAGAACATGGCAAGAAAAGCTCGCTTCATATTCGTTGCTCCTCCCTATTCGATGATTGCGTATTGAGCCGCGTCGACGCCGGTCTCTCCCACGACGATGAGCCAGCCAGTCGGAGTCTCATCGGCCTCAAACTCCGGGTAGCGCGCATAAATGGCTGCCTCCCCGGTCGTAGGTGAGCTAACGCTGGAAAAAGGCTTGCCGAAAGCGTCGGGATAGAGCGGCAAGGGTTCCAAACGAGCTCTTTTCCAGCCATAGCCGTTGCTGCCGGTTCGGTATTCGAAATAGAGCCTCGGGATGGCTTTACCGAAGTACTTCCCGTCGATCTGCATGCCCGCTCCGGGCGATGGGGGATTGAGCCACTGGATGGTGTGGATTAGAGGCCGAACGATCCGGACGCTCCCGGCGTCAGCCTTCCGGATCGAGCCACCCGATTGAAGCTTTACGTTCAGCTTCATATCCAGATTCATCGAACCCCGGCGCACCATTGCCCGAGCGACCGGCATTCCCTGTCGGACGTTTTCCTCAGTGGCCTTCCGATCCCACATGGGAAGTCCGTTCGGCAGAACGAAGGAAGCGCTTGCAGCCGAGTCGCCGCTATGGATGTCGACTCCTTCATGGACTCTGGATACGGCTTTGAGCGTCGCTTTTTCCACACCGTCCCCCGCCCCCTTCACCTTTGGAGTCGCCCAAAACGACTCTGCAACGCCCGCTACGGAAGCCGCCTCGATGGAGACAAGGCCTCCCGCCCAGGCCGGCCGCGCCGGAGCCTGGATGGCCGGGTCTCCCAGGAAATTCAGCCCATACTCGAGATACCTGAACGCGGCTCCCATTTCCGTATTGTTCTCGGTGGCGTAAGGGATCATGTCCAATTTCGCTCTGGTGAACGCTTCCCCATAAGTTCGACTCGTTCCATCGTAGATACGATAGTGGTAGCGCATGAGAAAATAGGCGGGAGCGCCGCCGTAGAGATCCGCCTGAGCAACTTTTGTGAACCTGGAGCACCCGAAGTAAATGAGCGCGCCGCCGTCCGGATTGCGCAGAAGAGACTCGGCGAGGGAGGGGTCGTCGGGATCGTCGAAGGCGGCGCTGTCGCCCGCCGTGGTGTCGAAGGAAACCGCCATTCCCTTGAGCGCCGCGGCATGGTCGCGCGTGAAAGCCTCGCCCGTCGCCTCGTTGAGCAGCAGAGAAACGGCGGACCCGGTGGAAAAATGGATAAGGCTCTCCCACCCGAGAGCGAGCTTTTCAGCCAGACGCTCCGCGGTGATCGGGTAGTCTCCAGGCGAGGAAGCATCCCAGGAGCTGAGCGTATCGAAAAGTCCCTTCACCTCTTCCGGAGGCGAGGCCATCATGGCCCCGTCGCGATAGACGCGGCGGCACCACTGCTCGGCATCGCTGACCGGGGCGTGCTCGCGAAACTGCAGGAGACCGTCATTGACCATGTCGAAGCCCCGCTCGCTCCCTGAATAGGCCGCATTGAGCCGCGCTCCGCTGAGCAGGATCTTCCCGGCAAGCGAAGTCTTCCCCTTCGTTTCGTAACGCTTGAGCTTGTCGATGTAGGCTTTGGCCTGCTCAGCGCTCCGGACGGGAATTCGGCCGATAATGACGCTCGGCTCCAGTTCATGCCCGGAATCGCCGAAAGCTGCGTAAAAGAGATCCGACGGGACCTCGGCGCTGCTCTCCGTGTCATATCTCGCAAACTGCATATAGGCGGGAACCACCGAGTCGTCGCCGCCAAGAACGACATATTCCAGGCCCCCGGTCTGCCACCTCGTCTTGAGGTATCCGAAGATCTTGTCCTGAAGGCTATCACCGGTTTGAGAGGCGTCGATCGATTCTACGCTCACAACCCCGGTCCGCCCTACGCCGAACTGAGCCTCCCGGTAAACGGCCAGGCCCTGGAAGGCGCTTTTCAATTGCTCGCTCGTCACGATCAGGTATCTTGGCCCCGTCTGGGCAAAGACCGCGTTCGCCGTCCAGAGATGCGCGAGAAGTAAGCAGCACGCCCAGAAAAGAAGAGAAACCGGAACGTCTCGAGTAAAAAAACCGCGTTCCCTCGGAAATACGGAGAATGAGCCGGTAGGTCGAGCCCTCTCTCCGGCTGCCTTGAGTGGAGGTGCTCCCTTCATGACTGCTGTACTCCTTTTAAGCAGAATTGGGTGAAACGCGCGACTCATCGAACGCATGAACGACAACCCGCGCTGGCGATGGCGGTCTTTGAGCGCCTCCCGGGAGTCCCGGCGAAAGGGTCCAAAGACAACCGACTTAAGTTTCTGTAACGATAATTTTTCTGAAACCTGGAGATGCGAGAGATGAAGGCTTGATTCTCATCTACGGCAAGAGCGTCGCAGCCGCGCTAACTTCCTCTAAGAAAGGGCCGTTTTCCCTCTCAAAGAGGGAAAATCCACGGCGCTGCGGCTATCGCGTCAGATATCGCCTCAGGCAATCCCCCCCAAAGGCTTTTCTCGGATCAAGAACGGATTTTCTTGAATGTTTTTTGATGCGTAGATTGGCCAAGGACGCCCATCAAACATGGAAAACGTCCGATTGGCCTCCGGCAAACAAGGTGAGGCGTAATTCGCTGAACGTCCCTTTTCTTTCTCCTCATTTCAGCGAAATACATAACTTATTGAAATCTAGGGCGATTTTACGGTTGCATTTTGCAACCGACTTAACACTATAGATTTACAAGCAAATCTCCCAGCGCCTTTTGCAGGCGCTCCAGAGATTCCCTCAGCGCGCTTTTTTTCGTTTCCGCAAGATCTTCTACGCTCAGCCCTGCAAGCAACTTCTGGAGCGATTCCGCACGATCGACCGCCAACTCCGCCTTCTCCGCATTCCGTGGCGTCCTCGACCTTTTTTCGGCCTCGAGCCCTGTGAGCCCTTTCTTCTTATAACTGGCGTAGAGAGCGCTCATTTGCGCAGGTGTCTTTTTCTTCGCGATCTCTATAAGCGCGCTCTTGGGACACTTGGGATTGTTGCGGCAATCGTCACGAATCGACTTGGGCAGGCGGTTGATGGTGAGAATTCTGGATAGCGTGGATTTATCGCGCCCAATGGCGCGGGCAAGATCCTCCTGGCTATAGCCGCGAGCATCGATCATCGCCTGCAGCGCCTCGGCCTCCTCCACTGCGGTCAAATTCTCGCGCACGAGGTTCTCTATGAGAGAAATCTCCGATGCGTCGCCATCGACGAGCAAAGCCGGGACCGTAGCGAGGCCGAGCCGCTCTGCAGCCAGATAGCGCCTCTCCCCCGCCACAATGAAAAGCTCTCCCGAAGCAGGCTCGAGACGAAACAGGATGGGCTCCAAAATACCGTGCTCCCGAATGGACTCCTGCAACTCCAGGAGCGCCGCCTCGTCGAAATATCGCCGAGCCTGCTCGGGATCGGCACGCAACCGGGAAATGTCAATCTCGTAGAGCTCGCCGGATACAAACTCCGGCGGCGGACCGATCATGATCATAGGGGGTGGGATCCTTTGCAAAGGGATCTATGATATTATGTATTATTAGTTGAAGCCAGGCTTCTGCCTTAATACTCAAGCCATATTTCACCTCAGCAGCATAGCATGGAGAAATCTCATGCGATCCTGAGCGGCATTGGGATAGCGCGGCCAAAGGACTAGCCGCGCCAAAGACATCCAATTGGTAACACTTGGCGAAAATACGAAATTAATCTCGATAGGTTACGGATGCCGAATAGAGTTATGGTCTTTGCGGAGGACACAAAGCCCTGCTCCCATCTTGATGATTTACAGATTCTCCGGCGATAATTTCTTTGACCTTATTCCGAATGACGTCATTCCGTCCCAATTCGGTCGCTGCTTGCCCGGTAGCTATGACTTGGCCAAATGAAAACCGACTATCGGGAGGAGAGGAAAAATCCCATCGGGTATCGAGCATAGCAAGAAAAGAGGGCAGCCAAACCGTGTATTCACTATTACTCTCTATGTATTTGCCGTTTTTGAATAATCCCGATTCCCTACAAACACCGGAGCCAGCGCAGCCTCTCTGCGATTATAACCAATAGTCAGGCTGTCCGGGACCGTGGAAGTCGCGCCCGACCAAGCAATTTTAGCGCCCAAAGTCGTATCTACGGCCAAAAATAAGGGCAGGACACATCCAGGCCCTGGGAAAGAAATATTAGTCCCTTGTCCGCACCGCTTTTTGGGCTCCTCTGACAGGGGCAAACCATCAGCCTGAGCATTATTCTCCTTATTCACCAGTGCAACTGCAGCCCCTCCGCCGGCAAAGACGGATTTTGTTCCAAATGGAACCCTAAGCAAGCCTTCCGATCCCGTCCCGAAGCTGCCTAAGAGAGGCGGAGTCTGTCCGCCCTCAAATACCGGTGAGATCAAGCCTTCTTGACGGGAAATAGAAATCTCCGCAATCGGTGGCGTGGATTGGATGTCAATTCCAACATTTGACCTTGTCACAAACATAGCGGAGTTGTATCCGACAGCACATCCTCCCAAAAGCAGCGCTACTATAAACAACACCAATTTTGCTCCAATTGATCTCATGGGCTCTCCTCCCCCTCTTGAAAATCGTTCTTTTCCTCTAGATCAAACGGGAACTTGGAGCCAACGCGGACGTTATAAAACGATCCAGTCGGCCATGCCAGCCACATTGCTGTGTTCTCATCCACGACTTCAATTCGCTGGCGCACCCCCCAGCCACACTCGAAATGAACATCCCGATCCAAGCTACCGACGCCTACACCCACCAAGTCGACGCGACGCGCAATAGCCTTTAATCCTTCATGCGGCGCACCAACCTTCATTGCCATATGCCCAAAGCCCAAAACATGCTCAGTATTGTTTTCGACGTCGAAATAATGCACAGCGCAACCACTGCCTGCGAAAAGAGCAAGCATAGCGCATAAAAACGCAGTCTGCAGAAACAACGAGTCCCCTCCTTCAAAACGATTTTTCTACTTCACGAAATTGGCGCACTAAGCCCTTTGGGCGTTCGGTGCTTGTCTGAATAACCAACCTGATTGCCTACCACCTTATGCGTGAGGTGACAGGGCCAACTGATTGGCCGTGCCGAAGGCAAGAGGCTAGATCAGCACGGTTATGGCCACAAAAATGGATCCAATCGAAAGATACTCAAAACGGTTTAACTTTGTACTTCGTAAAAAACAGCGGCCAATGATCTCCTTCTCTCCCGCATATTTCTAGCGGAAGTCTAGCCCAGTTCCATACTCTCTTGTAAGTGATTCGTATGGCTGGATTCCCTCAACATGCGGGAGAAGGAGAGACGCTCATCAGCAAGTATGGTTAGCCCTTCGTAGTATAACAAAAAGACTCTGCGCATCTTTTACTAGGATGCCTCAACAGCATGAACATGGTCGAGCATTAACGGAAAGTCCATGCATTCGTCTCTCTACTTCGAAAGCTGTGGAACAAGGAAATGGATCACCATTATCCCTTTCGTCCCCTTCTGATTGAGATGCTTGCACTTCTAGTACTGCTTGGCGGAAATGCGCAGCCAGTTAAGGCGGGCGCGAAAAAACCCTGCCCACCCTACGCCTCCAAAGAGGTTGGAAGAGCGTAGGGTGGGCAAAAGCGAAGCGTTGCCCACCGAAACTGCGCCTAAACTTCCGCCTAGCAGTACTAGTAGCAAGAAAACATCATGCAAAAGAAGCAACCTTCGCGGGAGCATTACCCGTTTGTTAATGCTCTGATAGGGCGCGCAATGGGCGATCAGTCGAAATCGCATCCCTACTCCCGTTTGCCAAGTGGAACTGAGGATTTCCCAATTCTCCGTTAACAAACGGGTAATGCTCCCACCGCCACCTTCGCCCTCTTAATAATTGTACGACGTATAATGGAACAAGCTTCTGAGGTGTCAGGCATTGACTTATATGCTCGGGACATTGCCAACCAATTGCCAGCAGCAAAGTAGTTTTTTCCCAAGACATTCAACTCATGCCCGAAGGAAATACTTAGTTGGCGTTCGGCCATGTCCACTGGCATATCTGTAATGGGGAGCTTTATCTTGATTATCTGAAATAAGCATCCTGTCTTTATTCGCCTCAACCTCAAGCACCAAATAAACATGATCTGCCCCGCTAGGAGTAGGATCATAATCAAATGTCACTCCAACATCTCCAGGCTTTTGCTCTCCCACTTTGACTACCGACCATCCACGATTCTTAAGTGTCTTAGCAAGCTTTTCGGCCCCTAGCACCATTGGAACATCAATTCCGGATAATTGTAAAAGAGCACTCAGATTTGCAGCACATCCATTATGCGGGAAAGCACTCCAAGCTTCTTTGGCAATCTTCTGTGCTTTAGCTATTTGACTTACATCCTTCCCCAATTCAGTAAGCGTATCAATCTTATCTTGATCTTGTGAGGAAGAGCGTGTAGCGGCAATTGAGGAGGAAGAAGATGAAAGTAATACAGGCTCCTCAAAAAAGACTTCCCACAGTTTTGATGGCACACCCTGCCAATGCCAGAATGAATACCCCTGGAAGTGATATTTATGAACTAACTTCATGAAGGCAATCGCCTTTTCAGCACAAACCGACGCACTGCTACATCCGCCATTATCCCCAATCCAACCGGCTCCAACTGGAATAAAAGGAATATCAAACTGACTATTTGCTTGAACAGCGCGGCTTAATCGATTATCAACGCTTGGGCTACCTCCGTAATACACTTGTGGAGCATTTACTGTGGCATATTGAGCAAATACACTGAAGGGAAAATCGGGAAAATTGCTGGGAATATCATGGCTTGATATGCCTAATCCTTTGTTTTGGTTATCTAACAAGCCCCTTAATTCTTTTGCATATATTTCTGCAGTCTTGAGATTACCTTTGAAAAAGCCTGCTCCTGACTCAGCATCCATTAAAATCCCAGCGAGATTAAATTCTTGCGCTATGTGCGCCACCAAGCCAGCTTCTCGTTGCGCTTCAGCGTCAGAAGGTGCGTAAGGCACATGCCAGCCCCAAACATCAATATCCTCTCTCTTTAACTCATTGACTAGTTCTCTAAATTTTGTCTCCATATCCCCTTCAATATTCTTGTACGTTTTTCCACCCTCCGCCACTTTTATCCAAATGCTACTAAAGTTTGCTCTTCTTGCTTTACGGACAAATTTGTCGATTCCCATCTCTGCTGTCAGAACAGGTTCAAGTTTCCACACATAAATACAGCGCCCATTCAATGTTGTAGTCAATGAACTCATGGTACCCTCCTAGGTTAAGTTAAAGATATGTACTCTGATTATGCCAATAGACATTATCACAAACAGGATGATTTGGCGGCACAGATCCTTCTCTAGTATTCCTTAGCACATCCTGGCCTTTGGAGAACAACAAACCCCGTAGACTCTTTCGTTACAAGGAGTTTCTCCTCGTTTCCAAGCTCCAACTTGGGACGCAATGGGCCGAGATGCTCCAACTTCTCCTCTTGGTACTCTTCTTCGGGAAGAGAGTGCCTGACGCTACCCGAAGAAAGGAAGTGGACAGCGCACCAGCCTTCTTCCTACTGGATAGGAACACGGCACTCTCTCTTGCCTTCGCTGAAACCCTCTTTGTTGACGCTTACGCTCATCGTACACGCCACAGCGGCCGTCCGTAGGCGACTGCCACGAAGTTCCGAAAACGCCCCTTGCGTCTGTATTACCGACTTCTGTAGTGGTTTCGCTTGTTGAGAACTTCCCTTCGCCCGACTCAATCCTTACGTTGGCGTTCGGCACGGGGGAATCTCTCTCTGTGAAAGCCAAGACTCTAATTTCTACTTGTCCTCCTACCTGAATGGCATCGGGATTTGCCGTACAACAAACTCTAATTACTCGGTCAGTTTGTGTGGCATTACCCCTATTGAGGTTGTCAATCCCATCCCCCCCGTTTACCGGTATAATCCCGGATGCAATCAGAATGACCCCCAGGAACCCGAGAGCGTAATGGCGGATGCGTGAACTCAGTAGAGGGATTTCAATTCCAAAAGCTTTGAGCCCTTCCTCCTACAATGGCGCCTATCAAACAGACGAAACCAGTAGTAAGGATCGTCTGGCGCTCCACTATCCCCCTATTTCAGCGAACGGGCGCGTCCGTCGGCGTTCAAGGAAATTCCATCCTCAGTTCAAGCCCCTACGCGATGAAGAGCCCGGATCGAGGGTGCTCATTTGACGCCCCGTCACCACAGCGGAGCGGCGCGAACAACCGGCTTGACAGGCTCACAAGCGCACAGCCACGGAGCGTTCACAGTATGGCTGTTTATCCCGCCGAAAGCACTAGTTAGCCGCTCGCCCCATGCTGAATGGTCTTCTACCAGACCACCTCGACCGGGTATTGTGTTAAAGCTGCATCTTTGCTAATCAGGACCGCTTCTTCAAGATGCGCTTGAGCGATCAGCAACCGATCAAACGGATCTTTATGGTGATACGGCAAATTATCCAACGCCAGCACGTGTTCAAGCTTAATGGGAAGGATCTCGATCTTGTTGATTTGTTGCTGAGCTATAACCAAAGCTGAAAGTGGCAAACCAAGCTTCAATTTGCCTAGCTGCAATTTGATCTGCATCTCCCAGATACTTGCCACGCTAAACAGCAGTAGGTTTTCAGGATCTTGGCAGATCTCCAGTACGTGTGGAGTAAGTTTGAATGGAGCGCTATCCCACCAGATGAAGGCGTGGGTGTCCAGAAGCAACTTCATTCGTTTCCCGTCCAGAATTCATCAGGAAGGGGCTCATCGAAATCTTCGCTCATCGAGATTGCCCCGGCATGTAGCCCCGCTACTCGCTTTCCGACTGGGATGAGGCGCGCTAGCGGGGTACCGCCTTCCGTAAGAATCACTTCGTTTCCATCCGCCACAAGGGACAATAAGCCCTTTAAATCAGGCGGCTCCTTTCCAACATCGATTGTTTTCGTCAACATCGCTTCTTCTCCTGAACTACGGCTTTGAATTCTATTCTATTTTAATACAGAGTTCAGGACTGTGAATCTGCGCTGTGGATTCCTCGGCTGACAAGCACTCCACATCGTTTCAGAAGCGCACATATTAGAGCAGGAAAGCGCACACCAGAACATACGCCGCAGCTTCAGGCGCAAACCAACTCGCCTGAGAGCCCGTTACGACACAAAACGCCTTTATACGCCTCTGTAAAGCGCCACCAACGTCCCGACGCCCCTGGCTGAGCCGAATTCATCCGTCAATGTGAAAAAAAGCTGCATAAACCGCAAGACTCCTCTGCAACTAGAGGAAATGGAAATATCTAAATCTTATTGGGAATTGGAAAGCAAACTACATCCAAACCAAATACTCAGTCAAGTAGAAATTTCACTTTTTGTGTGATCCAATTCACAATTTTTCCCATTCCATCCGCCCTCCCCTTCCGCACGGCGTCTGGCGCGGATCTCGACTTCTATTCTCTATAATCTACAAAATTGTAAACAAAATGTTCACACAATTGTAAGGCTTCCGGAATCGAAGATGACCTCCATCAAGTCGAACTTAATCGCAATAGTTTAACCAATACAATAACATACATTGCACAGCAAAGCCCGTTCCTCCTCATGGCACGCTCCCTGCTCTATAGGAAAGGCACACACTTACATGACAGGAGGAATACATGAGAAAAATAGCGATTTATGGAAAAGGCGGAATCGGAAAATCCACTACCACTCAGAATACGGTTGCCGGCCTGGTGGAGATGGGAAGGCGAGTCATGGTCGTCGGTTGCGACCCTAAGGCGGATTCTACCCGGCTGCTCCTTGGGGGGCTGTCGCAGAATACGGTTCTGGATACTTTGCGTCTCGAAGGCGAGGACGTTGAACTGGAAGACATTCGGAAGACCGGTTTCAAAGGCGTTGTTTGCGTGGAATCCGGCGGTCCGGAACCAGGCGTCGGGTGCGCGGGTCGTGGGATCATCACTTCCATCAACCTGCTCGAACAGCTTGGGGCCTACGCCGAAGATGAAAAGCTCGACTACGCTTTCTACGACGTCTTGGGCGACGTTGTCTGCGGCGGGTTCGCCATGCCGATTCGCGAAGGGAAAGCCAAGGAGATCTATATCGTTGTCTCCGGCGAGATGATGGCCATGTATGCCGCCAACAACATCTGCAAGGGCATCGTGAAGTTTGCCGAAGCGGGCGGCGTGCGTCTTGGCGGGCTCATCTGCAACAGCCGCAAAGTCGACAACGAAATGGACATGATCGACGCTTTTGCAAAGAAGCTCGGAACCCAGATGATCCACTTCGTGCCGCGCGACAACATGGTGCAGAGGGCCGAGATAAACAGAAAGACGGTTATCGAGTTCGACCCTGCGCACTCACAGGCCGATGAATACAGGACGCTGGCAAAGAAGATTGAAGAAAACACGATGCACGTGGTCCCGAAACCCATGCACACGGACGAACTGGAGAAGCTCCTCATCGAGCATGGAATCGCCAACTAGAGCGGGCCGGCTCTCGTTTCTGCAACGGAAGACAACATAAGGAGAGGAATTACCCATGATAATGATCAGATCCATCATTCGTCCCGAGAAAGCAGACAATGTGCTGGCAGCCCTTATGGAAGCCGGGTTTCCGGCTGTAACCAAGATGTCGGTTGTGGGGCGCGGCAAGCAACGCGGCATAAAGGTCGGCGAAATCACTTACGACGAGATTCCCAAGGAGCTGCTCATCACCGTCGTGAACAACCCGGACAAGGACTTTGTCGTGAAGACCATCATCAAGGCGGCAAGGACCGGCGACAAGGGCGCCTTTGGCGACGGCAAGATCTTCGTCTCCGCGGTCGATGAAGTCTACACCATCAGCTCGGGCATCAAAGAGCTGCCGGGCGGGAAAACCGAAGAGGTGAAAATATGAA
The DNA here is from genome assembly GCA_964578835.1 of uncultured Syntrophobacteraceae bacterium. Classification (GTDB taxonomy): domain Bacteria; phylum Desulfobacterota; class Syntrophobacteria; order Syntrophobacterales; family Syntrophobacteraceae; genus CAZOEL01. The sequence goes on along the minus strand of CAZOEL010000011.1, from coordinate 53,960 downwards.
AGAAGTGATGGCCATAGTCCGCATCAACATGATGAACAAGACGAAGAAGGCGCTGTCGGAGGCCGGCATATCCTCCATCACCGCCAGGGATTGTCTGGGAAGAGGAAAGGGCCTTGTCGACCTCTCTCTTCTGGAGGGCGCGGAAAAAGGATTCGAGGAAGCCGTAGCCCAGCTCGGCCCGAGCCAGCGGTTGATACCGAAAAGAATCCTCCACATCGTCGTTCCGGACAAGCTCGTTCCGAAAGTGGTGCGCACGATCATGGAAATCAACCGGACGGGCAAATCAGGCGACGGAAAGATATTCGTTTTGCCCGTCTCGGATTCCATCATGGTGAGGACCGGCGAGAGCGGCGATAGAGTTCTGGATGAAATCTAAAGGGAGAGCCCCAATGTCGAGCATCAATGAAGACAGCGCATGCAGACCGATGGAGGAGATAAGCCCCGATGAGGTAAAACAGGAGCTTGTTTCCAAATATCCCACGAAAGTTGCGCGTAAAAGAGCGAAAGCGATCATCATAAACAAGATAAAGGGAGACGACGAGGTCCCGGAAATCCAGTCCAACGTCAAGACCATTCCCGGCATCATAACCCAGAGGGGATGCAGCTACGCGGGTTGTAAAGGCGTTGTGCTGGGACCGACCCGGGACATCATCAACATCACTCACGGCCCCATCGGATGCGGGTTCTACAGCTGGCTTACGAGGAGGAATCAGACCAGGCCGAACGGTCCGGAAGATGACAACTTCATGACCTATTGCTTCTCAACGGATATGCAGGACGAGCAGATCATCTTCGGCGGCGAAAAGAAGCTCAAACTGGCTATCGAGGAGGCCTACAACATCTTCAAGCCGAAGGCCATAGCCATTTTCTCCACCTGTCCCGTGGGCCTGATCGGCGACGATGTGCACTCGGTGGCGCGTGAAATGAAGGAAAAGCTCGGGATCAACATCTTCGCCTTCAGCTGCGAAGGCTACAAGGGGGTCAGCCAGTCGGCCGGCCACCATATTGCGAACAACGGCATCTTCACCCATGTGGTGGGGCTCGATGACACGATCAAGGAAGGCGACTTCAAGATCAACATGCTCGGCGAATACAACATCGGCGGCGACGCCTTCGAGATCGAGCGTTTGTTCGATGAAGCCGGGTTCACGATGATTTCGACCTTTAGCGGCAATTCGAGCTACGACTACTTCGCCAACTCGCACACGGCGGACCTGAACCTCATCATGTGCCACCGCTCGATCAACTACGTGGCGGAGATGATGGAAAAGAAGTTCGGCATCCCCTGGATCAAGGTCAACTTCATCAGCGCCGAATCGACCGCCAAGTCCTTGAGAAAGATGGCCCAGTATTTCGGAGACCAGGCGCTCATAGACCGGGTGGAGGCGCTCATAGAAAAAGAGATGCCCGCGGTGAGGGCGGTCCGGGACGAAGTGAGGGCGCGCTGCGAAGGAAAGAAGGCGATGCTGTTTGTCGGCGGCTCGAGAGCGCATCACTACCAGGATCTTTTTAGAGAGATCGGCATGAAGACGATCGCGGCAGGCTATGAGTTCGCTCACCGCGACGACTACGAGGGAAGGAAAGTGCTTCCCACAATCAAAGTCGATGCGGACAGCAGAAACATTGAAGAGCTGGATGTCACGGCGGATCCGAACAGGTACCGGCCGAGAAAGAGCGAAGAGGATATCGCCCGGCTCGAAGCGGAAGGGTTCTCGTTCAGCGACTATGAAGGCATGATGCCGACCATGGAAGACGGGAGGCTCATCCTCGACGACATCAGCCAGTACGAAACGGAAAAGCTGATCGAGATCTACAAGCCGGACATCTTCTGCGCCGGCATCAAGGAAAAATATGCGATCCAGAAGGCCGGAGTCCCCATGAAGCAGCTGCACAGCTACGATTCGGGCGGTCCGTATGCGGGATTCAAGGGAGCCATCAACTTTTATAGAGAAATTGACCGTATGGTGAACAGCAAAGTGTGGAAGTACATCAAGGCGCCCTGGCAGAAAAGCCCCGAGCTCACGGCAAAGTATGTATGGGAATAGTCCAGACGCGTGGGAGCTGCGAGCCGCGGAAAGGAGACTGACGCGCGGCTCGCCGCCTCGAAACGCCTGAGCGGCTCCTCACTTTACAAAGGAAAAACAGTCATGCTGCTAAGACATACACCGGATGAAGTCGTTGAAAGAAAAGCCTTGACCGTCAACCCGGCAAAGACCTGCCAGCCCATCGGGGCCATGTACGCATCGCTGGGCATACACGGCTGCCTTCCACACAGCCATGGGTCACAGGGCTGCTGCGCCTATCACAGGAGCACGCTCACAAGGCACTACAAAGAGCCCGTGATGGCCGGCACCAGCTCCTTTACGGAAGGCTCCTCGGTCTTTGGAGGACAGGCGAACCTGATCCAGGCGATCAACAATATTTTCACCATCTATGAGCCGGATGTCATCGCGGTCCATACCACCTGCCTTTCGGAGACCATTGGGGACGACATCCCTCAGATCATCTCCAAGGCGAATGATGAGGGGAGGATACCTCCCGGAAAGCTGGTAATCCATGCGAACACCCCGAGCTATGTGGGATCTCATGTCACGGGCTTCGCCAACATGACCAAAGCCATGGTCGATTACTTTGCCGAGTCCAACGGAAAGAAGGAAAACCGGATCAACATCATCCCCGGCTACGTCGAGCCCTCGGACATGCAGGAGATCAAACGGATCGCAGAAAAGCTCGGCGTACGAGCCATCGTCTTTCCGGATACTTCCAATGTCCTCAACGGCCCGCAGACGGGAAGATTCGAGATGTTCCCGAAGGGCGGAGTCACGATAGAGGAATTGAGGAGCATCGGAGACAGCGTCGGCACGATTGCTCTCGGCCCCCTGGCCTCAGGACCTGCGGCTCGCGCTCTCGACACCAAATGCAAAGTTCCGTGTATGGAGCTCGATCTGCCGATCGGCCTCAATGCAACCGACGCCTTCGTCGACACGCTGAGAAAGATCGGGGGAGTGACCGTTCCCGATTCGATCACCAACGAGCGCGGCTGCCTTGTGGACATCATCACCGATATGCACCAGTACTTTTACGGGAAGAAGGTCGGGCTTGTTGGAGACCCGGATCAGCTCATCTCCTTGACCGAATTCCTGGTGTCGATCGATATGTGGCCGATCCACATCGTAACCGGCACACCCGGCAAGAAGTTCGAAAAACGGATCAAGGAGATCACTGCTTCCGTTCCTCATCCGGTCAATGTGCGCAACGCGGGCGACATGTTCCTGTTCCATCAGTGGATAAGGAACGATCCGGTGGATCTCATGATCGGGAACACCTATCTCAAATACATAGCAAGGGATGAAGACATTCCGTTCGTAAGGTTCGGCTTCCCAATCCTGGACAGAGTAGGCCACAGCTACTTCCCAACCGTGGGTTACCGGGGGGGCATACGGCTTCTCGAGAAGATCCTCGACGCCCTTCTCGATCGCAAAGATAGAGACGCCCCGGAGGAATCCTTCGAGCTCGTGATGTAGGAAAGCTGACGAGCGTTCGAGCAGAGGCGCTTCAACATCAACATCGTCATTCCGGCGAAAGCCGGAATGCAGAAACTCAACGCGCAACCGGACTCTACTGCCTTCACCGCTCAACTGGATTCCGGCTTTCGCCGGAATGACGGGGTTGGATGTTCTCTGCATTAAATGGCGTTGCTTGTGCGCATGAATGGACAAGCCCAACTTGATTTTGAATGAACGAAACAAACCCTATCCAAGGAGAATACCCAGATGCAAAAACCTGATTACCACATATTCGTATGCGCGAGCTTCAGAGGCACGGAAGCCAAAGGAAAATGCATAAAAAAAGACTCCATGTCGCTCATCCCCTATCTCGAAGAGGAGCTTGCGGACCGGGAGCTCAACGCGATGGTTTCCACAACCGGGTGTCTCAAGCTTTGTGAGGAAGGTCCGGTCATGGTGGTCTACCCTCAAGGCTACTGGTACAAGGGCGTAACGAGCCAGGACGTTGTCGATGAAATCCTGGATGCTCTCGAGGACGGGAAGCCCGCGGAAGAGCATTTATTGAGCTGATCGAAAGAAGAAAACGCACTGCAAGGATCGGAGTTTGACAATGCGCTCACCAATATTCGAGGAAAGAGAAGAACAGATTATCCGCAAAGGCGAGCAGCCGTACAAGATGGCCTGCAACAAGGACAGCCTGGCGGGCGCGATAAGCCAGCGGGCCTGTGTCTTCTGCGGCTCCCGCGTAGTGCTCTACCCCATCGCGGACGCTCTCCACCTGGTGCACGGCCCCATCGGCTGCGCAGCCTACACATGGGATATACGGGGCGCCCTCTCCTCGGGCCCGGAGCTCCACCGGTTGAGCTTTTCCACGGATCTTCAGGAGAGGGACGTGATCTTCGGAGGCGAGGAAAAGCTCTACAAGGCTCTGATCGAGCTGATCGACCGGCACGCTCCCAAGGCAGCCTTCGTCTACTCGACGTGCATCATTGGCATTATTGGGGACGATCTTGAATCCGTGTGCAGGAAAGTCGCCGCAGAGCGCGGCATTCCGGTCATCCCGGTGCAGTCGGAAGGCTTCAAGGGCAACAAGAGAGCGGGCTACAACGCCGCATGCAAAGCTATGTTCACGCTGGTCGGCACAGGGGATGTGAGCGGCATATCGCCATTGAGCGTGAATATCCTCGGGGATTTCAATCTGGCGGGCGAGCTCTGGATCATTCGCGAATATTTTACTCGGATGGGAGTCGAGACCGTGGCCAACATCACCGGGGACGGCCGGGTGGACGATCTGAGGAGGGCTCACGGCGCAGCGTTGAACGTGGTCCAGTGCTCCGGGGCCACCATGGACCTCGCCAAAATGATGGAAGAATCCTACGGGGTTCCCTTCATCCGGGTTTCCTATTTCGGCGTCGAAGACATGGCGGAGGCGCTCTACTCGATTGCCCGTTTCTTCAGCGACAAGGACCCGGGAATGATGGAGCGCACTCAGGAACTGGTGCGCGAAGAGCTTTCTATCCTCTACCCGCAGCTTCAGAAGTACCGAAAAGCGCTCGATGGAAAGAAAGCCGCCATTTACGTCGGCGGAGCGTTCAAGGCGTTTTCCCTTGTCAAAGCGTTCAGGCTCCTCGGGATGAAAGTCGTGCTGGTGGGATCGCAGACGGGAACGGAAGAAGATTACCGCGAGCTTCATGAAATCACTGACGAGGGAACGATCATCGTTGACGATTCCAATCCCCTGGAGCTCTCCTCGTTTCTCAAGGAGAAGGACGTGGACATATTCGTCGGAGGAGTGAAAGAGCGCCCTATCGCATACAAGCTCGGCGTAGGCTTCTGCGACCACAATCACGAGCGCAAGGAGCCGCTGGAAGGATTCATCGGCATGCTCAACTTCGCCAAGGAGGTCTATACCTCGGTCATGAGCCCCGTCTGGCGCTTCGCCCCGCGCCACAAGGCGAAGACAATGCTGCGGGGAGTCTGAGCAGAAGCTTTCTCCCCAGGAGGATAGACAAGCCGGGAATCGATAACGTAACACCTGACACCCAAAGGGCTACTACCATGAGCGACGAAAAAACGACCTACATATCCACGACCAACGCCTGTAAGCTCTGCAAGCCCATGGGCGCATGCCTCGCCTTCCGCGGGATAGAAGGCGCCGTTCCATTCCTGCACGGCTCGCAGGGTTGCGCAACTTACATGAGGCGCTACATCATCAGCCACTTCCGCGAGCCCATGGATATCGCATCCTCTTCGCTCGGGGAAAAGCACGCCATCTACGGAGGCGAAGCCAACCTGAAGCAGGGGATCAAGAATGTGATGAGAAAGTTCGAAGCCTCCCTGGTGGGAATCGCCACGACTTGCCTGACCGAGACCATAGGCGATGACGTGCCGATGATCGTCAAGGCGTTTCTCAGAGAAGAAGCAGAGAGCGCCGGCGAGGCGATGCCGCATCTCGTCAATGTTTCCACGCCCAGCTATTCGGGAACGCACATGGAAGGCTTCCATGCGGCGGTCCGGGCTGCGGTGGATCAGCTCGCGGGCGCCGAAGGAGCCGAAGGCGGCGTCAATGTGCTTCCCGGCTTCGTTTCTCCGGCGGACATTCGTTATCTGAAGGAAGTGTTCTGCGACTTCGGAGTGGAGGCGACCATACTGCCGGACATATCCGAAACGCTCGATGGGCCCGCCCTTGAAGATTACGAAAAGATACCCCGGGGCGGCACGTCGGTAGAGGCAATCAAAGGCATGGGAAAAGCCCCAGGCGCCATAGAATTCGGCAGGACCCTGTTTGGACAGCCGACGGCGGGAGAGCTCCTCAAGGAACGATTCCATACGCCGTTATACAATATCGGAACGCCGATAGGTCTGAGGGAGACGGATCGTTTCTTTGAGGCGATAGAGACCATTTCCGGAAAGAAGACGCCTGAAAAGCATCTCCTCGAGCGCGGGAGATTGGTCGACGCCTATGTCGACGGGCACAAGTACCTTTTCGGCAAAAAAGCGGTCATCTACGGCGAAGAGGATCTGGTTGCGGGCCTTACGAGCTTTCTTTCAGAAATAGGAATCATGCCCGTCTTGTGCGCCTCCGGGGGTAAGAGCGGTCGGTTCGAGGCGGCTATCGCGCAGGTGACGGAAGATATTCTTAGCGAGCCGCCGCTTGTTTACGAAGGAATGGATTTTCACGAAATAGATAAAGAAGTCGAACGATTGGCGCCCGACATCATCATCGGGCACAGCAAGGGTTATCACACAGCGCGTCGTATGGGAATTCCTCTTATAAGAGTCGGATTTCCAATCCACGATCGCTTCGGCGGGCAGAGAATACTTCATGTAGGTTACCGGGGGGCGCAGAATCTTCTCGATCTGATCGTCAACGCGGTTATCGAGCACAAACAGGAAACTTCCCCTGTAGGTTACGGCTACATGTAGACAAGGATATGCGGATATGACTACCAGGCTGAATGATTTTCATAGACATCCGTGCTTCAACGCTGACGTGAAGGGGGAATGCGGACGGATTCACCTCCCGGTCGCCCCCAAATGCAACATCAAATGCAATTACTGCAACCGCAAGCACGATTGCGTCAACGAGAGCCGTCCGGGAGTTTGCAGCGCGGTTCTGACGCCGCAGCAGGCGGTCAAGTATCTCGGGGAGGCTCTCGAGCGCGAGCCCAGGATTACGGTGGCCGGCATTGCAGGTCCGGGAGATCCCTTCGCAACTCCTCTCGAGACTATCGAAACCATGCGCCTGGTGAAGGAAAGATTTCCCGAAATGATCCTCTGCCTTGCCACCAACGGCTTCGGAGCCCTTCCCTACCTGGACGATATCGCCTCCGTTGGGGTTTCTCACGTGACGGTAACCGTGAACACAGTAGACCCGGAAATTGGAAAGAACATCTACGGATGGGCGCGGGACGGCAAAATCATCTACAGAGGCCTGAGAGCGGCGGAGCTTCTGCTCGAAAGACAGCTTGAAGTGATAGCAGGACTCAAGGAAAGAGGCGTCATAGTCAAAGTAAATACCATTGTCGTTCCCGGGATAAACGACCGCCACGTCGAGGAAGTGGCGAGGAAGATGGCCGAATTGGGAGTGGACCTGCTCAATTGCATGCCCATGTACCCAAACGAGGATACGCCCTTCGAGAGCATCCCGGAGCCAAGCAAGGAACAGATGGAGAGCCTGCAGGAAACGGCTGGAAAGTATCTTCCGCAGATGAAGCATTGCACGCGTTGCCGGGCGGATGCCGTCGGGCTCCTCGGAGAAGACAGATCGGACGAGCTTTCGGGCTGCCTCGAATCCTGCTCGAGAGCCGTCCCATCTTTGGAGGACAAACCTTATGTCGCTGTTGCGAGTCTTGAAGGGATGCTCATAAACCAGCACCTCGGAGAAGCGCGCAGGTTCCTGATATGGGAACAGAGCGATTACGGCTATAAGTTTGTCGAGGAGCGTCCCGCGCCGGAGCCCGGCAACGGTCTCAAGAGATGGGTGGAGTTGAGCGCCATCCTCAAAGATTGCAGGGCTGTGCTGGTGAGCGGCTTTGGCGAAAATCCCGCAAAAGTGCTGAGAGAAGCCGGCATCATGCCCGTTGAGATGAACGGATTCATTGAAATGGGCTTGGATCTGATCTACAAGGGCGGCAATGTAACTTTCCTCAAAACGCGCAAGGCCAAGGCGTGCTCCAAAGGACAGGGCTGCGGCGGAGACGGAGGAGGATGCATGTAAGGAGCGATGGATCTTAAAGATCAGAAGAAGAAACGGCATGGGGCGCTCGGATGGTGGCTCTATGCCGTTTCCGCCCAATGTTGCCGCCAAAGTTGTCTGCTCTGAAGACGCCGGATGCTCGGTTTTAAAAAGGCTTAGAGATTTGACATCGTGTAGGGCTTTCCCTACAGCAGCCTTCCCATTTTGAGGGAATTTTTATTTATGCCCATCTGAATCGTCGGCTGAATGAGCTCGCTTCCCACCGAAGTAAAAGGCAGGTAGACCAAATGGCATGCTTCGAGCTTTATTTCGATATCTGAAAGCATTGGAATGATATGACTTTTCGGAACCCCCAAAGAAGCAATGGTTAGCTTGACGCTTTCCACCGCTTCTTTCAGGGGAAGAGTCACAGGATGAGTTGGGACTTTTGGGAACGCCGCTTCAAGCTCTCCGTGAGGTTGGGCAATCGTCAAAAACTTCGATAGCCTCATAAATAAATGAGGCTGAACCTTGAAGGCCGGGGTCCAGAAATGGACTCGACGCTCGAACCATTCTTCCTTAATGGCCTTCGGCAAATTTGCGAGCCTGATAAGATCCGCGTAGGACTCGAGTTGCAGTCCTTTCACCCGAGTTCCTAAGCGCCAGAAGGGAAGACAGAGAGTCGGCTCTTCCACTCCGCAGTCCATAACGCCGAACTCCAGCCGAGCCAACCCGTCTCCGGAAGCTTTCCACGCCGTATTGCAGTTCTTGCATAGTAGAATCAGCGTGTCCTTCTCTCCCAAGAGGTCCCATCCGCAATGGGGGCAAAGCGTCGGGATAAACTGGACGGAAAGGCTGTGATGATGATCTAAGGGCAGTTTTTCAGCAAGGTCGCAGCGCGTTCGCGCCAAGGGTCTCTTGAGAATCGCATCGTAAAGAATCCCCTCCCGCATATAGAGAGGCGCATAGATGAGGCTAACCGTTTCGCCTATGAAGAGCTCAAACGGCTCGGAGCGCCCTGTCCCAGAGCAATCCCCATCGCCTTGGGAGCCCTTTTCGCCAATTTTCAGTGGAAAATGCGGCTTGAAGAAAGCGCCCTCTATTTCAGGCGTAACAAACCTGAGCTTCAGAACTTGAGGCCGCACGCCGAGCGAAGGGGGAAGCTCCCTGACCTTCATGGCCAGAAGGGTGGAATCTTCGACCCGCTGCGCAATCTCACGCTCTTCGCATGAAAAGACCATGCCTTTGAAGCGCCAGTAGGGGATAAACAGGAAGTCTTTCGTAGAGGCGTCCGGCTGCAGGTAATAGACGCCGTGGCCCTTCGGAGCCAGGTAAAGGCGCGTGCGACAATAGACGCACTGAAGAATCCGGTCCGTTTCTTCGAGGTCCACCAATGCGCCGCACTGGGGGCATTGGAGCTCGATGCGCCATGCCTGATTCGGGTCAGGGCTTTTCATTTGAAATCTTACCGCCGCACTGATTGCAGAAGCTCGCTTCGACCAGGCGCTCGGCGCCACAGTGTGGGCATTTGCCAAGGCTCGAAGCCTGCTGCTTTACGGCGGTCCCGCATCCAGAACAAAATTTCGCCTGCGGCGGGAGCTCCCGGCCGCATTTGGCGCAATACTCGGCCCTGGACAATTGCGCGCCGCAATGAGAGCAGAATCGGCAATCCCGGGGAAGGCTGCTCCCGCAACGGGGACATGAGCAGCCGGGCGGCGAGTCGGGTTCTCTCTTCCTCAACTGATCGGCGATGGCGCCGGGCATCATGAAACCAAGTCCCATGCCCATGCCTGCGCCGGCCTCCCCCTGATTCTCAGAAATCTTTTCCATCGCCATGGCGGTCTTCATTTTCATGAGACGGTCGAGGTTATCGAACAGGGCAAGCCGGCTTTTGTCGTCAATCGCCTTTTGCACCTCCGGAGGCGGAGTGATGGAGTTTATGTAGAGCCTGGCAAGCTCGAGGCCGTAGCGGCTGAAATCGTCATTTAAACGTAGCCTGAGACCGATGGCGAGCTCGTCGTATTGCTGCGGAAGGTTGAAGAGCGAATCGAGGTTTTCTCCCATGTAATCGTTGAAGCGCGCCACTATCGCCTGGCTCAGGTACTCTTCAATTCCCTCGGTCGAATAAATCCCTTTGGTTCCGACCAGGCTGTTTATGAACTGGATCGGATCGACCACCCTCAAACTGTATATCCCAAACGCTCTGAGGCGGATGAGGCCAAGCTCCGAATCCTTGAATGCTACCGGGTCCCTCGTCCCCCACTTGAGGTTTGGAAACTCAATCATGTTTACGAAGTAGACTTCGGCTCGAAGAGGGCTTGCAAAACCCCACGGAAAGCTCAGGAGCTTGGTTATGACCGGGATGTTCGCTGTGGTGAGCGTGTGTCGGCCGCTCTGGAAGGCGTCGCAGGCTTTGCCGCCGTAGAAGAAGACCGCGGTCTGACTCTCTCGAACAATGAGCTGCGCTCCGTACTTGATCTCGCCCGAACCCTCCGCGGGAATCCTGCGCACGATCTCACGGCCTGTTTCGTCAAACCATTCAAGGAGCTCAAGGAATACATAATTATTGGTTCCCATATCAGCCTTTCTACATTTGCGCCGCCAGGGCTGAGCAAATGAATTCTCCCCGCCGGAACCGCTCAAATAGAAAGGTTCCAGGATCTGCAGGGACTTCGAAATAGTGCGCATCCTTGGGGACGACAATTCGTTTCTTGTCTTCTGATCAATGAACGACCATTCAATGCGGCTGCTTCTCGTGAGGCTATTCGGCAAAAAGGGGAAGCAGCTTGAACGCTTTCTATGAGGGACGGAGCTGGAGAGAGCTCATCAGCCGCTCACATTGAAGCCCACAGAACGCGGAAAAGAGATTGTGACCGGTTATGTCTATAGCATGTAAATACTCTCAAGCTCCAGAAACGCCTCAGCGAACGATATGGACTTCAGCTTCACGCTCCGGAAAGGCGTAAAGACTTATTCGCTCTGAGTTGTTGAGACTCATGCGGAAATTATCCGTTCCTTGTTTCTGGACTCATCGATTAGTATAATTAAAGTTTTTAAGGTTCAGGTTGGGATGTTCGCAGGCAGTTTCCCCCATATTCATGGATAGGGCGGTTCCCAAATCTTTGGTCGAGCGCCGACGCAGCAGATTCCGGAGTAATCGGAATGAGAAGAGCCAAAAAAATTTTTCTATGGTCGTCCGGAAGCCTGGCTGCGCTCCTGTTGCTCGTCCTCGCCTTCGACCTCGCCCTTTCGAAGCTTATCAACCTGGACGCCGCCAAAGCTAAAATTGTCTCGATTATTCACGCTTCCACCGGCTGCGGAGCCGACTTCGACAACCTCCATCTTTCAATTATTCCTCGCCCTCAAGTCGTTCTGAACAATCCCATCATCTGTCAGCCGGGAAGAGTGCAGCTTTCGATGGAAAGTCTATCCATCACTCCCAAGATTCTCCCTCTTTTGACCGGGAATTTGGAAATAGGTCGTCTTCTCGTTGTCGCTCCTCGGGTAATATATCAGTTACCGGCAAATCCTCCCCAACTGGAGGGAAAGGAAACAGAGCTTGAAAAGAAGGAACAGTCCCGAAGCTCACTCCCGGAGAATGTCGGAAAAGAAATCGTTCGACTGCTCTCTCCCTTGTCATTGACCTTTCCAAATCTTGCGCTGTCCATACGTAATGGAGAAGCCCATTTCATTGCGCCAGATGGAAAGAATCTTCGCTTTTATGACATAAACACGAGAATCGTCCTTCCTCCTGGAAAGATGAAAGTAAGCTTCAGCTCCCAGTCCACTCTTTGGGAAAGGCTTTCGGTAAGAGGCTGGTTGGATACCGAAGATTTCAGCTGTAAAGGCAGCATCAAATTGGAGGCCTTTAGGGCAAAGGAGCTGAGCGATATTTTTTATCCCGCCGCCCGTCTGCGAATAACAGACGCAACAACGGATCTGAGCGTTTCTTTCCGCGGGGACGGATCGGATTTGTTTCAAGCAAACATTGTAGCCTCAACGCCTGAAGTTTCTTTAAACTTCAACGGTAAAGCTCTCGCTTTGAAAGGCCTCCGGTTAAAAGGCGCCGTCAAGAACAATCCCGAGAAGCTGACGGTCTCTATTGCAGACCTCGATCTCAGCTCACCACGGCTAAAGATTGCCGGAGATCTCGCACAGGATTCCAGCTCGCGCGCGCTCAGTCTGGATCTCACGGGAACCGGCCTGGAGGTCTCGCCGATTCGGAATATGGTTCTCGCCCTCTTCGGCGAAAATAAGAAGGTCGCAAAAATATTCCAGATCGTAAAAGGCGGCTGGATCCCTCATATCACATTCAAGTCGCACGCGAATGACTACAAAGATCTCGGAAAGCTCGAAAACTTCGTCCTCACAGGCCATATGCTGCAGGGCGAGATATTCACTCCCGCAGCCGAGCTCGATCTTGTGGAGACAGAAGGATCGGTTACGATTATTCAGGGAATTCTGGAAGGGAAAGATCTCAAAGCCAGAACGGGAAATTCGACGGCCACCAACGGCGTATTGGCAATAGGACTCGATCGGGACGAGACGGACGATGCTCCTTTTCATCTCGATTTGCAGCTGAATGCCGATCTAGCCCAGCTTCCCCCCGTCCTGGAGCGTGTCGTGAAGGACGCCGACTTCCAAAGAGAGCTCGCGCTCATAAAAGATGTAAAAGGGAAAGCGATTGGACGACTGCTTCTCGGAGAGAGGTTCAAGGACGTGAAGACGCGAGTCGAAGCGCGTGAATTCACGCTCCAGGCTTTTTATGAGCGGCTCCCCCACGCTATAGAGCTAAAAGGGGAATCCTTTTTATATGAAGGGAGCCACATCAACGCCCCTGTTGTCTCCGGCAGCGTTGGCAAATCCCATCTTCCGCGGTTTTCAACTTTACTGGACTGGGGTCCCAAGTCGTTTATCAAAGTCTCATCGGCTGCGCCCGGAGCTTTTTCTATTGACGAGATTTATCCCTGGCTCAAAACCCTTGAACGATTCCAGGATGAGCTGGAAAATTTCGAATCTTTGAGAGGGTCGCTCAATACGCACACCTTGGATGTGGAAGGCCCGCTGCTCGGCCCCGAAAAGCTGCGCATCGCCATTGAGGGGACAGTGGAAAACGGGAGCGTCCAGTCCAAACGCCTCCCCGAGGTTGTGACCATCAAGAGCGGCGGAATCGCTGCGACCAGGGAATATATCAGCTTAGTGAAGTGCCAAGCGGCTCTCCTCGACGCGTCATTTTCAGCGTCAGGCAATGTTTATTTTGGAAAGAAAGCGGCAGACCTTACTTTCGCAGGAGACGCAGGACTGCAGGCTAATCAGTCCATATCGGACTTCATTAACCTACCGGTCTCATTTAGAATTCGCGCTCCGTTCTCAACACCGATGAGTCGGATTATATGGCAGGAGAACGGAGCCATTCAATATTTCGGCGACATTAAAATTCCGGATGGCCCGCAGGCGTTTATCAAAGTGGACCGAAACCGTAAGGAGCTGATGCTGCAAGAGCTTTCAGTCAAGGATCAATATTCCAACGCCTCTCTATCAATCAAGATCAAAGAAAAGGAGCCGGACTTAAGCTTCCGCGGAACTCTCAGCAGTAAAAGCTTGAATAACCTATTGGCGGAGAATCGTGTCCTGCATGGCAGAATCAACGGAGATTTTAAGGCTCGCTTGTCTGTGGAGCGACCTCTCGAGTCGACCATCGTTGGAGCGCTCGAGTTGGAGGGCTTTCAAATCCCAAGAAAGTCCAGCCCGCCTGTACAAGTCGAGAGAGCGTCCATCGAGGGCACAAAGGACAATCTGTTCATACAGTCCGCTACTGTGGGCATTGGTGAGAACCGCCTGGACCTGAAAGGAGCCGTGCGCGCGGTTCCGAAAGGATTACAAGTCGATGTGGACATATCTTCCGGAAAGCTGGACTGGGAAAAACTGGGGGCGGACTCGAAAGAAGCGAAACAGGGTGAAAACGCGCCAGGGGAATCCAGGGTCCAGGTCAGCAGCCCTAAAGCATGGGAGAGCAGTCGACGCATCGACTTCATGGGGATACCGATTGAAGGGGTCGTGAGGGTCAAAGCCGACAACTTCCTTTTTAGCGGGTACGAATGGAGTCCGTTCCGCGCCTCGGTGACGTTGCAGAAGGATGAAACGGTGGTTGAGCTCCTGGAAGCCGGGTTGTGCGGCGTTTCTACGCCCGGGACAATAACCTTCGGACAAAGGAACGTAGATTTCAATATCAAGCCCGCCGCCCGCAATCTCGCCCTGGACCCGGCTCTGGGCTGCCTCTTTGGAAAAGAGGGCTTGGTAGACGGAACCTTTGAGCTCAAAGGCGAAATCAGAGGAGATGACCGCAGCAATAATCTGGCGGAATCTCTCGAGGGAAACATCGAGTTCAACGCCAAGGAGGGACGGATTTACAGATTCGGATTTATTTCGAAGATTTTTGGGCTGATCAATTTTACAGAGATTTACAAAGGGCAGATCCCGGACTTGATCAATGAGGGCTGCGCCTATAATGAGATACGTTCAAAAGCCGCGATTCGGGATGGAATCCTTGTTCTTGAAGAGACGGTTATCGATAGTCACTGCATGAAGATGGTGTGGAGCGGAGATGTGGATTTGGTTAAGAAAAAAGTGGATCTCATCGTGGTGGTGGCGCCGCTTCGAACGGTCGATTCAATCATCAACCGCATCCCGGTAGTTGGAGGCATGCTCAACGGAACTCTGATCTCGTTTCCGGTCCGAGTGCGAGGCGATTTGGCGGACCCGGATGTAACGCCCCTTTCGCCTTCCGCCATAGGATCGGAGATCCTGGATTTCATGAAAAGAACCCTCAAGTCCCCATTGAAGCTTTTTCAACTGCAGGATTAGAAAACTCATGAGGCCAGACACATTCCAGCTTCTGCGCCCGCCCATTCTCAGAGCCGTCAAATAGACACGCCGAAGCTGCGCGGAGCAATTTGTAATCTGTGCGAGAATTGTTCTCATCAAAAGCGGAAATGCGCCTTGACCATACCTAATATAATGATACAAAAAATACTGAAGATACTGGGCGTCAGGCCCTGAGAAGCAGACGGAGTGGACTTCCGCCTATTCGGGGCGCAAATTCAATGGCTGCTGATTCTTATAAGGAGCATCTCTTATATATGGAGAAGACAGCGTTCCGCATACGAGGCATGTGCTGCGGCGAAGAGATATCCGTGCTGAAGAGGCAAATCGGTCCTCTCGTGGGCGGAGAAGGCAACTTGGCTTTCGACCTCTTGGCCAATAAGATGGTTATCCTTTCACCTATCGAACTGGTAAATGAAGGTAAAATCAGGGAAGCCGTCGCAAGCGCCGGCATGGAAGCCATTCCATGGTCGGACGCTTGCTTGACCGGCGTCTGTCCCATGGAAGAAGGCGCGTGGCAAAAGCACGGCAGGCTGTTGATGTGTGTTGTGAGCGCGCTTTTTATGATTTCGGGTCTTCTTCTGGACTCGTTTGAGAAGGGAAGCATATTGCGAGCGCTGGCTGAAGACGGCGGCTCCGCTTTCAGCATCGGGCTCGGTCCCATGCTTCTTTATGTGGGGGCCATCCTGGCCGGCGGTTGGTTCATTGCGCCCAAAGCTTTGTTCTCTCTAAGAAGCCTCAGGCCGGACATGAACCTCCTCATGGCCGTCGCGGTGGCCGGCGCAATGGCTATTGGCCAATGGCTCGAGGCGGCCTCGGTGACATTTCTCTTTTCCCTCGCTCTTTTGCTCGAATCCTGGAGCGTCGGCCGGGCGCGACGGGCTATCAAGGCTCTCGTGGATATCTCGCCGACCAAGGCGCGCTTCATTTGTCCCGTGGACGGGGATATTGAAGAAAAGCCGGTTGAAGATGTTCCGGTGGGAGTCTCGGTATTGGTCCGCCCGGGCGAAAAGATACCTTTGGATGGAGTCATCTCCAAGGGCTCGACGTCTGTCAACCAGGCGCCCATAACGGGGGAATCGATTCCGGAGCCAAAGGAAATAGGCGACATGGTGTACGCCGGAACCATCAACGGCGACGGCGCCATAGAATTCCGTTCGACCAAGCCCGCGTCCGACACAACGCTTGCAAGAATCATCCAGATGGTGGAGGAAGGGCAATCGCGGAGGGCGCCCACGGAGCAGTGGGTTGAAAAATTCGCCCGCTACTATACGCCCGGCATGATGCTCCTCGCCTGCCTCATTGCCGTTGTCCCTCCGATGATCCTCGGTGGCGGCTGGACGAACTGGTTTTATGAAGCTCTGGTGATTCTGGTCATAGCATGTCCGTGCTCCCTGGTGATTTCGACTCCCGTCAGCATTGTCGCCGGGCTGACGAGTGCGGCCCGAAACGGAGTCCTCATCAAAGGAGGCGCCTACCTGGAGGCTCCCGCCCACGTTCAGGCGATTGCCCTGGATAAGACGGGGACTCTCACCTACGGCGAGCCTTCCGTGCAGCGCATCATTCCCATGAGCGACCATACGGAAGAGGGGCTGCTCGCTCGAGCCGCCGCGCTGGAAGCGCACAGCACGCATCCGATGGCTCGCGCTATCCTCAATGGGGCAAAATCGAGAGGCATTCAAATCACTCCCGGAGAAAATTTCACCATTCTCCCCGGGCAAGGCGCTCAGGGAACGATCGACAATAAGCTTTACTGGATCGGCAGCCATCGCCTGCTCGATCAGTGGGAAACACAGAACGAGCATTTACATGACATGGCGGCGCAACTCGAAGATGCCGGTCATTCCATGGTGATCATGTGGTGCGACGATCATGTCTGCGGTCTCATGAGCGTTGCCGATGAAGTAAGATCGGAAGCCCGTTCCGCAGTTCAGACCATGAAAGAATCGGGAATCCGAAGGGTAGTGATGATCACCGGCGATAATCAGGGAACGGCGAAGGCTGTGGCTGACCTGACCGGAGTCGATGAGTATATGGCTGAGCTGTTGCCGGAGGACAAGGTAAGAGCGGTTGCGGAGCTGAGGAAGAAATACGGCAAGGTGGCGATGGTTGGGGACGGCGTAAACGATGCGCCGGCCATGGCCGAAGCAACGGTCAGCATCGCCATGGGCGCAATGGGGTCGGATGCGGCTATCGAGACGGCTGATATAGCGCTCATGGCCGACGATTTATCCAAAGTACCCTGGCTTATCCGTCACTCTCGAAGAACGTTGAGCGTGATCAAGCAAAATGTCGTTTTTTCTCTGGGAGTGAAAGCCATCTTTATCGGCATGGCTCTGAGCGGCGCCGCATCGTTATGGGGCGCAATCGCTGCAGACATGGGCGCTTCCCTGGCCGTGATCTTCAACGGCCTGAGGCTCTTGCAGTTAAAGAACGGCGCCTCTCGAGAATCATGACATCACGCCCGCAATGCCAAGGCGCAAAGCGAATGAATTCTCCTGAGCCTGAAAGGCCTGGACCTTCAAAGCGTTTGCGCCTTTTGTTTTCAGCATAGCAGAGCGCCGAAATTGGCGGTGTATCTCTCACAGAATTTATCCCAGTCGAAACGATGCTCCTGAGTTCCGTGATGTTCCACGGCAAAGGAGGCTGCAACTGTGCCCATCTGGCAGCAGATGTCCCAGTCGAGGCCCATGGAGCGCCCTTTGATGACTCCCGATCTGAACGCGTCCCCCGCGCCTGTCGGATCGAGCGCATTGCGAACGGAAATGGCCGGGATGAGCAGCTTCTCGCCTTGACGATCCAGAACGGCCCCTTCCGGTCCCCGCGTGGTGATCACATTCTGCGCATTTTCATAAAGGGTCGTCATCGACCATCCGGTCATTTGCAGAAAAAGAGACAGCTCATATTCGTTGGAAATAAAACAGTGCGCGCCCTTGGCGGCTTCGCGAAGCTCCGAGCCTTCCCAAATATTGAGACTCTGACCGGGATCGAAGAAGAAAGGGATGTTGGCTTCTCTCGCCTTCGCGGCAAAGCCCGCCATGTCCGATTTATTTCCAGGCCCTATGAAAACCAGCGATAGGGGGTCTTCTCCGTTGAGAGAGGGTAAATCGGATTCATAAGCCATCGCGCCAGGATTGAACGCCGTGATCTGATTGTCGTCCATATCTGTTGTGATATAGGCTCCGGCAGTGAAGACGCCTGATATTTTTTTAATCCACCGGGTCGGCAGTTCGTTTTCTTTGAGCCAATACTCATAGCGGCCGAAGTCGTCGCCCGCAGTGGCCACGATGTGTGGCTTATCGCCAAGGAGACTGAGAGTGTAGGCGATATTGCCGGCTGTTCCCCCGTATTTCTCAACCAGACCGTTGATATTGAAACAGACATTGAGGACATGGATCTTATGCGGTAGGATATGATCCGCAAAACGCCCAGGAAAGTCCATGATACGGTCGTAAGCCAACGATCCTGATATGTATATCTGCATTTTTTCTTCTTCTCCCATTCTTTGTTAGTATCTCTGGACTGGATGAGCGTAGTCTTCTATACTACAAAACATTTCGGGTAAACTAAAAAGATTATAGTTATAGTGGGGCGCGCAGAGCAACCATGCGACCGAAAATAATTTACTGGATGCTCGCAAAGAAGGGAACGTCTAATACAATTTCAAAGGAATCCTGATATGAGAAGATCCAGCAGCATTGCAGCAAAACTTTTGCTTGGCGTTTGTCTCCTTTTTGTCACCACTTCCGACGCCATGGGGGGCGCGTTGAGAATTACCATGAACGACGGCGCTACGATGGACGTCCCCTACTATTGGGAGGAAAGCGGCGAGGTCAAATTCCAGGTGGCCGGAGGGATCGCAGGTTTTCCAAAAGGCCAGATAGCCTCCATTCAGGAAATCGTCACAAGCGGTGAATTCGATCCCGAGGTGCTTCTCGAAGCCGGTGGCGGGGATGCGGGCGGCAATACGAAAGCTCTCCAGGATCTGATAGTCAGCAAGCCGGGTAGCGCATCTTCGGGTGAGGTGCTGAGCAGCGAAGAAAGCCTCCAGGCGCTCAAGCGGATTCAGTCCGTCCCCTCCGCCTCCGGGCGCTCCGGCGAGAAGGTATCCGCTCCATCATTCCGTCTTGAAAAAGAATTTGCCGAGTTGGTTCGCTCTCCAAATGGCGAAACGATGCTCGTTATGAAAGGAGTGCTGAGCAGCCGCTCCGATCTCCAGAGATTCGGATTCGTCGCTTCTTTCTTTAATGGAGAAGGAAACCTGGTGACCAGGAAGACATGCGAAATCCAGGAGATCGATGTAGATCGCAAGACGCTGCGAAAAATGGGGATGCAAGGCCGCATCTTCGCCGTCTCAGCGTCCATAAAGCCCGATTCGAGCATAAAGAGATACGAAATCACCGTTGCGCATTAGAGCTCTGACGGACTGCCCGGCTCACACTTCAAGGACACTACGGTGGCGCCCCAACCTCCGCGAAAGGGATCCGCCGTGATGAAAGAGTCGACCAGTGGATGATTCTTCAAGATGCTCTGCACCTTGTTGCGCAAAACGCCCGTTCCCTTGCCGTGGATGATCCGGACCTCCCGGAATCCCTTTTCACATGCGGCTTCCAGATAATCATGGAGAAGGTTCTTGACTTCTCTGGGCTGGAAAGTATGCAAATCAATCGAGTCTTCGATAGGCGCATACACCACCTCCTCCGGGTCCCATTCAAAGCCCGGGGGATCTTCTTCATCGAAAATATCGTCAGACATGGGACGCTCCATTTCATGATCGTTCAGCATCGGCTCTTTCATTCAGCAACTGCGCGCAGACCTTCGCTCCATCCGTTCTTATATCGGGCGCTCGCCGCGGCAGAGCCCCTATTTTTCCGATCGCTTCCTCCCAGGCGCCTGAATAGATCTCTTCGGATTTAATATAAACCGAAGTAAGCGAGCGCTCTATTTCAGCCACCAGGAATGCATATTCGGGAAAATGGCCTCTGTCCGTGTATATCATAGGGACGCCATGCGCCAGGCAATCAGAAACGATTCCGTAACCGGGCTTTGTAATAACCGCATCCACGGCGGCGACGACATCGGCATACGAAAGGTCGAGGTCATCCAGAGAGATTCCGTTCGAGAGGTTATATCGCAGGGGATGTTTATAGAGAAATACCGCATCCTTTATCCTTTCTACGCTCGCTTGCGCTTCTTCATCAAGATCGAGATCGGCAAAGGAGATGAGATAGAGCTTGCTCTCAGGCGGACATTTGAGGATTTGTCTAACCTCTTCGGGCTTCCTCGTCGCATGCCGGGCTACAAGAGGGACGTCTCGAATGCTCGGACAGGCCGAGCAATCTCCGTGCATCGGCAACTGCAGGAAGAGGCCGCATTTTGCGTATCCCTCCCGTATCCAGGAGATGATAGAGCCCCACCGCTCGTCTGTCGCGGCATAGGCGCTATAAATCCAGTCCCATGTAAAATTGCTGACGCCTGCCGAGGGGATTCCGATCTTTGCAGCGGCAAAGAATGGAAGAAAGGGAATATCGCAGACGACGAGATCCGCCCTCTCTTCTTTTAGGAAATGAACCTCCTCAGCAATCAAAGCATCCCGGTCGCTGCGAAGCTTTTCCAGCGCCTCGAGGCTTGCCTGAAGGTCGAATTGAAGGCTGTCGCGCTGAACGAGACCGATGTCGAGGCGCCTTCTTCTATAAGGAAGCGCCTTGCCGACATTCTGTTCCACAAGGAATTCCGGAATATTGGAAACCAACAGGACCTCTGCGCCATGATCATTGGAAATCAGCTCTTTTATTATCTCGAGAGAACGAACGGCATGGCCGAAGCCGTGAGGCGTTATATAATAGGCGATGTTTATTTTCTTCGGGCTCATTCATGCACCTGATAATTCGGTGAATAGAAAGTATGGAAGCGATCAGTTCGAGCATTCAGATAGGAATATAGGGCAGGCCATGCAATGAGTCAAAGAGACTGTGCCGGCGTATTGAGGAACAAGAAAAAAAGGGAGCCGGGAAAAGGAGGGGAAACCCGACTCCCAAGGGAGAAGCAAAAGGAGGAGACGAGGAGGTTAAATGCCTCTCCAATATTTAGTATAACACTTATTTTAAAGAAGAAAATGCTGATGAAAGATTAATATAATGAGAGTACGATCCAAACAAGACTCATTGGCTGGAGGCAATTGTTTCCTGCCGCTGCATTTTGCTGAGAAGCTTTGTGTCGTGAACCCGTTCGGCTCTATCGGAGTCATCACCCTGTGGTCGGGAGTAGACTACGTTATGGGCAGGATGCGGGAATTCGGAATAGACTTGCGTCCCGAAGCCTCTCCGATTGCAGTTGTTGGAACCCTCTACGGTAACGGCCTTCGCGAGCTTTTGAGAAACCTGCTCTATAATCCCCAGATTGACACGCTCATTCTCCTTGGCCGCAACCGCTCCGGATCGGCCGATGAGCTTGCAGCCTTTTTCGCCGAAGGTCTCGAGCCAATCGGCTCGGAAAACGCTGCTTACGAAGAATTGCCCGACCAGGAGGAGGCTCCCGCGACAATGCGAATAAAAGGAACATCGCGCATTGTGGACAGCCTCGTCACGCCTGCGGCCTTCCAGCGTCCGCCACGAATCCTGAATATCGGAAGCGCTCAGGATGCCGCCAGCCTTGAAGCCTTCGGAGCTTTTCTCGAAAGCTATGCTCCGGTTCCCGGTCCTTGTCCCGAAAGACGAAAAGCAGCGCTCCCCGAAGCGGTGTTTTCATGCTTTCCCGGAAATCCCCGAGGGCATGCCATCGTTGCTTTCGACGCTCTGAGCGCATGGAAAGAGCTTATCTTCCGCCTTCATCGCTTCGGCGTTCCCGTTGAGCTCTCAAAGGGAAAGCGTCGTGAATTGCAGAACATCAAGGTCGTAGTGGAAGAGCCCGGCCCGATCGATCCGGAGAAGCTCGCTCCTTTCGGATTCAGCAAGGATCATCTCGAGCGCTATCAGCATGATATCCTCAGCGGAGTCTTGAATGCAGACGAAGCTTATTCATATGGAAACAGGCTGCGCTCTTATTTCGGATTGGACAGCCTTGACGTCATCGTCGAGCGGCTATTGCGCGACCCCGCGGACCGCCAAAGCTATGCGGTCCTATGGGACCCGAGGCGCGATCTCCTTGCTTCCGAAGGCCATCCATGCCTCGTAACCCTATTCTTCCGGCTTTTTCAAAACCGGCTCACGCTCACGGCAACCTTCCGCACGCACAATGCCCTCGACGCCTGGGTGGTCAATTTTTACGGTTTGATGGCGATCCTCGATCATGTGGCGCGACAATGCGGCATGAGGCCCGGAGCCATTACGGTCTTTAGCCAGTCCATTACGATCGACGCGCGGCAGATGGATCGAGCGGCGATCGTTGCGGGAGAAGCCGTTTTTCGCTACAACGAAGATCCGAACGGTTATTTCAGGATAACCCTGGATGGAGAAGCAATCGTTGTGGAGCAGCAGAAGGGAGATCTCACGCTTAAAAGGTATCGACATCCGAAGGCTAGCTATATTCAGCATGAAATATGCAAAGATTGCGCGGTGTCCGATATCGGCCACGCCATTTATCTCGGTCGGCAGCTTGCTCGGGCTGAGAATGCGTTGAGAGAGGGAAAAGAATATATTCAGGAGTAGACTCATTGGGCGCAGAGACGATTTATTTTGACATAGGGCATACGCTGGTTACGGGAGCGGAGCAATCGCCGAGGCGGCTGCTTGCATCGAGGCTCGGATTGAACGAAAAAGAGACGAAGCTGGTTGGCCGAGCCATCATGACGCATCCCGCCACGGACGTTTCATCGCTTATTTTCGTATTGCAGGGGCTGCTTCCGGGAAGGGACCCCGCAGCGATTGAAAGCGCTGTGGAAGGGCTCTGGGCGGAACAGATCGATTGCGCGCGAGAAATCCGAGGGGCCACTACCCTACTGAGAGCCCTCAAAGAGAACGGATTTCGGCTCGGAGTCATATCCAACATCTGGCATCCGTTTTTCCTCGGTTTCTCCAGGGCTTGCAGAGAGATAACGAGCTTGCTTGATTATACTGTTTTAAGCTACAGGGTAGGCGCGAAAAAACCTTCGCTCGATCTCTATCGACATGCGGTGCAGATGACCGGCAGGCCGGCGGAGAAATGCTGGATGATCGGCGATGTGTACGAATTGGACATGGAACCGGCAAAACAAGTCGGAATGCGCACGATATGGGTATTGAGCCGTCCGGAGATTGAAAGAGAGCTTCTCGTCCAAATATTGAGAGGCGAAAAACGCAGTCCTGATTGGGTTGCTCTGGATCTCGAGGAAATACTGCCCTTTGTGCAGAAAAAGAAAGGAGTTGGGAAGTGAAGCTCATGACACTCTTTTTGGCCGCATCGTTTCCTTTCTTTGTCATGCCCCTCGCCTTCGTCCTGATCAATTACTCATACTTCTGGTTTGCAATCGTAAACACTTCACACCGCGACTATCTCCACGAGCTCTCCAAGGGGAAGATCCATTTGCTTTTGCTGCGCGCCATGGCGTTGAGCTACCTTGCCATAGTCCTGGTCATGCTATTGTTTCCACTGGGATTTTTGCGGAAGCTCCGAATCCCTACGTCGCTGGACATTGGCTGCGCCACTCCCCCGGTGGTCCTCGTTCACGGCTTGTGGCACAATCCCAGCGGGTGGCTCCTCTTCCGCCATCATCTGAAGAAAGCCGGCTTCGCCAATCTATTTTCGCTTGGCTACAACAGTTGGAAGTGCTCTTTTGAAGATGCGCTGAATGCTTTGAACGGCTTGATCTCCAAGGTATCCGAGCTTTGCCCGGGACAACCCGTCATTCTAATCGGACATAGCCTGGGAGGACTTCTGTGCAGGGCTTTTGCGGACAAAGCGGGAAGTGAAAAAAAAGTGCTGGCGGTAGTCACCCTCGGGGCGCCGCATCAAGGATCCCAACTGGCGGCTATGGCCATGGGAAAGCTGGCGAGAAGCCTTGCCTATCGCGGCGCCTTGATCCGGGAACTGGAGAAAGCTGCGCCATCCGGTAAAATCCATCGCCTTGCAATCTTTTCGCCCATAGACACGATGGTCCTCCCCTACTCCGCTCTCAGGGTGAACCACAATGCATGGACCCATTACGAATCCGCGCCCGTGAGTCACCTGGCGATGGTCTTCGATCCGGGCACGGCGAAATATGTCGTCGACTATCTAAAGAAAATATGCCTGGCTCAAAAGGAAGCGAGACAAACCGAAGCTGTTGTCTAACGCGGCTCGCAGGACTCGATGTCCCAGCGCATGACAATTCTGCTCTTCACGAGAAAGTTGATAACCATATCGACTGACTGATCCAGCGTAAGTTGGTCCGTATTGATTATGAGATCCGGACTTTCGGGCTCCTCATAGGGTGAAGAAATGCCGGTCATGTCTTTGATCTCGCCGCTACGGGCCTTTTTGTAGAGCCCTTTCGGATCGCGAGTTTCACAAGCGTCCAGCGAACATTTCACGTAGCATTCGTAGTATGGAAATCCGGACATGAGTCGGCGAACAAAGTCCCTGCTCTCACGGAAAGGAGCAATGAAGGCGGCAAAAACCAGAATGCCTGAATCGACCATGAGCTTGGCGACTTCAGCTATCCGCCGGACATTCTCTTTGCGGTCTTCATGACTCAGTCCGAGATCTTTGTTCAAGCCACAGCGAATATTGTCGCCGTCCAGCACATAGCTTCGAACTCCAAGCTCATGCAGGCTGGCTTCGACCGCATGCGCCAAAGTGGATTTGCCGCTTCCCGAAAGGCCGGTAAACCATAAAAGGGCGCTTCGATGGCCGTTGAGCACATGTCGTTGCGAGCACTTCACTATCGACTCGTAGGGAAATATGTTGCTGGCTTTCGGCTCGTCTTTTTCAATCACTACTTCCACTTCTCCCTCCACTGCTTTATGGCGCTCTTATCATTCTATCTTCGATGAAGATTCGCCATTATATATCAAGAATCAGGCCAATCGCCACATAATATTGGAGATTGAAAGTGCGCTCAATGCCTTGCACAACTTTCGCCGATAGCTCCTGCGACATTTTTCTTGTCGACAGCATGGATTTTGATTTAACTTGGCGATGATGGAAATACGAGTAGACAGTTTGCATTTGAATGGATCGAAAAGGCAAGTTGTAATGAACAGTAGCTGCAGTACGGAATCGCGGACGAAATTACCTCTGGTGAGCGTTATCATCCCCTCGTACAACCATGTGAACTTCGTCGCTCAAGCGATCGAGAGCGTTCTCGATCAGACCTATCCCAGGATCGAGCCGATCGTCATCGACGACGGCTCCACAGACGGAACCGCGGCTGTCATCGAAGGGCTTCTGCGGGATGGGTGTAAGTTCAGGTTCATCCGTAAAAGGAACAGCGGGTTGCCGAAGTCGCTGAATATGGGACTCAGGGAAGCGCGAGGGGAGCTCATCTGCGAGCTCGCTTCCGACGACTTTCTTCCAGTGGACAGCGTTGAAAAAAGAGTGCAATTTCTGGTCGAGCATCCGGACCATGGCGCGGTCTTCGGCGACGGGACAGTAGTGGACAGCGGCGGACAATACGTCAAGCCCCTTCTCAAAGCCAGGGACAAACAAATGTGTCTCGCCCATTACCCGCTGGTTATGCTGCTCAAGGGCGCGCGTCCCATTGTGGCTACGGGTCTGTTCAGACGTTCCATTCTCTTGGATCTGGGAGGCTTTGATGAGGAGTTCAGGTATTATGAAGACCTGGACATCACTATTCGACTTGCGCAAGTCACCCGGCTGGGCTTTATCGACGACGCGCTGATCCATCACCGAAGACACGGCTCCAACACATCCTCTATGGAGTTGCCGGGCAAGAGAGAAAAACTCCTGCTTTATTCCAAGCTTCTCGCGGCGCCAGCCCTAAAGCCGCACCGCAACATGATAAAGAAACGCGTAGCCGCTCAGTCCTGGAATATCTCAAAGGCGCTCTGCAGTCTCTCACGATACCGAGAAGCCTTCTCGGCGATTTCTAACGCCATCAGCCACAATCCATGGAACATCAAATATTATCTCCATGCCTTATTCATATCGGGCAATATCTTGCGAAACAGAGTCCGCAAAGACAGAGAAAGCCCAAAGTAAAAGCAGGCCCTTTTCGCGAAATGCTCCGTAAAGCCTCCGTTGCCTCAAGATCTTTCGTTAAACGGACATTTTCATGAACTGGATGTCATAAAGCCGCCGATACTCGCCATCCTCGCGCAAGAGGCTGGTCTGGGTCCCTTCTTCGACGATCTTTCCGTTCGATAGAACAAGAATGCGAGTGGCGGACTGAATGGTGGAAAGCCTGTGGGCGATGACAAAGGTCGTGCGGCCCTGCATCAGGTTATCCAAAGCCATCTGCACTTCGAGCTCGGACTCGCTGTCGAGAGAAGAGGTCGCTTCATCGAGGATGAGGATGGGCGCATTTTTGAAGATCGCTCGCGCGATGCAAAGGCGTTGTCTCTGACCTCCGGAAAGCTTCACCCCCTGTTCGCCTATTACCGTATCGAAACCTTCCGGCATCTGCGTGATGAAATCGTAGGCGTAGGCGGCTTTGGCCGCGGTGATGATGCCAGCGTCGTTCTTGTCAAAGTCGCCGTAGGCAATGTTGTTCCTAATCGAATCGTTGAAAAGAAAGCTTTGCTGAGTGACTATGGCGATTTGATTTCGAAGGGAGCGTATCGTCGCATCTCGAATATCAAGGTCATCGATCAATATGGCGCCCTCGCTCACATCATAGAAACGGGGTATAAGATTCACCATTGTCGTCTTTCCTGCCCCGCTGCTCCCCACCAGAGCAATGACTTCGCCCGCCTTCACGTGCAGATCGACATTTTCCAGCACCCTCTTATTTTCGTAGGAAAAGGATACATTCCGAAAATCGATGCTGTTGCGTATAGGGGGAAGCTCGATCGCATCCGGCTTTTCCACCATGGGGCTTTTCAGATCGAGAACATCGTAGACTCTTATCGTAGATGCGACGCCCCTCTGCAAGACGTTGTTGACCTTGCTCATATCCTTGAGGGGCCTGTAGAGCATCAAAATCGCTCCGAGAAACGAAAAGAAGGTGCCGGGGGTCGATATCCCATTGATCACCTGATAACCTCCAAAGCCTATTACGGCGGCAATGGCCAGGGCGCCAAGGAACCCCACCACGGGCGAGGAGATGGCGTCGACCCATTCCGACTTCAGCATGTAACCGAGAACACGCTCGTTTTTCTCTGCAAACCGTTTTTTTTCATAATCCTCCATGCCGAAAGCCTTGACTATTCGAGCGCCGCCCAAAGTTTCATGCAGCATGATATTGAGGCTCGCGGTCGCCTTTTGCCTTTTGGTGGCGAGCTTTCGAATCCTGGAGCCAAATCTCACAAGCGGGTAAACGACTGCAGGCAGAACTATGATGCCGATCGAAGCCAACTGCCAGTTCTGGTAGAAAATGACGAAAAGAAGACCGATTATGGTGAAGAGATCTCGAACGAACCCGGTGAGCCCTTTGGTCACGGCGCCCGTAATTTCATTCACGTCGCTCGTGATGCGACTCATGAGCATCCCGGTCGGCATTCGGTCGAAAAAAGAAACGGGCATATCTTGTATATGATCGTAAAGCTTTCGCCTCAAGTGTGAAACAACCGAAAGCCCGACGAATTTCAAGTTGTAATCGCTTCCCCATTCACAAAGCCCATTGAAGAGGGTGACAACCAGAAACAAGAACGGGATGACTTTGAGCATAAGGAGATCCTTAGCGACAAAGATCTCGTCCATGGCAGGCTTGATGAGGTAGGCCGTCGCAGCCGAAAAGCCCGAGGCTCCGAGCATGCAGGCCACAACAAGGGCGATCCTTTTTTTATGAGGCTTCAAAAGAGGAAATATCCTCTGAAAGGCCATTTTCGCGGGAGATTTATCATTTTCATTCATTATGCAGATCCAGGCGCTTCACTAAACGAGCACTACTCAAACATTTCACTGCAATGTAGACCCGAGCCCTATTTTGCATCGGCCGAGCCATCAAAATCGACGTCAAACCCAAGGCTCTCGACATAGGCCACATCAACAGGGTCAAACAATTGAACGTCATATTGTTTGAAGCGTCCGATCGTGTTTGGCCGACGCACGAGGGAGATGAGCGAAGCTTCGGTTTCTGCATCGACTGTCAAACCGAGAAATTCGAGGAGCAGGCGCAAACCTTCATGCGGGGCGGTGCAGAAGGCGTCGAAGCTGAGCAACAGGTAACGGCCGGGCATCTGTTCGGCGATCTTCTCAACCCGCCGGTGCGCCAGGCGCCAGTATTTTAGAGACCAATAGGGAGTGATCTCATACTCTTCTCCATTGAAAAAATAAGCTCCCCACAGCTTAAGCTGATTTTGGTTCCTGCTGAAGGCCATATCCAAGCCATTCCGCATCACATGGATATATTTCATCTCGGGAAACGCTGAGTTGAGCCGATCCAGGAATATGTGAGTATTGGGCTCTTTCCACCCCCAGCGCTGGAACGTCTGAAGAGGGCGCACAGAACCCAGGATGGTTTTGGCTCTCTTATACATCCACTTCGCCGGATGCTGAGGCCGATCGACAGCGGCAAGCCGCTTGACCATAGCCTTCTGATCTTTGTTCAAAGAGCCGTGGCCAGTCATTCCAGTCCGAAATATCTGAGCCGCCTGATCGAATTCCTCCTGCGGGCCGCACCCAGACCAGAGCTCTGCGCGTTTGAACAGAAGCGTGAACCAGAGATTGTCGTTTGCGTCATTTAAGTCAACGCCCATATAGAAATCTAATTGTCGAAGGATTTCTGCAATCAGCCGCGTTCCACTTCCACCGACGCCTCCAATTGCGACAGGCGGTAGGAGCGATGATGTATTGCCGGAAGTCATGTTCGGTCTTATCCCTTTCGGTGCGTCAAAAGCCTGGCATCGCTCAAGAAGCTCACACCTTAAAGCTTCCAGAGCATCAAGAACCGACTGATAAAAGCACAGGAATCTAGCACTTTTTCTTTCTTTCTTCAATCGCCATCAAATTTTACCCAGCAGTTCTCATTTTGGCTGGCGTAGGGTGTGTGCAACTATCAGGTTCAAAATGAGAACTGTTGAATTTTACCTCCTGGCTCCCCTCAATCGGAGGATCAAGAAACATGCGTTCAAAGGCTGTTGAGCCTTCTAGCCCACTGACGCCAAGCTTTGAGCTTTAATCGCTTTGAGGAAGTTTTTTTTCGTGTTAAGTAGACGCGCGGAAACCGCACTCCTGTCTGTCGTTCGCCTTGAACCTTTGTTTTCCATGAGCGACAAAGATTAACTATGTCGGGTAAGGGAGCCTTGGCCAGATCATGATTTCTCCACGAGTGGTGTGTGTACTGGGAATGCACAGAGCCGGAACCAGCGCGTTGACAAAGGCTCTATCGGCTCTGGGCGTCGGGCTTAGCGAAAACCTCGCTGGACCGAATGCTGGAAACCCGAAAGGCCATTTCGAAGATATGGATATCCGTATATTGAATGACGAGCTTCTTGGGAGCATCGGCCTCGAATGGCACTCCCTGGGGCTTATAAACGCAGAGGAATTATCCATTTCTCGCCACCAGGAGATTTTTGAGAAGGTAAGCCGAATTCTGAAGAGCCACACTTCCCGTTTCCCTCTATGGGGTTTCAAGGACCCCCGCACGGCCCGGACCCTGCCCTTCTGGCAACAGGTTTTCGAACGGCTGGATCTGCCTGTTGTCTATGTGATTTCGATCAGAAATCCTCTCAGCGTAGCTCGGTCTCTACAGAGTCGGGACAGCTTTCCCGTTTCCTGGTCCCTCATGATGTGGCTTCATCATTATTTCACCGCTTTCGTTCATACGGAAGGAAAGCCGCGGCTGGTGGTCGATTACGATTTGCTGTTGGCGGATCCGGAAAGACAGCTCCAGCGAATCGCCGCACTTCTGAATGTCAATCTCGACCAATGCGGCAAGGAAACAAGGAAGGAATACTCCCAAGGCTTTCTTGATCGAAGCCTGCGACACAGCGCCTACTCTCGAGAAGAAACAAAAATGTTGACCTCTTTGTATCCTCAGCTGGTTGAATTCTATGACCGCGCTCTTGTGCTTGCAAAAGATGAAGCGCCACAAGAGAGCTTCGGGGAAGGCTTTCTGCAGCAAACCGGCGAAATGTTGAAATCTGGGGCAATGTTTCTGAATCTTCTCGAGGAGCTCCGAGCGGAAAGAACAAAGCTGTTCCACATCGTCGCGAAGCTCAAAGAATACTTGGCGACCCCCAGATCCCGGCTTCTATTGTCCCTCCGCCTTTTGCCCCGCTGGATGCAGCGGCTGTCGGACGGAGCGGAAAGGAAATAATCCTTATCGGCTATATCGGGTCACAAGCAGAATCAGGACGAGAAGTCCCGCTCCTTCAGTCTTCTTTCGATCGCCTCAGCCACGCTTTCAACAGTGATTGCCTCCATGCAGCGCCACTCTTTACATTTCTTTCTCTTATAGCAGGGCGAGCAGGAGAGTCCTCCAGTGACGATTGTGTGCATGGACCCATACGGCCCTGTCCGTAAGGGATTGGTCGGTCCGAACATCGCAACGACAGGAACGTTCAAGGCCGCAGCCATATGCATCGGCCCGGTATCGCTCGATACAAACAGTCGAGCCCTTTCTATTATTCCCAAAAGCTCCTTGAGGCTTGTCTTCCCTGCAATGGACAAAGCCTTGCCCCCAGAGGCGTCCACCACCTGCCGGGCCAGCCCCGCATCCGACTTTCCGGCCACCACGACTGAAGCGACGGGGAGTGCGGCTGCAAGCTTTCCAAACTTCTCGGCAGGCCATCTCTTGGCTTCTCCCCCCGCGGATGGAGCGATAACAATAAAATCTTCGGGCAGAGAGCGCATGAGGTCGGGCTCTTTCGGATACAGGGGAAAGGGATGCCTCACATCCCGGATGGAAGCTCCGAGAAAAGAGGCTATCTCAAGGTACCGATCGATAGCATGGATATCTTTACCGCCATCCACTTTATGCGTATAAAAAAAAGGACTTCCTTCCCTGGCTTCTCTAAATCCTATTCGCACGCCGCAGCCGGTGGCGCGCGCGATGACGCCGCTCCTGAAAAGCCCTTGAAGATCGATGACCAGATCGAAACGCTCTTTTTGCAGCCGACGAAAAAGAGCCTTCAGAGCAGCCAGCGTATCGATTATTTTCGAGCGCTTCTTCCACTCGTCTTTTTCTATGACCCAGAGCTTCTCGATGAGGGGATGATCTTCGAGTATTTCGTGGAATCCCTTCGCCACCACCCAGTGGATCTTCGCATCGGGAAACCGCTCTCGGAGCGAAGCAAGGAAAGGGAGACCGTGGATCACATCTCCCAAGGCGCTGGGTTTTATTATGAGGATTTTTTCCGGATTCTTATGCAGAACTAGCGATGACAATGTTCTTCCTTGCAGTTGTCTAAAAAGATTCGATTATTTAGCCCTGGCGTCAAGCCCGACCGAAAAGGCATTTTCCGGCTGAAACGAGGAACCATCCGCCAAAGAATAAAAGGAACCACCCACAGCATTTGACGAGCACCCGATAGCCTGCGTCTCCGAGGAAACGCTTTCCGCGGCTGATCCCAAACGAAACCAGACTGTACCATGCAAAATCGCCGGAGATATGGCCGAGAAAGAATACGGCAATTCCAAGAGCGCCGTATTTCATGGCTGCAACCAGATAGCCAAGCCCTATAGTCGCCCACCAAAGCGTCCAGTAAGGGTTTGAAAGACTCGTTAGAATCCCCGTAACAATCAAGCTTGCTGCGCTTCCTCGAGCCGAACCGCTCACTTCTGCATTGAGCGTCATTCCTCGCGCGACCTTAATCATATCAATCGCCAGATAAATCAGCAGCGATCCGCCTAAGAGGGAAATCGCGCCAACCACGGTAGATGACTTCAGAAAGGAGTCCAAACCGTGAATTATCGCAAGAACCAGAACAAGCTCCAATATAGCGTGGCCGGTCATGAGAAGAGGACCGGTCTTGAATCCGTGTCTCGTAGATTCCGAGACGGCAACGGTAAACAACGGCCCCGGCATCAATGCGCCAGATAAAGCCAGAGTGAAGGAGCCTCCAAAGATGGCGCCCATTTCCAACATAATTCAAATTCCTGCTATCCCGGCATGCAACAATTCTCGCGTGCAGCCGCTTTCAATTTGAAGAGCGTTCCTGACCCTCCAGTGCTTTCGCAATCAGTTCCACTATATCCGAGAGAGCCGGTTTGAGCAAAGTCTTTAAGTTTCATTATTGGAGCGCTGCGAGATGAGCGGCGTGGATAATGGATTCTTCGTTTTTCTGGAAGCGCCTTTGGAAGAAATGGGATAAAGGCTGAAGAGAGCGTTGAATGCGTAAAAATATTACTATAATGATTTCAATATATTATGATTTACAGACTGAAGACTTGCCGTTATCGGCAAGGGAAACCGCCGGAACCCTTTCGAGAGAGGGAGACAATACATCACCAACGGTTTTGGACGATGGAGCGACAGCTTGGAAGCTTGGAAGGAATAGTCCCTATTTCACCCTAAATTCTAGGGCGTCTTTTGAGATGATTCCTCACATCTCTGCCGTCGAGATAGATGAAAGTGACCAAAAATGCAAAACCGCAGCTACACTTTGCAACGATTCTGTTGTTGTGCTTTTTGTACTTGGCCACATTCACGATCCGTTCTTCGCCACACAGAGCGCATGTGACCACGGCTTCATGATTCTCGTTCACAAACGCTTTTTGAATTATCATCATGACTTTCCTCCTAAAGCAACCGTCCTCTATTGAATGAAAGCAACCATCCAACACCCATTTCGGAGAATTCATATTGCAAACAGCATGCCATCATAAACCATCAATTCATATCCGATGCAGGTTGGCGTGAGTTCTACATCAATAAAAAGGGGAGTCTTAGGCAGCTCACAACAAATAACCTACCAGGAAGAGGGGTTCTGTCATTCCGGCATGGTTTTGGCCGGAATCCAGCCCCGCGAAAAAACGGGATTCCGGCTTGAAGACTGCCGGAATGACGGTGGGTGTTTCTGAACCAATTTTGGTAGGTTATTTGTTGTGAGGCGCCTTAGGAAATATAACCTGTACACTATTGGTCTAGTGAACTCGTTACGCCATTTGCTGTGGATAGGTGGCGCGGGCAACTTGTTGCCCGCGCCACCCAAAGACAGAATGTTCAGGTTATTTTTCCAGCATCCAGGATGCTGGGCGCTTGATTCCAGATACCGAATATGCGCCGTCAGGCATGAGATTGGAGGCCTCCATCCAACGGGGTCGCACCCCGGGGCCGGGGGCTGCCTCAGTCCTGAAGCTTCATGTGTCAAAGGAAGCTTCAGGCGAGCACCCAGCATTCAAATGACCGAGAGTTTCACCAAATATCGTAATTATAGCCGAAATTCTTTACTTCAGGAAGAAAAGTGGGCGCGGTGGACGACTGAGGTCAGAAGTCTCTTTCACGCCGTCCGATGCGTTTATTGAAGGACGGAGCAGAAAAAATAGTTTTACCCGGGCCGCAACCTTAAGCCTTGTTCCTGAAGAACTTGGTAAGAGAGCCGTCTCGCGGGGGATTGACAAAATGGTAGAAGGGCTTTTCGAGGAGGAGGGAAAGCTCGGTTGCGCTTCTCCATCTCTTGAGAGGATCATTCTCAAGGCATTTCATGATCATTTCATTCAGCTGGTCGGGTATTTCCGGCCTCCAGACTTTTGGCGGCGTAGGATACTGCTCACAATGCTGTATTTCATATTCATCATAAGAGGAGGCACGAAAAGCAGGAACTCCGGTAAGCATTTCGTAAAAGAGAGATCCGAAAAGATAGATATCCGTGAAGACCGGAGGCTTTCTTCGCGCAAGATAGGGCCGAAATTGCTCAGGGGCTCTATAGGCGAGCAAAGACAGGGGAAGCTCTTTTATGTTCGTCGAGGCCGGATTCTTCTTCTGCAGAAGCTCCCACATTCCACCGTTGTAAATCTTGACGACCGGCTTCTCAATATCAATTAGAACTCGTGAAGGCCTCAGGTCCAAATGGTAGAGCTTGTGTATCTGATCATCGCTTCCCATGCGAAGATGGAGATCTCCCAAGCCTTCCAGGACTTGGTACGCCATAAAAACCGCAATTGGAATTGGCAGCACATCCCCGCCGGTCAGCAGCTCACCGAGGGAGACCGGTAGATATTCCCGGATAACGAAAAAGAAATCGTCTGCATGAGCCAAATCAAGGATCTTGACCAAATGACGAGAGCGACACACCATCTGAGTCTCGACCCAAGCGGCAAGCTGTTCTACGCCGATAGCGCCGCTATAGGGACCGTAGAAGCCCTGGCCGGCTAAACGCTTTCCGGTCGTCTCATCTTCGACCTCAACCACCAGGGAGGTCATCCCCACATGGAGGAAATTCAAAACCCGGTAAGCGCAGGACTCACCGGCCAAGTAATGACCTTTGGCGTCATGCCAGGACTCGAGACGCAGTCCAATCAGCTGACTAATGGCTTCCTGATCGAGAGATGCAACCACGGATTCAATAGCGCCATGTCCCCCTCGCTCATCGGGAGGCGGTTGAGGAGAGGGCTTGGCGTCATTTTTTTTCTGGGTTTGGGAGCATCTGGTGATTTTGAGAAGTATCTTCTTCCTCAGATCGTCGGGAAGCTGCTCGTCTCTATAAATCAAGTTGTAAAAACTAATCGCCTCTTCCCAACGCTCAAGAAGAGAAGAGCAATCTCCGCACAATTCCCAGCACTCGGATGAACGGTATCCGGCCTTGGCGGCGCGTTTGAATTCAGCGATAGCCTCATCCCAAAACAAACCGTCCATCAATGCTAGGCCATACTGGAACACCTGCGAAGGATCAGCTATATCTTCATCCCCGCTCCCCTCGTCAGCTTCTATTTCAGCAGTGGAGAATACATCTTGCTGGATGATCTTCTTAAGCTCTTGTCTGGTCAGAGAGCGAGCCTCATTCTTTTCAGACTCAGACGAGTCGCTACCCTCTATTTCTCTCAGGAATTCCTCGAGAATCTCAACCGCAGTGTCACCCAATCCCTGACTGAAATACAATCGAGCTTCATCCAAACGCTCTTGAAATCTATCTAGCAGTTCCTGAGATTCCATCAAACTCCCAACTTAAAATAAGATATGAGCACAGATAACCTTGATCCCCGTTAAAGGCTACTCCTGCTGAACCTTCTTCAGTATCGAATCCAGATCCAGTATCTCGACAGAGGAGCTCTCACCCGCATTGACAACTCCCAACAGACCATCGCGCCCGGCGATTTTGCACACCATTTCGTTATGGAGGTCGATCGTATCGGATTCGGTCAAGATCATTCCGTGCTGCCGACCGTTGCTCACCAGAATCACTCTGCTGACGTTGGAAGGATCTTCCGAGGAACAGCCCAACAACTCCCGCGATAATGGGATGAAGCGATAACCCTTGAGGACATCGGTGGGCAAACCAATCCATGCTCCGTACAAGCCCGTTCTCAGATTCTTGAACAATGGCTTGAAGTCGCCCAAGGTTGCATAACCGCGTCCCATGATCTTTTTCAATTTTCCGGCAGCTATCTTCTCTGTTTTGACCACATGCGATGCGGACACGCCGACCTTCTTGTCGGCTATCGAGAACATGCAAACCTGCTCTCTTTGCATCTCGGCTTCATTAACCGGGGAGGCCTTCTTCAGGATCTCCGCATCACTGTCGGCAATTGAATCCAAATCACGCAACATCGATTCATCACCGATCGCCTCGGCTGAAATTCCGTCCAGTTGACTGAACAATCCAATTCCATCCAGGAATTCATTTTCTTTCTTCCGGAAGGATTCTATGTGCATTTCGAGCGCAGATCGGATCTTGTTAAGCCGCGAGGTCAGAGGCGCCAGAGCCGGCTTCTTTTCCAGAATTTCCTCAAGCATCAACAGACGCCGATTCTCCTCTTGAATAAGGTCGAATGTCTGAGAAAAGTGGCTCCTGTAATTGGCAATCCATTCACCCAGCCC
Source organism: uncultured Syntrophobacteraceae bacterium (assembly GCA_964578835.1). Taxonomy (GTDB): domain Bacteria; phylum Desulfobacterota; class Syntrophobacteria; order Syntrophobacterales; family Syntrophobacteraceae; genus CAZOEL01. The sequence continues at coordinate 17,899 of CAZOEL010000011.1, read as the reverse complement.
TTTAGGCGCGGGCATCTCCGCATCCGCAGCCATAGCGGGCATAGCCGGTTTAGCTGCAGGCTTTACGAGGCTGAGCGGCTTTCGCTCATCAACTTCATTGTATTGACTCCTCATTTCCTCCTTCGGGCTCGTCTGCTCTTTTAGAAACTGGACCTGCTTGAGCAAGCTTCGGAGCTCATCTTTCTCGGCCGCGGCGGGGCCGTCCTTCGACCTCAACATGCGCTGCAGCAAATCCTGGCCGGTCCGTATGATTTCCGTCAAAGAGGCGGAAGCGGAATCCGGTTTTGTCGACAAACGATGAATCACTGCCTTGAGTACTTTATACAGCGAAAATATCTGCTGCTGTTTTTGGCAATAAGGCTCCAGGCGCCCCAACGAAAGATTGAGAGAGGAAAGATTTTCGGCGGTGAAATCCCAGTCCAGGCTCAGGTAGGCAACGTTGAACGCATTGAGCAAGGATTCCATCTCCGTCGTCTCTCGACTTTCAACGGAAGAAGACTCGATGGACATCGGCTCCTCGATTTCAACAGTCAAAGGAGGAAGGTCAAGCGGCTGCTCTTCCTTGCGAGCATCCGCCATTTCAACGTTCCGGGCGCCTTCATGAACGGGCGCCTTGGACTCCTCCTCAGCTTTCACAGGAACAGCTTCTTCGGACTCCTCTTCCGGAGAAGAGCTCATAAAAGGAACAAACATCTCATCGATCTCTTTTTCAACTTCTTCCTCAAACTTGTCAAAATCTATACCAAGCTTCATTTCTTCGGAGCCGGCGCTTTTCGTGGCCATGATCAATTCCTTCCTGACAGTTCATGAGTCCTGTGCGGCAAATTGTCGCTGCATGCTCAAAAGACATGCCCCAAGGCAAACTAGGAAATCTCTCCCTTGACTTTTTGAATCACATTTCGAACCGTTCGCTTGCTAATCTCCCGCAACGTTTCATACACGCCCGTTCCCTTAAGAGCGCTCGCTTCAAAGAAGGGAACATGCAGATCGCTGTTGAGGTCTTCTTCCATCTCCTTCACACTAAGAAGAGGGATGTTGGACTCCGCCAGATCACGCTTATTGTACTGGATAACCAAGGGAGTGTTCTGTATGAGCAACCCCTCATCCATGAGGTTCTCAGCCAGATTTTTTATGCTCTCAATGTTCTTCTGCCTCTGCACCCTCAAAGAATCCGCAATAAAAGCCACCCCGTCGACGCCTCTCAGCACGAGCTTTCGCGTAGTGTTATACATTACCTGACCAGGGACGGTATAAAGCTGAATCCTGATGCTCAGATTCAAAACTTTGCCGAGCGTGAGAGGCAAGAAGTCGAAGAATAGAGTTCGATCCCCTTTCGTGTCGATTGTCACCATCTTGCCGCACGATTGCTTAGACATGGATTCATGCAGAAAAAGAAGATTTGTGGTTTTCCCCCCCCGGCCGGGACCATAGTAGACTATCTTTGCCTGGATTTCCCTCTTGCTCAGGTCTATAAAGGCCACGCTCGTCTCCCTTCTCGTTCGTCAAGTACACTGATCAACTCGTTTATAGCGCCGGAAGATTTTAATCTCATCAACCCGAGGGAAACGCTGTCGTCAAAGAGAGTGATAATAATATGATTTTTTCCCAGTCGGCTGAAATGGATATTCTTCTTGTCGCCCTTATGGAAGAGCAACGAAAAATCGGTCTCTCCGATCATGCGGGCAATCTCGGCCGTAGCTGCGAAGTTGGCCGCCAGTAAGACTGCCAAGGACAGGATGTCTTTAACATACAGAGAGCCTCGCTCTATGATGAGATTCCCGGACATATCAACAAGGATCACATGATCCGCCCCGGAATTGAGGAGCTCTTTTTCGATTATCTCTTCAATTCTATCCATCTCACTCGTTGTCAGAACCAGCGTCATTCTATTCTACGTCCTCTCCGTATCGGCAGTAGGCTTACACCATGGAAATCATCCCAGTCCAAGCCGCCGCACTCGGTTTGTTTGGTCGTGCGCCAACTGCAAGGCGGCGTTGTTCAGTCTACGGGCAGCCGTATCTCCATCAGGCTTACGTGAGATCGGCCTTTTGTGAACATCGACGCCACTCGCCATAATTGCGCAGCTAATAAGACAAGTCCCCGAGCATAGACATACTCATCTCATCAAGCTGGCGAAAAGACTCCACCAAAAGATGCTCTATCGATTTATCTATCGTAACGTTACAATTCTTTGGCAAAGGCAATGCTTCAAAACGGCCGTTATCCCATTGAAGTATCCTGTGGAAAGCCTCTTCGCCGCTGAGACCGTCCGCTTCAGCATGACAGACCCTTCCCGAGAATACGTAAATCGCCCCCCCGCCTGCCGACGACTTGACATCGAGGAGCAAATCAATGCGGGAATGACAGATCACCTGCAACAAATCAGGAAGACGAATGCCCTCGAGAGCGCCCGCAAATCCAGATGATGGAAAATCAATCCCCATATTGAGAATCGCGTCTCTTGAGATATCTGTTTCGTTCATCGAGTAGCCGAGCAGGTTGGCGCCTTTGAAGTCAGTCATCTTGAGATTGGCGCGACCGAGCTTGGCGCCTCTTAGATCAGCCCCTTGAAGGTTGGCGCCTTCCAAGTCCGCGGCTTCTAGATTGGCGCCTTGGAGATTAGCTCTGGTGAGCACAGCGCCGACAAGATTCGCCCCTTGCAAAAATGCTCCCTGGAGACTAACCAACTTGAGATTGGCTGCTGTGAGCCTGACATTCCTGAGATCTGCGCCATCAAGGTTTGTTCTAATCAAATAGGCGCCTTCCAGGTTTGCTCTCTCAAGCCGGGCGCCTTGAAGGTTTGACCTGCTCAAATTCGAACTCGAAAGGTTCGAATAACGCAGGTCGGCGTCTATCAGCCAACCGGCGTCGGAAAGGTCCATCTTCGAAAGATCCACTCCGCGCAAATACGCAGGCCCTCTTCCCGATATTATCGCAGTCAGCAATTGTTCACGCGCAAGCTCAGCCATTACTGGAACCGGTCCTTATTCCCCACTAATCAGAGAAAGCTGCCAGGAATTATCCGTCATACTCTCACCACGATCTGTTTATCGCCGTTACCTATTATTATCGTATCGTAGCGGCGATAGGATTACTAAATTTTTAATGGTTAATGTAAAACGGGCGGGAAAAGTAAACGATTAGCGTCAAATCACATGTGTTATATTGAGACTATAAAGCGCCCTCGGAATCTTCCATCGCGCGGGCAAGCTCCTCAATGACAAGCATGGCGCCTTCGAAATCATAATCGCCAAGGCGAGTGGCGATGAGCTCCAGCTGGAGGTTTTTGTCCCTTCCGGCAAGAGCGGCCATAAGTGAGGTCAGGGAGGCTTCGGAGCCGACCGGGTCACACTCCCTGACATAGACAACCAGTTTTTTCATGATTTCCTCGACTTCGGCGCTACTCGCTCCGACTGCTTCCGAAGAGGGATAAGAGTGGCCGGTCTTTTCCGCGGCGGCATGTCTCTGGCGCATATTCACCAGTTCTTGCATCTCCTCCATGGCTGCGCTCAATTCGGCATCCACCGAGAGGATGAGCCGATCGACGCTGGATGTCCGGCTGCCTCGGATTGCCAATTCCAATTCTCGGGCGGCGGCAGAGAGCGGTTTGGCGGAAAGCATGCCGGCGGCGCCCTTCAGTGAATGGGACATGCGGCCGGCTTCCTCCATATTTCCTCTCTCCCATTCTTTTCGTATCTCGAGGACTGCGCTTCGATTGGAGTCAATAAACGTGGACAGAAGCTTGCACAGAAGGCGCTCATTGCCTCCTAGCCGCTCCAGAGCTTCATCCACATCGACGGATTTCGGCATCCTCGACTTTTTCAAAGATTCTCCCTCGACCGGGTCAGTGCTCCGCAGCCCATCTGCGCCTTGTGTTCTCCCGTTCGTAAGCGCCCTGTCAGGCTGAATCCATTTTGCAAGAGTCGCAATGAGCTCTCTTTTTTCAAAAGGCTTCGCGACATAGTCATTCATCCCGGCCTCCTGGCAGAGCTCCCGATCCCCGCGCATGGCATGCGCCGTCATGGCTATGATCGGCACATCCCGCAGCTTGGAATCCTGACGAATTATGCGCGTTGCCTTGAACCCGTCCATAACGGGCATTTGGACATCCATCAGAACTGCGTCAAATCTCGATTCATGGAGCATTTTAAGCGCGATCAAGCCATTGTCCGCAGTCTGTACGAGTATGCCTTCATGGCCTAATACTTCCCTGGCGACCTGCTGGTTGATAAAATTGTCTTCAACCAAAAGAATCTTGACGCCACGGAGACGTCCATCGCCCCAGTTGCCGGAGCCTTGTTTAGGCCTGCCCTTCCCTGCTCCAGTCTTGGCGTCAGCTCGTCCAAGCGCCTGCATGATCGCATTGAAAAGGGCGGATTGTTTGACCGGCTTCATCAATACCGCTTCGGTTTGTGGCAGTTGGCTATCGATTTTGTGTTCATCCGGCCTCAGGGCCATCATCATGATGGCGGAAAAGGGGGGCGCGTCTGGGATCTCTCTTAGCTTTGTCAGGAGCATTGGCCCGCTAATATCGGGCATCCACCAGTCAATGACCACCAAACGGGGCGCCTTTTGCCCCGGCGAAGCAGCTCGGCTGAACTTCTCGATGGCTTCCTCGCCGTTCGAGGCGGTGTCAACTTCAAAACCGAAGGACTCCAGCATCCGTTGAAGCACGAAACGAGATGTCTCATTGTCATCGACGATGAGAGCATTGACGCAGCACAACTCTGGAGGACACACGGGCGTCGACTGCTCATCGATCGTCGATTTGCCGAAAAGCGCAGTAAAATAGAAGGTGCTTCCTTTTTCCGGAATGCTTTCCACCCAGATTTGTCCTTGCATCATTTCCACTATCCTCCCGCTTATGGCTAGCCCCAGCCCCGTACCTCCGTATCTACGAGTGGTGGAGTTGTCGGCCTGCGTAAAGGCAGTGAAGAGGACGCCGATCTTATCGGGGGCGATTCCAATCCCCGTATCTTTCACGCTGAAGCACAGTCTAACCGTATCTTGCAGTACTTCCACGGGCTCTACTTTGACATAGATTTCGCCTTCCTCGGTGAACTTGACGGCGTTCGTCACGAGATTCATCAGCACCTGCCTCAGACGAAATGGATCTCCTGAGATGATGTATGGCGCATCGGCCGACACCTCAACGATCAATTCAATCCCTTTGGCGGATATCTCTTCACCGAGCAGATCCGATAAGTCGTCGAGCAGGTCGCGCACTTTGAAATCCGTGACTTCCATATCGAGCTTTCCCGCTTCGATTTTCGAAAAATCGAGGATATCGTTTATCAGCCTCAGAAGGGAGCGAGAAGAAGAAGCAATGATGTTAAGGTACTCGGATTGCTTATCCGTAAGCTCCGTGAGGAGCGTCAGGTCGCACATGCCGATGATGGCGTTCATGGGAGTGCGGATTTCATGACTCATGTTGGCGAGAAATTCGCTTTTGGATTTATTGGCAATATTTGCCTGCATCGCAAGTAAGTTAGACCGCTCCATGGCCAGTTCCAGATCCCGGTTGACGGCCTCTAGATCCCGATTGACCGACTCCGCCCTCTCCTTGGCTGTCTGGAGATCGCGGGCGTAGCCTTCAAACTGGTGGACCGTCCGCCAGCAGATCATTCCCATGAGATAAAGGCTGCCCAGAGAAATGAGGATAAGCAGAAGGGTCTTCCTACGATTTTTGGCGGCCATCTCCTCTCGCAATGCGGACATTTCATCCTGAACTGAAGAAACAAGGCCGTCCACCTGACTAGTCATGTCAGAGGCTATTCTCTGGCATTCTGTGAACTGTTTCTCAGTACCCTCGCCGATCTCCAGCAACAGAGAGCAGATTCTAAAAAGGTTCTTTCTGCCGGTCGTTAGCTCAAAAATCTGCTGTTCCAGCTCGTTCAGAGAGGAAACCAGGACAGGATTTCTTTCAGCCAGACTGCTTTTAGTGAAATTGAGGCACGCGCCGTGAAACAGCTCAACCGATACATTGACCCTGTTCTGCAGCGCGATGACGGAGTTAGAGTCTTTAATGTCGGAGATAGTGCCAAGTATGCCGAGGATATAGTTGCCTTCAGCCTTGATGTCGGATGCAGATCCAATGTTCGTCGCAGCTTCCTGGATGAACGAGGAAGTTTTCGAAGCCACATCCGTCATCATCTGCTCGTAATCATCTGAGGATTTCTGTTCGCCTTGGCCGGGAAAGCCGTCAATGTATTTCTTGATGCGCGCTCTGGTGAAGTTGAGCGACCTGCGAGCCTCTAGATTGGCATGAGCCTTCGCGCTGTAGACAACCGGACTGAGAGCGGCGTCAAAGGCGTCCTGCACTTCCCGCACACTCTGGAGCTGTCTCGATCGATAGTCCAGGAGGTTTATCTTCTTCTGCGTCGCGTCTTTCAACTGGAGAAGGAGATCGGACAAGCTCTTTCCGTGACTTCGAATATCTGTCGCCTGCCAACCGCTCGAGCCGGTTTCCAGAATGTTTATGTTGTAGTTTATTTCCTCCAGAATTGCGCTTAACCTTGAAAACCTCTGTATCAGCTCGAAATCATTACCAGAAGCAGAGATATCCTGGGCGGAGGTAGCGAGAAGGGTAGTCCGTTCGGAAAGGCGCATAGCCGCAACCATTCGAGGAAGCGCTTCTCCCTCCATTTGGTTGATTGCCTTGCCCAGCTGCCCGAGGGCCATGAGCGCTACCGACACAGTAAGAAAAGCCAGCAGGCCTACACTGGAAAAAGCAATGTAGAGCTTGTACTTGAAGGGAAAAGCCCTTCCGGCGCTGCTTGTCGGCTGCTCTGCCGATGATGGGGTCTGTGGAGAATACATATAGTTGCGCCTCGTTCGAGCTCCGCTGTAGACATTCTCTCCAGATGATCGAGCAGTCTATCGCGCCAATAAGGCCATGGTTTCGTTCGATCTGTCTTCTCTTGGCGCCCCGGATCGTAATCAGGCATCCATTTCTGAGCCGCGACAAAGGTATGCGCTTGCTTCTGCAGTTCGAGGCTCGAAGCTGCTCCTGCCGCAAAAAAATCTACGAAATTACGACCACGGGTAACTCAGTCTGTAATTCCATGGCTTTTCAACACGGACAGAGCGTTCGTCCCGTCAATGGTCATTGTGGGAAGCGTGATCCGTTTTTCGATGACTTCTCCGCGAAGCAGCCGTAAAGCCTGCCTGAGCCCCTCGGCTCCTGGCGTCATGTAGAGGAATGTCGCCGTTAATGCTCCCTCGCGCACCCATTTTACCCCCTCTCCCGGAATGGCGTCAATTCCGAGGAAAGCGATGTCTTTGGCCCTGCCCATATCGCTGGCCGCGAGATAGGCGCCGTAAGCCATCGGGTCGTTATGAGCGTAAACCAGATCAATCCTTGTGTGCTTCGCGAGCAATCTTTCCATGATGTCGTAGCCCAGATGCTGTTTCCAATCCCCGTCTTCCGGCTCGTTTATAATCTTTATCCGAGATTCCCGGCCGATCGCCTCAAGAAAGCCGGCATGGCGCTGACTAGCCGGAGTGGAATTCATCCCGCCCCAGATTTCTACAACGTTTCCCTCGGCCTGTCCTTCTCCTCCGAGCAACTTCACCGCGTATTCCCCAGCCGCCCTTCCAATCGTGATGTTATCGCCCCCAATAAACTGCGTGTAACGATCGTTTGCAAGGTCGCGGTCCAGGACAATTACCGGGATGCCCGCCTCATAAGCTTTATTGACAACAGGCGTAAGGCCTTCGGACACTTTCGGCGAAATGAGAAGAGCATCTACTTTTCTCCTGATAAATTCTTCAACATCAGCTGCTTGTTTACGCTCATCATCCAACCCATCCCGAACGATCAATTCCACTTCCGGATGCAGCTTAGCTTCTTTCAACAATTCCTGATTGAAGAGAAGGCGCCAGGGCTCCGTAGTAGTTGCCTGGGAAAAACCGATGACATATCTGCGCTCCCGACAAAAGGCCTGAAACGCGATCAAGAGCACACAAACCAGGGTAACCACAACAATCTGCGGCTTGACTGTCTTTCGCCTCATCAGAAGCTTTTCCTTTCCTCAGAAGCCTTCCGGGAAGGCAATCCCATAGAAGATCGATAAATGGCTTTCTGCTTCTCTCGGCCAATTCGGTCTGTAATCTCCTCCCACTGCCCCGCGGCGGCGTCGAGCGCCTGCTTAACCGGGATTTCGCCAATGACGGCCCGATACAGTTGTATTTCGAAAGCCGTTATGTAGTCGTTGAATCCGGGAACCCGAAGGTCGAGGGCAACCATCTGAAAATCGAGGCTAGCTCGAATGACGTTGAGATATTCGGCGGCCGAATGCTTCGAAAACATTTTCGTCCATGCGTCGAGATTCATGAAATGCGAGTATCTGTAGGGATTGATGCCCGTATCGCTGTTGACCACATCCTTCAGACTGTTTTCAGGATTTCCGTACCACAGGATGAAGTCCCATGCGGCATCTTTCTGAACGCTGTTCAAGGGGACTCCGCCCACCCAGCCGCCAAAAGCCATAAAGGTGACTTTATGCGGCCTGCCCTGCTCTTTCCATTCGCCTTCCCTGTAATCCCAAACTTGATCCGTTCCAGGCAAGACGAAATATCCAACCTTTCCGCAAACAGATGATTTCTCCGAATCGCTCGCAAGCTGCCCGGTGTCTCCCCAGTCCAGAGTCAGAGCGGCGCGGCCTTGAACAAAAGCCTTCCGGGCGTCCATGATCCCGTAAAGCTCAGAGCCCGCTGGACAGAAGCGGAGAATATCCACATATTCCCGGACGGCGCGCTGCCAGCCTTCGTTGTTGATTTGAGCCTTCATGGTATCCGGGTCGAAAAACTGCGCTCCGGGAAGTCCGACGGGATTTGTATAGGCGGCCGCGCGGCTGAAAACGTCAGAAAACTGCTGGGTCCCGAGGGCGAAAGGTTCCGTGGCGCCGTTGAGGATCTGTCCGTCGGGGGCCTTGCGGCCATGGAAGAATTCGGCAATGTCCCTGTACTGCTTCCACGTATGGGGCGGAGCGAGATCGTAGCCGAACCGGGATTTGAATTCGTTTCGATTGACCGGATCTTCGAAAAGATCCTTTCGATAGTAACCGTAGTAGAGATCTCCGTCTATGGTGACGGAAACTGTTTTTGTCTCCCATTTCATCAGACGGTCGAGGTAGACGGGGAGAATGTCTTCGAAAGCCTCGCTTGCCTCCAAATCTCTGGGGAGCTCGGAAAGATAAGGGAAAAAATCGCCGGTCCATTGGGAAGCATAAAAAATCACGTCAAACAAAGCCTTATCGCTTGTTAACGCCTCTTTGAATTTGCCGAAAAGCTCGGAGTAGGGGTGTTCGACTATTCTGACTTTTCCGCCGGTGGCTTCTTCCCATGTCTTCGCGTGCGCTTTAGCGGGGTTTCCGATAGCCGGGGCGGCCATGACGCCCACGGTGATCTCGACGCCTTCAAAGCGCTTCGGGGCCGCAGCAGCAAGAGACGATAAGAAGAGAGACTGAAACAGAACCAGGGCGACAAGGCGCCATATGGCATCAAGTTTACGACCTGCGGGATTTTTCATTTTCTCCATCCTGCCTGTTCGCTCCGGATCTACACATCTTCAAAGCGCTCTTTGATGGCGAGCAGCTCGGGTAAAACTCGAAAAAACGCATCGATGACGGCCGGATCAAAAGCCTTGCCGGCGCAAGCTCTCATCTCCTCGAGAGCCTTTTCGAGCGGCCAGGCTTTCTTGTAAGGACGATCGGACATCAATGCGTCGAAGACATCGCTGACCGCACTGATCCTGCCTAAAAGGGGAATCTTCTCCCGCAACAAGCCTTGCGGGTATCCGGAGCCATCCCATTTTTCATGATGGGTCAGAGCAACCGTCCGTCCCGTTTGGAGCAGCAAAGAATCATGACCGGACAGAATATCCGCTCCAATTGTGGTATGGGTTTTCATAACAGCCCATTCTTCGGCGTCGAGCCCGCCCGGCTTGAGAAGAATGCCGTCGGGAATGCCGATTTTACCGATATCATGCATGGGACTCGCATGAAAAATCAGCTCGCAGGTTTGTTCGTCACAATCCATCGCCGCAGCTATGGAGCGGCAGAAATGACTCATTCTCTTTATATGCATGCCCGTTTCGTTGTCTCTGAACTCCGCAGCGCGGGACAGGCGGTAGATGATCTCGAGCTGCGTATCCCGCAACTCCCTGGTGCGCTCTCTTACGGTTGCATCGAGAGTCCTATTGTGATTGGAGAGCGTCTCCATGGCCTTCTTGAGCATGAGGTGAGTCCGCACCCTGGCCTTCACCTCAATAATCTGGAATGGCTTGGTGATATAGTCGACGGCTCCCAGGCCGAACCCTCTCGACTTGTCGCCTATATCATTCATAGCGGTAATGAAAATGACGGGAATATCCCTCGTAGCCGCATCGTCTTTCAGCTTCTCACAAACCTCATAGCCATCCATCCCGGGCATCATAACATCGAGGAGGACGAGATCAGGCGGATGGAGCTTCACTTGTTCGAGCGCCATCATGCCGCTTGTAGCCACACTCAGCTTGTACTGATCTTTCAGGGCTGCAATGAGAATTGAGACATTGGCTTTGACATCGTCAACAATGAGAATTCTGCTGCTAGATATATCGCCTTGCATTCTATAATTGATCCTCGGTTATTTATGACGAAATTCCGCGCAAGGCTCTTCTCCTGCAAAATGATCCGCACTGAGGCCGCCATACCTCATAGGACCAGTCCTTGCTTATCGCAAATTTTCTCGAGAACATTTTTTTGACCGGCGTAATCGGCTAGGACAAAAAGCATACATCAGTTACTTCGGATTATCAATCATCGGACTTTAGCGAATTAACATATTGCTTGTGATGTCTTCCGATCTGAAAAAGCCCATCGCAGACGCCGCTTCATAGCATTGTGAAAGATTCAATGATTTTACAGGATGATGCCAGATCAAGCAAAGAGTGCTCAAGATTTGCCGACTGTTACCGATAAGAAGCATAACGCCTAATAGCTTCTATCACAGACTTGCTCCTACTGGCTGATCCGCCGCAAGAAAAGCCGCGGCGAAAGCCCGGTGGAACGGAGTATCCCGATAAAAGCATGGATATGGGCGTCTGTAATAAATCCCTATGGTCCAGACAGGCTACTAGTACAGCTTGGCGGAAATGCGCATCCAGTTTTGGTGGGCGCAAAAAGACGCGCCCACCCTACGATTCTCTGGGCTCTTCAGAGCCGTACGGTGGGCAAAAGCGAAGCGTTGCCCACCGTAACTACGGCTAAACTTCCGCCAAGGAGTACTAGTACTACTGTGTCACAAAGGTGTGGTTCATAGAGACGTAGGGTGGGTGCAGGCTTTATCGCGCCCACCATGCCAAGACAATCGCTCAGCTCGTCATTCCGGAAGTCTTCAAGCCGGAATCCAGGTTTTATGCTGGGCTATACCGGCTAAAAACACGCCGGTATGACGAGCAGAGCCGACATTGTGACACAGCAGTACTAGCAGCCTGTCGGAGAATCCCCCATAGAACGTCATTCCCGCGAAGGCGGGAATGACGGGATGCAGCAGAAAATGGGCTCTCCGACAGGCTGCTAGTGGATGCGACGAGTTTCATGTTCGTGAAAGGTATAGATGCGCAACCTGCTGCTCGAGACAAATGGTTTTGATGGGAGTCGATGTATGAGTGCGTCGCCATGCCGCAAAGATCGCATGTTTTGCCGAGAGCTTGCTTCCGACCCGATGGCTGTTGACGCATTCTGTTGTGAGATGAGGACGTTTTTGACTGAAAAAGGCCTCTGTTCCGAGATTTTTCCCGTCGAAATGCTGCTCCGGGAGAGTCTCAACAACGCCTTGATACATGGCAACTGCTGCGTTCTTGAAAAGAAGATTCAGGTTCAGGTGCGGATAGGGTTGAAGTGGGTCGTGATGCGCGTAAAGGACGAAGGGAACGGCTTCAACTTCAGGGAAGCCGAAAAAAAGGCGCCCGCCTGCGAGGCTACATGCGGCCGAGGGCTGATCATTTATTCTTTGTATGCAAACAGGGTTCATTTCAACGCAAAAGGGAATCAGGTTGTGCTTTGGAGGAGTCTGAGAGGAAAGGAAAAACCGTGAACGATTTTGATATTCATCGGGATAGCGAGAGAATCTGTGTAGCTCTTGGCGGGGACTTAACCGTTTCCGTGGTTCCAGAGCTGAAGTCCGGTCTTCAACAAGCTCTGGCCGAAAAAACAACGGAGGTGGAATTCGATTTCCAGAAGACCGTTGTCATCGATTCAACCGGCATAGGTTTTCTGATCGCCACGTACAATAGTCTGACAAAGGTAAACGGAGTAGTGCGAGTTGTCCGGACATCCGATGACATATTCCGTTTATTCCAGAGCATGAGGCTGGAAAAACGGCTTGGCGTGAGCAAGCAATAAGAGCGGGGGATTTTCCGATGGAAATGCAGGACGACATTATCAAGGAATTCGTCGTTGAGGCTAGAGAGCATCTTGCGGACATGGAGATGGACTTGCTGGCCATAGAAGAAGGGGGGGCCGACATTGACGAAGAGCTTGTCAACAAAGTCTTTCGGGCTGCCCATTCCATTAAGGGAGGCAGCAGCTTCTTCGGACTGAACAAGATCAAAGAACTGGCTCACAAGACGGAAACTGTTCTCGACATGATCCGCTCGCGCAGAATGGCTCCAAACCCCGAGATAACCAACATTCTACTGGCGGCTTTCGACAAGCTTCGGGATATGATCAACAACGTTTCGGAAAGCGAGGAAGCCGATATTTTGGAGCACATTACAAGCCTGAGCAACCTGGCGACCTCCTACATGCCCGAGGAGCAAAAGGATGCCCTGACACGTATCGCGATGCTTCAACCCAACACAAGCTCGCAGGCCGTGGCTATTCCTGCCGTTGATCTCGAGCGGGCGAAGAGAACCGGTCAATTCATCTACCGCATCCAATACGATTTGCTCCACGACATCGAACGGCGCGGAAAGTCGGTCCTCCAAGTTTTCAAGGATCTGTACGATTCCGGGGAAATCCTGGACTGCGCGCCTGATTTCGATGCCGTTGGGGACCTCGACGCTCCCTTATCCAATGAAATTCCCTTGGGCCTGACCTTTGCGACTATTCTCGAGCCCGATGTCATTGAAGCTCTCTTCGAAGTCGATAAGGAAAAAATCCAATCACTTTTCGACCCCAACAATCCCGAGGACAATCGAAGCAGCACGCCAGGGACTGCGCCAGTCGCCATGCCCCCCGCGCCGGTTGAATCTTTCACTCTCGATCCGCAAATCGTAGTCGCGCCTCAACAACACCCTCAGGTTGCTAAGGTTGTCGTGGCCGAGCCTTCCCCGGTCAGGCAGGAGCATATCGAAGCCGAAGTGAAGGGTAAGAGCGGCGGAGTCGCTGCTGAAAGCACTTTGCGGGTAGACGTCGGATTGCTCGAGCTCCTGATGAACCTTGCGGGCGAACTGGTGCTTAGCCGCAATCAATTGCGCGAGGCCGTTACGCAAAACGATCGGCGAGCGCTCGTGGCGAGCACTCAGAGAATCAACCTTGTCACGTCCGAGCTCCAGGACGCCATCATGCAGACCAGGATGCAGTCGATCGGCAATCTCTTCGGCAAGTTCCCTCGTGTGGTCCGCGATATGTCTCGAGCCCTCGGAAAAGACATTCAGCTCGAGATGGTGGGAAAGGACGTCGAGCTCGATAAAAGCTTGATAGAAGGCCTCTCCGATCCGCTGACCCACATGGTTCGCAATGCCGCCGACCATGGCGTCGAAGCGCCGGAAGAGCGCCTTCGAAAAGGGAAAAAGGCCGCTGGAGCCATCCGACTCGAAGCCAGGCACGAGGCCGGCCAAGTGGTTGTCGAAATTGCCGATGACGGAAAGGGGCTCGATCCGCAGAAAATTGCCGCCGGCGCTCTAAAGAAAGGTCTAATCACCGAAGAGCGTATCAAGGGCATGTCCGATAAGGACAAAATGGCTCTTATTTTTCTCCCCGGTCTTTCCACGGCCGAGACGGTGACCGATGTCTCAGGACGAGGCGTGGGAATGGATGTGGTCAGGAACAACCTCGACCGCTTGGGGGGTAAGGTTGAAATCGAATCGGAAGTGGGCAAAGGATCTCTTTTCCGCATTAAGCTGCCCCTGACCTTAGCCATTATTCCTTCTTTGGTTGTGACGGTCGAACGGGAACGCTTCGCCGTTCCTCAGATAAATGTGGTCGAATTGCTTCGCATCCGGGCCGATCAGGTGAAGAAGCGCATCGAGATCGTGGGAGATGTCGAAGTGCTGATGCTTCGAGACCAGATTGTGCCCCTCGTGAGGTTTTCCGATTTCCTCGGTCTTATCCCAACCTACGTAGACCCGCATACCGGCGGTAAAGAAATCTGCCGAAGAACGCGACTGGCTGACAGAAGATCTCCTCGTCACGCCGTATGCGCCGAGCGAACGGAAGTCGAAGCGGAGCGTGAAGCCGAGAAGCGATGGGAGGAGCGAAGGAATCAAAACGATCGGCGCCTCAACTCCACGGGCGATATCGAGATCGTCGTAGTGACGACAGGCACTATGCAATACGGTTTGGTGGTCGATTCTTTCCAGAACACGGAAGAGATTGTGGTTAAGCCCCTTGGACGACATCTGAAAGGGCTTCAGGAATATGCGGGAGCGACCATCATGGGAGACGGGAAGGTCGCATTGATTCTGGATATCAATGGACTGGCTGTGAAAGCTGAGCTCACGCCGCTCTCGGGCTCTACAAGAGCCGTGGAGCTTGCGGAAGAATATGAGAGAGAGAAGCTCCAGGATGTGCACTCCTTCCTTCTTTTCTACAATGCGCCTGATGAGCTTTGCGCCACCCCGCTCGATACCGTGCTGCGCATTGAGAGGGTGGCGCGGAATCAGATCGAGATGAAAGGAGGGCGCCGAACCATGCAGTATCGTGGCTCATCTCTTCCACTCGTAACGCTTTCCGACGCGGCAGGGGTCAATCCAATAGAAGAAGATCAGGGACTGGCCGTAATCGTCTCGAGCGTTCACGGTCGCGAGGTCGGCCTGCTGGGAGCCATGCCCGTAGATGTAGTTGAATGTAAAGTGGAAATCGACCAAGCCACTCACCGTCAGCAAGGTATTTCCGGCTCCACAATCATTCGCGACAAGACAGTGCTCCTTGCGGATGTGTACGAACTGGTCGAGACCGTCTACCCGGAATGGAACATAGTAAGGGAAAAACCTTTCGTCACGGAGGAAGAAAGCTCCATTACAGTACTCTTGGCCGAAGATTCCGATTTCTTCAGGACGCAAGTGAAAAGATACCTGCAGGAAGACGGTTTCAGCGTATTGGATGCGCCGGACGGCGAGGCGGCATGGGTTCTTTTGCAGGAAAATTCGAACGTGGTTCGCGCAGTCGTTACCGACATCGAAATGCCACGGCTCACCGGCCTTGGACTAACGCAGCGCATACGCGCCGATCAACATCTGAGCGCGCTTCCCGTCATAGGCCTCACATCTCTTGCCGGCGACGAGGACATCGCCAAGGGCGCCGCGGCGGGCATTACCGATTACCAGATCAAATTGGACAGAGACAGGCTTCTCGAGAGTATTCACAATCTTTTGAACGCATAATGCAATGACCTATAGGGAGAAAACACTATGAAGAATATGAAGCTTGGAATCAAAATCGGGATGGGGTTCGGCATCCTCATCCTCATCTCGCTCATCCTGGGTGGAGTGGCTGTCTGGAACATGAAATCCGTTGAAGACAACTCTCTCCGTCTAGATCACGAATATGTTCCTGAACTCGAAGTTGCCAACAACATTGAAAGAGCTACCGCAGACGCTATGCTCGAAATACGTGGATATGGGCTTAGCGAAGAAAAGCCGTATCTTGACAAGGCAAGGAAGCATTTTGAGGAGCAGAAGGGTTATCTGAAGGATGCGAAGGAACTGGCTGCAAAACATCCCGGGCTAGTCAAGCTCACGGAATCCATAGACAAAGCCCAGGCAAAGGCTGCTGAATACGAAAAGCTTTCGAATGAAACAGTGACTCTCAATGAGAAGATTGCTTCGATCCGCGCCCGAATGGACTCAGCTGCAAAGCAATTCATGGAGAACTGCAAAAATTATCTTTCTACTCAGAATACTACACTCGCGAAGGAAATAGATTCTGCTCTCGATGGAAGCAAGCTGCATCAACGAGTACAGAAGACCATCGACATTAACGATATCATCGATTCGGCCAATTTTGTTCGTATAGATGTTTGGAAAGCTCAGGCTCAACGAGATATCAAAGTACTCCAGGAAGCAGAGAAAAATTTCGATGCAATAGACAAAAAACTTACAGAATTACGATCAGTTACAGTTCAAGAAGTCAACCTGAAGCAGCTAGAACAAGTCAAATCCGCCGGTGACGATTATAGGTCCGCCATAAAAGAATTGATAGCCGAATGGAAAGTTAGAGATGAATTAGCCCAAAAACGAGCGGCAATTGGATTCGAAGCTAAAGACATCGCTGTCGCCACGGCTAAAGCTGCCATCGAGCAAACCAAAAATATTGCGGACGAAGCCGTTGCAGATCTCTCCTTTGCGTCCAATCTCATGATTATTGGGCTGATCGTAGCCGTGATTATAGGGTTGGCGATTGCATTTGTCATTACTCGCAGCATTACCCGCCCCGTCAGGCAGGGCGTCCAATTCGCCGAAGCCATTGCGGCGGGCGACATGACGAAGAGCCTCGACATTGCGCAGAATGACGAAATCGGACAACTGGCCAACGCTCTCAACGGTATGGCGAAAAACATTCGTCAGATGGTCTCCGACATAACCAACGGCGTTCAAACGCTTGCGTCTTCTTCCACGGAATTGTCGGCTATCTCGGGACAAATGGCGTCCAGTGTCGGCGATATCTCGCAGCAGGCGGACACGGTTGCGGCGGCTGCTGAAGAGTCGAGCGCCAACACTTCATCTGTTGCGGCAAGCATGGAGCAGATGACCGCAAATCTGAGCTCTGTTGCAAGCGCCACGGAAGAAATGAGCGCCACTGTCGGAGAGATTGCATCCAATTCGGAGAAGGCTCGAGCGATTAGCAGCGAGGCAACAATGCAAGCTCAATCGGTGTCGGAAATGATGAAAGAGCTTGGCAGAGCCGCACAGGAAATTGGACAAGTCACCGAAGCCATTACAAACATATCGGCGCAGACCAACCTTTTGGCGCTGAACGCAACGATCGAAGCCGCAAGAGCCGGAGCAGCCGGGAAGGGTTTTGCCGTTGTGGCGAACGAGATCAAGGAGCTTGCGCAGCAGACGGCGACGGCTACCGAAGACATCAGAGACAAGATCTCCCATATTCAGACTTCGACAGGAAGCGCCATCAGCGACATAGAGAAGATCTCCGAAGTCATAAAGCAAGTGGGTGAGATCGTATCGACCATCGCCGTGGCCATCGAGGAGCAATCCGTCGTGACCAGAGATGTCGCCTCGAATATCGCTCAGGCGTCTTTGGGCGTCAAAGACTCCAACGAAAGGGTAGCGCAGACGGCCTCTGTTTCGCAATCCATTGCTCAAGACATCGCGCGCGTCAACTCTACCATAGGAGATATAAGGAGCGGGGGAGAGCACATTCAGACCAGCTCCGCAGAGCTCTCGCATCTGGCTGAGCAGCTCAAGGAATTGGTGGAAAGGTTTAGACTCTGATAGAGATGTCTTGCGGAGGGGCCGTCTTCATGCTTGATTTATCCGGCATGTCGGCGGTCTAAGCGAGGGCTGTGGTAAAGCGGCAACCGACTTGTCGAAAATCCAAACTGATCTTCAATTATTAAAGGAGCATTGCATGTTAGGGCATGACGCCTTGATCGACGAACAGCAGATGCTCGTCTCGACGTTCTTCCTTGGCGAGGCCGCTTTCGGTCTGGATACCTCTCAGGTTCAGGAAGT
>CAZOEL010000010.1:0-107552 GCA_964578835.1 uncultured Syntrophobacteraceae bacterium | reverse complement strand
TGCCGGAATGACAGAACCCCTCTTCCTGGTAGGTTATTTGTTGTGAGTTGCCTTAAGCTCCGCCTTCGATTGCTACTTATAGGCGTCGAAACCGACGAATTCGTCGATATCCCTTCTGAAGGCTCTCGGAAGCAAATTGACTCCCTCTTTGAGACGCCCGACCGCGATGAGCATCGGGATGATCTTATCATCCGGAATCGAAAACTCCTTCTTGATGCACGACTCGTCGAACCCGTCCATGGGATGCGTTTCAAGTCCCAGGCCCCGTGCGGCAATCATCAGGTTCATCGCAAAAAGGGATGCGTTTTTAACGGCAAAGATCTTCCGCGTAAGACTTTCTTTTTCTTTATAGAGTTGGTCGATCATGCCCCTCAGGGGCTCTTTCTGATCTTCACCAGGGATGTACCCGAGCTCCAGCCAGCTCTGAAGCATCCTTTCGCGGTTGAACTCCACGCCTTCGGGGTCCGCAATGATTATGAGCACAAGAGAAGCCTCTTCTACTTTTGGCTGATTGAATGCGCAGGCCCGTAGCGCTTTCTTGCGCTCTTTATCCTTGACGACAATCGCGCGCCAGGGCTGAAGGTTGAAGGAAGAAGGAGCGAGGTTGGCAAAAGAAAGAAGCTCTCTTATTTGCTCTTCGGCAATCTCGAGCTCCGGATCGAAGAAGTTGATCGAGCGCCGTCCTTTGATCGATTCCTTTATATCCATAATAGCCTCCATTTTGCGGAAATTAGATGCGAATGAATAAATCAATAAAATGTTCGATCGATCTTGGCTCCATGCGCACCCTTATGAAGAAGCGCAGCTGAGCCCGCATAATTTCAATCTCTTAATCAGCAACCGGATAGCGCGCAAGAGGAGAAGGAGCAAGAAGCCATCAATCTAGAAGCAAAGGAATTGAGCAAGCGGGATCGAAGACTTTCCCCACATGAAATGAGAAGCGGCACATTGGATCTTGACACAATCGGCAGTGAATGCTAAAGAAAGGCTTCTTATTGTTTGAGCCACAGTGCGCCTGGAGGGTTTGGAGGGATGGCCGAGTGGTTTAAGGCGGCGGTCTTGAAAACCGTTGTTCCGTTAGCAGCGGGACCGTGGGTTCGAATCCTACTCCCTCCGCCAATCATTATCAAATTGCGGTATAAGTGCTTAAAACCTAGATAAATTTTTCTGCATTGCTCATCTTCAGCCCATTGTACAAACCCATTGTACATAACGGAGTACGAAGATGAGCAAAAATCCCTCGCCCAACTACATTCTTTCTCTCCCATCCGGTCATTATTTCAGAATGGCTGTACCTGCCGATCTTGCCCCTATTGTCGGAAGAAAAGAAATTCGTTATTCTTTACGGACTGGTTTCCTTTCTACGGCAAAACACAGAGCCCGTCGCATGGCTGGCTTCATTCAGTTTCTTTTCCAGAACATCAGAAACGGCGGCAACATGTTAGAACTCACAGAAGCTGAGATTAAAAACATAGTCGATAAGCATTTCCGGGAAGTGCTCGAAGACATTGAGTACCGGAGTCTAATGACAAAACACCCGATGACGATTGATGAACACGACGAACATCTTCTGACCCTGGATATGCTCCTCTCCGATACCCGAGAGGAAATTGTCCTGAAGAACTACGGCAATATCAGCCGTGCTGTTGATGTCCTGTTGCGAGAACAAGGCATTGAGGCAGACAAGGGCTCTTACACATACAGAAAGCTCTGCCAGGAGCTTTTGAAACTTCAGCTAAAAACTCTTGATATCGAGAAGCAATGTGCCCTTGATGGGTATATGGATATTGAAGGGCTGACAAAAGCCAAGCCGGAAAGCATTCCGATAGAGCAGTCCACAACAGCCACAGCAGCCGAAACAGAACCCGGAACGCTCCTTTCCGAAGTAATCAACTGCTACATCGCCGAACAGGAAAGGGCCGATAGCTGGACACCGAAAACCAATGCGGAAGTATCGGCTTGCCTTGCTCTGCTGCTGGAATTCCTCGGAGATGTTCCCATTAAGAGCATCACCCACAAAACCATGCGGGAATTCAAGCAGGCTTTAATGAAACTGCCGTCCAACATGAGAAAAACCCCCAAGTACATGGGCAAGACCGTTCACGAAATCCTTACAATGGAAGTCGACAAACCAATGGCCACACTCACCATGAACAAGTATTTGGCCTGTGCGAGTACGCTTTTCAAGTTCGCCATGAAGAACGGCTTTGCCACCGTGAATCCTGCCGAAGGAATGCAGTTTCCGAAGAACAAGAGGGATGATTCCCACCGGGATGAATTCAATCAGGAAGACCTGACAAAGCTCTTCCACTCGAAAGAGTACCTTCAGGATTCACACAAAGCTTCTTTCATGTTCTGGCTTCCCGTCCTTGCACTCTATACCGGGTGCAGGCTTGAGGAGCTTTGCCAGCTTCACCTTGAAGATATCTGCCAAAAGGATGGTGTTTGGGTGATAGACATCAACCACAAGGGGGAAAAGCGAATCAAGACAGAAGCAGGGGAACGGTTTGTACCCCTTCATCCCTTCCTTGAGCATGAGCTAAAGCTCCCCAGGTACGCGGAACACCTTAAGGACGGAGGGCATACGAGGCTCTTTCCCGAGCTAAAGCAGCTACGGGATGGCTATGGAGCAGCTGCAAGCAAGTGGTTTGCCCGGTACCGGAAAGCCCTTGGTGTTACAGGAGACAAGAAAAAGAAGGTCTTTCACAGCTTCAGACATACCTTTCTCAATAGCCTCAAGCACAATTACGACATTGACAGGGACATGATTAAGAAGCTGGGTGGCCACGAAGGAGGAGACGTAACCTTTGACAGGTACGGAAAGCCATATCCCCCGAAGGCTCTGCTTGACCAGGTTATTCTGAAGCTCAACTACAGTATTGATTTGTCCCACCTGAAGAAGTCGAAGTTTGTCGTCGCTTGATGCGAGCGGTACTGGCATGGGGTAGTCTGAAGCCTCAATACTCATAGGTGCTTCAGCTACCCGCCCTCTTTCCGTAACGTTGAGAATATGAAGGCGGCTTTCTTTCCTCTCTATCTCATGCTTGATGGCCTTCCATACATTCTTGATTGAAATATTGGTGAATCAGGGAAGGTCACCATGGGGTTCGGTTATCAGTCCATCCTCCCAAAGTTCACATTTCGATACTGGCCTCGACACGTCTTTAATCCGCTCCGAACACAAACATCTTCAGCGAAGCAGCCTTTTGATGTATGGTTGAATACCCTTACATCATGAGAATGGCAGAAATTACCACGCAGAGAACAGGTGACCATGTTTGAACAAGCTTTCAAAAACATTGACGACGTCCTCTGGAAAGAGGCAGGCTGCACGACCGAACTCGACTACACCGAGCAGACATCCTGGCTCTTATTCCTCAAGTACCTGGACGGGCTAGAGCAGGACAAGGCGATGGAAGCCGAACTGGAGGGGAAGGATTACCCCTTCATCCTCGACGAACCGTACCGGTGGGAGAGTTGGGCCGCGCCCAAGAGCAATGACGGAAAGCTCGACCACAACAAGGCCATGACAGGCGATGATCTACGCGACTTTGTGGACCGGAAGCTCCTTCCGTACCTGCATAGTTTCAAACAGAGGGCCAGCGGACCGAACACCATTGAATACAAGATCGGTGAAATCTTCGGAGAAATCAAAAATAAGATTCACAGCGGCTACAATCTACGCGAGATTATCGACCACATCGATGAACTGCACTTCGGCTCGCAGGCAGAGAAGCACGAACTGTCGCACCTCTATGAAGCAAAGATCAAGAACATGGGCAACGCCGGTCGAAACGGCGGAGAGTATTACACCCCGCGCCCGCTCATTCGCGCCATCGTGCAGGTGGTCAAGCCGCAGATCGGAGAACGCATCTATGATGGTGCCTGTGGCTCTGCGGGCTTCTTGTGTGAAGCCTTCGACTATCTAAAAGCCCAGCCAAATTTGACTACTTCCGATCTAAAGACACTGCAAGAGCGCACCTTATATGGCAAGGAGAAGAAGTCGCTCGCCTACGTCATTGCGATTATGAACATGATTCTGCATGGAATCGAAGCCCCCAACATCATCCACACAAACACGCTCACAGAAAATCTTGCCGACATTCAGGAGAAGGACCGCTTCAACGTGGTGCTGGCGAATCCTCCCTTCGGCGGCAAAGAACGGAAGGAAGTCCAGCAGAACTTCCCCATCCGCACCGGCGAGACAGCCTTCCTATTTCTCCAGCACTTCATCAAGATGCTCAAGGCAGGCGGCCGGGCGGGCGTGGTCATCAAGAACACCTTCTTATCCAATACCGACAACGCCTCCATAAGCCTGCGCAAGCTGCTTCTGGAAAGCTGCAACCTCCACACCGTGCTCGACTGTCCGGGCGGCACGTTCCAGGGCGCAGGCGTCAAGACCGTGGTGCTCTTCTTTGAAAAAGGCGCGCCCACGCGTAAAGTCTGGTTCTATCAACTCGACCCAGGTCGTAATTTGGGCAAGACCAACCCCCTTAACGATGACGATCTTACTGAGTTCATCGAGTTGCAAAAGAGTTTCGCGGATTCGCCAAAGAGTTGGAGTGTAGATGGCGCAAGCATTGATAAGACGACGTGTGACCTCTCCGTGAAGAACCCGAACAACGGCACAGAGGTCAAGCACCGCAGTCCAGAGGAAATCCTGGACGAAATTGCCGCACTGGACGTTGAGAGCGCGGAAGTGTTGGCGAACATTCGGGGGCTGCTATGAAGTCTGGGGGCATGCAAGTTACGGAAACAGGTGGACGCAGCGCCACAACACGTCATATTCCACCGAAGCTTGCTCTTGCAGTCGGAATGCCTTCGACACTTGCCCCTACAGGGTGGCGATGGGCATCATTGATAGAACTGGCCCGACTTGAATCTGGACACACACCAAGCCGACGATACCCAGAATACTGGGGTGGCTCAATTCCGTGGATTGGCATTCAAGATGCCAAAGTCAACCATGGCGACACTATCTACGATACGATTCAAAAGACAAATGACCTTGGCATAGCCAACTCATCAGCGCGAGTGCTACCTGGGAATACTGTTTGTCTGTCACGTACCGCTTCTGTGGGATACGTGGTCGTCATGGGCCGACCGATGGCAACGAGCCAAGACTTTGTGAACTGGGTCTGCTCAGAATGTCTCGACCACAACTTTTTGAAATACCTCTTTATCGCTGAAGGCGATGATCTTTTGCGTTTTTCAAGTGGCGCTGTCCATCAGACAATCTATTTTCCAGAGGCCAAGGCGTTTCACATCTGTTTTCCCCCACTCCCCGAACAGCAGCGCATCGTCGGCATCCTCGACGAAGCGTTTGACGGCATTGCCACCGCCAAAGCCAACACCGAAAAGAACCTCAAGAATGCCCGTGAACTGTTTGAAAGCTACCTTGAAACAGTCTTCAATCAACATGGTGACGGGTGGACTGAGAAGCCGCTCTCCGATCTTTGCGAAATTAAGCACGGTTTTGCCTTCAAGAGCGAGTTCTTCACCAACGAGGGTGACTACGTCGTGCTGACACCCGGCAACTTTTTTGAGTCTGGTGGTTATCGTGATCGTGGAGAAAAGCAGAAGTATTACTGTGGCCAAATTCCGAGTGGCTTCACTCTTGAAAAAGGTGATATGCTGGTCGCCATGACGGAACAGGCAGCAGGGTTACTCGGCAGCCCCATAATTGTTCCTGAGTCCGATAAGTTCCTCCACAATCAAAGGCTTGGATTGGTCATCAAGAAACCGGGAGTCCCATGGACGAATGAGTTCTTTTTCCACGTGTTCAACACGCAAACTGTTCGCCGAAAAATCCACGATAGCGCCTCAGGTGTAAAGGTGCGGCATACTTCGCCAACCAAGATTGGAGAGGTTGTTGTCTCATTCCCAGTGTCAGTTTCTGAGCAGCGCACGATTGTCTCCAAGCTCAACAACTTGGACGAACAAGTCCAACACCTCAAATCCATCTACCAGCAAAAATTGGCAACACTGGACGAGTTAAAGAAGTCGCTCCTGCACCAAGCCTTCACCGGTCAACTTTAGGATGCAATGCCATGAACGAAGCCGAGACCCGTGCCGAGCATGTTGACCCTGCCTTGAAAACCGCTGGCTGGGGCATGGTGGAGGGTAGCCGCATTCGCCGAGAGTACCCCATTACCCTGGGCCGTATCGAGGGCAATGGAAAACGGGGGAAGGCTTTGACCGCAGATTATGTGCTGGAATACCGCAATACCAAGCTGGCAGTAATCGAGGCCAAGGCATGGGACAAGCCGTTGACGGAAGGGGTGGCGCAGGCCAAGAATTATGCTGACAAGCTGACCATTCGGTTCACCTATGCTACAAACGGCCAAGGCATCTATGGCATCGACATGTGCACTGGGACAGAGTGCGAACTGTGCCAGTATCCGACGCCTCTTGAATTGTGGAACAACACCTTTGCCACGCACAATGCATGGCGTGACCTCTTTGCTAACGTTCCATTCGAGGATAAGGGCGGCTCACATCCCAGCCGCTATTATCAGGAAATTGCCGTCAAGCGAGTAATGGAAGCTATCGCCGATGGACAAGAGCGCATCCTTCTCACCCTTGCCACCGGTACTGGCAAGACCTTTATTGCCTTCCAGATTACCTGGAAGCTGTTTCATAGCCGATGGAACCTAAGTCGGGAACCATACCGTCGCCCCCGCATCCTGTTCCTAGCCGACCGCAACATCCTGGCCGACCAGGCATACAACGCCTTCTCAGCCTTCCCTGAAGACGCCATGGTGCGAATTGAGCCTGCCGACATCCGCAAGAAGGGCAAGGTTCCGAAGAATGGCAGCTTGTTCTTCACCATCTTCCAGACATTCATGAGCGGACCGCCGAAGGATGGAAAACCCTCGCCCTATTTTGGCGAATATCCGCCGGATTTCTTCGACTTCATCGTCATCGACGAATGCCACCGTGGCGGAGCCAATGACGAAAGTAACTGGCGCGGCATCATGGAATATTTCTCCCCTGCCGTGCAGCTTGGCCTTACCGCTACGCCCAAACGCAAGGACAATGCGGACACGTACGCCTACTTCGGAGAGCCGGTCTATGTATATTCTCTCAAAGACGGCATCAACGATGGTTTCTTGACGCCCTTTCGAGTGAAACAGATTGCCACCACAATGGACGAGTACATCTATACTCCCGATGACATGTTGGTTGAGGGGGAGATAGAGGCAGGTAAACTTTACAAAGAGACCGACTTCAACAAGATTATCGAAATCAAGGAGCGGGAGAGGAAGCGGGTTGAAATCTTCATGTCGCAGATTGACCAGCGAGAGAAGACATTGGTGTTTTGCGCCACACAGGAGCACGCCCTGGCTGTGCGGGACCTGATCAATCAGATGAAGACCAGCTCGGACCCGAATTATTGCCACCGAGTGACGGCCAATGACGGCGCGCTCGGCGACCAATACCTGCGTGACTTCCAGGACAACGAGAAAACCATCCCCACCATCCTTACCACCTCTCAAAAGCTCTCGACTGGTGTGGACGCCCGCAATGTGCGCAACATCGTACTGATGCGGCCCATCAATTCGATGATCGAGTTCAAGCAGATCATTGGGCGTGGCACGCGGCTCTATGATGGCAAAGCATACTTTACGATCTATGATTTCGTGAAAGCCCATCATCACTTCAGTGAACCCGATTGGGATGGAGAACCGGTTGAGCCGGAAGCCTGCCCCAAATGCTGCTGCCATCCCTGTCAGTGCGTAAAGCAACCGCCCCAGCCATGTGATGTCTGCGGTAAGCAGCCTTGCAAATGTGAAAAAGAGCCATGCCCGAAATGTCATCAACGCCCCTGTATATGCAAGAAGAGAGCGAAGGTGAAACTCGCAGATGGAAAGGCTCGCACGATCCAGCACATGACGGTGACGAGCTTCTGGCATCCTGACGGCACGCCAATGTCTGCGCAACAATTTATGGAAGCTCTCTTTGGCAAGTTACCGGAGTTCTTTAAAGACGAAGAGGAACTCAGAGCCTTGTGGAGCGTCCCGGATACGCGCAGAAAACTTCTGGAGGGACTTGCAGAGAAGGGTTTTGGCAAGGATCAGCTTGCCGAGATGCAGAAGATTATAGACGCGGAGAAGAGCGACCTCTTCGATGTGCTTGCCCATGTGGCGTATGCCCTGCCACCACTCACGCGAGAGGAAAGAGCGAGCAAGGCCAAGGTCATCATCAGCACGCAGTTCAACAGCAAGCAGCGGGTTTTTCTTGACTTCGTGCTGTCGCACTACGTTACTGTTGGTGTGGAAGAGCTTGACCAAGGCAAGCTGACGCCGCTGCTGCATTTGAAATATCATAATTCGATCAAGGACGCAGTCGCCGATCTTGGCCAGCCAAAAGAAATCGGAAAGATGTTCGCAGGCTTCCAGAAATACTTGTATCAACAGCAGGCTGTGGCGTGATAGGAAGCAAGGTTAAGGTACTATGGGGAGAGGAGCTTCTCTCAGGTACCCATCACATCTGGCATGCGTGGTTCCTTACCACCTTATGCCTGGGTATACGGTACGGCTGGCATTCCTCCCTCTGCTGTGGGCTTTCTGCTGCTCAATAATCTTCCTGTCTTCATCTGATAACTCGCTGTTTATTTTCACATAGGGCATCTTGCAGATAAGACAAACCCACGTATCAAGCCGGGATTGGAGCCGCGTAAGCTTTTCATCTTTATCCTGGCAAACTTGGCAGTAAGGACCTTCTCTTGTCCCATCATCCTTAGCCAACCAGTAAACTCTTCCGTCCCATTGGAGTTGTTCTTTGAGCTTCATCTTCTGTTCAAGCTCTTTGTTTCTCTCCTGGAGTTGAAGAGCGGCCTCTTGAAGCTGGATAACCTGCTCACGCAAGGTGATGATTCTTTCTTGAGCTTCGACAGATGCCGCTCTCTTGGCCAACTCCATGGCAGCATCAAGATTCTCTTTCAGGCTTTTGAAACTGGGCAGCAATGGTACTAAGAAGGACATACTAGAATCCCTTGTTTGTTCCTCTGCAATTTGTGGTACTGCTCCACTTCACGCATTTACATGCATATCATAAAAACATTTTTTGCTTCAATACTCATCGCTCCAACTCCACGGCATGTAGTGCTCGGTAGTCGGATTCAACTTGAACCACAATAACAGGATCAGTGGATAAATAATACAAGACAAGCTGAATAATCAAATAACAAATGCAGTTTCGGGGAACAGATCATTTCTGCTGGTCATGCTGAGGTAAAAAAACAGCAGTATCACAATGAAGTTCGGTTCACATTCTTTTCCCCAAAAGGAGCACACTCCAGTGAAGCTCCAGGTCTTTACTGCTTCGGAACCGAATGGGCTCATTTTGGCACCGCCTTTCCATGTGGCGGTTGTGCAGCTGTAGCAGTGTTTATTGGCTCGGATGAAAGTCTTAGTATTAGAGGTATATAGCCAGACGTTTCCAAATCTCACTTTTTTCTCTGTGCCCAACCGTATGATACTGTGTGGTGCTGGGCGGGTGAGAACTTGGAATGTTATATTTAGGCCGATTGACTATAGTAGCATATTGACTTTACAGTATCCGGACCTTTCTATTTCACCCATCTGCTATTTCTTCAGATAACCTGCTCAGATGTACTTGTGCTTTCTTGCTTGACGCTTAATCCTACCGTATTGTATAGATACAATAATCTGCAGGTATGATTCCCGTTAAGCACAGTGTGAGGCCCTTTGTACCTGGAGTGCGATTCCCAAACCGCCGGGAATGTGGCTATTAAATACGGTTTTGCCGGTGTCGCGAAAAGTTCGTGACAAGCCCAATTTGAATGGGCGCTTATTTGCTATTTCATCAAAGGGCCTCCCTCTTCTCCTTCGGAGATGTCTGACATGCTTTCAGACAGAATCTGGATCACCAGAAAAGCGCGTATAAATACTGAAAAGCGTTTGCAGAGCAGCTCATTTTTATCAGAAGCTCTGATGACTTCTTACTCGCTGCTTTTAGTTGCTCTGTCTATCTGGAATTTCGCTAAGCCAGATGCGAATGTTAACATGTTATTGATACTGTCTTCAGTTGGTGTTCTTGCTTTGTCTATTTTCCTTTCTGCACAAAAGTTCAAGGACCGCGCACTATCCATGCGGAACTGCTATGTTCGTTTGGACGAATTATATCTAAAGGCAAAGAGAGCAGAGGATGCTAAAAATCAGGAAGAAATCGAGAGATTGGAGACATCCTATCATGATATATTGCTGATGTCTGAAAATCATTCTGATTTTGACTTCCTTTGTATGAGGTATTCTCTGAGGAAAGATCAGAATATCACCACATCACCTTTTACGACAACAGATTATATCAATTTCATATTTCAGAAGTTGGGAAGATCATTCTGTAACATCTTCTATTTCCTCATTCCTTTTATCCTTATGATCCTATGGAATTTATGCAAGTTATGAATGCATCTACACTGTTTAAGCTAACATTTAGTTATAGGCGGCTTCATAAATTATACTATGATGGCATAAGATACAAGTCATCTGCTGGGATTGACGGGATAAGCAGACGGAGCTTTGAAGCACGCTTTGCTGAAAATATCGAGATAATTTGCAGGAAGGTAAGGGATGGAAGCTATTGCTTTTCTCAGTATAGAGAACGTCTACTCTCAAAAGGCCCAAACAAGTTCCCAAGGGTGATTTCTATTCCCACAATGCGAGACAAGCTGGTTCTTAAGGCCTTCTTTGATATACTTGCGTCTGTCTTTGATAATGAGGCCATCCCGTTACACACAATAGTTACAGATGTATCAACCTTGGTTAAATCAGGAAAGTACGACAGCGTGATACGGCTAGACGTTAAGGATTTTTATCCTTCGATACAACATGACCTACTTTTGAAGGAAGTTAGAAGACGAGTAAGGAAAGCTGAAATATTGGCCCTTATAGAAAATGCCATTAGCCGCTCCACTGTGGCTAAAGCCATATGCGGGCATAGAGATATAAGTAAGAAAGGTGTGCCACAAGGCTTGGCCATATCAAATATATTAGCTAATATTTACATGTCTCCTATTGATAGATTGTATAGAAGCCAAGCTCGTTTTCGCTACTTCAGATATGTCGATGATATCCTAATCCTTTGCAACTGTAGAAACGCTGCCAGGATTAAGATCAAAATAGTTAAGGACTGCGAAAAAAGAGGGCTAAATCTCCATAGTGAAGATCCGGAGAAAGCAATTTCCTGTGACCTGTCTGAAGGCTTTACATACCTCGGATATAGCTTTAACGGAAGAAATATAAGTGTACGCAGAAAGTCAGTTGATAGCATTCGAGAAACAATAATTAGCCTGTTCACTAACTATAAATACTCTCGATCCATGGATTTGACTTTATTAAAATGGGCTGTCGATTTGAGGATTACAGGTTGCATTTTCAAGCAAACTAAATATGGTTGGTTGTTTTTCTTTTCTCAAATAAACGACTTGCAACTACTTGGGTCTCTGGATCATTTCCTGGATAAACAGATCCAGCGCTTCGGCATCGACCCTAATAAATTCAAGGTGAAAACCTTTATTAGAGCATTCCATGAGATAACAAAGAACCTAAAGCGAAGTTCGTACATACCAAATTTCGATATTTATACAAATGAAACAAAGAGCGTAATTCTATCGGACATCTTCCGAGTGCAAACAAAACTTATGTCAAACGAAGAAATCGAATACGAATTTAACAGGAGGATTTATAGAACAGTAAAGGATCTAGAGAAGGATCTTGCAAGAATATCATAGGTAGAAGCCAGTGCAAAACACTGGAACCCACCCCCACTTTCCTGCGTAGCCTCCCGCCTGACGTCCGCTTTTCGGGGGAATAAACCCCACGAACCACGAAGCTCATCTTCAGTCAAGTTCACCCTAAGCTAGTAGATGTAAGCCTTCCTCCCCCTCCCTGATCATGACCACCCCCCGGCCTTCTTTCCCGTCTGTAACCCATAGAAAAGATCCTGTCTAATAGCTTCCGCCCGTTTGGTGGCAAAGTCGAATTTCATAGCATATGTGAATGCGATGCATAAGTGCAAACACCACTAGTGGGCTGTCCACGTCGAAATTTCGGGTGATGCAGCAATTGAATTTCGGTAATGGCTGAAAACCAACCTGAAAAATCAAGGTGGACAGCCCACTAGGAGGTGAGCACAAGCGGCAACTTATAGAAGCGCCAAATGTCCGCCAATCTGGAAGAGGTATTAAAAATCGGAAGCAAAAAAGGGGCGTGGGAGAAGCGTAAATTCCAAAAGAAACAAAGAGGCAGGGTGATTTCATCGGACAGAAGAATGCGGGCTTGGGAAGCAACTCCTTCTGGCCAAGTTCTGATACGAAGACAGGGAAGGTCATCATGAAGTTCGGCTCTCAAGCCATACCGCCGAAGGTCTACACCTCTGTGAAGCTCCAGGTGTTCACTGCTTCGGAACCGAATGGTTTGGTATGGGTGCTGCCTTTCCAGGTGGCGGTTGTGGAGTTGTAATGGTGTGTGAGGTGCCGGGTTGTGCGTTGCCCCCGGTTCTTTTTTCATAGTTACATACGCAAGTTTAATTAAGATATCGATTATATGTAAAGCGAATAGGTATACATGCACAGGCAGCTATGATAGAGTGTTATAAAGTTACAGGTGTATGTTCTTTGCATTATTTGTATGAAGCGGCCAAATCTACATCTTCTCTTATGTACCTTCAAGGAGCCCTTACCATGATGTACGAAGAGGTTATTCGTGATTTTGCTATCCGCACTCGTAAAAATCTTGAAGTAATAGAATCCTTGCATCAAGAAGGAAAGGAAGTCTACGAGGCTACTCAACTCGTGAATTCCACTCTTGGATTGCTAATTTTTCCACGGCAGAAATTCATTGACAAAATGCCTCCAAAATCGATTTATGAGCTGGAAAAAGAGGGATGGCCGATTCCGAAAGTATCTGAAGGATTCAAACAAGTTGAAAATCTGAATAAGCTGATTTCGTACTTAAGACATGCTATAGCGCATGGCCATATTGAATTCTTGGGAGATGGCCAAAACGAACTGCGGTTGCTCAGAGTTTGGAATATAATTCCACGGAATAATATAAAGGACTGGGAAGCTGAACTGAGTCTGAATGACCTCAAGGGACTCACTGAACGATTCATAGACCTTTTGACCCGCACCATGTGAAACGCTAAGAAATAAAAATCTGACTTAGAAGGACGAACCATGCAAGGGTCATCTATATCGATTCATTAATAACCTTGGAGGGATAACAATGGCTAAGACCAAACCAGGAACAGTAAAGGAGACAGGTGCAAAGGCTGGAGACATTTTGGTCGGAGTAGGACAGGTCAATAAAAATCTTAGAATTCGACTGCATAAAGATCAGCCGATGGGTGATGGGGGACGCATTGTAGGTAGTTTCGATCTGGTACAGGCTGGCACAGGTACATATTCTAGCTTCCTTGAAGGAATTGTTGAGGAAAGTTTCATAAGCGCGAACGAGTTGATTACTCGTGTTGCATCAAAATCCGGCGCACAAAAATGCACTCATATTGTGAACCGGAATACTTTGAAAGTCGATGATCAGCTTTAGGCAGATTATTGGGTTTTTCTACTTTTTCGTCGGCTTCTACTTACAGCTTTATTCCAATCGGTAGTGAAGACTTTTGTGCGCCATTAGCACATATTGCCTATTACTTCAGCAGGAGGGAAGACATGAAAAGATTACTGGCAATGAAGAAGATTTCGTTATTTTTTTTATTGGGCTTCTTCATCTCGTTTGGAGTAGAGAAAGCTTTTTGCGCCAACACCTATACTATCACTGACCTTGGTGCTCTGGACAATTCACAGTTTAGCTCTCCGTATCGTGTTAACGGTGCAGGACAGGTTGTTGGATGGGCTTCTAAGTTCGGTACGAATGGATATGATTATCATGCCTTCCTCTACGATTCGGGGATAATGCATGACTTGGGCACTTTAGGAGGTACATGCAGCCACGCCTATGGGATTAGCAATACTGGTCAGGTTATTGGGGGGGCCTACTTGAGCGGCGACACAGGAGAGCATGCTTTCCTCTATGAATCAGGAACCATGCGTAGCCTGGGTACTCTGGGCGGTACGTCCAGTACAGCCTATGACATTAACGGCAGTGGGCAGATCGTTGGATTTTCTCAAGTGAGCGGTAATCTTGCATGGCATGCCTTCCTATATAGTTCAGATACAGGAATAATGCACGACATTGGTACTCTGGGCGGTATGCAAAGCTCAGCATATGGTATTAACAACAGCGGTCAGATCGTTGGGTATTCTCAATTTAGTTATGATAAGATTCCACATCATGCCTTTCTCTATACGCCGGGGATAGGAATGCATGACCTTGGCACGCTAGGCGGTGAATATAGTTGCGCAAGTGACATTAACGATAGCGGCCAGGTTATTGGATACGCTCGATTAAGCAACACTTACGATCATGCATTTCTCTATGAATCAGGAATCATGCGGGACCTCGGTACTCTGGGGGGAACAACCAGTTATGCGCTTGGCGTTAACAACAGCGGTCAGATCGTTGGGTATTCTCGATCAATTAATAATACTGAGGATCGTGCGTTCATCTACGATTCAGGAACTATGTATGACCTTAACAACCTGCTGGTGCCAAGTTCTGGTTGGACCCTTAGAATGGCTAGAGCGATAAATGATTCAGGCCAGATTGTCTGTGACGGTATTACAAGTGATGGCCTTACTCATGCCGTTCTCCTTACTCCGGTTATCGAACCCAGCAGCATGCAAGTGGTCTGTTCTGGATTTCAAGCTCCGATGGATAATGGTCCTGTAAAGGTAAAAAAGAATAGAGTCTTACCCCTCAAGGCAGAGCTTTTCAACAAAGATGGTGTCGAAGTTACAGGGACAGACCTACCTGTATTTCCTGTCATTCAGGTTGTGTATAGGTCATCTACTGATGCGGATGCTCAGGATGTTTCCCAATATGCGCTCCCAGTTGGGGCTGCAACTCCTGGCAATCAGTTTCAGTATGTGGATGAGCAGTGGCAGTATAACCTACAGACAAAGAACTACACTGCAAGAGGAACATATGAAATAGCCATCATCTCAGGCGATGAGTCTCATTACCGGATAACAACCCCCTGCATGGCAAGTTTCGTCATCGAGTAAATGCTGCTTGCAATAATTCTGCTTGGGCAGGATCAGCGGATGGTTCTGCCCTCTTTTTAGTTCTTTTAGCTGTTCACAAATATTTAACCTTTATACCTCTATCACTATTTTTGCCGCAAAAATCTGAAACCCCATGCGCCAAGGTCCGAGTTCGTCTTTCCCCCCGTGCCCCTCACACCCACGATTTTAAGAAGTTCACGAAAATGTCCCCTCGAAGAGGAATTGAAAGGTCCCGCCTTGTCCGTTAATGAGCCCCCTGGTACCGCCGACAACCTATGTCCCAGAGCACACATGATGGCTTTGGAACTGGTTCAAAAGCAGACTGCCAATTCTGTTGCCAAGAAACAATGCGCTGGAAGACCTCTGCATGGTCATGTTTTTGATTCATGATGAAGATGGAATGAATGCCGGTGTCTGTACTGCGGCGAGCGATTGAGTACCGGGGTGATGTAAATCAACCTTAAAGCCTTGCATTATAAAGGTTTAGAGCAACACCACTCCTGATGCCCCTAATCGCTTTCCTGGGAGCACTACCTTTAGAGGCATCCGTGGGTATGTTTTGAGCCGGAAGAATCGATTCCGGCATAGGAAAACAGCTTCGCTTCTCCCTTTCGACCGCCTACCGGAGGATGTCCTGGACTGTCTGGCCTGTAAATTCCTTCTCTGACCTTGTTTTGAAGCCTTGTCGATTCAATTCTTCCGCAACCTGCTTGTAAGTTCTTCGCTTTCCTCCTCCCTGCGGTTTTCGGCGAAGCCTCTTAATCTCCCGGATGACCTCAGGGGAGGCTTCGGCATAGCTCTTCCGCCCTTCACACTTTCCTTTGGCTTCCCGGACTCTTTCCCGCGCCTGCTTGAGCTTCTTGACCAAGAGCGACTTATCAAGCTCAGCAAAGATTCCCTGAATCTGAATCATAGCCTTCTTCATCGGGTCGCCCTTCATGGCCTCCGTGACGTTCTCTTCCGTGTTTGCGCTAATCAGCTCAACATCGTTAGCGGCAAGGTAGATAAGGAGTTGTTCCTGGATTCGGTACTCCCGCGCCAGACGGTCAAGGGATTCAACAATGATGGTCCTCACACCGTTCTTCAGGATGGCAACGAGCATCTCCTTGAAGGCTGGCCTGTCATCTTCGCCGTTCTTGCCGCTGATTCCTTCTTCCTGGTAAACCTTCTCGATGATGACGCCGTGCTTCTCGGCATACCGTCTGATGGCCTGCTCCTGCCGGATGAACCCATCACCATCAACCTGACCCTTGCCGCTCACTCTGATGTACCCGTATGCCTTCTTTTCCATGACCCCTGCTCCTTTGATATTGATTCTCAAACTAATTCCTACAGGAATAGCGAGCCATTGTCAAGGTCTATGATGTTTTATTCTGAAGAATTTTCCATAATATTAGTGGGTAGAAGCTTACCAGCAAAGAGAATGCATC
Source organism: uncultured Syntrophobacteraceae bacterium (assembly GCA_964578835.1). Lineage (GTDB taxonomy): Bacteria > Desulfobacterota > Syntrophobacteria > Syntrophobacterales > Syntrophobacteraceae > CAZOEL01. Next base: position 90,971 of record CAZOEL010000010.1, on the reverse strand, counting down.
CCTTGAATACGGGAATCAGCCCTCCACCATGACCTTCCTCTTCTTTCTCATGGCAAGGAGACTATCTTCTATGGACTGTCATGAACACCAACTACGGCTCTAACTACCTGTTATCCTTTGCATTGAATTACCACCACCTATAGAAGAACCCCCCTAAGAAAGGTTATATACTAGTATAGTATAGAGTAGCATACATAATAGCTTAAGAGTATTAGCTAAACATTATAGTATCCTATGTAGAGTAGTAGAGTAATTACCAGGATATTAGCGGTATTCATCATCATCAAGAGATAGAGAGAGTCATTACCTGTGTTCTTCATCACATCGTCTATGGAGAGCATCCTCTTCCATCCCCATGTTGTTGATGGCAATGCTCCATCAATCATCATGTTTATCATAACCTCCCATGATGACCATGCTCATCATCATCAGCGATAGAGAGCATCCAACCTTCCCTACTCCTTTGGTCATCATGGAGATGGCCGGAATGTCGCCCCGCCTTGCCCACCATTTACACGCACCTCCAAGGCGGCCTGCGATTCAGCCTTCTTTGTCTTTTATCATCTGTCTTTTCGTTCCCTGCCGTCCGAACTCCAGGAGACAGTCTTGACGCAGCTGGCTCTGACGAACGGTAAGTCATAGAAAAGTTCATGACCTCCCTCCGCAAGTATGTTGAAGAAACCCACGTAACCCTCATTGCCGTAGTACACCTTAAACGTCCCAAGGACGGCAAGTCATGGAATGAAGGTAGGAAAACCGCCCAGCCTCACTGATTTGCGTGGCTCTGGATGGCTGGAACAGATGCCTGACGCAGTGATAGCAGTGTCCCGTGACCAGACCGGCGACAACCCTGACAGATCCGAATGGTATGTCTTGAAGAACCGCTGGGAAAGAAGAACAGGCTTCATGGAGTTCATTGACTACACGGAATGGATACAGGGCGCATGCTTCCATTCGACCCTGAACGGGAATCCTTTGATACGGAGGATGCATTCTGATGCCAGTAAAAGACCAGAGATGGTGCCTCAACTGTGAATGGTTTAGAAGCCAGTGGTGGAAGAAGCCCAAGCTTAGGTGCTACTCCTGCAAAGACAAGAGTCTGTGGGAACATCAACACACCGATTAAGACGAACCAATCAACGTAATCAAAAAATAAAATCATCAGTGGAATGCGGCTAGATGGCGCAAGTAACCATGTGAGCAGGATTCAGCCCGTTTGGACAAGGTTCGCAACCTTGGGCGACTGACGAGCAGCATGTAAGGGACAACTGCGTGGGGGCTGTAATAGGCCCATGAAGCGTAAGTGTTAGGGAGGGCAGGACTCCCCACTGATTACCTCAAAGGAGAACACATCTGGATGATGACAAGGTACGCGAAATGTACATCCCAATGCTTTCAAACAGTTACACCTTAGTTACTGAGCCTGGAATCTACAAGCGCATCTAATGATTACCCCAAAGGAGAATACAAATGGAAAACATGAAACTGATCGTAGTGGAAATAAAGAGCCAGATGACCACCAATAACGGACAGGTTTTCTGCAATTCGCTGGACGTTGCACAGAGGTTTGGGAAGCAGCATAAGAATGTGCTTCAAGCGGTAGAAGAGCTTGATTGTTCTGGAGATTTTAGAGAGCTGAATTTTCAGCTTTCTAACTACACCGTGCCGGGACAACGCCGAAACTACCCCATGTACCTTATGACCCGTGATGGCTTCACCTTCTTGGTCATGGGCTTCACCGGGAGAGAAGCGGCAAGGTTCAAGGAGTGTTACATCAGGGCATTCAACCAGATGGAAGAGGAACTCCGCAATTTTGCGGGCGTGGAAATCATTGAGAAAAATGCATCGGCTCAATTTTGAGCCTATGTTTCAGGATGTTGTGGTTGGCAATGGCGCAGTCCGAACCTACCCACATGTACCTCAAAGAGAATAAAAATGGAAAAGCAATTCAACGCATTGACTATGTACCAGCACCTTTACAAGAAAAACCCTGTACGCACGATCAACGAGCAGGTCTTCATGATCCGGCAATACTTCATCGACTTCGAGAAGGAAACGAGAAACATGTTGGAGCCGGAATCCTTCGAGGCTCTGATGGGCTGCTATAATATGTGCAACAAAGAATACCTCGAATATCCTTTTCAAATCTTCGATTTTGTTTACCTTGCGCTTATTAAATCATCTGATTAAGGATTCTTTCCTGGCCTGCCGGGTTATAATTCCACTCATTCTGTGACAATCAATCGCATCATCAGAAGATGACCAGATATAAGCAACCAGGTAGTATCAGAGGAGCAAATCAGAGTGGAAACGCATCTTCTCATCAATTATCCCGCCACGGAAGAGGATGGCCATAGCCTTCAGCCATCTGATGAGGAAAGAATCAGGAAGCAGTTGGAGCTTGAGGAGGAATCCGTGGCCCTTGGCATAGAACAGTACAGAAAGAGATGGACTGAAGCCGTGAGGAACAAGACCATTAGCGAAATGCCTCCGGGGGTGCGCATACTCAACACCATTCTCGACCCAATGACCGCTTCCATTGAAGAGTTCCTTGTGCCAAGGAGAGGCGGCGGAAACTTGGGCCGTGTGAGAGGCGTCTTCAAGGATATACCCGCTATGGAACTCGCCTTCATAACCATCAGAACGGTTGTTGATGAAATTGTACAGAAGCAGCCCTCTTCAGAAGTGGCGATGAAGATCGGCCAGAGCATTCTGGACCTCATCGAGTACAGGAAGTTCAAGGCGCAGAACCCCGGATTCCTCTATGCCATCGAGAGAAACCTTGAAACCAATAATCCCAGCCACAGACGAACCGTCCTGATGCTTCAGAAGCGCAAGGCAGGCATTGAGGATGAACCATGGAGCAAGGAAACGAAATTCCACATAGGATGGAAGCTGCTATGCCTTTTGATAGAGTCTACTGGCGTTGTGGAACTGACAAAGGAGGGACCGCAGCGGTACAGGTGGATTAAGCCTACTGCCCTTGTTGAAAAATACTTCCGGGAAGCGAATGCCAAATGCGAGGTGCTCCATCCGGTCTGCCTCCCTATGGTTGTTCCCCCTCTTCCTTGGGAAGGTGTTCATGGTGGTGGATTCCTCAACAACCATAAAACTAACAGGTATAAGCTGATAAAGACAACAAACGGGAAAGCTCTCAAGGCTCAGGGCAAGATGCCCCTTGTCTACCGCGCCCTCAATGCTCTTCAGGAGACACCCTGGCGCATCAACAAGAGAGTCTACGAAGTCATCCGGGAGATATGGAGCACCACCAACGGCATGGGAGTCTTACCGCCGCCAGACGGTGATGAACTCCCCCCGAAGCCATGGGCAGATGATGAAGAGCATAAGCGCATGCAGCAGACCAGCCCGGAGGTTGTCGAGAAGTGGAAGCGGGAAGCCAACGAGGTTTACGCCAGGAACTCAGAAGCCAGAACCAAGAGGTTCACCCTGAGCTTTCAACTCCTCATGGCCGAGAGGTTCCTGAACGAGCCCGAAATCTTCTTCTGCTGGTTTCTTGACTGGCGAGGAAGAATGTACCCTCTACAGAGGCACCTCAGCCCCTACTCCGATGATGCTGGCCGTGCCCTATTGGAATTTGCCGATGGAAAGCCTCTGGGAGAGCGCGGCACCTACTGGCTTGCTGTTCACGGGGCGAACTCCTACGGCTACGACAAGGTGCCCTTTGCTGAAAGGATAGAGTGGGTGCATGAGCATGAGCGGGAGATTCTGGACTCTGCCTCGAATCCAATTGATGGATGCCGGTTTTGGATGGATGCCGACAAGCCATTTCAGTTCCTCGCCTTCTGTTTTGAGTGGGCAGGAGTCAAGCGAGAGGGAGCCTGCTTCATCTCCCATGTCCCGGTAAGGATGGATGGCACCTGCAACGGGCTGCAACATTTCAGCGCACTTCTCCGGGATAGGGAAGGCGCGAAGGCTACCAACCTTGCCCCCGCCGAACGACCTTCCGACATTTACGGCAAAGTCGCCAAGGTTGTGGCCGAACTGGTGGAGCAAGACCTTGCCAACCGCTCAGTGTTCAAGGCGGAAAAGAGCGAGGATGGCAGCTTGGAACAGAGCTTGCGCTTCTGTGACATGGCAGCGGTTTGGCACGGAAAGATTGACCGGAGACTCTGTAAGGAGAACGTCATGACCACACCTTATGGAGTCACAAAGAATGGACTGCGGGACCAACTACTTGAACAACTCAAGGAGCGCGGTGAAGATTTCCTTGCGACCGATGACAACTGGAACGTTTGCCTCTATCTTGCCGAGAGAGTTCATGAAGCCATTGATCGAGTTGTTGTTGCCGCACAAGCCGGTGAACAGTGGTTTCGAGAAGTGGCAAAGGTCATGAACGAGGCGAATAAGCCTCTATGCTGGACCGCTCCGTCAGGCTTCAAAGTGTGGCATGAGTGCCGGGAGCAAGAAAGCAAGGTCATTGCAACGGTGCTCGGTAAAGATCGGATACGGCATACCCTCAAGAAGGACTCGGAAAGGCTCAACAAGAGAAAACAGGTGAGCGGCATAAGCCCCAACTTCATCCATAGCCTTGATGCCAGTCACCTTGTCCTTACCGTCAACAAGTGCCTTGATGCCGGAATCCTCAGCTTTGCCATGGTTCATGACAGCTATGGCACTCACGCTGCCGATATAGAGCGGATGGCCGGAATCCTCCGGGAAGCCTTCGTAGAGATGTACTCAGCTCCCATCCTGGAAAACTTCAGGAACGAGGTTGCATCCCAACTACCCGGTAAGCTGGCCGGGAAGATTCCCCCGCTTCCCCCAAGGGGTGACTTTGATGTTCAGGAAGTGCGAGAGAGCCTGTACTTTTTCAGCTAACAGGAAGGGCATGGAAGATTCTGCCGCTACTCCCGAAGCAAAAAGAGCCTCTCTGACTTGCGTGAATTTCCTCTGGCTCTTCCGGGTAGGGTGATTCTATGGACGGAGGAATGCGCGTTTATCCGCGATGGTGAGCTTTGTCATGTACAATGGCTGGCGGCGGTTTATTGCTCGAAATGCCGCAACTTGCTTGACAGCTTTGTACAAAGCGAGTATACATACCGATAAGTCAAACGGAAGTGTGCTGAAACTGAGCAAAGCAAATTCAAGCACTTAGCTGGGATAGGATAGCGAGGTTCGAATCCTACTCCCTCCGCCACAAATTCTCCAATTACCGCATAAGCGCTTAAGCCTAAATAGATTTTCCTCATAGCTCATCTTGAGTCCCTGGTGCAAATCCATGAACCATTTTCATGGCGCCTATCGGAGGAACAAGATGAGCAGAAATGTCTCACCCGCCCACATCCTTTCCCACCCATCCGGTCACTACTTCAGAATAGCTGGCTTTACTCAGTATCTTTTTCAAAACATGAGAAACAGTGGAAGTATGTTAGAGCTTACAATCCTCAACCTCGTACTGGAATTCCTCGGAAATGTTAAGGTCACTTTGCCAGTCCGCTCAGGTCCTTTATGCGTCTTACATCCTGGATTTTCCCCAATATTATCAGGATATCGCTATCCTTGAGGATGAACTCGGCGGGCGGCGCCAGTACGATGTTCTCCGTAAGGACTTCCTCAACTGCAATGACATGGACGTTATGCTTTGCCCGAAGGTCCAGTTGCCTCAGGGACTTTCCGACAAATCCAGGAGGAGGCGCAATCTGAAGCAGGTTATAGTCTTCGGCCAGAGGAATGAAATCGAGGATATTGGGCCGGGATAGTCCTTGAGCAACTTTGATGGCCATGGCTTTTTCCGGATGGATGACTTCCGTAGCTCCCACTTTCCTCAGGACCTTTGCATGATCCTCATCTATTGCCTTGGCAAGAACGTGCCTCACTCCGAGCTCTTGAAGATGGAGTGTCAGCAGCACGCTTCTGCTCACATCTGAACCGATGCTCACGACCACGGCATCCATCTCATCAAGCCCGAGAGATCGGAGCTTCTCCTTGTCCGAAGTGTCCAATACAATGGCCTCAGTGCAGTAGGGGTCGATTTCCTGCACCCGATCCGGGTTCTTGTCGATTGCAATGACTTCATTTCCCTCTTCAAAGAGGACCCTGGCCACATGGAACCCGAATTTACCCAAACCTATTACAGCAAATCTTTTCAAAGGTTAAACTCCTCTCAGCCGATCATGAGGTTTTGTTGAGCGTACTGGACGCCGCCACGCGCCTCTGTTCCGGCAAGAATGTAGGCAAAGGTCAAAACTCCTACTCTTCCAATCAACATCATGGCGATGATGAGCAGTTTGCCAAAACCATTGAGCTTTGCGGTCGCCCCCATGGAGAGGCCTACCGTACCGAATGCCGATATCACCTCGAAGAGGTATTCAACAAAGGTGGATCTTCCTTCGGGGCTTGAAGGGGCTCCTTCCTGGGTTAACAGCAAAAGGAAGAAGATTGCGAATATGAGAGTGATCGAGAGAATCAATAAGGATATGCTCTTGGATACGGTTTCCTGTGGAACGCTCTTCTTAAACATGTTCACTCGCGCCATCCTCCGCAGCCGAGCCCAGGTGAACATCCCAAGCACGGCAAAGGTGGTGGTCTTTACTCCCCCACCGCATGATCCGGGGGAAGCTCCCCAGAACATGAGAAACATCATGACCATGATCGTTGAATTGCTGAGCTGACCTATATCGACTGAGTTGAACCCTGCGGTGCGTGTTGTGATGGACTGAAACAGGGTAATCCATAGACTTTCAACCAAGGGAACTCCTCTCAGAACATTTTCATGTTCTCCCCAGAGGAAAAACCCCATGCCGGAAACGATGAGAAGAGCTGTAGCGATAACTACCACTTTGGTTTGAATGGTAAGCCTTGCCGGTTTTGCGGTGCGACCTCTGAATCTTTCGGAGAGCTCATAGACTACGGGAAAACCGATTCCCCCGAGCACGATGAGGCTACAGATCGTTATATTCAATACGGGAGAAGCTCTGTAGTCCATGAAGCTGCTGCTGAAAATAGCAAATCCAGCATTGCAAAAGGCGGAGATGGAATGAAAGACTCCGAGGTATGCAGATTCCATTATTGAGTAATCCTTTACCCAGAACAGAAAGAGCGATACCGCGCCTGCAGCTTCGACAATCCCTGTGAAAAGAAAGATTGCCCGGACTACTTTGTAGATGTCCTCTCTTGGGGTATGAGCGAAGACCTCCTGCATGATCATGCGGTGTCTGAAGGAAACCCTCCTTCCCACCACGAGAAAGAAAAGGACGGAGAAAGTCATTATCCCGAGGCCTCCTGACTGAATGAGCAGGAGAATGACTATCTGGCCCCAGAGGGTGAAATAGGTCCCCGTGTCCACCACCACAAGACCTGTCACACAGACAGCCGATGTGGCGGTGAAAAGGGCATCCACAAAAGAGATGTCACCGGAAACTGTTGAGAAGGGCATCAGCAGGAAAGCCGTCCCAATTCCTATAGCCGCCAGGTAGCTCAACAATATGAGAGTAGAAAGGTTCATTTTTAGACCATTAATCCGACTGAAGCCGGTTCTAATCTTTTCAACCATAGTGAGCAGACTCTCCCTCCGAAGCCTATGGCTTGAGCTTCGGACCCAGGAAATATTCACAGCGGAAATGACTCTCGGTTTCACAAACCTCACGGAGCCGCCTTCCACCGAGCGCCATCCGTTCCAGGTAACCACCACACACGCTCATCTCGTGTCTATCGTCAACAGGACTATAGCGAAGGTATGGGCACATAAGCGCCAATTGCCGTTTGACTGAATCCTCTTGACATAAGGCATGAGCTATCTCGCTCAATGCTATTGAGTTTACCGATGTTACACCTATAAACTTCACATAGTCCACTGCCGCCTGCTCCAAATCTTCCATCAACTTGCGATGCTTCGCAGGAAGGAGCGCTACTAGCGGTCTATTCCGAGTACGGGTGTTGCGTTTGAGCACGGTACATAATTCAACCAGCTCTTCACGCTCACGAATCGGCATCTCCGGGAAGCGCACTGCGATAATGCTCGGGTCTCCATCCACTGCTCTGTCCATGCATAGGACTGGGCTTCGGACCATTTCCCCATCTTCCGATTGCAGCTCAAATTCTCCCGAGCTGTCGCACAGAAGATACCGGAAGCCATGCTTATTACACTGCATCTTTTTTGGAGCTGCTTTCATTTCTATTATGCCTCTTTTCATCGGATGCCGACGCTATCAAGCGGCTGCCATCTCCGATCAGTTTGAGAATACTGACTATCACAACAATAAACTCCAGTCGTCCGAGAAACATGGCGAGGGTTTCCGTCCAGAGCGCGATATCCGGCATATCCGCAGAGGTAACCCCGACCGAGAGCCCCACAGTTCCGATGGCCGAGGCGAGCTCGAAGAGGGACTCCTGAAGGGAGTAGCCGCAGGAGCACAGAATCAAGGTTCCAAACACATATGTCGCCAGATATAAAAAGACAAAGATACCAACCTGGCGCACCCTGGCGTCATCGACAAAGACCCTCCGGCTGCCCTCCCACACGGGGCGCTCCATGACTGCTGCACGGGGAAGAAGCAATCGTCTGATTTCCCAGATGAGCAACTTCCACATCAGGTAGGCGCGGAACTGTTTAATTCCTCCAGCAGTCGAACAAGTCCCTCCACCGAGCAGCATCAAGACTATCAACACGAGCACACCGAGCGCATTCCAGTTTCCGTAGCTCACCGTTGAAAAACCCGTTGTAGTGAGAACGCTCACCGCTTCGAAAACCGCGATGTTCCTCCTATTGGGCAACCGGCACAGTGAAAGTAAAGGTGCTCCCTTGACCGGGGAGAGACTCTACCCAAATCGCCCCTCCATGCGCTCGCACGATCTCCTTGCAGATGGCGAGTCCAAGCCCCGTTCCCCCGGCCTCCCGCCCTTTAACCTGCATAAACTTCTGGAATATCTTCGTCTGGTATTCGGGAGGAATGCCCGGACCATTGTCCCTGACAGAGAGGTGAACGTGCGGCCCTACCCTGTTTGCCATGAGTTGGATGCGCCCACCCTCACTCACGTACCGCAAGGCGTTGGAAACCAGGTTGGTAAGAACCCAGGTGATTTTGTTGGCGTCCGCGCGAAGGTTGGGCAGATCGTCCAGCGCCTCCCAGGTGAGCTCTACATGCTTCATTTCGCTCTGCCCCTTGAAGATGACCCCAACATGTTCGAACAGTGTTTGAACCGGCAGGCTTTCAAATTCAAGATCGATTCTGCCTGCCTCGATCTTTGAGAGATCGAGCAGATCGTTTACCAGAGCCTTCATTCGATGGACTTCCTCATGAGCCGCCTGAAGGAGCTCCCGGTCCTTTTCGGCCAGCCCCGGGGCGACATGTTCCAGCAGCAAATCGATACTCATGCCCATGCTCGTTAGCGGGGTACGCAGTTCATGGGAGGCGGCCATGACGAATTCGCTCTTGAGCTGTTCCACTTCCTTGAGCCGCGTGATGTCTCGAAGCACCAGCACGATGCCTAAGAGGTTCCTGTCCTTGCCTCGAATTGCCGTGACGGAAAATAGATAGTGACGCGAGCGTTCCCCCTCGGGCAGTGTGACTACCCTCTGCTCTTCAGGGACATTGGGTTGCATGCCTGTTTCGACTGTTTTTCTTATTAGCTCACAGACCTTCGGCGCAGGAAAAAAGTCAGGGCACGGCAGGTTCGCGCATTCGGTGAATTCGAGGTTCAGTATCCGGCGGGCGGCAGGGTTGATGCCGTTTACCCTCAGGTTGATGTCGAAGACCACCATACCGTCCTCTATGCTGGCAAGGATCGCCTCTCCCTTACTTTTCTCCGATATGATCTGCTCAATGTTCATTTCATGATAGCGTGCAAGCTGAGAGGCCATTTGGTTGAACTCTCCGGCCAAATGCCCCAACTCATCACCGGATTCGACCGGGACCTGGACCATATACTCCCCTGAAGAAATCTTGCGAGACGCATCCATGAAGCGCCGAAGAGGCCTCGTAATGCGCTCGGCAAGCCATAGGCTGAAGATGAAGGCAATGACCATTCCTGATGCCGAAACGAATACCGTGGACCAGATCGCCCGGCCGGCGACTCGGCCTGCTTGAACACTGGCCGCATACATTGTTTCCTCGTTCAGGTTGCGAAGCCTGACGCAAGCTTCTCTCACTTTGGCAAAGAGCGGATAGATAGATTCCTGGTAGATACTTAGAGGATGCTCCGAAGGAAGTGTTTGTACTCCGAGCAAATCGGTCAGCTCTGAAAACCGATGCCGGTATTCGCCGTAATCTGCCTCAAGGGATTTAACAAGCTCCGCCTCGCCTTTAATGGTGATATTGTCTTTGGCGCGAGCCAGCCATTGCAGAAACAGGGCCTCGTTTTCTCGAAACTGGGAAATTCCCTTTTGAGCATCGTTCAAGAACATGATTAGAATGGCGCTATCCTGTCGCTCCAGCGCATCCACCATGTTTTCGGCTGCCAGAATGGACCAGTAATTCTCTCGAAGAATGGCATCGCTTGCCTTCCCGAGAGATATGAGATTCTCTACGGCCCAGACGACAACCAGGCCCATGAGGGCAAAAGCAACACCATACCCAAGCAAGATCTTCTTTTTCAATGTCATGGGACATCGTCCTCCATTTGGCCATCAGACATAAGATCAGTGAGCAATCAGCGCGCCACGACGCAGCTGATGAAAATTCAATAGGTTATCACCAGATCAGGGGGATATCGCCTTGAAAATTGAAAGATCTGAGAGGGGTCATCCTTGCAAAATGCAAGGCGGATTAGATAGGAGGGCGGGTTAAATGCCGTAAGTTTTTCTCCTGCGCCACAGCGTTGCCTGGTCCATTTGCAGGACATCCGCTGCCTCCTGGAGAGAAGAGCTATTGGCAATGACTCTTCTAATATGCAGCTCTTCTATGGTGGAGAGCGGAACCCGGTCTCCTATTGCGGGAGTGATTGCAGCGGGAGCAATGTTTTCCGGCAGGTCGTCTTTTCCTACGTTCTTGCCGCTCCCCAGGATTACGGCTCTCTCGATGGTGTTGCGCAGCTCCCGGACATTTCCCGGCCACCTGTAGCCCGTAAGGGCTTTGGTTGCCTCATCCGTGAAGCCAATGATAGACTTGTGATTGGCGCGGCAAAAGTGAGTGAGAAATTCTTCGGCGAGCGTCATGATATCTTCCGGTCTTTCCCGAAGTGGCGGTAGGGTGAGGCTTATCACATTGAGCCGATAGAAGAGGTCTTCCCGGAAAAGCCCCTCGGCCACACGTCTGTCGAGATCGGCATTGGAGGCCGCAATGATTCGCACATTTGCCCTGCGCTGAGTCGATTCTCCAAGTCTCTCATACTCCTTATCCTGAATGAAACGCAGCAGCTTGGCCTGAAGCGATAGAGCCATATCGCCGATTTCATCCAGAAAAAGCGTCCCACCCTCGCATGCGGCAATTCGCCCGGGATTGTCCCGCACCGCCCCTGTAAATGCTCCCTTGGCATGCCCAAACAGCTCACTCTCAAGAAGATCCGGCGGCATTGCTGGACATGCCACCACGGCCATGGGCTTGGCAGCTCTTGCGCTCCAGTTGTGGATGGCTCTGGAAAGCGCCGATTTTCCGGTCCCGCTTTCTCCTCTGAGCAGCACAATCGCCTCTGATGCCGCAGCTTTCCTGGCTATTTCAACGACCCGCTGCATGCCGGAGCTCCTGCTCTGGAGCCGAACCTCCGGGGCGAGTCGCTGCATGTCTTCTTTGAGAGTGGTGACCTTATTTTCCAGTTCCCGAATTCGAGCGGTTTGTCGGGTCAGGAGCTTGACCTGATCGGGGGTAAAAGGTTTCATAATGTAATCGGTGGCCCCACGCCTGATAGCCTCGACTGCGCTCTCAATGGAAGCATGGGCAGTGATGATGACGATTTTGGTCCAGGGAGAAGCAGCCAGGAGTACCGGGATTAAATCCATGCCGTCTTCGTCACCCAACTTGAGGTCCACGAATGCCATGTCAAAAGAGCGCATCCTCGCCTCATAGGCGGCATCGGCTGGGTTACTCACCGCAATGACTGAGTGTTCTTCAGCGGCAAGGCAGTACGAGAGGGTTTTTCGGATATTTACCTCATCGTCTACAATCAGAATGTTCAGGGAGGACATGGTGCGGCTCATGTGTCGTTGTTCCTCGTCGGCTCACTCGTCAGTCAAATCGGCAAGCATTTGGAAAAATACTTGGAATTCGCTCTCTTTCTGAATTCTTGCATACGCAACGCCAGGCAACTTCTCAGAGTTGGAAGAGCTTTTGCCGGCAATCGATAAAGGGACTATCTCTCCTCCAGTTAACATTATATCTACCTCTCCTCATTTTTTGGGCAAAAATCTGAGAGGATATTCGCCCCTCGCCTGCTTCCATCGTCCCCCCTTACCGGGCTACTTTATGCACACATCTCGTGAGCTATAGAGTAGTGCGGGATCCTACGGATCCGGGGCAGCGCGGGCAACTGGCTGCCCGCGCCCGAAGGGCAAGAGGGATAAGGCAACTGGGCAGTGTCCCGGTCGAGCCTCGTGTGCTTCTCACCCGGGCAACCAGTTGCCCGGGCTGCCCCCCTAAATCGTCTGCTGTGCTACATCGGCAAAGATGTGTGCATAGAGTAGGATATAGCTGCACTCACCCTACAACTTCCAACTATCAAGTTCACAATGAGAACTGCTGAGAAACGCCGCAAGTTACTTGACAGGTTTGTACAAAGCGAGTATACATAGCGGCAAGTCAAGCGGAGTTGGGGCTCAAGGCGCAATAAGGAAAATCAGGTAGTTAGGCTGGATTGAATAACAGATTTTGAATCCCATTCCCTCCGCCAAACAAAGATGCAGAAATGGAGAGATGGCCGAGTCGGCTGAAGGCGCTCGCCTGCTAAGCGAGTGTAGTCCGTAGAGGGCTACCGAGGGTTCGAATCCCTCTCTCTCCGCCATATCATATACCTAGGCTGGGTCACTTGACCCGGCTTTTTTGTTTGCGCGCCCATTACTCGACAGATTTATTTTTTCGCACTACGATTCGTCTCGATTTCCCTTGATATCGATCATATTTCCGCAGTTGCGTGATTTCTCCCGTGTCTCCAAATCCCGGATAGCGGCTGTGAGCCTCTCTTATCTGATCCAGGGTGGAGGAGAGGACTTTCTGCGAATCATCGGGATAGACCGCAGCGCTGTGAGAAGTCATGGCCTCGATTGTGCGGGCTTGACTCAAAGCCACATCCATGAGCCTGTTCGCGCTCCTGCCGAAAAGCTGCCCCGTAGGGCATTCAGCCACACAAAGCCGCAACGATCGAGGAGACGCATGAAAGAACCAGCAGTGAAAGGAAAAGAACTTTTACTCGCTCACTCATTCTGTTTTTCCGGAAGCGATATAATGAATGTCGATCCTTTGCCGGGTACGCTCTTTGCGCTGATATCACCTCCGTGGCGCTCGACTATTTTCTTGCAGATAGCGAGGCCCATGCCCGTTCCGTGGTATTCGCTTCTTCCATGGAGCCTTTGAAAGGGCGCAAAGATACGCTCGAGGTACTTCTCATCGAACCCGATACCATTGTCCTGCACCAGGATGCGATGCTCCCTTCCGTTCCCAGGCTCGGAGAAGACCCTCACGAAGGGCTTATTCTGCCCGTGATATTTCAAGGCGTTGCCGAGAAGGTTCTGGAAGAGCTGGCGCATCTGATTGGATGCAGCCTCTATGGTCGGAAGCTCCCCAACTTCCACCCTACCTTCGGTCTCGGATATCCTCACATCGAGATCCTCGATCACCTCCCGCACGACCTTTCCCAGATTGACCCGAACGAAGGGATCAGCCCTGGTGGAAAGTCGCGAGTAGTCGAGGAGAGCTTCGAGCAGCTTTTGCATCCTCGATGCCGCTCCGAGCATCCGGTCCAGGTAGTCGGCGCCGCAGCCGGTGAGGCATTCGCCATGATTTCTTTTCAACTGATCTCCAAAGGTTCGTATTTTTCGCAGAGGCTCCTGCATATCATGGGAGGCGATAGAGGAGAATTCCTGCAAAGCCTGATTGCTTCGCTCCAAAGCCCGATTGGCCGCTTCGAGCTTCGAGGTCCGCTCGCTGACTCGCACCTCCAGCGCATCTCGAGCATGGATGAGCTCCTTTTCCATCTTTCTTCGCTCCTCCAATTGGGCTTCCAGGGCCTGCCTCGCTTCCACTTCCGCGGTCACCTCGATAAGCGCATGGCTGAAGGTGACGAGCTTTCCTTCCGAATAGACAGGGGAGAGATTGAAATTCCACCATGTTCTGCCTTGCGAAAGACCGTCATAGGGAATGTTGTAGTAGGTCTTTCCCTCACCTTTTTCAGCCACTTCCCGAAACCTCTCCATGAAGCCTTCCTCTTCCGCACTCGGCGCGAAGTCAGAAACTCCCAGGCCCACTACCCCCCGGGACTCGAAGGGTTCGGGCCAGAACTTCTGGTAGACATCATTATGAGCGAGAACCCGGTACGGGGGCTCTGCATCGAAGAGGGCCAAACCGGCGGGGGCATGATCGAAGAGACCTTCGAGTTGCTGGTTTTTCACTTCAAGCTCTCGTCTTCTCCTGTCGAGCTCGAGGTAGACCTTCACCTTGCTCACCAGAAGCTTAGGATTGTAAGGCTTGGTGATAAAATCCACCGCACCCGCCTCATAGCCCCTGAAAAGATGGTGCTCGTCCGAATAGACTGCCGTTAGAAAGATGATCGGAATCGACTGCGTGCGCCGATCGCTCCTCATGATCTCCGCCAGTTCGTAGCCGTCCATCTCCGGCATCTGTACGTCCACAATGGCCAGCACAAAGTCTTGGCGCAAGCAGCAAACGAGCGCCTCATTACCGCTCGATGCTTTGATTACCTGAACCCCCGTTTCCTCCAGGACCTTTTCCAAAGCAAAAAGATTCTCCGGCCGATCATCAACAATTAAAATACGCCGGGGTGAATCGGTGATTCGGTGAATCGGTGATTCGGAAGAAGAAGGCTGTGAATCGGATGAAGAACGGTTGACGGGCGGAGCGCTGGATTGTTTGTTTTGTAGACTGTCTTTGCTCATTGGGGGTCCTTCCTTGCCTGGATGAGCTTGGTGAGCATGGCTCCTAGCCTACTGCACCGGTCTTCCAGAGAGAGGTAGATATCCTCCGGGATGATGTTGACCTCCTTGACGATTTCAAGCTGGGTGATGATTTCACAGAGGGAACCTTTGCATATATAGTGAAATCGAACGAGCTCCGCATCGGACTTTCTCTCGCAGCCTTCACTGATATTGCATGCCATGGACACAGCAACTCGCTGCGTCTGGTCCTTGAGGCCATAATCCTTGGACAAGCCTCCAGAGGCTGTAAGCCTATAAACATCGACCGCAAGACTCTTAGGAGCTGGAAAAGAATAGCTCCTCTGTTTTGTAAAACAACATGGATTCCCGCCTTCGCGGGAATGACTGTCGGCGGTGTTTCCTGTCATTCCCGCGAAGGCGGGAATCCAGAAAAGCGATGACTTATTTCTTTCCGGCTCCTTAGCCTCCTGCCACACCCTCAGCTCTCTAAAACCCTGATACCCCACATCCACCTCCCGACCGCTCTTTTCTCCGATTCACCCATTCACCGGCCTTTTATCCGATTTGCCCCAAGTTTTTTATATATCCTTGCCTTCTGGTCAACAGATTCGAAATGCTCCCTGGACGCATGACTGCGGAGATCCTCGTTGCTCCCCACGAAGAGAAAGCCTTCGCTGACGAGACTGTCGCCAAAGAGCTTCAAGGTCCTCTCTTTCAGGTCGTCTCCAAAATAGATCATGACATTGCGGCACACGATCAGATGGGCTTCACAGAAAATGGAGTCGGTTGCAAGGTTATGGTTTGCAAAACGGATATTCTTCCTCAGCTCCTGATCGATTAGAATAGATCCATAGCGCGAATGGTAATAATCCGCAAGTGAGCTCTTACCTCCGGCCTGATGGTAGTTCACGCTGAACTGTTTTGCCCGGTCCGCCTCATAGATTCCCTCCTTGGCCTTCTGAAGAGCTTCATCGTTGAAATCAGTGGCGAAAATCGTCGCCTTATCGTAGAGGCCCTCCTCTTTGAGCACGATGGCGAGCGTATAGGCCTCCTCTCCCGTCGCGCAGCCGGCAACCCAGATCTTGATAAAAGGAATGGAGCGAAGGAAGGGAATCACCTTCTCTCTCAGAGCCATAAATGCATGAGGGTCGCGAAACATCTCGCTCACCGTGATGGAAAGCTCCAGGAGAAACCTCCCAAACAGCGCTTCATCGTGCAGGATTTCGGCAGCAAGATGAGAAATGGCGCCCACTCCCTCTTTGACCACAAACCCCTCGATTCTCCTCTCAATATGGCTCCGCGAGTACTTACGAAAATCATGCCCATACCGCTCCAACACCGCCCAAAGCAGGAGATCTATTTCAATCCGCCGTATCTCACCCCTATCCATCCCCCGCTTCCCTTCTCCCGTTTTTACCGATTCACCCGATCACCGGCTTTTAATACATCCATACCCGCATCATGGAGAAGAGCCGTTTTACCTCGACGGGCTTGGCGAGGTAGTCGCTCGCCCCAGCGGCGATGCAGAGGTCTTTGTCCTGAGCCATGGCTTTGGCGGTAAGGGCGATGATCGGAACCTTTCGGAAGCTCTCCATGGCGCGCAGCCGTCTCATGGCTTCATAGCCGTCCATCTCGGGCATCATGATGTCCATGAGGATGAGATCCACATTGGGATCTTTCTCCAGAAGGTCGAGGGCTCTTTTTCCATTTTCCGCTTTGACGGCGGTTATGCCCTTGTCTTCGAGAATCTTGGAGAGGGCAAAGACGTTTCTCATATCGTCATCCACGATGAGGACCCTCTTTCCCCTGAACATGACGTCTATATCGTGAAGATCGGCGATGATTTTGCGTTTCTGCTCGGGCATCCTCTCAACGGAGCGATGCAGGAAAAGGCAGGCTTCATCGAGGAGCCGTTCTTCCGATCTGTCGCCTTTCAGAATGACCGATTGGCAGTAATCCTTGAGCTC
This sequence comes from uncultured Syntrophobacteraceae bacterium, assembly GCA_964578835.1. Lineage (GTDB taxonomy): Bacteria > Desulfobacterota > Syntrophobacteria > Syntrophobacterales > Syntrophobacteraceae > CAZOEL01. The sequence goes on along the minus strand of CAZOEL010000010.1, from coordinate 74,006 downwards.
CTTTTCTTCCGAGGGGTCGAGATCTCTGCCGGTGTAAACGATGACGGGAGGAAGCGCGATAGTGGAATCCAATTTTAAAACCTTGAGAAGCTCCAGCCCGTCCATATCTGGAAGCCCAAGATCGAGGACCATGCAGTCAAACCGGCCGGTCTTCAATGCGTGGAGCGCTTCCTTCGCAGTAGAAGCCGTATCGACTTTGAGATCGTCGTTGCCGAAAAATGTGGGTAGACTCTCCCGAAGCAACTCGTCATCTTCGACCAGAAGAAGGCGAGACATCCTGCGCTGAAATACCTCCGAAAGCCTGAGGAGAGCTGTCTCCAGGTCCTGTTGAGAGACCGGTTTCCGCAGATAGCCTACGGCGCACTTTGCAAGAGTGTCGGAAGCGGTTTCATCGACGGACATGAGATGCACCGGGATGTGGCGAAGCGCCGGGTCTTCCTTCAAGGCGGCCAGCACCTCCCAGCCGTCTATTCCCGGCAGGTGGATATCGAGCATGGCCGCCCTGGGCCTGTATCGGGAGGCAAGTTCGAGCCCCTCTTCACCAGAAGCTGCGATCACGGCCTTGTGGCCTTTCTCGTGACAGAGGTCGAGAAGGAGTCTCGCAAACTGAAGGTCATCTTCTATGATGAGAATATGCGTATCGGCTTCGGAAAGGGTTTCTCGATCGTCTGCCACCTGAGAGTGCAACGTCGAGGGTTTCACCGTCTTACGTGGTTTGGGCGTCTGGGGCTTGGGGCTTTCGGGTTCCGTCTCCTGTGCGAAATCACTCAGTTTATTCCTTCTTACGGGGATATAGAGGATGAAGGTGGAGCCTTTTCCCAGCTCGCTCTCGATTCGAATCTCACCTCCGAGGAGCTTGGCCAGTTGGCGGGAAATGGAGAGGCCGAGCCCGGTTCCGCCATGCATTCTCGATATGCCGCTATCGAGCTGTTGGAAAGCCTCGAAGATAATCTCTTGCTTTTCCTTGGGGATTCCAGGTCCTGTATCGGATACGGCAATCGAGAGCACTTCGCCCGGTCCATAGTTGACACCTGCAACTTCGAGAGGCGATGGCGAGATGTCGAAGCGAACGCCTACCGCGCCTACTTCCGTGAACTTGACCGCATTGGAAACGAGGTTCCTCAGGATCTGCTCGAGCCGGGTTTTGTCCGTTCGAAACATTCCAGGCGCGTTTTCACTCACCTGCACATTGAGGATAAAGCCCTTCTGCCCGGCAGAAACCTCGAAGCCTGCCCGAATGTTTCCGGCCACCTCGTGGATGGAAACATCCTCTATTCTCGTTTCCATTCTACCGGCTTCAATCTTGGAGAGATCGAGGATTTCGTTTATGAGGGAGAGCAGGTCCGAGCCGCTCCCATAGATGATCTCGGCGGATTTAACCTGTTCTTCGGTGAGATTTTTCTCTCTGTTGTCGGAAAGGAGCCTGGCCAGGAGCAGCATGCTGTTAAGTGGGGTTCTGAGCTCGTGGGACATGTTGGCCATAAACTCCGACTTATAGCGGCTCGCCACTTCAACCTGTTGAGCTTTTTCCTCGATTGCGGAGCGGCTTCGTTCGAGCTCTTCGTTAGCGAGCTCGATTTCCTGCGCTTGCTCCTCTAAGCGCTTGTTCTTCTCTTCGAGCTCGGCGTTGGCGTACTCTAGCTCTTGTTGTTTTACTTCGAGCCTCTCCTGCGATTGCTCGAGAAGCTGCGTCTGCTCCTCCAGAGCTTGATTGGATGTTCTGAGCTCTTCCTGCTGGACCATCAGCTCTTCCGAGAGAGCCTGAGAGCGGGCAAGAGCCTTGGCAAGCTCTTCTCTTCCTCGAACCGTTTCGATGTTTACGGCAATGATCGACATGGCTTGTCTGAGGTACTGCCGCTCGATGTCAGATGGCACTTTGAGGAAACCCAGCTCCATGACTCCCCTGGTTTCATCACGATAGCGAAGGGGTGTTAGAGAGAGGCACTTTGGCAGAGCATCGCCTAGGCCGCTCGCCACTTTCACGTAATCATTGGGAATATCGTCAATGAGAAGAGGCTCCTCTTGAAGGGCAGCCTCTCCGACCAAGCCCGATCCCGGTTTGAACCGGCAGCAGACGCCGTCGCCGTTGGAGAAGGCGTACTCCCCGCATCGGACCAGTTCGGGCTCCGAGCCTTTTCCATTTTCGACATAGATCGCTCCGACGCGGGCATCGAGATAGGTGGAAACTTCTCTGATAGCACTCGTCGAGACACCGGCGACATCTACGGCGCCGCGCATTGCGTCGTTCAGATGGGCCAGTCCCGTCTTGAGCCAGTCTCTCCGGTCGGCCTCCTCCCGTGCGCTCCACAGAGCAGACTGCATGTCCGCTATCGATGCGGCGAGCTTTCCGGTCTCATCCCCGCTCGCAGCCTCGACACGGGTGGAGAGATTCCCACGAGCGATAGCTTCGGCAACAGCCACCATGGCATTGAGGTTTCGGGAGATGGACCTTGATATAAAACCTCCAACGAGACACCCCAGAAGAAGCCCTCCAAGAGAGAGGGCGAGCACGGCTGCTGTGGCCGTTCTCACGTAGCTCTGGCTGAGGTCCTTGGCGGATTCGAGAGACCGGTTCATGCGATCAGCCACTTCCATCAAGAGATCGGAAGCCTCGTTGTAGGCTTCCCTGCTCCGACCCATGGACAGCTCTACGGCTTTAGCATTCAACTGCCTCGGTGCATTCGTTCGATCAAAGGCCTCCTGATCTGACCTGACAAGGGCTTCAATTTCGCGATTCGCCTTTGCAAAGATATCGTAGTGCTCCATGAAGCGGAGGATGAGCCCCCGTTCGTCGTGCCCAACTTGGCCTTTGAGCTTATTGATGTCTTCCTCGATCGCTCTTTGATAGCGAGTGAGATGCCCGGAGAATTTTTCGATATCGGCAGAGTCCAGGAGCATGATGAGGTTCTTCTGAGCCCGGTGGATCTCCAGAAGATCGGTGTTGATGCGCCAGGCGAGCTGCATCTTTTCCGTATCAACATCCACCACGGTGTTGAGCCTTGTGTCCACCGTTCGCAGGAAATAGACGGCGGCAAGGGAAGCGACCAACTGCATGGCCACACCAAAAACGAGAACCGACAGGATTTTTCCTCTGATTGAAAGATCGTTGAATGCTCTCATGTACAGCCCTCTTCACAGTGCTTTAAGATAATAAAACCATACGGTGTATTGGATTATAGCAAAGAAATTGGATTCAGGAATGCAGAGAGTGAGGAATGGGAAGAAGGTATTTGCTGTAGGTTCGAAAGCATCCTCATTCATAGCGCCCAATGGAATGACAGAGGGATCAGGACCAAAGTGAGCGAACTTGCGGGAGACGTGAAGCAGCATCTCGAGATGCCACATAATGTCTATTCCGAGTTTTCTATGAAGAGCCTCCGGCCCGACGAAAGATGGCGGCGAAATTTTACTCGTTTCAGCAAAACTCCACTTGGAATCGGGTGTGACCCTATGGCTGATCCTCTTCGCTCATCTTGCTCGTTTCGGCGGCGACCCGGTGTAAGAACTCCAACTCGTCTATCTTTCCCGATACAAAGTCGCTCCAGGCAGAGAAGTTGTGAAAAAAGCAAAGGGTGAGTCCCGTATTGCGGCAAATGTTTGCGTAGATCTTCTTTGCCCTCTTGGCTCGCTTTCTCTTCTCGATATCGGAGATTGCCGAGGGAGGAGCTTCGCTCTCGAGCAGAACATACTTCCCGAAGCTTTCGGAATGTCTCTCGAGCTCCCTTCTTGCACCTTCCGTGAGCTGGGGCTCATTTATTTTTCCTTCCACATAGTCGCACCACGCGCCAAACTCACGCCATGAAGAAACCTTGATGCCCTTTTCCACACAGGTTTTGGACAAAGCCCGACTTGCCAGCGCCACTCTCTCGTCGGTAACCGATAAAAGCTCGAACTGCTGAGGTAGCGTGAGAGTTGTTGTCTCAACGTTGTTCATTAGCGTCTCCTTTGTTGGACTCTTTCTCTCGAATTTTCTCTATGGATTCTGAACTGCAAGGGATGCCGGCTGTTGGCCGAAAGATGAAAAGACCTCCCGCTCCTGCGACAGGTTTTTCCCGGTCTTCTCGATCGGCTTTATGGGATGGGCTTCTTTGGGAACCAATACGGTGAATACGACATGTTTCTCCTTTTCTTCGAAGGAAAGGAATCCTCCCATGTTCTCAAGAAGCTTGTGGGAGAGGGGGAGCCCTATGCTCTCGCCCCCCTTCTCCAGGGGAAGAAAGAGAAGCTCGGGGCTTTTCATCGGCTTGCCGTTGTTCTCATTTACGAAATCTATGTGGAGATTGGCTTTGCTCTGAAATGTCCTTATCACTATCTCTTTCTTGTTGCCGGAGGCATCGAGTCCATTTCGGATCAAGTTAATGCAGACTTGGGTAAGGATGTCGGAATTCAGTGTGACTACCGGGATGCCCTCATCGAGCTCCATGCGGCACTTGACCTCTTTGCCATTAATCTCCGGAGCGAGCAAATCGATGCAGTTCCTGACCACTTCATTGATCGAGCATTCTCCGGCGGTTTTGGGATTTGGTCTCAGGTAGCTTCTTATTCTTCCGAGGAGCTCCTCGAGCCGCTTCACTTCCCGCACGATGATGTCCGCTTCCGGCGCCTCAGGAGCTCTCTTTTTGAGACACTTTGCAAAGCCTCCTATGGAAACGAGAGGGTTTCGGATCTCATGGGCGAGTTCGGCTGCAATGGAGCCGAGAGTCTTGAGCTTTTCCTGCTTCAAGAGGGTCCTCTCCATCTGGACCCTCTCCGTGATATCAATGGCCATGATGTCGACGCACTCTGCGCGGCGACCGGATCTATTTTCGGGGTAGGGAACACATTTCATGAAGAAATGGATCGGGCGACCGTCCCGGTGCGCCAGGCGGCATTCTGTCGAAAAGGAAGCATGGTCTGACTCAAAAGCCGATTGAATGAATTTGCTCAATCGACTCAAGTCTTCACCATAGATCCTCTCGAAAATCCAGTTGGGGGTGCTCATGGCCTCCTGAGGGCTAAAGCCGAGCAGTGGAAAGCATGCTTCATTGACGAATTGAAGGTCGAGGTGAGGTCCCATCTTTAACGCGAGCATGGGAGCGTTTTGCACCATGCGCTGATAGCCCTCTTTGCTCATTTCGGCCTGCCCTAAAGTGGCTTTCATCCCGGAGAGCCTCTTTAAGAGAAAGCCTACTTCCGTCGGGCTGAATGGCTTTCTTAGGTAATCCATCTCCCCGCTTTTCGCCACCTCAATGCTCATCTCCAGGGAAGCGAAGCCAGTCATGAGAACAATGCGGCAAAGGGGGTTTGCGGACTTCATGCGCAAGGCGAGCTTGATGCCGTTCGCCTCGGGCATCTCTACATCGAGAAAAGCAAGATCGAAGCTCTGTCTGTTAACGGCCCCCGAGGCTACTCCTGAGTCCGTACATGTAAAGGGATCATAGCCACAGGACGCCAGGACCTCACGGATTGTCTCACACACCCAGGGGTCATCGTCCACAACCAGCACTCTCTTACAATCTGATATTTCTGTAGCCACCCGTGCGACTCCAACCTTTCTAGCGATGAATGGAACACGTGCATTACTGTCAGGGCCATCCGAGACATGGCGGGCGGCTCTTGGCCTAAATTGCCTCTGTCCGAACGATGGCTTATGAAACTTTAAGAATAAAGACTGCCTAAAGGGGTGGAGGGATCATCTCGGGCGCCGGCTGTTCCTCTATCTTGCTTTGACGCTGGTATTCGTGTCATTCACATTGAGCTTCAGACTGGAGTGCTTGACAAAGGACAGGAGGGTCCGGCATCTCGAGTAGTCCTCCCTCCATTCGTTCTCATCGAGCTCCAGAAGCTCGAAGCTGTTGCACTTCTCACAGGAAAAACCGTTCCACTCCTTCTTGATGGCATAGTCGAGGCATGTGCCGTAGCGCCTGCAAAAAACATTTCGACAAACAGCGCCTGCGCCTGTCGTTGTGCCGCTTGCAGTTGGCATGAGCTCGAGCAAAGCTTCCCTCCTTTTCTCCTGTCCGATGAAGATTCTTGAGCTTGCCCTATGCTTACCGATATTTTTCAAAAGAATGAATAGTGTTGATCCTGTAATTTTAATTGGAAAAAGGTGTATTTTGTTAGTGAGGCTAACGCGCAGAGCAAGCATTCGAAAGGAAAGACGGATCGCATTATACAGAAGTCGATGGTGAGTGCGCCCATGCAGATAGTTTTGACGGGAGCACTCACCTTTTCCCCGCCGGCTTTTCCGTGGGACCTTCCTCTCCGCAGTTTTAGAAGCGGTTATGGCTCTCTCCGTCCCGGTTTTCCTCGCCGTCAGCCTCGTTGTGCATCCTTTGATCGGCAGATCACTGGCCCATTTCCGAGAGAAGCTTTTTTGCTTCCTCGTTGCCCTTATCCCTGGCTTTCTGAAGTTCCGAGACGGTACGCTCGTAAGCATTCTTGACCTTGCTGTCTCCCCCCTGGCTCGCTTCCTTGAGCTTCGGGGCTCCGGCTTCACGGATCTTTCGCACCGCATCGCCGATCAACTGGGTGGCGGTGTCCCCGGTTTGCTTCAGAGCGTTTGTCAGCATACCGACTGCGCTTTCCAGACCCTGGAGGTTGACGTCGACTCCAACGTTGACTCCAAGACCCACATTCGATTTTTCCTCTTGCATACATTTTCCTTTCGATTTCGTTATACTGCGGGCGCATGAAAACTGGACTTTCCCCGGGAGCGCGGCCATCCTGGCCGCCTCATCCGCGGGCGGGACGCCCACGCCCCCAAGGCGTCATATGGAAGTCCAAATCAGACCCGTTTACAGTATAAAATTTCTTTTTGCCCTATCAACTCACCGGCAGTACTCTCCGGCCTATTATCAGCGCTACCACGAAGGCAATGAGAAAAAGTAAAAAGTGAACTTTAGCGATCCAGGCGACCGCGCCGACCATCACTCCGGATCCGAACACTCCAGCAATGATCGCTACGATCAGAAACATCAAAGCCCAGGAAAGCATCCTGCATTGCCCTCGTTCTTCGGCCCTATTTCGGCTTCACCTGCAGATTGTTCTTGACGCTCTCTACACCATCCACGCTCTTGGCGACGGTTTCTGCGGCCTCTTTCTCTTTGGCGCTCGGCACTTCACCGGCCAGCGTCACGACACCGTTTGTCGCATTGACCTCGATTGTCGCAATGCTTTTCAGCGCCACATCCTTTGCAAGCTTTGCCTTTACTGCCGAAGTGATCGCCGTATCGTCCAGCGGTCCCTTGTCGGTTTGAGCGGCAAAAGAGAGAGCGAACGAGGCCGCAGTCAGCACCAGCACCATTAGAAGAGTTTTTGTAACCAGATATCTTTTCACTTTAAGGTCATCCTTTCAGGTCAGCCGTAAAAAGCGATAGTCCTATGGACTCGGCTGAACGGGTTTTAGTTGTGTCCTCATCTGTGTGAAAGCCTCTACACTGAGCTTTCCCACTCTTTGAGCTCCTTTTCCGCCTGGTCTCGCGCAATACCGTAGCGCTCCTGGATCTTTCCGATCATGTTCTCACGCTTTCCAGCGATGACATCAAAATCATCGTCGGTGAGCTTGCCCCACTTCTCTCTTACCTTTCCCTTTAATTGTTTCCAGTTTCCTTCGACTCGGTCCCAGTTCATGGTTCATGTCTCCTGATAGTTTGGGTTGGACTGCGCGTACCGGATAGGAATCCAGTCGCCTCAATGGAATGCTGCATTTGCGCCGTTTTCCAGGGCTGGCGCGGAGAAAGTAAACTAGGAGAGCAACTCCACAATGGAGGAAAGCAAGATGCGAGCTGCAACTCGAGTCGCAACTTTCCATGCGAAAGAGCTCTCGCGATGCCCCGGAAAAGGTGCAAGGCACTCTAATCTGATATGATGAGGATGCCCGGAGAGCCGCGCAACCGGAGAAGAAGCTGTATTTTTCGCTACAGGGCTGTAGTAGCTGGTGAATAAGACTGAGGAGCAGAGGGGAAGACGCCATCTTGACATCAGAGCAAAAATACCAACTTTTCCTGCAATTATACGTGGAATACCTTATTTTCATGAACTGCTGCAAGGGTTAGTGTGAAAGACTGGCAGAGCAATTGGAGAAATCTTTCAACGACTCATACAGGAGAAAGCCATGAACGATGAATGCACGGCGGCGGTCGCGCGGGAGCTTCCAATGGATGCGGAAGCGGATCGGGTGATTACTGCCAAAAAGATCTACTGCAGGGCATGCGAGGAAAACGGAGTCGAGGTCTGCTCTTTCGAGAATTCCACTGCCTGGCGCGACTATGTGGACGGAAGAATAGAGGATTCCGAGCTTTCGGAACGGGCTCGAAAGGAATTGAATGAGCTCAGGGATGCCTTCTCGAAGTACACCGTTGTCGCCAGGGAAGAAGAGAGGACAAGCTCAGAGGATAATACGAGAAGTCAGCGCGCAAAGCTTGCAAACAAAATATACAAGAGGGTTTGCTCTGAATCGGAGCTTAACTTGTGCTTTTTCAACGGCTTCGCCGCCTGGAGCGACTTCGTCCATGGAAGGATCGACGAATCGGAACTCATGGAAAAGGCAAAGAGCGAAGCAGCTAAGCTGCTCGACAGCAAATCCTAAAGGGTCGTGAATTCCTGGAAAGAGAGTCTTTGATGAGGCTTACAACTACGCCTGTTAAGATCCCGGTCAAGCCTGTACCGGCACAAATCGATTCTTTTACTGAAAAGATGAAGATGCAAATCGACATTGGTATTCTCGCTCACACCCCGGCAATGGCATTCAAGACGCGTGTGATCGAGCTGGTTCAAAGCTACTCTGCGGACATCGCTCACCTGAATGAAAAGCCGTCCGAGCTTTTTCTCGATCTTTGCGATCTTCTTGTGAGCGGAAAGCTCTCGAAGATGCCCGATGAGATCTTCAAGACCTACATGGTCGTAATGACTTACAGTTGCACTCCGGAAAAGCTACGGCTCAAAGACTGGCAATCTTTGAAGGAGATGACCGGAATCGCGGACGATGCGGCGCTGGATAGTGCGCTGCAGCGCCTAAAAGATGACGGCTACCTGGAATCCGTGGAAGAGCCGATCGTAAAGATGAGACCCAGGGCAGGAAAAGCAAAAGATGACGGGATAGAGAAGTTCTTCTGATCCCGCAGGAACTTGGCAAGGGGCGATATTCCCTCTTATAAACGAGCAGTAAATCTGAGCTGCTAGAGGAAGAGACGATGCTGCACGACATCAACCTGCGCTCCCTGGCGGAGCTCTCTGGACCGGAACAGGCTTTCGTTTCCGCCTACTTCACGGGGCAGGAAGGATTTAGAGCGATAGAGGCCCGGGCGGACACCATCCGTGCAATGCTCGATGATGAATCGGATGAGACGACACACTTCGAGCAGAGCTACAGTATAATACGGAAGTGGCTTGAAGAGAACCCTCCTAATGAGAGCCAAGGGGTATGTGTATTTGCATCCTACGTGCTTGATTTTGTGCGCGGCTACCATGTAGACGTGAAAGTGCCGGACGTGCTTCGACTTGGCGTCACTCCTTACATTCGCCCTCTTGCCGAGCTCCAGGAGGAGTACGAGAAGTTCGTCCTTGTGGTTGCAGACAATAAAGAGACCCAGATCTATCTGGTTGCGGCCGAGTCTGCCGAGCTTATGGACAAGATCAAGGGCAACATCAAAAACAGAGTCAAAAAGGGAGGCTGGTCCCAGAAGCGGTATTCCAGGAGGCGGGAAAAGGAGCTTCTCCATTATGCCAAGGATGTGGCGGCATCGCTCGAGCAGCTCGACCGGGAGGAATCCTTCAAGCGCATCATCTTACTCGGCGCCAGGGAAACGATCCGAGAGATCCAGGAGGAGCTGAGCCAAGAGCTTTCGGAAAAGGTCGTAGGAGAAAAACCTGCAGATCTCAATTCTCCGACGAATGAGCTGGTCGATGAAGCCTACGAGCTCTTCTTCGAAGATGAAAGGGAGAACGAGCGCGACCTGTGGAAGCGCATAAAGGATGAATACTTCTCGGGCGGTCCCGCGGCAGTTGGAGCAAAAGATGTTCTTGTAGCGGTGCTCAATGGCCGGGTTGAGAGCATGGTCATCACTCGGGATGCGCAGATCACGGGCGCTATGTGCCGGGAGTGCGAAAACGTCTCCGCAGGTAGACATGACAAGTGTCTCTACTGCGGCAAAGATGATGTCATAGAGGTGGATTTGGTGAATCAGCTTGTGCGTCATGCAGAACTCACGGGAGCAGATGTCAACTTTGTAGATTCCATTAAGGGTCTTACCAAGGTCGGCGATGCAGCCGCCCTTTTGCGCTATTGACGCCTCGCATTTAGCGTTCTTTTTATCCTCAACCCTCCGGCGCGTCTGCGCTAGCTGACAGACAACGAGCTCTTTCTCTACCTCTTCAAGCCTTAGGCAACTCACAACAAATAACCTACCGGCATGGAGCGGTGTATAAATACCCACCGCGTCATTCCGGCAGTCTTTAAGCCGGAATCCATCCACACGAGAGAGCATGGCGCTGAGCTGGATTCCGGCTAGAAACATGCCGGAATGACGCCCGTGTTCCTGGTAGGTTATTTCTTGTGAGTTGCCTTAAGTCGTATCCTTTCACTTCTCCGAAGCGTTTTTTAGCGCTATTTTACGAGAGGAACGGAATCGACGCTGACATATGCTTTGGGCATATGTATATCTCATTGGTTACGGTGAGGACTTCCTTTGATACGGCATTGAGTGCTCCAAGGACAATGAATCGCTTACGCGGCACGGCAGGAATGTTGTTTGAAAAAGGTTTCTCGCCCCTGGAGGGGTTTGCTATAAGACTCCCAGAAGTTGGCATTTGTAGGGGCATGCTTTTCAAGCTTCCGGGTAGCGATTAAAATTGAATTCTGACTTCCAACGCTCATCCGGAAGCCAGCCGTTAGAGTGAGAGCTATTTGATTCGGGATTGAGGTGTTCGGTATGGAAGATTATCTGGTTCGAGCCGTTACCAGAAAGGGCCATATCCGTGGTCTAGCCTGCGTGACTACACGGCTTGTCGACGAAGTGTGCTGGAAACAGGGGACTTCACCCACTGCCATAGCCGCCCTGGGGCGCGCTCTCACGGGAGGCGCGCTGATGGGGGCGCTTCTAAAAACCGGCCAGCGGGTAGGGCTCAAATTTGAAGGAAACGGTCCTCTGAGGAAAATCGTGGTGGAGGCGGACAGCGACGGCACGGTCCGAGGTACGGTAGGAGAGCGCAGCGCCGATCTACCGCTTCGTGAAGGCAAACTCGATGTCGCAGGAGCCCTTGGCCGAGCGGGGCTGCTCACCGTAACCAAAGATCTCCGTCTGAAGGAGCCCTACAGCGGAACGGTGCAGCTCTATACCAGTGAGATTGCCTCGGATCTGGCATTTTACCTGACCGAGTCCGAGCAGATTCCTTCAGCCGTTGGCCTGGGCGTCTATGTCGAAGCCAGTGGAGGGGTATCGGCTGCAGGCGGGTTTCTGATCCAGTCGCTTCCGCCCTCCGATGATGAGGTGATCAACCGATTGACCGAGCAGATTCAGGCAATGCCGCCCATAACCGAACTGCTGCGCAGCGGCAAGACGCCCGAAGAATTGCTCGATCTCATTTTCTCTGAAATTGCCTTCGATCTTTTTGAGAAGCGGTCGCTTTCGTTCAAGTGCTCCTGTAGCAAGGAAAGAGTCATCAATGCTCTGGTTTCCCTGGGGCATGAAAGCCTGAGCTCATTGATCGAACAGGAAGAAGCTACCGAGGTTACCTGCGAATTTTGCCGAGAAGTGTATGCGTTCAGCCGGAAAGAGCTGAGCCGGCTTGTTAAAGAGATCCATTAGCAGTTTTGGAAAAAAGCCCCGGACGGGTATTTCGCCTGAAAGAATGAACGGGAGAAAGCGGACTTTTTTCATTCGCCAGTAAGGGAAATCCTGAATTCAAGAATCGATTCGACCTCAGACAATCTTTGGGAGAGCGTTTCGAACTGCTGCCTTTTGCGAGCGCGAATCATCATACTGTAGGTGAATCCCTTCCCGACTTTTCGCGTAGAAGCATAGCTCAACTTCATAACATCAAATCCCTGGCTGGAGAAAAGGTCTCTCAGATCCTTCTCGCTCATCGAGGCCTGGCGCTCGAAGCTGATTGAGCACTGCGCATAGATGAGGGAGGGGAGTATTGATTCTATCAATCGAAAGACGGACAGGGTGCCAAGGGTTAAGACCGTTACAATGGCTGCCGCGCTATAGAACCCCACTCCGGCAAGAATGCCGATAGCCGAGGTGATCCATATGGAGGCGGCTGTTGTGAGGCCTTGAACCGACAGCCCGCTTTTCATGATAACGCCCGCTCCGAGAAAACCGATTCCGGTCATTATGCCCTGAGCCATACGCGTGGGGTCGATCCGCGCATCTTCAATGAGTGAAGGCGGGAACCACTCTTTTTGGTAGATCACTACCAGCATCAGGACACTTGAAGCCATACTGACAAGGGTGTGCGTGCGGAAACCGGCCGCATGCCCGTTATACCTTCGCTCCAGCCCAATCAGCCCTCCCGCGGTCATCGCCGCCAGCAGGTGAACGAAAATTTCCATTAGGTTGTCGGTCATCTATGAAACATCCCCTTTGAAAGATTTTGTTGGCGCGCATAAGGGTCGGGGTGGCGTATCCCAACCCTTATGCGCGCCAACAAAGATTTCAACCGGCGCCAACTCTCATTTCGACTCCAAAATACATCATTGGCAATATAATGGAAGACTCGCAATACCGCAGAAGTCACCCGAAGCAGATAGTTTTTCTCCCTCTCCCTCAGGGAAAGGGGACCGATGATGCCTCTTTGGGCAAGCGAAAAAGGGGAGTTTTGCGCTTTTGCGAAAACTTCTTTAGCTTTACTCAGGATTCATCAGACGCCCCTTCGTACATGAGAAGACGGGGCAAGTCATCATTTTATTCGGCGCTCAGATAGGCTATATTCTCTTGCGAGTCGCGCTTGTTTTATTGCGATGAAGCGGGTTCGAATCCGTACGACTCTAACAGCTGCTCACGCCACGATTTTACGGTCGCATCCTCGACGGGCATGGAGCGGCATCCGGCGGTTCCCGTTTTAACCCTGCGGATATTTGAGGAGAAAGCGCCACAGATGGACATGAAGCAAATTCTTGACAAGTCGGAGTTTCCTAGGTCTCAGCGGTACGAGCCTGCCTGGATGCTGGAAAATCAAATGGGCCCGAATGCGCTATGGCTCACGGAATGGCTTTCGGAAGCATTGCCTCTGAGGGCGGGAATGCGCGTTCTTGATCTTGGCTGTGGACGAGCCATGAGCAGTATTTTTCTGGCCAAAGAGTTTGGAGTGCAGGTTTGGGCGTCCGATCTGTGGATAACGCCGGATCATAACTGGAGGAGAGCTGTTGAGGCCGAAGTTCCGCATCTGGTCTTCCCCTTGCGCGCAGAGGCTCACTCATTGCCCTTCCCGGAAGGTTTTTTCGATGCGGTCGTCTCCATCGACGCCTACCAGTACTTCGGTACGGACGAGCTTTATCTGGGATATTTGAGCAGGTTTGTCCTTCCCGGAGGCTTCTTGGGCGTTGTGATGCCTGCCTGGATGCAGCCGATTGACGACGTGATTCCGGAGCATCTGCTCAGACCTCAGACAAATGGAAAAGTATTCTGGGAGGATGGATGCTGGAGCTTCAAGACGGCAGATTGGTGGCGGGATTTGTGGCGCCGCAACAGCAGCGTCCAAGATGTTCAGATCGATACCTTGCTCGATGGCTGGCGTCATTGGAGGGATTTTGAAAAGGCGCTCGAGATTGCTGGAAAGAGCGTGTTTCCATCTGATGCCGAAGCTCTGGATTTGGATCGGGGACGGTTCATCGGCTTCGTCCGCGCCCTTGCCAAACGCACCGGGGCCAACTCGATGAACCTCTACGATCCCGCCATAGGCGCCCAAGTAGGAGTTGACGGTTAGGATCTTTCTTGGATTCTTCCCTTAAAACAAGCATGCGCATTGGTTCGGGTTGAGAATCGCTCACTATGGGTATAGAAGCAAAAGCGAGCCCGAGATGTTCCAAAGCGATCCAGACTTGGTGGGGCGAGAAATCCGGCGGCGCGGGGTTCGGTCGTTATCTATCCCGGCGTTTTGCTGGTTAGCGGGTTTTAAAGACGCTCAACGTGATAGTTGAGGCCCGTGACAATACTTCAAAAACACATCTTCAGAGGGATTTTCATGAAACCCACAGCATTCACCATTCCAATCGATCAGCGCTACTTCGAGGACTATACCCCTGGAGCGGTCTACGAATTTGGCTCCATCGGAGTCGAGGAGGCGGAAGTCATTTCCTTCGCCAAACGGTTTGATCCGCAGCCCTTTCATACCGATCCGGAAGCAGCTGAGAAATCAATCTATGGTGGACTGATAGCCAGCGGCTGGCATACCATTGGCCTCATGATGCGGCTTTACGCAGACCAGTATCTTTCTCACGTAGCCAGTTTGGGATCTCCGGGCATAGATGAGATTCGTTGGCTGAGACCGGTAAGACCTGGCGATGAGCTATCGATCCGAGTGACGGTCAAAGAAGCCAAGAGGTCTCGCTCCAAACCTGACCGAGGCATTCTGCGCTCGTTTTGTGAAACGCTCAACCAGCATGGCGAGGTGGTCATGACAATGATGGGAATCAACATGCTGGCGTGTCGCGAAGTCGGATAGAACCCGGAACGATCCGGCGGAGCAAATCAGCAGTGTTGCAGAGCCTTTTCCAAAGAGGCCGCCAGGATGGTCAGCATCGACCGGCAGCGTTCGGTGATCGATAAGGCGTCCAGCGTGATCGAAATACTCAATAGCGATCTCCAGGTTGTTGAAATAGCAGTATCCAAAGAGTTCCTCCGGGCAGGCAGACGGCCCGGAGGACGAACGAGAGCCAATGAGGGCTCTTTAAACCGATCACAGCGGTCCGAATCGCCGCTCCGACAGCAAGCGCCGCAATCTCAAAGAGTTGCCAAACAACACTATCAATGTGAAACTTGCTGTGTGCGGCCTCTATGTCCTTTCGCTATGCGGGGGCGGCCAGGATAAATTCGTCATCGCCTTCTATTGCCCTTCGGATGTCTTCAATTCTTCCGGGTCCTGCAGCGGCAACTGATCTGCACGGGTAATTCCAAGGCCCTGTTCTCCAATGGGCTCCAGAAGCGAGTTAAAGTCACGGAGGACTGTTCCCGGGCCAATTCCCGCGATGTCGATATCTTTCAAAACCTTCTTGTGCTCAGATGATAACATACCGGATCTGCTGCGAAAAAAAAGTTGGCGCGCATAAGGGTTGGGATACGCCACCCGATCGTGCTGAGGTATCGAAGCATGATCGGGGATGTTCGCCCTTCGATACCACAGGGCGAACGGGACACCCCGACCCTTATGCGCGCCAACAAAAAAATAGAGCAAAGGAAGTATTCACGCCTCTGTTGATGGAGAACATAGAGATGCCGGGGCGCCTTGCGTGAAGCTTGAGAGGTGCATACCCTTGATAAGTGTCGCCATGGACAGGGCGTATGGGCGATATGGCTACCCGATCGAGTGCTGTTCGAAACAGCACTGACGATGGATCAGGGGTTCTCATGTCTGTGCTCAGGCTCGGAGCAAGAAGGCAGCTCACCCATGCGCTGCGAGAAAACGAGCCCTCGATGTAAAAGGATGAGGCTCTTTTTAATGTCGAGCTCTTTTCAGACTTTTCTAAGCCTGAGGTAATTTCCGGCTCATCCCGGAGCTTCTCGACAAATCCATGCTGCACGAGTCCAAATACAATTCGATGCCTCATGTTCCATGATTCTCATTCCCGCGCCGTTATCAACGGTTGTAAGCGACACCCGAAATTATTCCCATGGGGGGACGATCCGCGCCTTCGATTGGACTCGATTTTAGTCTTCACACAACAGAACCTCTCGGGATTTCCTTAAGAATGTTGGGAGAGGCCGATGGCATCCTTTCGATCTGGTTTTTCTCTCGTAACTGCGTCGCTGACATTTTCTATGATTCTGCTGCTGGGGGCGTCGGCGTTGAGGGGCGAAACTCAGGTAGATTGCACGCTTCGAATCGCGGTTGAGCAGTCCTTCACGGACAATTTTTTTCAGGACTCAGAGCATCAGGTGGACATGTGGGTCACGCGGGTGGCGCCGGGGTTCAATCTCAGGACCGAGACGGAAAATAGCGTTCTTCTGCTCGATTACATCGCCAGCCACTACTGGCACTTTACGGAAGAGCGAGGCATCAAGGCTTCCGATCAGAACTTTCTCGGACATGATCTTTACTTTGGAGTGGCCACTCAGCCATCCATTCACTGGAAGCTGGGGTTTTCGGAAGAGCTTATCAAAGCCAGAGAGCCGCTGCTCTCCGTAGAAGAGTTGACCCTGGCGCCTCTCGAAGACGAGGGCTTTCCCCCGCCGGGCAATGATCGACCTGGCGATTTCTTGGATATCAGAGCCAACTTGGTCGACTTCACGCGCAGCCGTGCGGAGCCCTTTCTCTACTACTACCCGTCTGAACGATGGGGGGCGAAGTTCAGCTACAGGAACGAGGTTTTTAATTTGAGCTCGGACGACCCCGACATCGATCGCCTGCTCGAAAACCAGATGGAGCACCGAGGCGTCGTGACTCTCACCTATAGCCCGGGTAAGGATAATCATTTCGATATCGAGAACCAGTTCTGGCATCGGGACTTCAATGCGCACGACTCTTCAAACCCTCTCAACAGCGATTACAACGCCTATCAAGCAAACATCGTCTACAGGCGGGACGCAAAAGAATCCCCCTATGAGCTTCGAGTCGGCGCGGGGCGCCAGCACAGAACCTTCACGCAGGATGTGGATGGACTACAAATGGACTCACTCAACGAATTCGTTTTCTCTGCGGAGCTTTCCAGGAAGACGGCAATCAGCAAGATCACGCTCTCCCTGGAACGATCGATCAACGACTTCACCATCAGCAACAATTATTACGTTTTTCACACCCTCGGACTGGCCGCTCAGCGGTATCTTTGCGGGAGGAAGGTCCGGCTCTTCGGAAAAGGTAGTTACGAGATTGACAAATACCTCACCAACGCACCTGGAAACACTCCGCGCAAGGAAGACGCCTGGGAATTCGAAGGCGGCGGCGCTTACACTTTTTTCAAAGAAAGGCTGGAGCTCGCTTTGGGATTCAACTATGCCGACCGGGATTCCAACCGTCCCGGGCTCGATTATAACGTCAACAAAGTATTTCTGAAACTAGAGGTCAGACACGACCTCAATGCAAGCTGGAAGTAAAGGAAGATGCGATGCCCCCTGCCCGGACCAATCCACAATGTGTCGATTCTGTCCTCTCCTCCGAGTCGACTCGGGAGCTTGGAGACGCCAACCGTCTGGTTGCCCCTGCGTCCAGTGAGAAGAAGCCCCGGTCGATCGACCGGGGCTTCAAGATCAAGAGTCGGAAGCCCAGGCGCCCGGAACCAAATTAGTACCGAGCAGAGCCCCCGTTCTATTTCATATTATCGGAACCTGTCGAATTTCCTTAAATTATCCCTATCAAACCTCTTGAAATTGTCTCGGTCCAACTTCCTAAAATCGTCTTTGTCGAACCTCTTGAAATTGTCTCGGTCAAAGCCTTTAAAATCCCTCCTGTCGAATTTGTCTCTGCCTACGAGCAGGATATCCGATTCAAGCTGAGAGACGGCCATGACACCAGATGTTTCAAGAGCAACGGCGTCAAATTGAACGTTTGCGGCTGATGCGGAAGAAGCATTCAGGGCAAAAAAACCGATTGCCAGCGCACTGAAGAATACAAATGTACTGGTCCACTTCATTTTTTTCTCCTTGCTTATCTCTGAAGAGACGCTTTACCCTTTCTTTTTCAAGAGTAAACCGTCTATGAACAATTCGAGATTGTAAAGGGCTGATTTTGCAGCCTTGATTTCTGATTTTACGATCGATTCTTACCACAATATAATCACGCCGTTGAAAGCAGGCGCCGCTGATGGTTCAAATTCTGAACAACCCGCAGAAATACGGGAATTGAAGCAAGATTCCTTCGGTCTATTTATTAACCTGAATTACCCACAATTCCTACAAGATATATTCTACTGCCTACAGCGTACACGATAGACTATCCTATGCATTTTAACTTACTTCAGTATAAGTATCTTTTCTTATCATAACGGTCGGGCCACTCTCTTGACACGGATCGACGGTCTCTCTCTCAGTCCTCTACCCCCAAAGGTTCACACTCGATCCTCAAGAATTATGTCTTGGCGGACAGAACGACTTTGCTTGACAGGGGATGAAGAGACCGCGGCGGAGTCAACCGGCAGGGATCTGAATTTTGTTCGGCAACATCCCGGCATTCCTCAAAAGATCACCATCCGGAGAGGAAGACGGGTGAGAGCTGTCATCGGGACCGCCAGGGTTCAATATTCATAGGCCGGGTCCAGACGAAGCACGTATCTGGGAATTCCATCCTCGTGAGGAAAAGGGATCTGCTCGACGATCTCGGCCGGAAGACAACAATCGTCATCAAAGAGGTTGAAGGCGAAGTGAAGAAGATTGAGCCGGTCCGTGTAGCGCTTTTGGAGCAAAAAGAAAAAGAGAATCTTTACCTGCTCAGGATGGAGAGCATCATTTCTAAACCTGTTCTCCAGAAGAACTCTTACAAATTGGGGAGTGGGAGATACGAGTGATCGGATAAAGGGCTCACAATTCACCCCATGAGCTTCTCGATCAGGCTCAAACCCCTTGAACTCATCGATAAGAGTGTTCCAGTCGATGCCTATCGGCTTTATTTGCATGCCTTGGGAACCCCTCACTTCATTACAGATCTTTGAGATCTTCCAGCCTCTTTATAACGCCACTTCCAAGATCTTCCTTATTCCAGTGGCGTCAAATAGTGAAATCCCTCGGGACCAAAGCGCTTCAACAGAGTGTCCATTATCTTTTTGCACTTTGCAGGCGGGTCGTTAGGACCTGCAAAAAAGAGGGGCTTTCCATCTTTTCCGAATGTAAACTCCGTTGAGCACTCGCTTGCATCGATCTCACCGAAGATCTTCCTGGCAATCCGGTAATCCGGATCTGGGCTGAAGCCGATATCTCCGGCGTAAGCTTCGGCATCTTCAATCAACTTCCTGACGCATGCCGGCTCCATCTTCTTAAAGGTTTCATATTCACTCAGACTTTCCACCTTGCGCACGTATTCCATTTCCGACATAGTCTGAAAGAAGGCGAACTTGATGCCGAGACAATAGACATCTACCAGGAAGAAGCTTGCTCCGATATCTCCATTTTGCATCTTTCGGCTGACAATCACATTGCCGATACCCAATTCAAATAGCTTCTCCGGCATGAGACATTCGAATATCGGCGATGATGCAGCGATCAAAAGCTGTTTTTCCGATGACAGAAAACCGCCTGCGTGTGTGTCCCTCTTGGCGGCTCGAACTGCTTTGCGTTTGGCGGCTTTTTTTTGAAGCTGCTTTTGTCTTCTTCTGGGATCAATCGCCATCTTCTCATCCTTCTATAAAATCAAATCGGCCGTTTGCAGAACTCCCAAAGATCTCCCTACTCCTCATGGCAGTGGGCTCTAAGGAAAATTCTCACCATTTATGATAATTCTTTCTATTTGGATGCGCGAGTGCGTCGTAAACATCATCTTCTGTCCTGCGCTTCGCCTCCAAATGCTTTGCGTGAAAGCCCTCCTATGCCTTCAAGACAACCGCACAAGTCGAAGCGCATCATGCCGGATTGCAATCGGCCATGAGGCTCGAATCACTGTCCCCT
Source organism: uncultured Syntrophobacteraceae bacterium (assembly GCA_964578835.1). GTDB lineage: Bacteria > Desulfobacterota > Syntrophobacteria > Syntrophobacterales > Syntrophobacteraceae > CAZOEL01. The sequence continues at coordinate 54,276 of CAZOEL010000010.1, read as the reverse complement.
CTCCGGCAATAGATCCCATGTGGAAGACTCCTCCCGATAGCTCGCATCGCTCCTTCATACTGGTCAGCCCAAGCCCTTTTCTCTCACTTATGTTCGATAGCGCGGCTTCAAGATCAAAGCCTTCTCCGCTGTCCTCAATCGCAAGCTCTATCGCGCCCTCTATTCCGACGAGAGAAAAGCTCGCAAACTCCGCCTGGCTATACTTGGCAATGTTATGGAAGGCTTCCTGAGCGATCCTGAAGATAACCGTTTTGAGCATCTCCGGGATCTCTTCCTCTTCAATTTGGATTTCCTCTTCTACATGGATTCTAGTGTAGGTGGCTCGAAACTGGTTCAGGAGCCATTTCACCGCGGCTATGGCTCCGAAGTCATCGAGAATGGAAGGCCGAAGCTCGCTCATGAGCCTCCTGGCCTCATCGATGAGGTGTTGGGTCCATGCTATGGGGATCTCCAGAAGCTCGGGATTGGAGGCGCCTAGCTCCATTTGCCCGCGAGTGTTTTCGAGGCTGATCTTGACAGCCGAAAGAGAACCGCCGAGCCCATCGTGCAAATCGACTGCTATCCTTTTCCGCTCCTCTTCCTGGGAGGTGAGAAGCTTTGAGGAGAGATAGCGAAGCTCGCTTTCTGATCTTCTGAGCGCCTCCTCGCCTCTTTTCCTCTCAAGCTCACCCGAAGCTCGCACTCCCACCAGCTTGAGGATGGACTCCAAAAGGCGCTGGTCCTCCAGTGGCCTTCTTCCTATGAGGGCGATAAGTCCTATCTGTTCTCCCCTGGAGTCCCAAAGGACGGTTCCGACATAGCTCTCGGCTTTCAGTTCCTGCAATACGGCGTCAGCGGCAAAGATATGGCGAACGCCTTTTGGAAAACAGCAGGTCTGATTTTTCTCTACAACTTTGCCGCAAGGGGTGTCTTTGAGCGCATAGGTTATGTTATCCTCAAACCTTCCATCGTGGTAGACGGCCAAAGTCTTCGCTGACAGACCGTCTCCCTCCAGTTCATCGATGCAGACAAAGTCCATTCCAAGGCTCTCTCCAAGGTGGTGAGCAAGAGACTGGAAGAAATCCTCTCCTGCGCCAATCGAGCTTGCCTGGGCCAGGAAGGACTGAGTTCTCTCGAGCACCTTTCGCTCGGAAATATCCAGGTAGATTCCCACGCAGCCACGGACCACGCCTCTGTCATCGAGCAGAGGGCTTGCGTTTCCAAGCAGGGTCACCTTACGCCCGCTTGGAAGCAGCACGCTCAGTTCATAGTCCATTACATCCTCACCTCGCAGAGCGGCTTGACGCATGGGAAGCTCTTCGGGGCCAAGCTCCTCGCCTTCATGGAAAAACCTTCTCTGGGAGTTGAATATTTCTTCTCTGGGTGCGCCCGAAGAAACATCCAGGCCGCCATCCATCTCATACATTCTTCTTGCGGCCTTATTTGCCACAACCGAGCGGCATTGAGCGTCCCGAGAGACCAAGATGCCGACTGGCGCCAGATCCATGAGCTTTTCCAGTTCTTCGGCTCGCCTTCGGGAAATTTCTTCACTCCTTCGAAGGGCCTCTTCCGCTCGCACGCGCGCCATGATCGCCCCGATCCGGCCGGCAATGGCCTCGAGGGCATCTCTAAAGATAGTGGGGATCATATCTTCACTGTGGGAGGCAAGGTTTAGAAGCGCAACCACCTGCCCCTCCCATTTGACGGGAATGGAGGCCAGCGCCCTTACGCCTTCCTTTGCCAGCGCCTCAGTGGATTCGAATGCACAGTTCGAGGTCGACCAGTAAGCCGGCTCGGACCGCATGGCAAACTGGTCCTCAGGGCTACCTGGGCTGTAGAAGGAGGCTTTCTCAACAAACCAGGGGGAGAGTCCCCGGTGTGCAATAAGATGCAGTCCCCCCGCGCCTGGATCAACGACATAGATTCCTCCACTATCGATCCCGTCAATGCGCAAGGCTGTGCGGAGCAAGACATCCAGCGCATCATTGAGCCCGCTGACAGAGCCGAGGGCAAGGGCAAGCTCCCGCTGTATCCAAACCAACTCTTCGGCCTGCTTCTGCTCGGTTATGTCCCGGTTTAGGCCGATCATCCGTATGGGCTTGCCTGCCTCATCTCTGATCACGATCCCATTGCCCTTAATCGTCTTTATCGTCCCATCGGGCATGACGATGCGAAACTCCGGCTCGTATTCCCTCTCGCCACGCAGCGCCGCCTGAAGCTCATCTTTTGACCGGGCAAGGTCATCAGGATGGAAGGCTTTCTCCCAGGTCTCGAAGCGAATGGGTAAGGATTGCTCATCGACGCCATAAAGCCTTATCATGCCATCATCCCAAAAGAGCTCTCCTTTCAGGATGTCCCAATCCCAAACACAAATGCGCCCGGAGGCAACGGCAAGTTCGAGGCGCTGCGCCGTCTTGCGAGCCATATCTTCCGCGCTCCGTTGCGCCTTATCCTTGGCCTCGAGGAGGGCGGCCATACGGTCAAAGGTTTTGGCCAAACGACCCAGTTCGCCCGTCGTGTGAGGCAGGCCCGTTCTCGTGTCCATCCGTCCCATGCCGAGTTGCTTCGCGGCATTGAGAAGTTGTCGAAGGGGTCTCACAATCGCATGATTCCCAAAAAACCATGCCAGAGCTGCAGCAAAGGCGGCTATCACTCCGAGGAGCCCAAGGCTGCGGAGCATCTCCAGGTTGGCTCTCTGGAGGATTGGCTCTTTGGGAAGACCTACAATCATGAACAGGTAGGGAGGCATCTCTTCCTTGAGGCGCACATGCTTGAAGGCATAGATCCGAAACACTCCATCGGCGCCCCTGGTCTCAAAGATTCCTCTTGTCTCTTTTTCCGTCATTGCCTCCAATAAAGGCTTGACGATAGGTTCGCCCACGGGAGTCGCCTTATCCTCTGGATTTCGGTAGAGACGCACGCCTCTGTGGTCTGCAATTGTTACGCTGGAGCCTTCGGGCAGGTTGGCCCGTTGAAGGAAACGGGCATATTCGGCCAAGTTGAATCCTGCGCCAAGGATTGCCGTGAGGCCATTCTCATCGCCAAGAACAGGATAGCCAAAATGAATCGATGGGAGTTTGACATGCCTGCCAACCACATACTCTCCGGCGCTGAAATCGAGCGTAGAGATAACTTCCCTCACATGCTTTCGGTCAGCTATATTGATGCCCCCGGGAGGAACCTCCGGAAAGCTCGCGACAATTTCTCCATCGGGGTTTGCCGCCGTTATGGCTGAATAGAATGGATTTTGCCCTTGAAGTTGACGGAATATTTCATTGCAGGCTTTGACATCAAGCCTTTGCACTTCGGGTAGAAGGGCCAGGGTGGAGAGCATCTCTTTTGTCCCGAAGACCAGCTGCTCGTGCTGGGCCGCAAGGCTTTCGACCAGGATCAAAGCGCTATTCCCTGCGTCCTTCATTTCGTGGTTGCGTCGATCGAGGCTTAATAGAAGGATAACCGCCGCTGTTGGAACAAAAACGATTAGAAGAAGGAGCAGTAATTTAGCCTTGGTCGACCATGAGGATATTTTGCCTTGATCGGTCATGACATTACTCCACACCCTGTATGCAGTTAAAGTCGATTGAATTCACTGATCGGGGATGAAAAGGCGCATGGTTACATGGCAGGCAGTTTCTCAGCGGTCCCCTTAGTTAAATACCATATTTTATATAGAATCGTGCGAGGTAAATGTATGATGACTTCGGAAAGGAACCCTCTTTCGGGGTTTCTTGTTCTTGCCGGAATGGCGATGAGCGTAGTTCCAGCAAGCATTCAGCTTTCGGTGATCATATGGAATCCCGGGAAAGGGCGTTACCTTTAAGGCAATGGCGCAAAACTCATCCGGCTGAGCCCTTTCGAACCACGAAAGACACGAAAAGTATGATGAACAATTGAAAGGAGAGGCATTCCGCTTTATGAAATTTCGCGCCTTGCGTGTTTTTCGTGGTCTAAAGAAAAGGTGACTTTTGCGTATTGCGTATTTTCTGATTTGGCCAAGTCCGTATTCCAGCATTTCACCCCTTTCCTCAACTACTGCGGACAGAGTTCGAATATGCTTGTCTCCCATCTTTAGCACGGGTAGAAAGAAGCCTCAGCAGAATGAATGGATTCGATGGATTTTTTCTCCCCAAGGGTGTGGAAGACGGAGAAATGGCCGGTGCGTGACACAGCTCATGAAGGATTTGGTGTGCTCGCCGGAATGATGCGCGCCGGGTGTGATAAGGAAACGCTGCTCCTGCCGGCGTCCACAAAGCCCATCGGTAGAAAGGAAGGGACTGGATGAGAATCATCATCGTCGGCGCCGGCGAAGTCGGCTTTCACATCGCCCAAAGACTTGCCCTGGAAAACAAGGAAGTCGTTGTCATAGATAAGAGACCTGAAGCTCTGAGGCGTTTTGCCGACCTCCTTGACGTTCAGACGGTTCAAGGATCTGGGAGCAGCCCGAGAGTACTCGAGGAGGCGGGAGTCAAAAATGCGGATACCTTTCTCGCCGTTACCGACAGCGACGAGACAAACCTCGTTTCTTGCCTCTTCGCCAACTGGCTCTCTCCCGGTATAAAGAAATTGGCGCGCATAAGAGATGACGACTATGTTCAGTACAAGCCCGAGATGACCAAGCACATTCTGAACATCAGCTCCATTATCAACCCGGAAGTGGAAGTGGTGAAAACCATCCAAAGGACGATCACTACCCCGGGGGCAGATGATGTGATCGAGTTTGCCGAAGGAAGGATAAAGCTTATCAGCATCCGGATCGGCAGCGATAGCCCGGTCAAGGGCGTTTCCCTCCTTGATCTTCGAAAGAAAGCCGGTGATGTGCGGTTCATAGTGGGAGCCATCTTGAGAAAAGATCGCCTGATCATCCCGTTCGGACAGGATTCCATCGAAGCCGGGGATGCGGTTTTCTTTGTCTGTGCTGCCGAAGAACTGAAGAAGGTCCTTCAGATATTTGGAATTCGAACGGAGACTCAGAAGAACATTCTTATCATCGGTGGCGGGAACATAGGGCTTCGGCTTGCGAGGAGCCTTGAAAAGACATATCGCCTGCGGCTCATTGAAAAAGACAAAGAACGATGCCACTTTCTTGCGGAACAACTTGACCGCGCCTTCGTAATTCATGGAGACGGCACGGAACAGAACCTTCTCGAAGAGGAAGATGTCCGTGGAATGGATGTGGTAGTGTCCGTAACCGGAGATGAAGAGACGAATGTGTTGCTCTCGCTTCTTGCAAAGCGGCTTGGAGCAAGAAGAACCATTACACGGATCAATAAGTTTGCCTACATGCCCATTGCCTCGGCCATCGGTCTCGGAAACATCGTGAGCTCCCGCCTCTCTGCAATAGACACCATCCTTCAGCATGTAAGGCGAGGGAAGGTCATATCGGCTGTCTCCCTCAAAGGCGAAGAGGCCGAGGTGCTCGAAGCGATAGCGCTCGAGACCTCGGGAATTGTCGGAAAGCCTCTTAAAGACCTCGAGCTTCCAGGCGGGGTGATCGTTCTTGCGATTCTGAGGGGAAAGGAGAGCCTCATCCCCACGGGAAACACAGTCATACACCCGGAGGACAGGGTTATCATTCTTTCCGCCAGACAAAGCATGCTCGGCCTCGAAGAGCAACTGACCGTAAAGCTGGAGTACTTCTAAATGCGATGGGGATATATCCTTCGAGTGGTAGGCGCCCTGATCTTCTGCATCGGGATAACGATGCTTTTTCCCCTCGGATTCGCTATCTACTACGGGGATGAAAGCCGGCTTCCACTTTTGAAGGCCCTCGGCCTTACGCTCGCCGCAGGCTCCGCCCTTTTTCTCATCTTCAGAGGTGAACGGGTCGCTTCCATGGGGCACCGGGAGGGGATGGCTATTGTGGCTTTGGGCTGGATTGCCTCCAGCGTGGCCGGAGCCCTTCCGTTTTTCATTGGCGGTGTCTTTACAGACTTTGCCGATGCCTTCTTCGAGTCAGTTTCCGGGTTTACCACAACAGGCTCCTCGGTTCTGACCGACATTGAAAAGGTAGCGCCGGGCTACCTCATGTGGAGAAGCTTCACACACTGGCTTGGCGGGATGGGAATCATTGTTTTCTCCATAGCCATCCTGCCCTTCCTCGGGGTCGGAGGGATGCAGCTTTACAAGGCGGAAGTCCCCGGCCCGGTTCCAGATAAACTTAAGCCCCGAATCCGGGATACGGCCATGGTCCTGTGGAAGGTCTACCTTCTCTTTACGGTGCTTCAGGCCGCACTGCTCCTCTTCGGGGGTATGAATCTTTTCGATGCCCTCTGCCACACTTTCGGCACCATGGCCACAGGGGGCTTCTCCACAAAGAATGCTTCCGTCGGCCATTACAACAGCGTTTACATCGACATGGTGATCACGGTCTTCATGCTAATCGCCAGCATCAATTTCTCTCTCCACTACCTTGCTCTTCTTGGAAAACCTATGGCCCTCCTGCGAGACCCTGAGTCTCGTTTTTTCGCAGGTGTGGTTGCCGTCTTCACACTTGTTTGCACTTTGAGTCTTTTGAGCGAAGGCCATGATTCCTTCGGAGAGGCATTGCGATACTCGGTCTTTCAGGTAGCATCGATCATCAGTACGACCGGTTTTGCCACGGCGGACTTCGAGAAGTGGCCGCCACTTCCGCGGTTGATCCTGGTTTTCTGCATGTTTCTTGGGGCGTGTGCGGGCTCGACCGGAGGCGGCATGAAGTGTATGCGAGTGATGCTCATGCTCAAATACACGTATCTTGAGCTTTTGAGGCTGATCCACCCGCGAGCGCTGCTGCATGTGAGGATGGGCGGGCGGATCGTACCGGATGACGTTATGAAGGGCATATGGGGCTTTTTCCTTATCTACCTTGGCGTCTTCATACTATCCTCATTCCTGCTTTCAGCCATGGGGGTGGACATCGTGAGCGCCTGTACCGCTGTAGCGGCTACCTTGGGGAACATAGGTCCGGGTCTGGGGAGTGTTGGACCCGTAGACAATTTTGCACACATTCCGTACCTTGGAAAATGGCTGCTCTCTTTCTGCATGCTGTTGGGTCGTCTTGAGATCTACACCCTGATTGTTCTATTCGTGCCTGAATTCTGGAGGAAATAGGCGTCATGCATGTGGCTGCCGGTCAGGCTTTTTGGATCGACTCGACAGGCGCAGTCTCGATGCTTATTTGAGGCGCCCTGCCACGGCGCCCCTCACCTGTGATCGCCGCATCTCGGATTTTCGTCAAGAGCTTTCCTGACCAATTGGGCAAGCTGGGCTCTATCCAATGGCTTCACGGCGTATCCTCGAATCCCGAGCTCTCCGGCTGACGCCTCCGTTCCCTTCTCACTGTAACCGGTACAGAGAATGATCGGCATGTCGGGGCGGATCTTCAGGATTTCTCCGGCAAGCTCGGTCCCTGTGATGTGTGGCATCGTATAATCGGTGATGATGAGGTCGAATGCATCCGGGTCTCTTCTGAATGTCTCGAGGGCGCTAACCGGATTGGTTTCACGCGTCACCTCGTAGCCCAATTGGGTTAGCATTCTGCTTCCCAGATCCGCCACCATCTGCTCATCATCCACGATGAGGATGCGCTCCATGCCTTTTGACAGATCACGGGCTTCCTTCGCAGCATCAAAAGATGATCCGGGCTCAACTCTCGGCAGGTAGACATCGAATCTGGTTCCCTTGCCTATCTCACTGATAACGCTGACAGCTCCCTCGTGCCTTTGCACTATCCCGTGCACCACGGCCAGGCCAAGTCCCGTTCCTTTGCCAACCTCCTTAGTGGTGAAGTAGGGATCGTAGATCCGCTGCATGGTCTCCTCATCCATTCCATGCCCGGTATCCGTAACACTCAGCTTCACGTAGCTTCCGGGATTGAGATTCATGGCGGGAAGCCCGGCCAGATCGTACTCGGTAAGATTCACATACGATAGGCTCACACCGAGCACTCCTTTTTCCTCCATGGCATGGGAGGCATTGGTGCAAAGGTTCACCAGCACCTGATGGATCTGGGTTGGATCGGCTAGAGCCGTAACGCTTTGAATGCTCTGCTGGATCTCGACGGAGGTTGGAAGGGATGCCCGCATGAGCTTCAATGCTTCCTTCACGATGGAGCCAACATCAATGGGCACTCTTTTTTGGTCCTGCCCGTGGCGGGAAAATGCCAGAATCTGCTTCACCAGTTCCCTTGCCCTGTGAGCTGCGCGGAGCACCTGCTCGAGATCGGCGCGCATAGGAGCAGCCTGTGGGGGGAGGTCCACCATCACCATCTCTGTATAGCCGATGATTGGGGCAAGGATGTTGTTGAAATCATGTGCGATACCGCCAGCAAGGGTTCCCACGGCTTCCATTTTCTGAGCGTGGCGGAGCTGGGTCTCGAGCTTCTCTTTTTCTTCTTCCGCCCTCTTTCGATCAGTGATGTCGGTGAGCGCGGACACCATGACTTTCCCATATTCCGGATGGTCAAAGAGAGAGACATGCGCAAGGCTCCAGAAAACCTTTCCATCCTTCTTTATGTTTTGGATCTCTGCATACCACTCTCCGGTTTCGACGAGTAAAGCGACAATGGAGGCTCTGGTTTCCGAGGGCGTCCTATCGTTGGGAGCGTTGATCCTGTCGACCAGCATCCCGATCATTTCGCCGGGATCGTAGCCAAACATCCTTTCGCATTTGTGATTCGTCCATTTGATGAGATAATCTTCCCATCCGACAAGGAGGATGCCTTCCGAGACCACCTCCATGACTGCGGAATGGAGCCTCATGGCATCTTCCGCCTTCTTACGCTCGGTAATGTCGATGTGGGACCCCATAGCCCGAAACGGTCTGCCGGATTCATCCGGGTGCACCGAGCCCTGGGCCAGAATCCAGCGGTAGGAGCCGTCTTTGTGGCGAAATCGGAATTCCGAATGAAACCTGTGAGGCGGATCGTAGAGAGCTTGCCGTACTTGAGAAAGCGTTACGGCTAGGTCGTCCGGATGGACGCGGCTTTCCCATTCCTTGAAATCGTCTGCGATTTCGTCTTCTTCATAACCAATCTGACTTTTCCATTCGGGAGAATAGCTGACCCTGTCAGTGGCAAGATCCCAATCCCACAGGCCAATGTTGGCAGCTTGGACAGACTCCCGCAGTCTCATCGCTGCATCGCGGGCTGCCGCCTCCACCCGCTTGCGCTCTGAGACATCAACGTGACAGCCGACCATACGAATTGGAGCGCCGTCATCCGTCCACTCAATGACGCGTCCCGCGCAGATGACCCATACAGTGGAACCGTCCTTGTGCCTATACCGCACTTCGTTGTAGTAGGGATGCTTCCCGCGCGTCCGGACATGTGCCTCAAAGCTTTCCATAACGCCAGGCAGATCCTCGGGGAAGATCAGTTTCTGCCATGTCTCCGGCAAGTTTGGCAGTTCATGATCGTCATAGCCGAACATTTTTTTGAATGTGGGACTCAGGTATTCGGCGCCTTCCTTGATGTTCCAGTCCCAGTAGCCCGAGAGGGCATCCTCCAGGATGTAGGAGAGCGCTCTCTCCTGATCTCTAAGCTTACGCTCAGTCTCCTTGCGCTCCGTAACATCTACAAAGATGCAGTGGGTGCAGACGAAATGCCCCTGAGCGTCAAGTTGCACGCGGCCGTTGAAAGAAACCTGGATGATCCCGCCATTCTTCTTGACCATGTCGAACTCGACGCCGTCGATAGCGCACGCCTCCTTGAACATGGGGAAATTTCGGTCGAAGTGCTCAACGAATCCCTGGCCCAGGAAGTCTCCAAACCAGCGTCCAATCACCTCTTTTTTCTCGTAGCCCAGCGTCTCGAGCCATTTGCGGTTCACATCGAGAAAGAATCCCTTTTCATCCAACGACTGGTACGGCAGTGGCGCGTTCTCGAATAGAGCGCGAAATCGGGCTTCACGTTCCCGCACCGCCTCTTCTGAACGCTTGCGCTCGCTAATGTCTGTGAACATGGCGAAGCTGCCGGCAAACGCCCCTTCACTGCTTTTCAGAGCCTTGGCCGAAACCAGGGTCCAGAGGGGAGAGCCGTCGCGTCTCCTGAACCGTCTCTCATAGACTTCATCCTCTCCGGCATGCCGCCTCTCCATACGTTGCTCATGATAAGCCAAGTCCTCAGGGAAGAAAAATTCCTCCACTTTTTTTCCCAAAATCTCGGAAGGTGCGTAACCCAGCATCTCGGCCATGGCCCGGTTGACATAAGTGGTTCGATGGTCAGCGTCCATGGACCAGACGCCTTCGTTTGCGGTATCGACGAGAAGGCGATACCGTTCTTCACTTTGACGCAGAGCCTCTTCCACCCGCTTACGTCCGGAAATCTCCGAATGCAGCGCTTCATTAACGCGCATCAATGTTTCCGTACGTTCGGCCACGCGCTGCTCAAGCTCGTCGTGAGCCCGCTGGAGCTCCTGCTCCATTAGTTTGCGCTCGGTGATATCCTCCAAGACCCACAGTGTGCCTACCGACAGGTCAGGCGGATCGACGGCCCTGCCATTGTACCTTACCCAGATGTGAGATCCGTCACGGCGCACAAGCTCTTGCACAGTCTCATACGTCAGCCCCTGCGCCAGCACGGGATAGGCATCCTTGCCCAGCTGCTCATAGGCTTCCCGCGAAGGGTATAGCTTGCGTGTGGTGTGACCGACCAACTCCTCCTTGGGATACTGGAACATCTCTTCCGCCTTGCGGTTTATCCACACCTGTTTGCGGTCACGGACCAGAGAGATGGCAACATTGGCTATATCGAGAATGGCGCGCTGTTCCAGCATGATTCGGTGGAAATCGTCCCGGAGTTTTTGGTTGTCGACAGCATCGGATAGGGATCCATCCATGTGCAGTGGATGTCCAAGCTCATCATGGAGCTGATCCTGCTGCGCATGGTTGGGCCGTTTAGGCTCCCTCTGATCCTTCTCCAATTCAGCAACCCGGTTACGCAATTCATGCAGTTCTGCTAACAATTCCTTTTTTGTCTTCAGTTCATCCTGCATATCGAGCTCTCCTCCGAGCCAGATTTCCGGACCGATTATGTAAACACAGGCGCCGGGAAAGCATCTGGAAAAGCCAACAGACCGCAGCCCTGTAATATAGCTCAGGATTCATATTATTTGGTCTGCAATGATATATACCATGGGCGAGCTTGCAACAGTAGCAGGAATATTTCCAGGGCTATCTTGTTCTGTGATGATTGAACAATCGTAACGCCCGGTTAGCCTCTATTCCAGTCACTTCTGCTGTTGGAATCAGCCCTGAAGGGGCGAAATACCATAGCCCGGGGCATCGCCCCGGGTAGGGATCCCGCCATACTCTTCTCCAAGCCCTGTAAGGGCGAGATAACCACTTTCTGGATATTTCGCCCTTACAGGGCTCCGGGGAGGTTGTGCGGCTTCCGGACCCAGGGCGTTGCCCTGGGCTATGGTATTTCGCCCTTTCAGGGCTTTCACGGGAAGCATTTGGGAGCGAAGTGCAGGGAAAAAGATTCCCGTACACATGGTCATTTCTGAATGAGAACAAATATACCGTGGGAATATTTCAATTGGACTTGCCCTCACGGCGTATCACGTTCCACCAGAGTTTTAGAAAATCCAGGTGGCCGGGGCGAATCCCCTACATCCTCGAGGGCGTCGGTTGCTGACGCATGGCAAGAACAGCTCCAAGGCGCGGGTGCTCAGAAGAGCTCGGATTTAAAAAAAGACTCGATTGAGGTGATCTCCCGTGAAGGGCTTTTGGCTGCTTTTTTGAGTCTGCGGTTTCCTGAGGCATGCTCGGTTGGGGGCTCGCCGGCAAAAGCTGCGTATACTCCAGCCGAATCATCGGCGCGGCCTATGGCGCCGGTGCGGGGATTCATCTTTGTCATAACGATCCCCGAGGGAATGGCGAATGTCTCTACTGGAGAGTCTTTCAGAAATTCCCGCATGAAATCCACCCATATGGGGCAGGCGGCGCGTCCCCCCGTCTCCCCCTTTCCCAGGGACATTCGATGATTGTCATAGCCCACCCAAACGCCTGCAAGAACCGACGGAGTGTAGCCGACAAACCATGCATCCTTCATCTCGTTGGTTGTGCCTGTTTTTCCCGCCGCCGGACGATCGATGGCTTTGGCGCGCGCTCCGGTCCCCTCCTCGACCACGGCCGAGAGCAGGTGAGTCATGATATAGGCGGTCTGAGAGGAGATTGCCTGCTCGCTCTTCAGTTGGTTCTCGTCGATGAGCTTTCCGTTCCTGTCATTGATATGCTCGATCAAATGCGGCTCCACCCTATTTCCCGCGTTGGCGAAGGGAGTATAAGCGGTCACGAGCTCCCTGAGCGATACGCCCGATGAGCCCAGAGCCAACGATAGCTCGGATGGCAAAGGCGAGTTGATTCCGAGCTTCCTGGCGTAATCGATGGCGTAGTCGATGCCGATATCGGATAGGAGCTTCACTGTTGGAATGTTGCGCGAATGGACGAGGGCCCTGCGCAGCGGTATGGGTCCCCAGAACTGCAGATCGTAGTTCTTTGGCCTCCATTGCCCCCTGATGCTCCCATCGCCGACGGAGAGGGGCGAGTCGATGAGGATGGAAGAGGCGGTGTAGCCCTTATCGAGAGCTGCGGCATAGATGATTGGCTTGAAGGCGGAGCCAGGCTGACGCATGGCCTGAGTGCAGCGGTTGAACTGACTTTTCTCAAAGCTTCTGCCGCCAACCATGCAAAGAATCTCTCCTGTGGCGGGGTTTATCGCCATCAGGGCTCCTTCTACCTCAGGGTCCTGCTCAAGAACTGCATTCCAGGTATCGTCATGAGAGTGACTCTCCAGCCGGACGCGAACAATATCGCCTACGCGAAACATTCTGCTTGCCCTCTTCATTGAGGCCTTGGTCCAATCCCAGCCCGAGCGTTGCATCTTTGCCCGAGCCTCTCCCAGGTCGAGCAAACAGAGCCCCGTTGTGACATCGAAGCTCAGAACGAGCGATGAGACGATCTTTCCTTCCATGAGGGCGCCGTTTTCCTCGATGAGCACCCTTCGGGTGGTGGGCCAGTCCTCCGCAGGCACACTGAGGTGGAGGCCCCTGTAGCTGGAATGACGCTTGTCGATCTCCCTCAGGCCATGATCAAGAGCCCTCTCGGCAAGTCTTTGGGCGTTGAGGTCGAGAGTCGTGTGGATGTGCAGCCCTTCTTTGTAGAGCGCGTCTCTCCCAAAGCGCGCTTCAACCTGCCGACGCACTTCCTCGGTGAAGTAATCCGTGTTCTTCAAGCTCGAGCTTCGAGGCTTGGCGAACCGGAGGGGCTCAGCGTAGGCTTGATATGCTTCATCTTTGTTGATAAAGCCGGCCTCGGTCATCCTCGTCAGCACATAGCGCTGCCGCTCACGGGCGGCTTCGATGTTTTGAAGCGGAGAGGTCCGGCTTGGCGCTTTGGGTAGTCCCGATAGGAGCGCGGCTTCCGCCAGGCTCAACTCTCCTGCGCTCTTATCGAAGTAAGCGCGCGCGGCGGCCTCCACACCGTAGGCTCCAGCTCCAAAGTATATCTGATTGATGTAGAGGTGGAGAATCTCGTCTTTGGTCATGGTCTTGTCGATCAAATAGGCGAGGATAGCCTCTTTCAGCTTCCGGCCCCAGGTTCGCTCGGAGCTAAGGAGAAGGGACTTCACCACTTGCTGAGTGATGGTGCTCCCGCCTTGAACCACCTCGCCGGCCCGGATGTTTTTCAACATGGCTCGGGCGATGCCCTGCAAATCCAATCCCCCATGCTCGTAGAAACGCGCGTCCTCAGCGGCGAGGATCGCTTGTAGAAGATGAGGCGGAGCTTCGGAAAGGGAAATGATGTACCGGCGCTCAGAGCAGTATTCGGCGATGAGGGAGCCATCCGAAGCATAGATGGAAGTCACTAGCGGTGGGTGATAGCGCTTAACCGGAGAGATGCTCGGAAGCAAGCCGTGTAAACCAGGCTCAATGGCGTGCAGCGCCACTCCGGAGATAAGAAGAATGCAGAATGCCGCCATGGAAAGAAAGGATGGCTGCGCTAAGCGACGCCTTCCACATCTACGCCGATTATATCTCCTCATCGTGGCAACCCTCTCATGTGCATGGAGCGATCAAGCGCAAGCGCTCTCTCCCCTCGAAGTCATTCCACGTACCTTAAAGCCCTGAAGAGCGGATAGCCTTTCTGAAGAAAGGGCCTCAAGAACATCACATGCCTCCCTGGCGGCCGCCGGCGCTATTCCGAAGAGGGTTGGATTTGGCTGCTATGTCTGTTAGAAGTCCATGAGGTTACTCTTTTCCAATTCATAGGCAAATCTACCCTCCTTCTCTACGTGAGGATAAGGGCGGGGGACTCTTTGGACCAGTAGGGAAATGGATGTATTCTGCCATGCGTTTGACTGTAAATATCGCGTCTCTTTTGGTGGGGAGTCTTCTAAAGCTTGAAACCGGCGAACTGCGCCATCCAGACCTCACCTTCGTTGGACGAGCAATCCAGCAATTCTTCCCAGCAACCCAGCAACAGCGACTGAGATGGATTTGACATTCCTTAGAGGAACCGCATCAAGTCCTTGCGCTCCAACAATAGCGCCTCGGAAAATATTATGCGCCAAATCGCGGTGAGCTTAGCCTCCCATAATATTGAGAATTGGCTACGGAAACGCGTATAATGTAGAAGATTTGTATATGTTGAATAGCGACAGCGCATGGGGATTACATCAAGACAGAGGAGAGCGGTCTTCAGTTGTTCCGATATCGCCGCCCGGGACTGGAGTCTTTCGGAGAAATGAGCTCCACTGTGGGAAAGTACGATTTGTACCTCGATAGATCACGAGTGAGAAGCGCCAGGTTTTCGACAGCCGCATGAGCGCCGATAAAGAAGTCAGGAAGAGGCGACACTCTTATTCCCTTGCGTCTACGGTAATCAACGAATACCTTGGCGGCCAGGAAAAGCGCCTCCTTCGGAACTTCCAACATCCGGACTCCACAATTGGCAATTGCCGCTTCCAGTTCTTCGATGTGCGCGAATCCTACGGAGATTTCGGCGTAGATGACCGGGTTGATGCAAAGGACGTGAGTAGTGCTGTAGTATTCGAGCATTTCCTCCGACCATTGCGCCCATACCGGATCATCCTCAAAAACATCGAGCAGAACGTTGGAGTCCACCAAAAGGCCTATCATTCGCAACCTCTGGTGAGCGCCATGATCTCATCCGTCGTCATTTTGACCGTAGCAACACCTCGGAGCGCCTTGAATTTCTTCGGCAAACGGGGACCGATTTTTTTTACCAGGTAGACCCGCTCACCGTCTTCCAGAAAGTCCACTTCACTGTTTGCGGTAATTCCGAGCTTTTCGCGAATTTCCTGCGGTATGGTTACCTGCCCCTTTGTTGTGACGCGCATGAGCGACCTCCTTTTCAGTAAGAATCTTAATAGTAAGAATATTACCTGAGGTGAGTCGGAACAACAAGTGGTTTTCGGGCAGGTCAGCAGTTCTCATTATGGCCGGCGCAGGGTGGGCAGAGCTTTTTCCCGCCCACCAAAAAACGGCTCCATGCGCCAAATGGCAGGCGCGATAAAGCTTCACCCACCCGATGCTATGCAACTATCAGGTTCAAAAAGAGAACTGCTGCGAGCAGGTAAAGAGTTGTTTTTCCCTTTCCCACTTCCTTTGGGGGAAAGGGAAGCTGGTCGGAAATCACGGAAGGAACATCTCTGCCCGGGTTACGGCGCCTGCTGAGGGGCATCCTGCTCGAAGTCCGATAGTTCCGGCCCGAAGTCCCGCCATAGGTTCGAGCCAAAGTCAATATAATCTGGAATGTCGCCAGCAAGGTTAAGCGCTGCTGGAAAGCTTGTGATCCCTTTTTCTATGGCGCGTCCTGTGGCCAGTCCCGCAAAGAAGTCGATATAGTCGCCCATTTTTTCACCCTTTTCTCCGCCGGCGACGCGCCCGATCAAGGCAGCGATATTGGCCGGCACCTCACCAGGTTCTGCCGGATCGATGAAGCCAATAGCCGCGTTCGTAAGTCCAGCAGAAAAAGTATAGGCGCCATTGATCATCATCGATCCGCCCAAAGTGAGAATTGGCAATCCTCCCATAAACGCGCCTCCTGGCACTCCTCCAGATAGCCCTGCCCCAAATTCGAAGACAGCAAAACCTTGAACAAAAGTAACTCCTCCTCCGACCATTCCGAGCCCACCTTTGGCGACCTGGCTCCATCTCACCATCCCGCTGGGGTCGATAGCATTTACAGGGTCGTTATACGCGTAGATGTACAGGTTGAGCTGTCTGCCGGCGAGATAGATGGGATCGGGAGCGGTAAAACGGCCAATCTCCGGATCGTAGTCGCGAACCCCGAACCGGACCAGGCCGCTGGCTGGATCGTAGAGCCCTCCCGCAAAACCAAAGGGCTGAAAGCCGGGGTTGGAGTCATGCTTCACCTGGCCCCAGGGATCGTAGTCGATCCTCTGAGCAACTGCCCCGGTTTGGGCATTCACCACCAGCCGTACGCTACCCCTTTCATCCGTAATCAGCCGATAGACCACACTGCCCCGCACCATGTAGTCCGGCGTTACAGGGCGGCTTCCGTAGACAAAAAGGGTCAATACATTCCCAGCCTCGTCCAGTTCGGCAACCGGGAGGATGATGTTTCGATAGACCCACAGATTGGTTGCCACTCCGTTTACGCTTCGCCGGATACGCCTGCCGACTCCGTCGTAGTCGTAACTCACCGTGTTATCCGCACCGGGGGGATCGACACTCAAAAGCCTGCCCAGTGCGTCATAGCTGTAGCTCGTTGCAAAGGCGCCGGCATTCTTGGACGCAAGGCGTCCATCGGCGTCGTAGCTGTACGGCGCGCCGCCCTGACTCGTCAACCGGTCCCCGGAGTCAAATGCGGCGGACGCCCCGTCGGCGGCGGTTCGATTGTCGCGTTCGTCATAAGTGTAGGATTCATCCGGCGCATCATTTACCGAATAGCCAACGAGCCTTCCCGCAAGGTCATAGCTATACCCGTAAACCGTGGTTACGCCCTCCATGGTTTCTTCCTTGCGCACGATCCTGCTAAGATCGTCGCGAACAAGGGAAGCCGAGTAAAGGATTGCGGCCCCGAAACCGGCCGTGTAGCCGGTCCCCTCGCCAAAGCCGTTATGCGTGTAGGTTTCGCTTATCCCGCCAATGGACGCGGCTGTAATCAGGCCTGAGGCGGGATAGCGGGTAAGGCTGAAGTCCCTCGTTTCGTGGACGGGCTCTTTCATGCCCATCAGCAGCCCATCATCATCGTACCGGTATGCGGTGGAATCGGAGCCGGTCACCGTTTGCGAGACGATCCTCTTGAAGCCGTCAAAGGCGCCGCCGACCGAACCGTTAACCAGTCCCGTCCAGCTTTCCGAGCTGACCATCCCGCCCATCCAGGTCAGGGCGAGGTTCTGCCCGGGCGCGGACACAGAAGAAGGGCGACCGTCCGGCCCGTAGCCCGTGGTGATCACGTTGCCGTCCCCGAAGTTTACCGTGACTGCGCGGCCGAAAGCATCGTAGCCCGTGGTCAGGGTGCTGCCGGGTGTAAGACGTTGAACCGTGATCCGCCTGTCGCGGTTGTATTCCGTATCGACCGTTCGCCCGTCGGGCAAGGTGGTAACGTCAGGCAGTCCGTACGGGGTCCAAGTAAAGGAGTAGCCTTCGCCTGCCGGCGGGGTAAGCGAAGTGGGCATCCCTCCTATGTCGTAGGCATAGCTTATCATCCGGTCGTCCGGCAGCCACTGCTTCAAGATTCTTCCATCCGGGTCGCGCTCGTATCGCCCGGTCCGGTCAAGCGGATCGGTCATCCCGGACAGCAGGCCATCGGCGCCATACTCATACTCTGTCGTACGCCCCCCTTGCGCGACCTGGGCGATACGCCCACTGGCATCGTAAGTGAAGGTCGTCGCCTCGAGGCCGCCGTACTGCAACTCGATTATGCGTCCAGCCTCATCGATTCGGCTCTTAGACTCGCGCCCCTCAGGCGAAGTCCGCGTAAAGGCGCGAGACGCCGCATCGAAATCAACCGTGCGCGATTCGCCGTTCACAGTGGTGGTTTGAACAACCCGTTGCAGGCTGAACAGATCATTCGGATCGGTCAGAGTCACCTCCATCTCGAGAGTAGTCGTGGTCGTCGGGCCGTCGGGACGGGTTGTGGCAGCGTTTTTCAGGTGCGGCAGCTGCATCCCGAAGCGAGGGTCCGGCCCGAATTCCATGGTTGTTCTAATCCCTTCGGCAAATGTTATCTCGCGGGTAAAATCGGGGAAGTCTCTTTGCTGACTGGTCCGCCCGTCGGCAAAGGTGGTCGTGACGCGCACCTCCCCGGTGGTCAGGTATTCGGTGCGGTAGCGGGTGACGATTCCTTCGGGCGATGTCATGGTCGTCTCTTCACCATTTTCCAGCAAACCGGACGAACTGAGCAGGGTTTCGGCGTTGTCGGCGTCGACCGCACGGTTCACCCGTCCGGTGAGGTCATACTGGAAACCGTACGCGCCGTCTCTGGGGGTGACAACCTGCGTGAGAAGGCCGCCCGCGCCACTGTAACTAAGATTCCATACGCCTCCGCCCGGGTTGGTCACCCGGCGGAGCCAGCCGTCGTCGTTTATCTCGAGCGCCGTCCGCTTGCCGTAAGGACCAACTATTCCAGTCGGGTTTCCGGAGGGATCCCGCTCGATCAGGGTTGCGCTCCCGTCAAAATCCGTCACTGCGCTCAGCCGCCCCTGCCCATCATAGGCGAAGGCGAACAGCACGGCATTGGTCAGTGCGTTTCGGGTTTCCAGGTGCTTGCCGGAGGAGGAAAACACGTAGAGCAGATCGCCCCGCAGCGATGGAAGGATCACATCGGTTCCTTCTAAGCCGGGCATAGCGGGCTGAAGCATGCCCACCGCGATCGAGTTGTTGCCGCCAAAGTAAAGCAGGCCGTCAGGTCCGCAGGCGATTACGGCATTCCCGAGATCGACTCTCGGAGGCCCCTTGTCGCCTTCCGGAATGCTGACGGTCCCGTCCCCGGGGATCATCGTCGTTATGATCCCGTCAGTACCCACTCTGCGAATACGGTTGTTAGAACCGAAGGAATAACCCAGGCTCTCAACGATATAGAGGACGCCGTCCAGCGCAACGGCGATATCGGTCGGGGATTCCAGCCTTGTTTCGGTCGCAGGAACGCCCTCCATGAAATAGGCGCCCCCGAAATCACATTCGCCCGTACCGGCCACGGTTGTGACTACTCCATCGGTCCCCATTCGACGGATGCGGCAGGCGTCATATTCGGAGACATAGAGGCTGCCGTCGGGGCCAAGAGCTATCCTGTCACGATCGCGGACATCGTCGAATTGGTCGATCGTGGTGATCATGCCGTCCGTGCCCACGTGACGAATATACTGGGCCGTTTTGATGTAGAAGCTGCCCTCAGGAGCAACGGCCACATCCGATGGCAAAAGCAGCCGGGCTTCCGTAGCCGGTCCGCCGTCACCTTCGTCAACGCAGTCGGCAACGCCGGCCATGATCTCGATTGGGCCTTGTGGTTGAGCGCCGCCGCCCGCAACCGTTGTCATAATACCCTGAGGATCAACCCTCAGAATGCGGCAGTTCCCCACATCCGAGATGTAAAGGCTGCCGTCGGGACCGACATCAATGCCGCTCGGGCTGGAGAGTCCGACTTCCGGGTCTCCGCCCCCAGATCCTTCATCGCCGGCGACCGTTGTAATTATCCCGGTCTGTGGGTCGACTCTTCGCACCTCGGCCGCGCCGGAAATATAAACAGCGCCGTCAGGGCCAACCGCCAAGCCTTTGACGTCTCTAAGCTCGGCCAGTTTAGCCGGCCCGCCGTCACCCGTATATCCGTACGAACCGGTTCCCGCTAGATGGCGAACGGCTCCGATTCCGTCGGAAACCTTCACGCCGCCATCACCCATATAGACAGCGCGCCTCTTCATATCGTATGCATGGTGGGCCGACAGCGTCCAGCCTCCCAAACCCTGGCCCCGCGGGTCGAAAGCACCCGCCGCCATGGACTTTCCTGCATAGGTAAGCGGATTTGCCCACAATATAGTCGTAGTGCGTGCCCGAATACCGGTGGGAATAAGCCGTACACGCCCAAACCCCCCGACCCTGCCGGATGATGAGATCGGCCTGTAGAAATAGTCCGGGTACTCATAACCTATCCTAACCGTGATTTCCTGCGCCCCATTAGTTTCGCGGCCGTAAGCATCGAGGCCGTCCCACCGGAAATCGTAGACAAGGCTCGGCGAGGGATCGAACTGGTGGGCGAAGTTTCGTCCCGCCACCTGGATGTTCAAATAGATCTTCATAATTTGAGGCGGAAGGGTCGCTCCGGACAGCTTGATGGCAATGTCCTGAGGTCCGTCTTTAACTCTCTGGCTTGAGTAGTTAAGAGAAAACGGGACGCCGACCAGATTGATCGTTTCGGTCAGGGTGCGGCTTTCGGGATTGAGAGACCCTCCTACCTGTTGGGGATTGGAACTTGGTTTGGACTTGTTATTGCTGATGTCGATATTGATGTCTTTAGGCGGGGTGGCGCCGTCGTTAGGTCCCGAGCCGTAATTACAATCAATAGTGGAAAAATGGCTGATCGGCACACGCCAGAGCTCGGCGCCGGGTTCGTAGAGCGTCGCGAGAAGCGTTCGCTCCTCGACTGACATTTCCGCATTGTCCGCCGCGTCGTCGCCATCCGTGTCAATTTCGGCTATGCCGCCGGCTTCGGAGATTATCTTAATGACCACGCCATCCGGTATGGCTATCCACGCGGCCTTGGCAGGATCGTAATAGCCCGTGGGCACGGGGGTTCCAACAGGAAAGCCGATGAAGTTCTCAACATAAAACTGAACAGGCTGATTGAAAGTGATCATCTCGTTCTCACCCGACTCATCGAGACTGATCTTGACCGCGTAGGTGTATGCGCTCGTCGGTGGAAGCTGGGCCGGCATGGCATTCGGGCCATTGGGGCCGACGGTGAATTCGGTTGCCCGCACCGTGTAGCGATCGAGCGTTGCTCCGCTACCGAGCGTTGCGGTTGTTCCCGGCGGAAAGAGGATGGTTGCGCGCCTTGAGCCGTCCGTATCCGCAGTGACTGTAGCCCGGTGCGCCTGGTAGCTGTTGAGTGTGGAATCTATAGCAGTTGTGGCTGAATCGCGCCCGATCATCACCACGTCTTCCACCTGCAGCCAATCCTGCCAGGGGACCGTCACGGTCCGTTGAGCCGAAATCAGCCCGGCTTTCAAGTAGTTCAGGGTCAACGGTCCTCCGCCGTTCACAGCCATGTCATACATGCCGTCGGCTCGAGTCTTGGTCCTCCCGAATTCGGGGTGGTTGAGGACGGATATTTCCACTCCAGCAAGAGGGCTTGCCGTTGCATCGAAAACCTTTCCCCGCAGGACTGCAATCCTCGTTGGAGCCATCTCCTCTTTTTGAACGCCGGTCTGGACCGGGTTTTCTCCGCTGTACAAAAAGGTAGTGACCTCCGAGACGATCGTTACAACGGTTGGGTCGATCTCCGAGGCAATTTCCTCGGGCGCAGGGGGGCTCCAGTTCTCGAAAGAACCAAGAGAAATGACAAGCCTCACCGCTGACCCCTGCATAAGAGCTGTTCCTCCCACAGGCTCCTGGCTGATGACGTTTCCTGCGGGTACGATGTCGCTGTGCTGGCTATCTATCGCTCCGACCATGAAGCCTGATGACTTTATGGAGGCAATCGCTCCAGCCTTATCGCTCCCGACCACGTCCGGGACCTCGGCAATATGGGGAGGCCCCAGGGAAACAACCAGACTGACGGAGCTTCCGGACTCAACAGCGCTCCCGGCTCCAGGACTTTGGCGGATGACGCTTCCTTCTGGAACCGTGTCGCTAATCTCCAACGTTATTTCGCCAACCGCAAGGCCTGCCGATGTGATGAGCGCTTCGGCCTCCTCTTTCGGGAGCCCAGCCACATCGGGAACCGTCGCTATGAGATTGGCGGCGGTGATTCCTACTGAGTCGGGAATGCTTTGAAGCGATCCATCGCCAACGATCAGTTGAGCTTCATATTCACCCGCCACATCAGGTGTGAAGGAAGGGTTGACCTTATCCGCATTCAGCAGCGAGGCTGCGCTTCCCTCAGGTTTTGCTGTAAGGGTCCATGAGTAGGAGAGAGGGTCATTGTCAGGATCGCTCGATTTGCTTCCATCCAAGGCGACCGCGTTCCCTACGAGCACAACCCGGGAGGCTCCGGCATCCGCAACCGGGGGGGAGTTCTCCCTGGTTATGCTTACCGTATCGGGATCGCTTTGAATCTTCCCATCGTCTACGATGAGCTGCACGACATAGAGGCCGGGAAGGTCGGGAATGAAGACGGGATTGACGATTGCAGCATCCGAGAGCTCAACGCCGCTCCCCGCAGGCTTCGAGAGGATGGACCAATCATAGCTCAAAGGATCTCCATCGACATCCTTTGATCCGCTGCCATCAAGAGCGGCCGTCTCGCCCGGCTCAACCGTCTGATCCTCTCCAGCATCGGCAACCGGCCTGCTGTTCTCGGTCGATATGACGACTGAATCGGGGTCGCTCGGAAGCGTTCCATCGCCTACCAAAAGCTTTGCCGTATAATTTCCTGGAAGGTCGACCGTGAAGGAGGGAGCAACCGAGAGAGGGTCAGTAAGAGAAGCCCCACTCCCATTCGGAATGGATTCAAAAGACCAGCTGTAGCTTAGCGAATCTCCATCTACATCCGTTGACCCGCTGCCGTCCAGCGTCACAAGGCTTCCGAGTGGAGCCGTCCGATCCGGTCCTGCATTGGCCACGGGCGCCGAGTTTTCGGTTGAGATCGTGACTGAGTCGGGAAAGCTCTCATATTTTGGATCCCTTACAATAAGCTCCACTACATAGCTGCCCGGTAGATCCACCGTGAATATAGGCTTCACTTCAGAAGCATCTGACAATGCGGCCGAGCTCCCTTGCGGGATGGACTTAATAGACCATGCGTAGCTTAGAGGATCGCCATCGGGATCGGTCGAGCCGCTCCCATCGAGCTGGACTGAAGCCCCGGGAGCGACCGTCTGGTCCAATCCGGCATTAGCTATGGGATAGTGCTTGGGGACGATGATCCTGGATCTTGTATTGTTTGTCTCATCGGATTCCTCCACCTGAGCCTCTGAGTCGATCTCAGCGATGATGAATTTCCCGAGAAGAGAAGACGACGATGTGTAGGAGAGGGAAATCTTCTTTTTCTTACCAGCCTTCATCCCCTTTTTCATCAGTGCTGATTTTAGCTGCTCACCCTTTGTGACTCCGTCTTGAGAAAGATAGAAGGAGACTTTGAAGGCTTGCTTGAAATCAGAGCCAATGTTTTTGACTTCAAAGGAGGCTTTGAGCTTCACGCCTTCCTTCAGGGCATCGAGCTTTAGAAATGAGCCGGTAAAATCTGGAAGCTCCGCCGCATTGAGGCTTGATGCATCCTTGGGGATGTTTGAGCAAATAATTCCAAAGAAGAGTAAGCCCAAGGCTACAAAAGCGAGCAAAGAAAAAGGAAGCTTGACTGAGAGCCGTCTTTTGAATCCCATTTCTATCCCCCCCCAAATTTGTTTGTTTGGACATTCGATGAGCGAAAAAAACGTAGTTTAGCTAAGATGGCGAGAACTAGGAGAGCCTCTAGAAGAGAAGACGATCCTCTCTTCCAGGATCGATCCCCATGAAAATCCTCTTAGGGCAGTGAGTGGATGCGCAATGCATGGAAACTAACACAACATGTTGCAGTTGAATCCGCCATTTCCCCTCCAGCGCAAAGATTTTGATCTGGAATCTAATTCAACTTCTCATATTTCTCTTAATTATTCTGAGGTGATGCCTTTGATGTTCATTTTAGTGCCGTTAGAGCGCGAAAAGCAAGCGGAAACTCTTAACCCAGCTTGCCGGTCTGTTGAATCCAACGTACAATGCGCGGCATAACGGATCTGGAAATCGCAATTCTGATCTTTGTCGTTATTCTTTCTCGAGATTCTTCGCATGATCGCAACGGCATGCAGCCCCGGACCTGCTTGCGCATTAGATCAAGAGGCCTTGTTGAGCATGCGCTGGAAGGCTCCGGATAGAGCCTGTGGGAAGCTTTTTATCGATATACTGCGGACGCATGAAAACTGGACTTTTCTCAGGAGCGCCAGAATCGCTCTTGGGGGCTATTTTGCCGTTTCCAGCGCGCCTTTGTGTCTCGATCTAACAAAGAGAACCATTTTGATCGCTGTATATCAGGGAGACTCGACTTGAATCATGCCCGCGCCACCGCGTTCAGGCGGCAGGCTGAGAGGAAGAGCGTTTTGTTTCACCCAGTCGGCAGCGGCCTTGGCTGTGGTCGATCCGCTCGACAAACCTTGGGCTAGCACGCCGGAGGCGATGGCCGCAGCTTGGGAGGCGCCGTCGCCAAGGACGATGGAATGCGCGCCATAGGCGGACTGGATTCCGACAGCCGGCGCGGTCACGTCCAGTCCTTTGCCCGAGTTGGAGAAGTAGGCCTGCTCATAGTTCGCATCGACACCGCCAACAGAGATCACGGAACTGATTGCCGCGGGATAGGTCAGTTGATTGCCGGTTCGATCGTTGCCGGCAGAACCGACCACTACCGCACCTTGACTTTCGGCGTAGGCCACCGCGTCGCGTACGATGAGGGCATCGCCATAGGAGCCCAAACTGATGTTTATAACCTGTGCGCCGGCGTCCACGGCCCGTACGATGCCTTCGGCAAGTTTGAAGCTGCTGCTTACGCCCTGGCTGTCCGCGATGCGCACGTCAAGTATATGGCTGGCAGGCGCCACTCCAGGAGCTTCTTTGTCCCGCCCCCCAATAAGGCTTGCCATTGCCGTGCCGTGGCCATCGAATGGCTGGCCGTCGTTTACCAAATCCAGATGCGTGATCTGGCCCTCACCGAAGGTCGGATGGTTTTCTATGCCCGTGTCGAGAACCGCCACGGTGATTCCACTCCCCCATGTGGAGCGATCGCCGTCAGCGCCGATGGCTTGTAGAAAAACATCGCCGCCGAATGGGGCGGCGCCGCTGACGCTGGACCTTAATTCAGGGTCTGGCGGGTCGGGAACTCTGACGATAAAGTTTGCGTCAACGGCCTCGTAGGCGCCTGCATCGCTCTCAATCGTCACCCCTAACTTGTCCAAATCATCAAAACCGACGCGGATCGCCCGTAAACCATCCAGACGGCCAAGTATCTTGAGCCCGCTTTGGTCAGAGCGACTCAGAAAATCACGAAAAGCTTCGGGCGACCTAAACTTGAGCAGCGCCTCCTGTCGGATGGCGTCGGTGCTGTTCAGTTTTCTACGGAGCAGTCTCCACAGGCGATCTTTATGCTTTGAGGATAGCTCACGAAGGTGCGACGGCAATGGCTCATAAGTCGACTCGTACGCAGGTGGGAGCGGGAGATGAGAGGGACGGCGCATCGGAGATATCGCAGCAGTTCCGGATCGGACATCGGTCAATGACTTGTGAGGAGTCGCCAAGTCCCCATGCCCTGCAAGCCAGGCAAGCAGCACCAAGACTAATGCGACGCCCCCAACAAGCCAATGCGAAAATCGAGATTGGTTCATGTTTCCATCCGCAGCAAGATCAAACCGGACAAAGTCGCAACAAAACCATTTTACGCGGTAGCGCAAAACGCACCTTTTTCGCTTGCCCAAAGAGGCGCTTCCTGTCCCCTCTCCCTGAGGGACAATGCTGTTGAATTAAGAAATCGGAAGGATCTGTAGGTTGGGTTTCGCTCGTCGCTCAACCCAACCTACGCCTGCATCGGCTCCTTAATTCTCCAGCATTGTCCCTCAGGGAGACGGAGAAAAAATATCCGCTCCGGGTGAGTTTTGCGGCATGGCCATTTTACGATGCATGGCAGCTTAAAGGTAATCGCTTCTTGCAGTTTTGGGTAGCTCCCGCCGTGGATTGCATCAGCGACATCCCGAGCCGCCTTGGATTTCAATAGTCTTGATACAAGGGAGGGCGCGATAAAGCCTGTCCCAACCCTACGTCTCTATGAACCACACATCTTGTGACACAGTAGTCCTAAAACTCGATGTTCAAGTTTTTTGTTGGCGCGCATAAGGGTTGGGGTATCTCGTTCGCCCTGAGGTATCGAAGGGCGAACAGCCCCGATCATGCTTCGATACCTCAGCACGATCGGGTGGCGTATCCCAACCCTTATGCGCTCCAACAGTTTTTTGGCAATAACGCAAAAGTCACCTTTTCTTTAGACCACGAAAAGCACGAAATTTCATAAAGCGGAATGCCTCTCTTTCCAATTGTTGATCATACTTTTCGTGTCTTTCGTGTTTTTCGTGGTTCAAAAAGGGCTCAGCCGGGTGAGTTTTGCGCTATTGCCCAAATTGAGATTCGCTGTAGAGATACCGGTCTCGTTGCGGTCATGGAGAACCTGTCATAATGTTAAAGGAGACCTGACTGTTTTGCAGCGTAGCATCGAAAAGGTTTGATCTTTGTGTAGTGAGGACAATCTCTTTGCATGCTCCAAATAGATCCGTCCGAGGTGCGAACACTACGTTTGGTTCGTATCTACTAGTGGACCGTCAACTTTGAATTTTCCGGTTGCGGTTTTTCCCTCTCACTCAGGGAAAGGGAAGGGCGAGGGGAGATCCTCTTTATAAAAGAATACTTCCCTCACCCCGACCCTCTCCCCGAGGGAGAGGGGGCCCGCTTCCACTGGAAGAAACGATGTTGACGGTCCACTAGTACTACTGTGTCACAAAGGTGTGGTTCATAGAGACGTAGGGTGGGTGCAGGCTTTATCGCGCCCACCATGCCAAGACAATCGCTCAGTTCGTCATTCCGGCAGTCTTCAAGCCGGAATCCAGGTTTTACGCTGGGCTATACCGGCCAAAAACACGCCGGTATGACGAGCAGAGCCGACATTGTGACACAGTAGTACTAGCCCTTTACCATAGCAACAAAACGATCTGCGAGGTTACGTTCCGCATGGAGCTCAACGCTTGAGTCCAAAGACTCGAGCCTATCTTCTGAGGAGGCAATAGCATGAATGAAGCGCGTATGAGCAATCAAATCATAGGTTGTCAGAAGAGCATCTTTGACGGGATCATTTCAAATATGTTGCTCTACTGGGACTCGACACAAAGAATGTCCAAGCTTCTTGTGAATTATTTTCCAGGGATGCCTGCGGAGGGGAAACAAGCTTTCCTGGGCTGGGTAAGCAGCAATAGGGCGATGCTTGAGATGTTCAAGAATTCCATCGATATTGGATTTGACATGATGAGTATGCGACCCATCGGCTTCTGGAATCTGGGACCTCAGCAGAATGATACGCAACGCCAGGGATGGCGACAGGAAGAATACCGTTTGGATCGGCAACGCCAGGAACTGCACCAGCAACAGCAGCGAAATGAGAAAACAAGGCAGGAGATTGAAGAGGAGCAAAAGCGTCTGGATCGGCAACGCCAAGAGCTCCAGATGTATAATCAGCAATACGAGAAGTTCCAGCAGGAGCAACAACATTTCGAACGACAACGTTTCGAGTGGAAACAAGAACAACAACAGCATGAGCAGCAACGCAAAGAACTACAGCAGGAAAGAGAGCGCCTTGAACAGAGGCGTCGAGAGCTTTACTCTGAACAAGATCGGTGCGTGCAAACAAAACAAATGATCCAACAGGAACAAAACCATATTGAACAGCAGCGCCGGGAACTACAGCAGCATGAGCAAAGACTCCAGGAGATTCAGCAGGAGCAACAGCGTGAAGAACAACAACATCAGGAATGGCGGCGGGAGCAACAGCATATGGACCAACAACGTTTTGATTGGCGACAGGAACAACAACGGCATGATCAACAGCGACAAGAATTGCGACAGGAGAAAGAACGTCTCGAACAGCAGCGACAGTCCCTTTACGAAGATCAACAACGATTAGAGCAACAGCGTTCCGAATGGCGGCAGGAGCTCCAAGAGCGTGATCAGCAAAGAGATGAATTGCAAAAGGAAAGAGACCGCTTGGAAGAGCGCCGTCAAGAATTCTACAAGGACCGACAGAATCTCGAACAACAGCAACATGCGCTTGAGCAGGAGCAGCAAGGTTTGCAACAACAGCGAGAAGGTATTCAACAGGAGCAACAAGGTTTAGAGCAGCAGCGACATGCGCTCGAGGAGGAGCGACAACGTCTGGAACAGCAGCGACAGGAATATCGGCAGGCGCCATCGCAGCATGACCAACAAGGCCAGGAATGACAGCATTGACAATGATGGCGCAGGGAGCAGAAGTCCATTTTTTTACACCTTAAACCCCATTAGCGGCATTTATACTGCGGACGCATGAAAACTGGACTTTTCTCAGGAGCGCGGCCATCCTGGCCGCCTCCATCCGCGGGCGGGACGCCCGCGCTCCCAAGACGTCATAGGGAAGTCCAAACCAGACCCGTTTACAGTATGGTCCGGTATCACAAAGACTGCTGGCGCTTTAGAAGAACTTACAGCTGATCCCGGATTACGTCCGGTTTTTCTTCACAGTGCAAAGAGCATAGCTTATGGGGAGTCCATAGGATTGGAAAGGAATTTATCGTGTCGGTGAACAAGGCGAAACTGGAACCAAAGACAAGGATAGACAGCAAGGCAAAAATGGCTTCTACCGTAGACAGCCTGATCGAGTTGGCGGGGCATACGGATATAGTCCAACACACGCCTGGGCAGATTCAGCTCAAGATAAAGATGACAGGGCTATCGCTCGCGCTTGCCCTCGACTTGCCGCTCCTGAGAGTCTCTTTGCGCGGCATTCTCGATGCCAACGCACAGGGAAGACTGGTGACCATAATCTACGATGAGAAAGTAATCCCGAAGGAGCTTTGGGTTTTGCTAATCAAGTCGCATGCAAATCCCAAAATTCAGCAACTTGTCAAGAAAGAGCTCCTTGATCGAATTTCGAGTTGATCGGAGCGATACAACCGCACTTTTCAAGAGATTTCTCAATAACTTAAAATAACTGAGAAATACGAAAGGGAAATGGATATATGCCCAACTATCCGCGACCCAAGAGCAGCATGCCCAAGAAACCCGATAAATCCAGCCTGCACCCGCACGGATTCCCCACGTTCGCTGAAACCGTAGAGGGATTGAAGCAAGGCCTCAGCCAGCTCGGCTCTCATCTTATCGGTGCAGGCGCGGGGATTGTCGGGAACTTGATCGGCCCTCTCACGAATATGAAAAAATCAGCCCAAGAAGGCGATGAGGACGCGGAAATGGCGTACGAGGAGGCGCTCGCCATGCTCCGAAGCTCGGGAAGCTCCGCGGCCGAATCGATGCTCAGGGACCTCGGGGAGGCGCTGGGAGAAGAGGAAGAAAGCGAAGAGCCATCCCGGGACATCCTGGAACCTACAGGAGATGACGTCGATCTCGGATCGATGCGGGTATCTCCTGCTGCCCATGAACGGACCTCAGAAGAAGGAGAGTCCGCGCTTTCCGCACAGAAATCCGCTCAGAAAGGCAAAACCGTGTGCCTCGAATGCGGAGCCGAACTTAAGAAGCTGACTCATACTCATTTATCGAAGCATGGTTTGAATCCACAGGAGTATAAGAAGAAACATGGCCTTGCGACGAGCATATCTTGATCTTCATGGAGATTATAGGCCTTGACGTCCCGATGATATCCTCGACCGGCCTTCCATCACGGGAAACATGCACAGAACAGGCTATCCGACGGGTTGGATTGTTGAAACAATCTCTTCTCCAGCCTTGTATTCTACCGGAATAGAAGACTTCATCTTCCCGAAAGGCAAAAGGTCTTCCCGTCATTCAGGCACGGTGACGACAGACCTGCATTGGAGTCGGCCGGACAGAATAACGCCAGCCGAGTTGAGAAGGCCAACAAGGACAAAACCCCACCCTAGATGCCCTGCATCGCCAATCAGCCCGATGAGGTAAGGCGCCACCCCCCCGCCAATCAGAAAAGAGAGGGGAATGGTAAGCGATACCGCCAAGCTTCTTTCCTCGGGGGGGCAAATCCTTGCCAACACTGCGAAGCCAACGGGGAAGAAGCTCACGGCAAAAAGCGGCTGCAAAACCACAATCGGGATTATCCAACTCGTTGGCGCAAGACCGATCAGCATGGTGGATATCGCAGTCAGAGAGAAGACCACGCGCAGCACGGCCTCAGGACCTCGTTTATCGGCGATCCATCCCGCGAGAAAAGGGATGAAGATACAGGCAACCCTTGAGCTTGAAATGACCGTGTTGGCCCATGGCCTTGAAAAGCCATGATCGTTCACAAGAAACAATGACAGCATGGAATAGATTCCAAACGTGCTGCTGATGCCAAGCATGAAGAGGATGCACGCCCGCCGAATGGATGGATTGGAGATGATCGATTTGACCAACGGCCATTTGGGAGGCATTCCGTAAGAATTCCCGCCCCGTCCGAATAGGAGGAATATGGCGCTGAGCAAAAGCGCCAGCGCGCCCAGGACAAGAAACAACGTCCTCCAATTGTATCGCAGCATAACAAGCTCGGCTATGACCGGGGCAAGGACGAAAGCAACGTTCGGAGCCAGTTCATGGACGGAAAGCGCTTTTCCCCAATGCTTTGCGTCGATGATTCCTGTAATGGCGGCGATGCCGGAGGGCAGATAGAATCCCGCCATCAACCCCAGAAAGAAAAGCTCTGCGCGAAAGCCCCACCGTCCGCTGACGAAGGCAGCCAGAAGAAGCGTAACGCCAAGGCCTGTGGTTGACAAAAGGATCGTCTGCCGGTGCGAAATCCTTGAAGACACAATGCTCGATCCCAACAGCGAAATGATGTAACCCATTATGATCATGAAGAAAAGAGAGCCGGAATCGGCATGTGAAAATCCAAAATCACTCTCAATGGCGGGCGCTAAAGGGGCTAGCACGATACGGGAGCAGAAATTCAGGAAGAAAATGGAAGTCAGAATAAGGAGAGGCCTGATGAGCTCGGCAAACGAAGCGCCTTTTTGAATCCCGTGCATACAACCACCTCTAAGACTTTAGTCTTTTTAAGAATGTTCGATAATTGAAGGCAACATCTCTATGGCTAAGAGACAAAAGATTACTGCACTGTGTCACAAATCAGCATGATGCTGTTGGAATGCGATTCTATTGAGAGCACAGCTCATCTCGTCATTCCGGCAATCTTTTGAGCCGGAATCCAGCCCGGCGCTCTCCCATGTGGCTGGATTCCGGCTTAAAACCTGCCGGAATGACGAAGAGGCGTCATGCCGGAATGACGAGTCGCGCCGCTTTTGTGACACAGTAGTATTACTGCACTGTGATTACTCTAACCAAAGAAGGATAGCAATGCAGGTCCTTTGGATTGTCACATCTGCCTCTCCCGAAAAGAGCTCGATTTCCGCAACGCTTAACCAAACGCCGTGCTTTGGCGCATGATGAACTTCCAATGTTTTTGCGAGTCAATGAGCTTCTTCTACCCAGTATTCTCAATACTACCTCCGCAACAAAATTCAAACTCTGTTCATTTCCGACTACAACTTCTATCGAGATTAGCTGTTATAGATCTTGGAAAACAAGGAAGAAATATCGGATGAGCTTCCCGGCTGGATCATGGAGGAGCAATCCCGGATGGAGCGCTTCCTTCACTTTTTTGTATCGAAGCGCAAGTTTTTCCTTTTTCAGTTGTTTAATAGTATGGAATGAGCAGAAGCTTATTTTGCCGGCAATCGATGTTAAAGAGTGAGTCTCATTGGAACGGGAGCAGATATGAATAGAGAGACCCACCAGCGCGAGGATGCGGAAATTGCTCATGGCCACGGAAGGACCAGGGGTGAGATGAAATCTGAAGTAGCTTTACGCGTCGGACGTTTTGCACCGTCCAGACCGGGCAATTATCGCTATTGTCGCTGTTGAGCGCTCTATGCAAGATTCCGATTTGCATCTCCTCCGAGCTATCGCTGACGAAGACAAGAAGGCCTTTGAGACATTCGTTGAGCGCTATCAGAATCCGGTGATCAGTTTTATCTACAAGTATATCGGTGACTTCTATGTGGCTCAGGATCTTACGCAGGAGGTGTTTCTGCGGGTGTTCAAATCCGCGCCGGCCTTCGAGCCCAAAGCAAAAGTGTCGAGCTGGCTTTTTAAAATTGCCTACAACCTTGCTGTTAATGAACTCAAGCGCCGCAGGCGCATGGATGACTTTCATGCCCGAATGTCAGCCGAAGGCAGTCATTTTGTGGGAGGCTCGCCCCCAGACCGCTCCGAGGCAAAGGACAGAGAGTTGGAAGCACAGCTGATGGACGCTATAGGCCGGCTCCCGGAGAATCAACGGGCTGCTTTGCTCCTCAAGATCAATGAGGGTTTGTCGTACAAAGAGATCAGCATTGTTCTGGATGTCTCGGTTTCGAGCGTTGAGTCTCTGATCTTCAGAGCTCGCAGCCGGTTGAAGCAAATTCTGAGAGGCTCGCCAAGACCGCCCCCTTCCTAAAGCATGGCGGAAGACGGAGCTCCCGGAATATGCTGTAAACAGCGGGCTCAGTCCTTGATTCATCTGACGGGCGAATCTAGGCGCCGATCCGGAAGTTTTTTCAACAAAGCGAATCGTTCGCCCCGAGTTTTTCGAAGGGCGGATGCTCCGTTCATGTTTCGAGGAGTACAAAATGAAGTGTCGCGAAGCGAGAAAGAAGATTTCGGCCTATCTGGATTGCGAATTGGATGACTCTGCATTGCGGCGGTTGGAGTCTCACCTCGATCAATGTGCGGACTGCCGCGAGGCGCTCGGTGATCTTCAAGGGGTCAACGATATTCTGCGTAGCATGCCCATGATTGAGCTGGGTCCACATTTTGCCGCTCGAATGGTCAGGATGGTGAATGAGACTGCCACGATGGGCGAGATCGGCGATCTGGGCAGGTCATCCCTGCTCAAACGGCTGTCTCTAATCGCTGTAGATTTCGTGAACATGGTGAGCTCAGTCCGATCCCCCTCGACGGGAACGCTCGATGAATTCAGCGATTGTCCCCCGCTTTCCATGGGCCACATCTATTTTAAACTGATCGCGGTGAATGGGTGAATGGGAAATTCGGGGGTGAATAGGTGAATAAGTGAATAGGAAAAAACAAGACTGTTTTTGCCGATCCACCCGACAGGAATCGAATCCACGCCATAGCCCGGCAGATCCTTTTGCATCAGTCAGATCTGGAAAACGAGGTCATCGAGCACATCCTGGAAGAGAGAGATTCTCACACCCTCACAGCAGAGGAGATTCTACGAGATCATCATCGAACAGTTCTCCACGGGTGGACTTGGTGTTCATGATGTCCGAGGCAAGGTTTAGGCGCCGAATCGGAAGTTTCTTAAAATCCCATTGCAGGTTGTCATGCAACAATGGTACATGAGTCACACCATTATAACGGGCCACCGTAGAAGGTGTTGCCAAAAACTCATTGATCATTGGCTTTAGCGAATGCAGCCATGAAATTCTTCATCACCCAGCTTTCATACCTTCTCAGTCAGCACCAGACCCGCAGGAACCTGAAGGCGCTGTTCCAATACGTGCTGTTTCTTTTCGTCGTGGTCTTCATTTATGCCGCCGTTTTTCATTGGATCATGGTCACAGTGGAAAAACAGGAGCACTCATGGATCACGGGTATTTACTGGACGTTAACGGTGATGAGCACACTGGGGTTCGGCGATATCACCTTCAATAGCGATGCGGGCCGCGTCTTCAGCATAGTGGTGCTGCTCTCCGGGATCGTACTCCTCCTTATTGTTTTGCCCTTTGCTTTCATACGGTTTTTTTACGCCCCCTGGCTCGAGGCGCAGCTTCGTCACCGAGCGCCCCGAAAAGTTCCTGAGAACACCCACGGTCATGTGATCATCTGCCGCTACGATACAGTAGCCCGAGGACTCATCAGGAAACTGAAGTCTTTCAACATCCTCTACTACGTTATCGAACCGGATGCGACCGTGGCGGCGGGACTCTACGAAGAAGGCGTATCGGTGGTGACGGGGGAGATCGACAACATTGCCACCTATACAGCCCTTCAAGGCTCTCAGGCGCGAATAGTGCTCGCCAACGTCGATGATGCCGCCAACACAAACATTACGCTCACGGTGCGGGAGAAGGCGCTGGAAATTCCGGTGGTCGCCATTGTCGAAGATGAGGACTCCGCAGATATTCTTGAACTGGCCGGCGCCACCCACGTCATACCTCTAAAACAGAGACTGGGAGAGCACCTTGCCAATCGGGTCAATGCCGACCACGCAAATGTTCACGTGATCGGCACTTTCAAAGACCTTCTGATAGCCGAATTTCCCGTACACAACACCCCTTTGGCCGGGCGTACGATTCGTGAGATTCGTCTAAGGCAGACTACGGGCGTTAATGTGGTGGGGGTCTGGGAACGTGGACGCCTTCTGCCGGTTCGCCCCGATACGGTTCTTTCCGATTTCAGCGTGCCCGTGATCGTGGGAACCGTTGAGCAGATAACCGAGGTCGAGTCTTTCCTGGTGATTTACAATACCAATTATAATCCTGTTCTTGTCCTCGGCAGCGGCAATGTGGGATATGCCGCCGCCCGCGCCCTCAAGAAAAAGGGCGTTTCGGTTCATATGATCGAGCGAGACGAGTCCCTTCTAAAGCGCATCGCGGGCGTTGCCGACCGGGTCTTCATCGGCGATGCGGCGGATCGAGAGGTTCTCATGCAGGCCGGCCTGGCGGCGGCGCCCTCCATTCTCATAACGACCAATGATGACGCCATGAACATTTACCTGTCCGTGTACTGCCGCCGCCTCAACCCGAATCTGCGCATAGTGAGCCGCATCACTCATGAGCGAAACCTGGAAGCCATCCACCGCGCCGGCGCCGATTTTGTCTTGAGCTATGCCTCCCTTGGAGCCGAATCGATCATTTCGATTCTCCAAGACCGCGAACTGGTGATGCTGGGAGAGGGAGTCGAGATGTTCCTGGTCAAAGTTCCCAAATCACTGGCTGGAAAAACTCTCGGCAGAAGTGAAATCGGCGCCCGCACGGGCCTGAACGTGATCGCCATCCAAAAAGAAGGGAGCACCATAACGAATCCTTCGGCGGATATGATGTTCGATGCGCAAAGCGAGCTTCTAATGATTGGAAATGCCGAGCAGCGAGAAGAGTTTAACGCGGTGTTTGTCTAAAAGAGGGCTATTTGAAAGAGGGCGGGAGGGAATTTCTCTCTCGAAAAAGGCATGACCCTCGTCCGTAAGGCCATGCCGTCTTTATGTTTTTATTTCATAAAGGACTCATCCTGCTCTTCAACGATAACGGTAAGCATGGCTCGAATCCAAATGGCGTCGCCAAGCACATCTTTGTTGCCGGCGCGCACCTCAACCCAAACCGCCTCAACTCTTCCGTCTTCTCCCTCAATGCGTCCATCGGAGAGCTTCCATCGTTTTGCACCCGCATCTTTCGGGTTAGCCGAAATCACTTCCACTGAATGACTGATATAGGTTTGCCCTTCGTACAGGTCTATTTGCTTTCGGTCCACAACCTCGTTATCTTGAGACAGCTTGGTGATCGGATTATGTGCGCTTGCTTCTATCATGCGCGTTTGTCGCCTTCCGGCGCAGGCATCGGGGAAGAGGATGGAGCAAAAAAATGAAAGCGCAAGTGAAGTGCAAAAGATCGCGATTGCCCGCATCTTTCCTCCTTCTGGGAATTCAAGTCTACTTTCAAAGAGAAGCGGCTATCATGAGCCTCTTTTGTATGGTAAAAGATTAAAACTATCCAGCTTTTGTCAATCTCACATCAACTTTCAAGGTGTAGCAAATAGGCTCTTGCGGCGCCTCTCCAGCGATAACTATCTTAACTTCCAATTGCCATTTTGTGCAACAGGATCGTTCCTGCCAGGGAGGTGCGAATAATGCTAGGCGAGTTAAAAGAAAATTTCATGGAAGTCATTCAGGCAGTGGCGCCGGTCACTTTGGTCGTGGTCATCCTCCAGGCTTCTATAATGTCTCTGCCCCTCGTGGTATTTGTCAGGTTTCTCATAGGAGCAGTGATGGTTATGATGGGACTCTTCCTTTTCTTACAGGGGGTAAAGATAGGGCTTCTCCCTATGGGAGAGATGATAGGAGGGGAGCTCCCGAAGAGGGCTTCCTTGAGCTTCATCCTGCTTGCTGCTTTTGTGCTCGGCTTTGTCGTGACAGTAGCGGAACCGGACGTGAGAGTCCTTGCCCACCAGGTGGATATTGTTTCTGAGGGTAGAATCGGCAAGAATACCCTCGTCTTTACAGTAGCCCTGGGTGTGGCGATTTTTGTTTGCATGGCCATGCTCCGCATCGTTTTGGGAATGCCCATTGTCTATCTGCTCGCCGGCGGATATTCACTAGTCCTGGTCCTATCTTTTCTTACCTCACCCGACTTCGTTCCCGTAGCCTTTGATGCGGGAGGAGTTACGACCGGCCCCATCACGGTTCCTTTCATACTCGCTCTTGGAATCGGCACTGCATCTGTTCTGGGAGAGAGGTCATCTGTTGCGGACAGTTTCGGTATGATAGGTCTTGCCTCCATTGGACCCGTCATTGGAGTCATGCTTCTTGGAGTGATTTATCAATGAGAGAGTTGCTCGAGTTCCTGGAGCTTCAGGAAATTTTCATCGAGGTTCTTGCGGCCCTTGGCCCCATGCTCCTCTTTTTCGCATTCTTCCAGGTTACTTTCCTAAAGCTCCCCAAAGAATATGTGGCTAACCTTCTTAAAGGTGTGGCCATGACCTACTTGGGACTGGTTCTCTTCCTCCAGGGGGTCAAAGTGGGATTCCTTCCGGCAGGAACGGCCATGGGTGAAATACTAGGAGGGGCTGCTCATAAGTGGATGCTTATTCCCATAGGACTCATTCTGGGGTTTGTTGCAACCATCGCTGAACCGGCCGTGAGAATCTTGAGCTTTGAAGTGGAAAAAGCGTCGGCAGGTTCGATAAGGGCAAGAGTAATCCTTTTCACCCTCGCTTTTGGCGTTTCATTGTTTGTGGCGCTGGGGATGTTGCGGATCGTCTATGGAATTCCGATCCACTATCTGGTCGTTCCCGGATACCTGCTCTCTATCGCGATGCTCAGGTTT
The DNA here is from genome assembly GCA_964578835.1 of uncultured Syntrophobacteraceae bacterium. GTDB lineage: Bacteria > Desulfobacterota > Syntrophobacteria > Syntrophobacterales > Syntrophobacteraceae > CAZOEL01. The sequence goes on along the minus strand of CAZOEL010000010.1, from coordinate 17,294 downwards.
GCAGACCCCACCTTTATATCCATTGCCTTCGATGCCGGCGGGGTGGCTACAGGTCCCATGACCGTCACCTTTGTCATGGCCATTGCAGTGGGAGCTGCAACAGTCATGGAAAACCGCAACCCCGTGCTCGATGGTTTTGGGCTTATTGCACTGGTGGCCCTGGCGCCCATACTGTCCATAATGGCTTTAGGGCTTTTATATTCCATGAAGAAGGGGAAGTGAGTCATGGACCAGAAAGATCGATATGACCTCATCGTTACTATTGTAAACAGGGGCAGAGCTGAAAGGATCGTAAAAGCCTCGAAGAAGGCTGGAGCCGAGGGAGGGACAATTCTCTTGGGTCGTGGCGCCGGCATCCATGAGACTAAGACACTTCTTGGAATTCCCATAGAGCCCGAGAAGGAAATCATCCTCACTGCCATACCCGAGGAAAAGACAGAAGAGGTTCTTGCAGCAATCGTCGAGGCTGGAGGGCTGAACCAGGCTGGCGCGGGCATTGCTTTCGTGATTGAACTGAAAAAGGTCGCTGGAATCTGCCACCTGATCAAGGGCGAATGGGATTGCAGCCCCTCTTGAGATGGAGCAGAGAGGAATCCCGCAGGAGCCCATCTTTCTATTCAGCAAACGCTTTGCTTGCCTGAAATCCAGAAACTCGTTAACATTGTCTGGGGTTCGGAAGCAGACGCTTCTTCCGGAGGTTCAAAGGATGGTCGGGCCGCTATCCATGGGGGTAACCCCGGATAAGCGGCTTTTTCTTTTAGACAGAGCGGCTCAGGCGCTTCGGAGCTGGATGAGCCTTGCAGGCTAAGGAGAATACCTTCTCATGCACATACCGCTTCTAAGCGACATCGTAGTCATATTCGGGCTTGCCATCGGAGTCCTCTATTTGTGTCACCAGTTACGCATTCCCGCCATTGTTGGGTTTCTTTTGACAGGAGTGCTGGCGGGGCCTCACGGGTTCGGCCTCATAGGCGCCGTGCATGAAGTGGAGAGCCTGTCGGAAATAGGGGTTGTGCTGCTCCTCTTTACCATCGGGCTCGAATTTTCCATGAAGAATTTGTGGCAGCTCAAAAGATCGGTTCTGCTCGGCGGCTCCTTTCAAGTTTTTGTGACCCTGCTCGTCACTTTCCTCATAGCCAGAATGTTCGGCCAGGATATCGGGAAGTCCATTTTCCTCGGGTTTTTGGTCTCCCTGAGCAGCACGGCAATAGTGATCAAGCTCTTGCAGGAAAGAGCCGAGGTGGACAGCCCTCAGGGTAAAATCGATCTGGCTGTCCTCATTTTTCAGGATGTCGTAGCGGTTCCCATGATGCTTCTGATCCCGCTCATGAAAGGAGGAACCGGGGATATTTCGGGAACCTTCATGATGCTTTTCCTCAAAGGCATAGCCATAGTTGTCCTTGCAATAATCAGCGCCAGGTGGGTTGTTCCCCACCTTCTCTTCCAGATTGCAAAGACAAGGAGCAGAGAGCTGTTTCTTCTCACCGTGGTCGTCATCTGCCTCTCGGTTGCATGGCTCACATCGAGCATCGGGCTCTCACTCGCTCTGGGAGCGTTCCTTGCCGGGCTCATCATCTCCGAGTCCGAATACAGCTATCAGGCGCTCAGCAATCTTCTGCCTTTTCGCGATCTTTTTACGAGCATCTTTTTCATCTCTATCGGCATGCTGGTCGACTCCCGCATTCTGCTCGAAAATCCCGGCGTGGTCTTGCTCATTATCGCGGGCGTTCTCACTCTGAAGACGATCATAGCAGGCGGCGCAGCAGCTCTCCTGGGATATCCCTTTCGCACGATGATCCTCTCGGGGCTCGCGCTCAGCCAGATCGGCGAGTTCTCCTTCATCCTCTCCAAGGCGGGAGTGGAGCACGGTCTTCTTTCCGGAAACGCTTATCAGATCTTTCTGTCCGTATCGGTTCTCAGCATGGCGGCAACCCCTTTCATCATTGCACAGGGAGCTCCCATCGCCGCCATGCTCATGCGCTTTCCCATGCCCGTGCGGATGCAGACCGGCCTGAGACCCGCTCTGAAGGAGGCCGGGAACGGCGATGAAGAACGGATTCCAAAGGACCATCTCCTCATCGTCGGTTACGGACTGAACGGCAGGAACGTGGCTCACGCCGCCAGGAATGCGGGCATCCCGTACATGATAGTTGAAATGAATCCGGTTACGGTCAAAAAGGAGAAATCAAAGGGAGAGCCCATCTACTATGGGGATGCGAGCCAGGAAGCGGTGCTCGAGCATGTAGGCGTAGACAGCGCCAGGATCATGGTGGTCGCCATCCCCGATCCCGTCGCCACCCGCATGGTTGTAGCCTCGGCCAGAAGCCTCAATCCGAGGCTTCACATCATTACCAGAACGCGTTATTTACCCGAAATGAAGCCGCTCTACGACCTTGGCGCAAACGAGGTCATCCCGGAAGAATTTGAAACCTCGGTTGAAATCTTCAGCCGGGTTCTCGCCAAATACCTCATCCCGAGAGATGAAATAGAGCAGTTTGTGGCTAGAGTCAGAAACGATGGCTACGGCATGCTTAGAAGCCTCTCGGAAGAGGCCGCAACCTTTTGTTCCCCCTCCTTTTGCGACTACAGGCTCTATCTTCCCGATGTCGAAATCTGCTCGTATCGTGTGAAAGAGGGAGCGCCCGTGGCGGGTATGACCATCGCTCATGTGGGCTTGAGGAAAAAACACGGGGTGACGCTTCTCTCGATCCGAAGAGACTCGGAGACCGTCTCCAACCCGGATGCTGAGACAGTGCTCCTCGCCGGAGACATATCCATCCTGGTCGGAGCGCCGGAAAACCTCGCGCAGATACACTCTTTGTTTGAATCCAACAGCCAGGGCCATGAGTCATAATCGAGCCGCAGCATCCATCGTTCTCAAGAGCTGTACGGGCTGATTCGCGGGCAATCGCTCTTCCCACTCCCTTGGGCCTCTTTTTGCATACCATCCTAGAAAAGCGATGGCTGCGCCCATTTGGACGGGTTCGCTCTTGCGCTTAGCCGACGCCTATGGTTTTTGTTCAAAAAGGGATTCATACAAGAACCTGAAAAATGCAGTGATGATTTCAATGATCAGTCGGCGGCACTGGAGTAATCATTGACAAAAGACCAATATCATCTCCACCACATAGAATGTATCACGGCACTTCATCATGCAGCTTCCTGCTATTACAAAATAGTTCTGGTTGTAGGGCGCAGTGGCTCAGGAAAAACCAACCTGCTCAAAAAAGTGTGTGAAGAGATGCAGATCCCTTTAATAAATCTTGGTCTGACGCTGAGCCAAAAGCTGTTGCCACTCACCTCCCGCGAGCGTAAACTGAAAAGCTTAGAAATCATATCGGAATTGATCGACGCTCAGGCCGCTCCACGGTTGGCTGTTGACAATACGGGGATCATCTTCGAGCCCTCCCTGATGCTCAATCCCCAGGGCTTGCTTCAAAGCCTGTCGCGGACACACCTTTTGATCTGGTCGTGGAATGGGGAGGTCGAAAATGGTGACGTTACGTATGCATACCCAGGACATCCGGAACACCAGCGTATTCCGACATCGGAAGTTGCACTGATCAAATTGTAGCGGAGAGAAGAGGAGCACATGAAGTACGGTGAATTGATCACGTTCCAACCGATCGAAAGCGTCATTCAGTTGCGAGATGCGAACCGCGAGGAATCTGCCCGAAATTTGGTAGCCTCATACGTTATCTCCAATGAGATGCGCCAGCGCCTGAGCGAAGTCGTCATTCCACATCTCCAGTTCGAGAAGCCTCACGACAACAAGGGCATCTTGATCGTGGGTAATTACGGCACCGGCAAGTCTCACATGCTTTCTGTCCTCTCCACGGTGGCGGAAAACGCCGACGTGCTCCCGCTTCTTGCAAATCCCATCGTTCGAGAGGCCGCCGCCGATATCGCCGGAAAGTTCCAGGTCATCCGTCTGGAAATCGGCGCCACCAAGATGGCCTTTCAGGACATCATCACCGACGCGCTTGAGAAGAGCCTCGCCGACTGGGGCATTTCATTTCGTTTTCCCAATGCCACTCAGCAATATGAGAACAAGACGTCCTTCGAGAACATGATGGATGCTTTCCACAAGAAGTTCGGCCACGAGAAGGGGCTTCTGATCGTTGTGGATGAGCTACTCGACTATCTCCGTTCCCGGCACGATCAGCCGCTGATCCTCGATCTTGGCTTTCTTCGGGAAGTGGGCGAGGTCTGCAAGGACCTTCGCTTCCGCTTCGTAGCCGGCGTCCAGGAGGCTATTTTCGACAGCGGCCGGTTCACCCATGTCGCAAGCAGCATCGGGCGCGTCAAGGACCGCTTTCAGCAGGTGCGCATAGCATCCACCGATGTAAAGTTCGTCGTCGCCAATCGACTCCTGAAGAAATCCGCGCAGCAGCGTGCCCGTATTCAAGAGTACCTCCAGCCGTTTGCCAAATTCTACGCGAACATGAACGAACGAATGGACGACTTCTCGGACCTCTTTCCCATCCATCCCGACTATATCGAGACCTTCGAAAACATCCCGATCGTGGAGAAACGCGGCGTTCTTCAGATTATCTCGGATACCATCAAAAAATTGGTCAACCAGGACGTTCCTACGGACCGCCCCGGCATCGAGGCTTTCGACAGCTACTGGAAGGTTCTGATTGAGAACCCCGCCAACAAGGCAATCCCCGAGGTTGCGGCGATCATCGAATGCAGTGATGTCCTGGCTGCAAAGATCAAGAATGCCTACACCAAGCCGCCTTATCGTCCCATGGCTCTGCGCATCGTGGACGCGCTTTCCGTCCACCGATTGACCACTCTCGATCCTTATGCCCCCATCGGCCTGACGCCTGAAGAGCTCCGTGACGGCCTATGCCTCTATCATCCGACCGTTGCCGTACTACCCGGCGATTCCGCAGCCAATCTGCTCACGGTTGTGGAAACGGCGCTGAATGAGATCCGCCGGACGGTGAGCGGCCAGTTCATCTCCTTCGGCAAAGACAATCGCCAATACTATCTCGACTTGAAAAAGGCGGAGGACTACGACGCATTAATCGAGAAGCGGGCCGAAACCCTCGACAGCAATGTCCTCGACCGGTACTACTACGACGCGCTACGCCAAGCCCTCGAGTGTACGGACACCACCAGCTTCACGGGTTGGCAAATCTGGCAGCATGAAATCACCTGGAAGGAGCGCCAGGCCCCTCGCCTGGGCTATCTTTTCTTCGGCACGCCCAACGAACGTTCCACGGCCATCCCGCCGCGCGACTTCTATTACGACCTCGATGCGGACCCCAAGTGCCCGCACTGCGGATTCTGGCCCAGCATGGAAGGCGCCGCGGCTTCCGGCGAAAACGACACTCCCCCAAGGCGCCGTTTCGGCTCAACGACCTTAAATCTACCTTGTTTCCGGATGGAAGTCCGACTACCCCGGCCGAGTTTAAGGCTCGTTTTGAAAGCTTTGCCTCTGGCCTTCTAAAAGGTAAAGATGCCAACAAAACCCGAATCGTACCAGAGTAGTTGAGGACAGCCTGCGTTGAGAGGCATTGCCCTGGAGGATATCATGTATGAGCGTCTCCTCAATCGTATGCGTGAGAAGATCCGCACCCGTCAGTATGTCATGACCGTGCATGCGGAAGAAGAGATGGACGAAGATGAGCTCTCCATTTTTGACGTCGAACGCTGCATTCTCACGGGGGAGATCATTGGCAAGGAGAAGGACCACGCAACCAATGAATGGAAGTATCTCATAAAGGGCCAGTCGCTCACCGGTCATGGAGTCGTAACCGTCGCTAAAATGGCTCCCACTGGAAAATTGGTTATCATTACCGTATACGCTGAATAGCAGGAAGAGGTGAATCGATATGGTATGTGATATTTGCGGAAAGGAAGGCGCACGCCTTCGTCATACGTCGCGCAGTTACGGCAAAGGGGACAATCTGCTGGTTATTGAGAATGTCCCGATTGTGTCTTGCCCCCACTGTGGCGAAAGCTATTTTACGGCAGAAACCCTCCATGAGATCGAACGAATAAAGCTGCACCGCCAGAATTTCGCCAAGAAACGCCCGGTAGCTGTTGCTAAATACGCTTGAGCTGGATCTCATGGAGCGGAGCAACCCGGGCTACTCGACAGCGGGCAGGCGAACTGGCTGACTATAAAATGATTCGGAAGTTTTCATGATACTATCGCATACAAATGCAATAGAGAAGGTCTTGATCGCGCAGAGCGCAGCGGCTCAGAATGCAGGTCATCCAAACCTGAGAGGCGGGCCACGCGAGTGGTTTATCCGGGATTTCTTGCATAACCATCTACCCACAACTTTGGAAATCGGGCAAGGCGAGATTATAGATGAAGATTCTAAGCCCAGTCCGTCTCAGGGTAGTTACCGTCCGCAGGTTGACATAGTAGTATATCGGCGTGATCTTCCGCGCATTACATATTCCAGAGATAATGCCGCTTTTCTTGCGGAAGGCGTGATTGCCACGATTGAAAGCAAATCGGTCTTAACAAAAGCTGATTTATCCAATGCATGCAAAGCAGCATTGGTGCACAAGTCGCTGAAGCGCAGCCCGCCACTCCATGCTTTTGGGATTCCACTCGAGTGTATACTCTCCTACGTCGTTGCTTTCGATGGTCCTCAAAATGTCTTAACTGTCGCAGAATGGCTTCCCGAAATAGCCTCTGATCTAAATGCCACTCCAGACAAATTAGTGGATATGGTAGTGGTTCTCGGGAAGGGAGTAGTGTGGCAAAGCTCGGCATTTTCCTCTATCCCAGCCTTTGCTCTGCCTTCTGAAACTCGCTGGGCCTACTTCAAACAGCCCGAACGGAATCTGTTCATGATGTTCATGCACATGTTGACCTGGGTGTCCTGCATCTCGATCCCGCCAAGCGCTCTCGGGTATGTCTCAAAAGTATATTTTGAGCCCTACGATATAGTTTTATAGGAGACCAACCATGAAAGTGGATATCTACAGAGTGAGAAAAGATCCTGATCCAACGGAAAGAAGGTATGTGCTGATACCATCCGACATCGATGCCTCCGCACTACTCGAAAAGCTCAGAGCGGATCTTGGCGAATTGGAATACGAAAGGACAATCGATATACATCCGGGAGAGAAACGCATCGCACTGGATTCAGATGAAGCTATCACAAACATCCATTCAATGGGCTATCACATACAAGGTGCGCGGATTCAGACAAGGCTATCGGTAGGGTAGCAGCGAGGCGCCACTCGCTGAGATCCGCTCATCAAGCAATCCGCGCAGACACCTGACCACGCCGGGCTTCTTTTGGCATCTTCTGTAGCTCTTTGGATGCGTGGTCGCGTGCCGGGATGGCCAGCGATGAGGAACTGACTTGACCAGTGGACAAGTAGGCCATTGGTTGCTGGACTTGTCCACTGGCCAAGTCTCCTGCTTGGTCAGTCCAGGAGTGACCAAGTCCGTTTCCCCAGCGCCGAAGATGGTCACTGACCAAGTTATACATGAATCATAGTAATGACTTTCAACAGTGAAGGTGCTGAAATGAAATTTTGGGTTGGTGTCATTGATAACAAATGGCACCAATTCCTCTCGCAGCTCCGCCCAGATGAGGTTAATTTTTGGCAGCCGAGCGGAATTACGCCATTTAAAGGGGCACCTATGGGGCTACCTTTCCTGTTCAAACTCAAACGTCATATAATCACATTACTAGCGGGGGATTCTTCATAAGATGCCCTGGAGATGTTCCGCACTCAACCCGATGCAGACAGCGCATTTCTTCTCAACTGGGGCATGAGCATTGCCGCTTACCCATTCATTGCTCAGGTCGCCGAGGCAACCGGGCGCCTTCTTCGCTTGCAGGGCGAAGCTCATGCTTCTCAGGTCAACGTCCGAATACGCGAGCAATTCGGGGATAGATCTTCTGTTTACCGCTCCGTTCGTTGTATTCTCAGCACTTTCCTTGAGTCGGGGACTTTGGAGAAGGGGAAAATTCCGGGAATCTATATACGTGGACGAGTCATTAAACCACGTGACGCCAAGGAAATGGCATGGATAGTCGAAGCGTTACTCCAATCCCAAGAAGATGCCAATTAGCCTCTTCCACTGATTCTCGTCCATACGGCCTTATTTCCTTATCGACCTGTCTGATTTGAACCTTGCCACTCTTAAGGCTAATCCCCGCCTTGAAGTATTCCGGCACGGCCTGTCTGACAATCTTATAGGGTTAGCTAAAGTGGGGTATATCATTTGAAGTTATCACTCGATGTTCAAGTTTTTCTACCCCGAAGGGGTTTCATAGATCAGCCCGGGGTATTCACCCTGGGTATGCGGTAAAAGAAGACAGTATTCCCTGAAAGGGATACACAAAGATCAGCACGACTTTATGTATCCCTTTCAGGGAATAGAACCTTATCTCATACTATTCCCGGGGTGGCGCTTGCGCTTACCCCGGGCTGGTTTATCAAACCCCTTCGGGGTAGAAAGACCTCAAAGAAAAAAACTTGAACATCGAGTATCAGAAACAACTTCGGGCGCTCAGCCTCGCAGCTAAGCGCCCGATATACAATTAATCGGGGCGAGAGGATTCGAACCTCCGACCCCCTGCTCCCAAGGCAGGTGCGCTAACCAGTCTGCGCTACGCCCCGACAAAACCTGTTTTAGCTATCACAAGCGGGCCTGAAAAGCAATATGGAAGTTTCGCGTCTTTCGGCTCAGGGCCCGATCGATGAGCTTCTTATCATTGCGCCGCCAATCGCGAGCTCTTTAGCTGGCAGAGCTCCGTATAGGCTGAATCGAGCAGATCCTGAGGGTGGCTCATATCTTCCGTGAAAGAGCCCACCCCGATAACCGCATGAATAAGAATCGCCGTATTCTTCACCTTGTATGGCGACTTGCGTATCATTCGGCTAAGGTAGGGGACGACTTCACGGGCTTCTTCCTCCTGAACATCGGGCAGCACGACAAGAAACTCATCGCTTCCGTAACGCCCGATAATGCTTTCGCCTTCAGGCAAGATCTGCGTCAAAATCTGCGCCACGTGCTTCACTATTTCATTGCCGATCTTCGATGGACCCTCCGACTCGTGAGAGTAATTCGTATCGATCATCAGCAGAGAAAGGGGCGTTCCCGTGCGGCTAGCCTTTCTGAGCTCCCGATCCAGCTCTGCGTATATTTGAAAGAAATTAAGGAGGCCGGTAAGCGAGTCCCTGGCGGCGAAATTCTTCATCCTCTCGTAGGCGAGGCAGTTCTCCATGCAGAGGGCAACTTTAACGGACAATTGCTCGAGGAGATCGGTTCCATCATGTGGGCGGTATCGGCCGCCGTCAAGACTGCCTAGAAAAAGCCCGCCAAAAAGCGTGTCATGAATGGAGATGGGAATGTACACTCCGGATTTCACAGGAGACGCATCCCCGGGTAGAAAGTTCAGAAGGACGCCGATTTCTTCGGGCGAGAGGAGAGAAGGCTTGGAGGAGATCCCGACCAGGGCGCACGCGGCTTCGACCGGGAACGGCAGAATCCATGAGCCGTCCTCAAATGGAAGGCTTTCCGTGGAAATATCGGGGAAGAAACGCTCCATGAGGTCAGGGTCGCATATGAAGAGAATTACCTGATCCGGTTGGAAACGGATCTTGATTTCTTTAAGGAGCTCTTTAATGAGCTCGTCCAACTGGCGAGTGCTGAAGAGGATTCGCTCTATGTCCGCAAAATGCCGCCAGATCTTCTCATTTGCGGCGGCGGTGGCGATCACCTGGTCGAGCTGTCTGCGAAGCTCTGCATTTTCATCTCGGACCGTCGCCTCTGCGTCAAGCTTCTCCGTCTCTTCATTTTGGCATTCTTCTGAAAGGTCATTCTTGTTTGCATCTTCCGTCATATAGCGCCGGCGACCTCAAATCGAAACAGCAGTCTTAGACTGCCACCGTAGGAGAAAAATCATCATCAATCATCGCAAGAGCTTCTCTGACAGCCTCCTCAGGCGCTTCGGCAAGCCTCACTCCGGGAATATCGAACCGAGGGCTGAGCGCCACCACTCCTTTCCCGATCTTGAGCGCCAAAGCGATTTCAGAAAGCGTTCCATACCCGCCGGAAACGGCGATCAATGCCTGTGCGGTATGAACGATGACGGCGTTTCTAGCCTGCCCCATATTCGTTGCAATGGGGAAATCGATGTAGGGATTTGCATCCCGAATGTCCGGTCCGGGAAGAATCCCCACCGTAAGTCCACCCGCTTCCTTTGCCCCGCGCGCAGCCGCAGCCATTACGCCGCCGCGCCCTCCGCAAACGAGAACGGCGCCTCTCCTGGCGATCTCGCGGCCAACTCCTGCAGCCAATTCTTCCTCGATCGGAGAGGAGACGCCTCCTCCGATGACTCCAACCAATGGTCTGGAATTGCTTCCTATTCTTCCCATGCCCATTTGCCCACGAGATCGACGAATCGGACCCCGCCAAGATTGGTCTTTCTTATGCCTTCCGGAACGCGCTCCACCAGCATGAGCTCCTGGGAGAGGCGATCTCCGGTCGGAATGACAAGGCGCCCCCCCATCGCCAGCTGGTCCACAAGCGGTTGAGGGACCTTGGGCGCTCCAGCCGTCACTATAATCGCGTCAAAAGGCGCCTCGTCAGGCCACCCCAACGTGCCGTCCGCCACCCTTACGATGACGTTCTTATATCCCAGTTTTTGAAGAGTCTGATTCGCTCTATACGCCAGGGCGGGAAGCCGTTCGATGGAGAACACCCTGCTTCCCAGCTCGGCAAGAATGGCAGCCTGATACCCCGAGCCCGTGCCGATTTCAAGAATCTTCTCCCGGCCGAGGAGCTTCAAGGTTTCGGTCATCCAAGCAACCACATACGGCTGCGAAATGGTCTGCTTATCGCCTATTGGAAGAGGATGATCGCTGTAGGCCTGCTCCTGGAGGGCTTCATCCACAAACATGTGCCGGGGAACCTTGCGCATCGCCTCGAGTACGCGCTGGTCCACAATCCCCCGGCTCATGAGCTGGCTTTCAACCATCCGGTCGCGCGCTTTCTGAAAATTAAGCATTTATCAATTTGCCCCTCTTTTATATGAAAATACCTGCCGAACCGGCTCCGTCGGAATTACGCCCCACTCTCTTCCGGTTTGCCAATATTGCCGATAATGAGCCTCGACGATAGAAAAAACTGTGCTAGCCCCAAAAGCTCCATAGTCTTTGCGCCAAACAAGCGCAAGCAAAGGAGATAGATGAAGTTTACACTATTTTTTCCAGATCTTCACCACTTATGCGGCAAAAACCATTCCGTCAGTTCTTATGATTTCTGTAATCGAAAAAGCCCCTTGTCCTTCATAGGACTAAAGAAAAAAACGATATGATTGTCAAGCTTGAATTCAACCGCGGCCAACGCCCGCAACCGACCTCAAATCAATAGACTCCCGCTGCGTCGTCCATGACCATGCCCCTGCGACTGTCGCTAATTATCAAAACCCTCAGAAAGCTATTGACTACGTAAAAAGTTTGGTGTACCTAAATCAAATAATCTTAAAGGCAACGTTGGAGGAGTTTTATGTTTAATTGCTTCAGACAAAGAAACATGAATCCTTTCGGAAGCGTGAAAACATCTTCCGGCGAGGGCGCGGTGCGCTTATCCGATGCTCCCGCGGGAGAAAAGCTCAGGGTGTCCAGCATTGCCGGAGGACGCAATCTGTGCGGGCGCATGGCGGCTATGGGGATTTATCCCGGCGTGGTGATGGAGCTGGTTTGCGCCGGATGCGGCTCTCCATGCCTTGTGCGCGTTCATGGCGGAACACTGAGCCTCGGCGCAGGCGTTTCACAGAAGATTCTGGTCACCCCGGCCCCTTGAGCTTGGTGATGTTGGGATAGCGGAAGCGGCTGAGGTTAGCCGCTTCTTTTTTGAGGGGAAAAGTTAGGATAAACTAATTTATATCATTGCATGTAAGGATTATTTATGCCGGTTATTGCTCTGCGCCATATGTCGCCAGGTCAAAAGGGGTCTATCAACAAGGTGAGCGCTAAAGGCGAGCTCGGCAGGCGCATCCGCGACATGGGCCTTGTGCCGGGCGCCTCCATTCAGATTCAGGGTCGCGCCCCCCTCAAGGATCCGGTTGCAATCCGGACGCGAGATTTCACACTGACGTTAAGAAACAGCGAAGCTGATTACATAGAGGTCGAGGTGGAAGAAACGGAATGAACGATACCGCCTTGGAAACTCTCATTGCGCTTGCGGGAAATCCCAACTGCGGGAAGACCACTCTTTTCAACACCATCACCGGCTCTCATCAGCACGTCGGCAACTACCCCGGCATAACGGTGGAGAAAAAGGAAGGATTCTACAATCTCAACGGAAACAGGCTCCGCCTCGTAGACCTGCCCGGAACGTATTCCCTCACGGCCTATTCGCTGGAAGAGCTGGTGGCGCGGGATTTCCTGGTCCAGGAGGTTCCGCAGGTGGTGGTCAACATTGTGGACGCATCCAATCTCGAGAGAAATCTCTATCTCACGGTCCAGCTCATGGAGCTCGGCATCCCGATGGTGATTGCTCTGAACATGATAGACGCAGCTTCGAGCAGAGGAATCGAGATCAACGCAGGGGAGCTTTCCGCCCGGCTCGAAGCCCCGGTCGTTCCAACGGTGGCCAGGACCGGCAAAGGAAAAGAAGATCTCCTTGGCGCCGTAGTCGAGCTCGCAGCCCGAAACAATCCCTGGAAGCCGCTTCGCATTTCGTACGGATCGGATATCGACCCGGTTCTGGACCAGATGCAATCTGAAATAGAGGCTCAGAGCTTCTTGACGGATCTCTTTCCGTCCCGCTGGGCTGCGCTCAAATACCTGGAAGCGGACGAACAAGTCGTGCAGAAAGGAAAAGAAGCCAATCCGGAGCTTTCCGAGAAGCTGGAGACGGCCGCCGCTCACGTAGCCGCCCACCTCGAGAAGACTCTCGACAGCTATCCCGAGGCCATCATTGCGGATCATAGATATGGATTCATCGCCGCGCTCCTCAAGGACGGAGTTGTAAGCCGCAGTCAGAAGGCAGACAGACTCTATCTCTCGGATCAGATGGACCGGGTGCTTACGAACCAGTTCCTCGGCCCGGTCATCATGATGCTCATCCTCTTCATTGTCTACCAGTTTACGTTCAAATACAGCGAAGCGCCCGTGAGCTGGCTTGAAGCGGGATTCGGCGCTCTCAGCGGTTTCATGGAATCAACGCTGCCGGACGGTCCCATCAAGTCGCTCATCGTCTCAGGCATCATCGACGGGGTGGGAGGCGTTGTCGGCTTTGTTCCACTCATCGTCTTCATGTTTTTTTCCATCGCCTTTCTCGAGGACACCGGGTATCTCGCCCGCGTCGCCTACATGCTGGATCGGGTGTTCAGAACCTTCGGACTGCACGGCAGCTCCGTCATGGCTTATATCATCTCTGGCGGCATTGCGGGAGGCTGCGCCGTGCCTGGCGTTATGGCGACCAGGACCTTGAGAACCTCCAGGGAGCGGCTGGCGACCCTGCTCACGGCGCCTTTCATGAACTGCGGCGCCAAATTTCCTGTTTTCGCCATGCTCATCGCCGCATTTTTTCCCTCGAAGCACGCTCTGATGATGTTCCTCATCACGATTCTATCCTGGAGCTTCGCCCTCCTGCTGGCAAAGCTCATCCGCTCGACCATTCTGCGCGGACCCAGCACCCCTTTTCTACTGGAGCTTCCCCCCTACAGACTGCCGACCTTCAAGGGCCTGCTCATCCACACCTGGGAGCGCACCTGGCAGTACATCCAGAAGGCGGGCACCATCATACTCGCGATATCTATCCTGTTCTGGGCGTTGATGACCTACCCGGGACTGCCGGAAACGGATAAACGGATCTACCAGGAAGAAAGAGAGAACGTGCTTTCCAGCTTGCCGGAGGAAGCTCGAAACGCTGTGAAAGTGACCGGGGAAACTTCTGGAAATCCTCCTCCCGAGGCGCTCAAAGCCCGCGAGGAGCTCCAAGCGATAGACCGGGAAGAGGCTACCGCGGCGCTGAAAAGATCCTTTGCCGGCCGCATGGGCTCGGCGCTCGAGAGCATAACCCGCTTTTGCGGCTTCGACTGGCGCACCAATGTCGCGCTCGTATCCGGCTTTGCAGCCAAAGAGCTCATTATTTCGACCTTCGGAACGGCCTACTCCCTCGGGAAAGTCAGCGAAGAGGACGATATTTCACTTAGCGCGCGCCTGGCCAAAGACCCTGCGTGGAGTCCGCTCAAGGCCTTCGCGCTCATTCTTTTCATCATGCTCTACGCCCCGTGCTTCGCAACCGTAACCTGCATCGTCAAGGAATCCGGAGCATGGAAGTGGGGAGCCTTCTCGATGATCTTCAACACCGCAACCGCCTTCATTATCGCCGCTCTGGTCTACCAATCCGGTCGGTGGATGGGACTTGGGCAATAAGCCGGGCGTTGTTTTGGGGGAGCCAGGCGCTGTGCGTGGGAGGTTGCGGGCGTGCGCTGTACTCTATGCGCATTTGCATTTTTTGGGCGACGTGGGTATGAATAAGGAGTCAGGTTGTATGTGGCAGACTGCTTTTGTTTTGATTTTGGTTGCGTGTGTCGCGGTTTATGTAGCGCGTCATTATATTCGGATTTTCCGCTCCAAAGCTCCGTCCTGCTCCGGGTGCTCGGGATGCTGCGGCGCGGAATCCGTCAAGGATGAGAGCCCAACCTGCGACTCCCGAACAGGATAAAGGAAAACAGGATGAATTTCTCCATCGAATTGCCGGAAACTCCTTCGAGAATTTCCAAAGTCGTCATAGAAGAAGGCCTTCTGCGGGAAATTCCCGAAGCGCTGGACTCATACCTCAACGGCCGTGTCGCTTATTGGATCTGGGATGAAAATGTATGGCGGCTCTGGTGGAAGCGCATTGCCGAGTTGGGCTGGCCCGGGCTCGAGAGCGGGCGCGTCATTCTTTTCGCCGCCTCGGAATCCAATAAGCGACTCTCCGCTCTCGAGGAGCTGTCTCGGCAACTGGCGCGAGCGGGCGCGGATAGAGGAAGCGCTCTCGTGGCTGTGGGCGGAGGGGTAACCGGCGATGTCGTCGGTTTTCTGGCGTCGATATACATGCGGGGAATTCCTCACTTTCAGATTCCCACGACTCTGCTTGCGCAGGTCGACAGCAGCATAGGCGGCAAGACGGGCGTGGACCTCCCGGAAGGAAAAAACCTCCTCGGAACATTCCACCAGCCTCAGGCCATCTGGATGGACCCGCAGTTCCTGGATACGCTTCCGGAAGAAGAATTCAGGCAAGGCATGGCGGAAGTGATCAAAACCGCCATGATTGGGGACGAGGTTCTCTGGAAGTATCTCGAAAGCCATGCCGAAGCCATCGAGCGCCGCGAGTCCGAAGCGATCCTGCGCATCGTCTCCGCCTGCTGCATTCTCAAGGCAAAAGTCGTTCAGTCCGATGAGAAGGAAGCCGGATACCGGAGGGTGCTCAATCTTGGGCACACCGTCGGCCACGCCATCGAGAAGCTGAGCGACTACAGCATTCATCACGGCGACGCCGTGGCGATGGGACTCGTGGCGGCGACGACGCTGGCAGCTCGATTGGGAAAGATCTCCGAAACGGATCTCGAGCGGATGGAAAACCTCTGCAGGTTCTGGAAGCTCCCCGTCAGGATACCTCTTTCTTTCCTTCCCGAAGCGATTCTTTCAGCCATTAAAATGGACAAGAAGAAGGTGGGGAGCACTCTACACTTCATTTTGCCGGTGAAAACAGGGGAGGTTATAGATATTGACGATCTCGATCTGGAAGAGCTGCGAAGCGTTCTGACCGCGCTGAGGAAACACTGACGCAGGGCGGTTATTTCTCATCCTTTTCTTCATCGTTTTCCTGCGGTTCTTTCGGGAGAGCCTGAACCAGAACCTTGTCCACGCGATGGCCGTCCATGTCCAGGACCTCGAAGCGCAAACCGACGCACGTAAAGAAGTCTCCCGCAGTCGGAATACGCTTCAGATAGGTCATCACGAAGCCGCCAAGGGTCTGATAATGACCGATCTTATCCTCAGGGAGGTTTCTGAGATCGAACAATTCCTTGAATTCGTCGACCGGCAGCATGCCATCGACGAGCCAGGAGCCGTCCTCCCGCTCGACGACCCTCGGCCCCTCCTGCTCGTATCCCGACGGGATATCGCCGATAATGGATTCCAGGATATCGTTTAAGGTAACGAGCCCTTCAATCGTGCCATATTCGTCAATAACAAGCGCCGACTGCATGCCGGAAGTCCGGAAGAGCTCCATGACTTTCAACACGTGCATGTTCTCGTGGACAAACAAAGGCTTCTGAAGAGACGCCTTCAGGCTGAAAGGCTGTCCCGTCAGGCTGCGGGCCAGCAGATCCCTCACATGCACGATGCCGAGTATGTTCGTGAGTCTTCCCTGAGCGACCGGAAACCTGGAATAGTTGCTCCTCGCGATCTGTCGCCGCAATTTGCCTACGGGCTCGTTGATGTCCAGCCACTCGATCTTCTTTCGGGGCGTCATGAGCACCCCTACCCTTCGGTCCCCCATCCGGAATATGCGCTCGACCATCTCCTGCTCGGCTTCCTCGAAAATGCCCGCAAGGGTGCCCTGCTCGATCAGCACCTTAATCTCTTCTTCTGTGATGGGAGGCTCGCTGGAAGGCCGCATGCCCATCGCGCGCAGGACAAATTCCGTGGAGGCGCTGAGAAGCCGAATGGCCGGAGAAGCAACTACGGAAAGGATTCGCATCGGGTTTGCGACAGCGGATGCGATCCGCTCGGGGTTGTTCAAAGCAAGCCGCTTCGGCGCGAGCTCTCCGATGACAAGGGAGAGGTAGGTGATGATGAGCACCACGATGCCTAAGGAAAGAGACTCGCTAAAGGGAGCGATGGCGGGGAAACGATCCAACGCTGCGGCCAATCGCCCGGCAATGGTGGCCCCGCCGAACGCCCCGCTCAAAACGCCGACAAGCGTGATGCCGATCTGGACGGTCGAAAGAAAAAGATTGGGTGAATTGGCGAGATCGAGAGCAACCCGGGCCTTGGCGTCGCCATCTTCCGCCCACTGCTGGAGACGCGCTTTCCGCGATGAGATGATGGCTATCTCGCTCATCGAAAAAAGACCGTTTGCAATGATGAGCAAAATAACAAATATGATATCGAAAGAGCCGAAAGACATTAAAGGAGTCCTCGCCCAAGGAACAAGCAACCGGGCTTTGGATCATAGTCATGGGGTCAATGTTATCTAGTCATTCGAGGCTTAAAAATCATGGGTGCACCACAGAGGCACAGAGGACACAGAGAAAAGCTTTTAAAAATAAGCTCTTAAATCTCTGTGTCCT